>NZ_QXIR01000017.1 GCF_003581585.1 Bacillus salacetis
TGAGTATTACTTAACCTTCAAGAAGCTGCATATAATACAACTCATCTCCTTCATATTCAACGAAAAGAAACCCTTTAACCTCTTCAGTATTTGAATAAACCTTTGTCCCTTTTGGTAATTTGGTTGCACTAAAGTCATTAAACAACCAGCTGTTCTTTGTTTGTTTTTTCACTTCTCCCAGGAGATGCTCTTTAGAAAATGGAACATCTCCACCATCCTTAAACCACTCCAGGTTAGTAACATTGTTATAAATAAAACCTTGATACTGTATAATATCTGCATCATCACTTTGTTTCAGTACGTCTCGGGCGGTCACTTTTCCCCCATCAGCCATACCACATCCCACTAAAGCAAGCGACAAACTCACAGTAATTAATAGCATTTTTATCACTTTCAACACTCACACCCCTTTGTGTTCATCATCTTCCTAGTTCAGCTAAACTGCCCTTTAATAAAATATCCATTATTTACAAGTGTAGCACACAATTCCTCAATAAAGGCTCATATCCACAAGAACAGGATGCAAATAGGAAAGTCAGTTAACACAATAATTATTGTACGATTGTTAATTAAGGTGCTATTTGAAGTGCTAATTCACCCCTGAATTTGATGAAAACATTGATAAAACAACAAATAAAGCAGGTCTAATCCGTATGCGAATTAGCCTGCTATTTATAGTACTATTTACTATTTTCTCTCCCTGAACGGAACCCCTTAATAATAAAATTACCTAGCGGCTCTTTATTCTTCACGGATGATCTTCGTTGTCCAAGTTGAAATGAGCGGTTACGATATAAAAAAAACTGACCCATGCAATGCACAGGTCAGCCTTCATATTACGTAAAGCAGTTTTCCCTTACCCTTCCACAGGCGTGACCGCTTCATGAAGAAGGACATCAAGTTCCTGCGTATACTCCTCCGCCTGTTCTTCACTCCAGTTGAACACCCTTTTCAGGTACTGAATGACAGGCTCTTTATGCTGGCGGACCCAGTCAATATGGAAAAACAATGCTCCTGTCCGTCTGATGAATATATCAACTGGTTTATATGCCATTTCATAGGCAAGCGCATAGTTCACGACGGCATACACTACAGGCTCCAAGCCCTCGTTTACTGCAGGGTCCCTGCCTTCCAGATACAGATCCAGCACCTTATCGATGTTCGATCCATATCGGTTCACCAGGGTTCTTGCCATGACCGGATCAATGTCCAGATCTGCCGCTTCTTCAGTCTTTTTCTTAACGAATCCCGGATATCCTTTTGATCCCCCAACATCACCGCCGGATAGTGCCAGGTGCTTGGTCGCAATTTCACCAAAAGCCGATCCCTCTTCTTCCTTCAGCTGCTTTGCCACCAGATCCACGACACTCTCTGCCATTTTTCTGTAGCCGGTCAGCTTCCCGCCGGCAATCGAAATGAATCCGGAATCCGAAATGAAAATTTCATCTTTGCGTGAGATTTCAGAAGGATCCTTCCCTTCCTCCAAGATCAATGGACGCAGCCCCGCCCAGCTTGATTCGATATCTTCCGCTGTGATATTCACATCAGGGAACATGAAGTCAATCGCATTCAGAACATAGTCCCTGTCAGCAAAGGTCATCGTCGGATGGCTGATGTCACCCTTGTAAACGGTATCCGTCGTACCGACATAGGTTTTGCCTTCACGCGGAATCGCAAACACCATCCGTCCGTCAGGCGTATCGAAATAGATTGCTTGCTTCAGAGGGAAACGGCTGCCGTCAAAAACGAGATGGATCCCTTTCGTCAATTGAAGTGTCTTTCCTTTTTTCGAGTTATCCTTTTCCCGAAGCGTATCCACCCATGGGCCTGCCGCATTGACAATCTTTTTGGCATATACCTGATGCTTCGAGCCGTCGATTTGATCCACAAGCCCGACACCGGCCACCTTGCCGTTTTGATCATATATCAGCTTCTCCACTTTCGAGTAATTCAAGGCAATGGCACCTTTTTCAACGGCTTTTTTCAGGACTTCGATCGTCAAGCGGGCATCATCTGTCTTATACTCCACATAATAACCCGCCCCTTTAATGCCGTCCTTCTTCAGCAACGGCTCACGCTTCAGTGCTTCCGCGGCTGAAAACATCTTCCGCCTTTCGCTTTTCTTCACTCCCGCAAGAAAATCGTACACCCGTAAGCCGATATTCGTGGACAGCGGGCCAAAGGTCCCTCCTTTATAAAAAGGGAGCATCATCCATTCGGGTGTCGTGACATGCGGGGCATTTTCGTATACGATTGCCCTTTCTTTCCCGACTTCAGCCACGACCCTGATTTCAAATTGCTTTAAATAACGGAGGCCCCCATGCACGAGCTTCGTTGACCGGCTTGAAGTACCTGCAGCGAAATCCTGCATTTCCACAAGCCCCGTTTTCATCCCTCTGACGCTTGCATCCAGGGCGATCCCGGCACCGGTGATCCCTCCCCCGATGACCAGTACATCAAGGGACGCGCTTTTCATTTCTTTATAAAATTCGTTTCTATCCAAGCTTGAAAAAGACATGATTATCTCTCCTTATTTATACTGAGGCGAAAAAAAAGAGACCGCAAACCAACCCATAATATAGTTATAGGTCGATTGCGGTCTCTCAAATTCTCCGTCCGATGTATTAACATGTACCCGTATTATAACATAAGAAACACAAATTTGAAAAGATTTTTGTTGTTCCTGTTACTCCCATACAAGCGAGTGGTTAGAGGTCGTTACGGCGATCGCCCCGCCCTCGTATGCAGCCTCAATGTCTTCTTCGTTCCTGATCAAGCCCCCTGCAATCACAGGAATATTGGTGGCCCGATTCACTTCTTGGATGATTTTCGGGATCAGCCCCGGAAGTACCTCAATGTAATCAGGCTGAACATTGTTGATGATTTTCAAGTTGTGCTCGAGCGCATGGCTGTCGAGCAGGAATAATCTCTGGATGGCAATCAGGTTGTTTTTCTTGGCAATGGCGATGGCATTCCCTCTTGTTGAAATGATTCCATCGACCTTGATCACCCTTATTAAGAATTCCATCCCGTATTCATCCGTTTTCAGGCCTTGTACAAGATCGACGTGAACAATCAGTTTCTTATTTGCTTTCCGGGCGTAGCTGGCCATGCTTGGCAGCTGGGAAAGCCGGGTTTCCAGCAAAATGATGTATTTATGGTCGCTCTCCAGCAATTTATCAAATTCTTTCATGCTTTTCACTGCAGGCAGTATTCCTGATAATTCCGGCATGTTGTATCCCTTCCTTACTGTATTGCGAATTTTATATTAAACCATCTGGTCCTCTGCATTGTTTTAGGTCCTAAAGATGCATTCAATCCTTTGATATAGTCTACTTTAGTTTCGGACTTATTTCTAGTACCGAAATAGATATACCGAAAAGGAAAGCTGTCTTGTGTTAAGATAGGTAAGAAATCGGATAATTCCAACAATAGAAACCAATAGAATGGAGAAAGTATGCACCTACCTGCCGAAAACAAACTTAAACAAATAACGCAATACATCAACCAAATCCTTCTTGACCAAAATGGCACCGGCCTGAGTGCCGCCATCGTCAAGGATTCGGAGATCATTTACTCGAAGGGATTCGGCCATTCCCGGACCCATCCGGAAAAGAAGCCCATCGATGGGGATACGTTGATGAGCATTCAAAGCATTTCAAAGAACTTCATGGCCCTTTCCCTCATGAAGCTTGCGGAAAATGGCCTGATAAATTTAGATGACCCGGTCGTCCGGCACCTGCCGTACTTCAGGACAAAAGATAAGCAGCAAAGCGACATCATCACTATCCGCCATATTCTGACTCACACGGCCGGCTTCCCTTCAGATCTGGGCATCGCCAATATGATTGCCCCGAATGTAAAAGAAATCTTTTCCGATACACCCACTGAATTTCAGGAAGCACTCGATCACTACCAACTCACAGAGGACGAAATCAAAAGCATAACCTCGAGGGAAGATATAACCAGGTGGTTCCAAAAAGTGGAGCTGGAGTATCCTGTTGGAGAGGGATGGAATTACTGCACTGATGCCTATGTCATCCTTGCAGACTTGTTTGAAAAAGTCAGTGGTTCAAAGTGGGAAACCCATCTTCAAGAGGAAATTCTCATCCCTCTCGATATGAACCGTACAACGGGCGATTCCGCTAAAGTTGAACAGGACGAAAACAGTGCCAGGTATTATCTGGGTGAGGAACGAACAGAGACTCCTTTCCCAAAAAACTCGATTTCCGCCCCGATCGGCTATTTGTATTCAACCGCCCATGATTTAGCAAAATACTTGGCCTTTCATTTATCAAAAAAACCAGGTATCCTGCGTCCGGAATCAGTGGAAGACATGCAGCATCCCTTCCACCTTGTCAGCGAAGAGTGGCGGTTTGGCAGCGACGTCAGAAGCTACGGACTGGCATGGTTCACTGACAGCTATAACGGCCTCAAGGTTGTTGAACACGGCGGCGGGCAAATGGCCGTCAGATCGCTCATGAGCATCGTTCCTGAACTTAATTTAGGGGTAGTCGTCCTGCTTAATTTTGACGGAACCGCCCATCATGATATTTGTGATAAGATTATAGACATCTTTAACGAGTCATAACAAATGAGGTGGAATGAATGGACAATAACGTTTTTGAACAAATGGCCAAAAGATACGATACAGTAGAGAGAATAGAACTGGCCAAGGTTGTCGTCAAGGAAGTCAGGGATGAATTGCGAAACAGCAGATCGAAATCGTTAATTGACTACGGCAGCGGAACCGGGCTCGTCGGTTTAGAACTGACCGATTTGGTGAACTCTGTTCTGCTGGTCGATTCATCGGAACAAATGATTGAAACAGCCAAAGCGAAAATCGCCAAAAACGGAATCGCAAACGCAGATGCCCTTTATGCTGATTTTACCCAGTCCACCCCTGATCTCCAGGCAGACATCGTGTTAATGTCCCTGGTCCTTCTTCATATCCCGGATACGAAGAAGATCCTGAAGGAAATGTTCAACATTTTAAACGACGGCGGCAAGCTCATTATTGTCGATTTTGACAAGAACGATCAAATCAGCCATCCGAAAGTCCATAACGGTTTTTCACACAGTGAGCTGCAAGAAAAATTATCCGAAGCCGGCCTTTCATCCAGCACCATCAGGACCTTCCATCATGGCAGCAATATTTTCATGAAGAAAGACGCATCCATGTTCATTTCCTGCAGCAGGAAGTGAAATTGACAACAGACCCGCCTAGTTGACGGGTCTGTTTCTTTTATCTGATTTTCAGTATTGCACTAAACTATGCTTCTCTTTACTCCACCATGAATGTCATCACCACAAATAATAGGAAGGCCAGCAGTAGCAAGCTGCCTCCCACGACAAACCATACAGTGACAGCCGCTTCACTTAGTTCAAAGGGATTCAGGTTATACATCCACATGCCGGAAGTCAGGCCGAGTGCCCCTGCCATCCCCAGGATACTATGAACGGCTACAAGCTTCTTATATTTTATTGTGTATACCTTATAGAAAATTCCCCAAGCGAATACGGAAAGCCATCCTACTAATAAAATATGTGTGTGGATCGGCTTGAGGGCATAGTCCATTTGACCAGCCATATGTGATCCCAGAAACGCTCCGATGAGCCCAAAGATTGCAGCAAATCGTATCAAACGCAAACTCCATTTTTGTTCCATTCTCCATTCCCCCAATTATAATTATTTATCTATAGAAGGAAGGGTAATCGTGAAGATGGACCCCTCCCCTTCTTTACTTGCCACAGCAACTTTCCCCTTATGCAAATCAATGATCTGTTTGACAATGGAGAGACCCAGTCCGGTGCCGCCCTTTTTCCTTGCTGCATCCACCCGGTAAAAGCGGTCAAAGATCTGTTCCCTCTCACTATCAGCTATGCCAATCCCAGTATCCTTAAATGTCACGATAAGCTCCGTATCCTTTGCGGCCAGTCCTATCCAGATGGCGTCTCCATGCCTGCTGTACTTAATGGCATTGGTCATGAGGTTATCCCAGACATTCATCATCAGTTCGGAATCGTATTTGAATACACAAGGAACGAGATTGTATGAAACTTCTATCCCTTTTTCCTCAATGAGCCATTGATATTTACGGATGACTTGTTTGATCTGTTGATCTGCCTGGACTTCCGAAAGCTTCATAGGATAGGCTTTTTGATCCAGGGAAGTCATGATCAATAATTGTTTCGTCAAATGGGAAAGCCTTTTCGATTCCTCATTAATGATCTCCAGATAATGGACCCTTTCTTCCTCGGGCACATCTGACTTCAATAAGTCTGCATAGCCCTGTATATTCATCAGGGGTGATTGGAAATCATGTGACACATTACTAATAAAGGCTTTCCTTGCTTCATCATTATGCTGTAATTGTCTTTGCATGGTTGTAAAGCTTTCGGCCAGCTGCCCGATTTCATCCCTGCGGCTGATGCTCAAGTCATAGTTGAAATTCTCACGAGTCAATTCCTTTGTGGCTTCCGTCAGCTGCGTAATGGGCTTGATCAAGTGTTTAGCAAACCCGATCATCCCCATGATACTGATAACGGAAACCGCTAAAATAAACCACGCAAGGATCATGTGGATATCAGAGAAAAGGAGCTTGTTATTCGGGCGCATGAATAAGGCATATTGCTCGCCACCGGCAGTGAACGGGACCCCGACGGTATTGCGTACATCATTAGAAAAGTGCCCCATCACAAAAGATTGATTGGAATCCTCACTCATACCGTGGTAAATCTTCTGTTCATCCACTACCTTCATGGCTTCCTCGGGCAGCTCCGTCTTAGAGAACTCTGCTCCAAAAAACTGTTTTTCCCCTTCCTTGTCCATGATGAGCACCTGATACCCAAGCTTCCCTACCGAATCCAAATAAGGCGCCAAAGCTGTTTGGTGACCGTGCATCCTCTCTATGCCCGAAACGATTTCTTCTGCAATGACGACATTCTGGCGGTCAATCTTCTGTTTGGTTGTGGACATATAGAACCAGTTGGCCAGGATGAACCCTACAAGAACACTGATGGTGAGAATCAAGAGGGCCGCCGCAACGAATTTACGGTAAAGCGTCCTCATCCTTTAACCTCCAGCTTATAACCAATCCCCCTGACAGTCTGAACTTCCACCGTCGCCCCATATTTCTTTAATCGATCCCGGATCCGATTGATGTGGGTATTCAGGGTTTGTTCACTTCCTTCATAATCCACTCCCCAAATCTGTTCAATCAATAAAGCACGCGGCGCGATCCTTTGTCCCCTGGAGGCAAGGATGCTCAATAGTTCAAACTCTTTCAACGGAAAAAGAATAGTTTCCTGATCAATCATCACTTCAAAATTTTTTCTATCCAGCATCACATTCCCTGCCGTGATGATACTTTCCATCGACCGCCCCGCACGCCGCAGGACGACAGCTACTCGGTATAACAGCTCTTTTACCTCGAAAGGCTTGACAATATAATCTTCTGTTCCTGACAAGAAGCCCTTTTCCTTATCATCCAACTGACCCTTTGCGGTCAGCAGGATCACCGGAATCGCATAATCTTCTGTTAAGATTTTTGTCAGTTCATATCCATCCATCCCCGGCATCATCACATCGACTACCGCTAAATCGAATGTCATCTCTTCTACCTTCTGCAAGGCTTCCTCTCCATCATCCGCTTTAACGACCTTATATCCTTTGCCGCTTAAGTGGATGGAAACCAGCCTCTGAATATGGACATCATCATCAACCACCAGAATTTTCATGAATCAACCTCCCAGCAATACAAACTTCCCCGCACTTATACTATTGACTATTATGAGAGGTCTGATCATCCTTTTCAAATGCCATTATCAGGGTTGGCAGCAGGACTCCCCTCACCAGGAAGGTATCCATAAGGATCCCGACCGCTACAATGAATCCAAACACGAATAAATCAGCAATCGGCATCGTCGTCAGCGCGGCAAAGGTTGCAGCCAGGATGATACCTGCCGATGATATGACTCCACCTGTATTTGTCATCGCAATTTCGAGAGCTTTCTTGACGCCATGCTCCTTCCTTTCCTCCATAAAACGGGATACAAGGATGATGTTATAATCCACGCCCAGTGCCACGAGGAAAATGAACGCATATACAGGCACCCGGGTACTGATGGCATCAAACCCAAACAACACATCCACCAGGAAGCTTCCAAGCCCCAATGCAGAAACATAAGAAAGCAAGATCGTCCCCATCATATATAGTGGCATCCTGATGGTACGCGTCATGGCTGCCAAGAGACCGAGAATAAGGACCGTTTCGAGAACCACGATCGTCACGATATCTTTATTGTTTACGGACCTTTCATCCACAAGCTTTGGAGTCACTCCGCCATAATACGCTTCTCCTTTGATAGAGAGATCCCGGAGCATATCAGGCGTAGATTCCCTCAGCTCTTCCATAAAGTCTATAGCCTCTTTCGAATACGGATTTATGGATAAAGCCACACTGTACTTGACTGCCTTTCCATCCTCTGTTTGCCCGCCTGTGCGGACCGAGGCAATTTCGTCAAACGTCTCCAGTTCTGCTTTGATTTCAGCGGTCTCTTCTTTTGTTAAAAGATCGCCGCTTTCAATGAGTAATGCAGAAGGGGCAAGCTCTCCCTTATCAAATTGGGATTCCACAATCTCATAGCCAACGCGGGACGGTAAGTCTTCCGGGAATTTCTTCACGGTATCAAACTCAAAATCAATAGTCATTACATTGATGGCTGTCACCACAAGGAAAATCCCTGTCAAACCGCCGCTGAGCCATGGCTTTTTCACAACAAACCTGGCAATTGATCCCCAAAAGGCATGTTTTACACCGATTTTCCCGCCATATTTCGGTACCTTCGGCCAAAACGACTTGCGTCCGAATAAAGTGAACAGCGCCGGCACAAGAGTGATCGAAGCCACCATGATAAAGAACATGGCCAATCCAAACACCGGTGCAAAGTTCTGATAATCACGGAAGTCAGCCAGGAATAAAATCAACATCGCAGCCATCACGGTTCCGCCGGCAAAAAAGACAGGCTCTCCTGTGGCACGCATAGCGCTCTTCATCGCATCATATTTACTTTCAACCTGGTAGAGCCCCTCACGGTAACGCGAGAACACAAATAAAGAATAATCAATGACGGCCGCGAACAGCAGGATACTCATGATTGATGTCGTCGAGTTATTGATTTCCAGGCCGGCAGCACCCATCAGCGCCACACTCTGATTCACCACCTGATAGACGATTGCCGTTGCCAGAAGAGGAATGAACGCTAACAGAGGCGAACGGTATATAACGATCAACAAAACCAATACGATTAAAATGGTTGCCATTAGCAATACGACATCTGCCTGTTCAAACAGCTTGGTCGCATCTCCCGCTATTCCAGCCGGTCCGGTAATATAGAATTCCATATGTTCAAACGTATCTGCAATCTCATTGCCAATTTGTGAAGCCTTATCGTTGATTTCTGAATACGCTTTGCCGCCAAGCCCTTTTTCCAATTCCATCGGGACAATCACCGTTGACCCATCTTTGGAGATGAACCCTTCCACAGCCTGAGGCGGCAGCATGCTGATATCAACGATTCGGTCAATTCCTTTGATATTCTCCGCCTTGATTCCTTTTAGGATTTCATTGACCTCATCTAATTTGACCTCACCTGAATCATTATGAAAAACAAGAATGCCAGGCGTCCCTTGCTCGTTCGGGAATAATTCTTCTATTTTATCCTCAGCGATGATCGATGCCGCTTCATCTGGGAGGGATTGAAAATTGCTCACTTTATAGTCATCAAGTTTTGGACCGGCACTCAATCCTGCCATCAGCACGACCCAGAAAAAGATCGTGAGCCACATCCCTCTCTTTGTCGATACCCAGTCTGTAATGGGGGTCAGTAATCTTTTCATCAACTTTCCTCCTTCATGTTATTCGTTTCAAAGTATAACGCCCGTACATAAACTGAATATCAATTTTTGTTTACAGAAGCAGGTAAGAAGAAAGATTTTATATCAAACAGAAAAAACACATAGAAAAAAGACCGGCAAGATGACGGGCACTGAAAATCTTCAGATTCATTAAAACCTAGGCTTAGGTAAGGAATGTTGATTTCCGCTCCAGGTGCGCGACTCCGCGGGGCGGGCGGTGAGCCTCCTCAGCTTCGCTTGCGGGGTCTCACCTGTCCCGCTAATCCCGCAGGAGCTCGCACACCTTCCACTCCAATCAACGTGATGAAAAAAGGATAAGGACGGTAGTATAACCTTCTATAATTACTGAACATCGTAGCTTGTTGTTATTGAATCATTGGAAATAATAAAGTAGGTCTCTACCTGGTTTTTGTATGCTCCTTTTTCACCTTGCCATCTTTCCCTATAGCTATATGTCCTGTCTTACAGACAACCATAGAAAAAGCCGACTCTCCTTCCTTTTTGGAAGAAGAGTCGGCTTTTTCTATGGTAATTACAATATTATTCCCTTTCAAACAGCGACGCACCGGCAATTCCGGGTTCGGTCATTTCGTAAGGATTCAGAATCAGATCGAGTTCTTCTTCTGTAAGGACATCGTACTTCAGGCAAAGCTCCCTAATCGGTTCGCCGTTCAAGATCGCTTCCCTTGCGATCCTTGACGCGACTTCATAGCCGATATGCGGATTGACGGCCGTAATGATGCCGACACTCTTCTCCACATACGCCTTCATTCTCTCTTCGTTTGCTTCGATTCCTTTAACACAGTACTCTGTGAACGAATCAAAGGCATTGTTCATGATGCTGATCGATTGAAGCAGATTGAAGATCAGGACCGGCTCCATGACGTTCAGATCAAACTGCCCCGCTTCGGATGCAAGTGAAATCGTCTGGTCGTTCCCGATCACCTGGAAGGATACCTGGTTGATCAGTTCCGGCATGACAGGGTTGACCTTGCCTGGCATGATGGAAGAACCAGGCTGTCTTGCCGGCAGGGAAATCTCGCCAAGGCCTGCTCTTGGGCCGGAAGCCATCAAACGAAGGTCATTGGCAATCTTGGACATGTTGACCATGCAGATCTTCAGGCTGCTGGACACTTCTGTATAAGAATCCGTATTCTGTGTCGCATCCACAAGATGTTCCGCGCCCTTGAACGGAAGCCCGCTGATTTCCGCAAGATAAGGAATGACAAGCTCGATATACTTAGGAAACGCATTAAGGCCTGTCCCTACGGCAGTGGCACCCATGTTCAATTCATAAAGGTGCTCCCTTGTCTGCTTGATTCGCTTGATATCCCTTGCGATCACACGGCTGTATGCTTCGAATTCCTGGCCGAGACGGATTGGCACCGCATCCTGAAGATGAGTGCGCCCCATCTTGATGATATGGCTGAATTCCTGAGCTTTGGCGCTGAATGCCTCATGCATCCGCTCCATTGTCGAGATCAGCTGCTCCAGCAGATTCAAAATCGCAATATGCATGCTTGTCGGGAACGCGTCATTCGTTGACTGAGACATATTGACATGGCTGTTCGGGCTGCAGTGGCCATAAGAACCTTTTTCTTCCCCCATGAACTCAAGGGCGCGGTTGGCCAGGATCTCATTGATGTTCATGTTGAACGAAGTCCCTGCGCCTCCCTGGATTGGGTCGACGAGTACCTGTTCATGCCATTGACCATCGATCATTTCATCTGCCGCTTTCACAATCGCTTCCCCGATGCCTGTATAAAGACGGCCGACATCCATGTTCGCCTTGGCTGCCGCCTTCTTCACCATCGCCATCGCTTTAATCAATTCCGGGTGGATCTTATAGCCCGTAATCGGAAAATTCTCCACCGCACGAAGCGTCTGGATTCCATAATAAGCATGCTCAGGTACTTCCTTCGGTCCCAGGAAGTCTTTTTCAATTCTAGCGTTGTTCAGTATGACTGACATTTGATTGTGTCTCCTTTGGTTTCTCTATTTATATGAAAGTTGTTTCCTATTAAATTTCCTTCTCTATAGTAGCATGATGGGGGACGGTTCTCTACCCTGAAAAGAGTACAAATCTTATTCTTACTTAAATATTTTTTCCGTATTCCAGATTAGGACAAGATCCTTTTAGGGTATAGGATAACCAAAACCAAATTTCCCCAGAAAGGATAGCTGCTATGAAGTACATTCCCATGATCCTCAGTATGATCTTTCTTTTGTCCGGCTGCAGTCTTATTTCGATTAACACCTCGTCCCCTGAGCCAGCCAGTGAAAATGCGGAAACTGTGTCACCTGTGGATGAAAGTGAAGATGCCGTATCAGACACTGATGAAAACAAAGAAACTTTATCGACTACAGAAAATGAAGAAGCTATGCCAACGGATACAGATAAGCAAGACGTGATCATTGCTTTTATCGAAGAGGATATCCACAAAATTTCAGAATTGGAAACGGTCGCTTTTAATTCGTTATTGTCTGTTTCCGGAGAAAATTACACAGATGACCCAACCATGCTGGCGGTCATCAAGCAAGACGTTCTGCCTGCTTATAAAGAAGCTGTGAGCGAAGCAGAAAAGCTGGAAGCACCCATCCCAGAGCTTGAACAGCCGACAGAGCAGATCAAAATGACCACGAAGACGTTCTTGGAATCGGTCGAATTGCAAAAAGAAGCGCTGGAAAAGCAAGACATACAGGTGATGGAAGAAGCGAATCAAAAGATGCTGGAATACCAGGGAATGCTTGAGGAGTATCATGGGATGATGAAGGTAATAGCAGATGAATACGAAATCACCTATGAACCGCTTCAGATTGATCAGACACAGACTTTGTAGGCGAATACAATAAAGAAACACAGCGGAATCCGCTGTGTTTCTTTTTGATTAAAATTTTATCTTCTTCGCCTTTTTGTTTTCCGCTCCATCCCGGTCGATGACGATCATTTGCCAATACTCCAACTCAGGCAGGCTGATCACGATTTCATCGTCCTGCCATGTGAACGGGATTTCCTGCAGCTGACCTTCTTTTGCATCAGGGCTCGCTGCATAGACACGTAAGTCACGGAGTTCCTTTTTGGTTTTCCCGACAGGATAGCGGACAACCAAATTTTCTTGTTTCTCCGGTTTAGCTGCTGCATTCCTCCAGTTGGAATCATTCTGGAGAAGGTTGATCAGGTGGACAATTTCATAATCCTCAAAGCCTGCATTATCCTTATTGTCCCTTGCGATTGTCCAGATGCTGTTCTGCTCGCCGTTTGTGCTTGTTTTCACTTCTGTGTTCTCTTTTTCGATAACCACATTTTTGTCCGTCTCTTTACTGTCAAAAAGGAGATTTTCATAAGCAGCAAAGAATTTGTAGTAATCCTTCATTGACTCTTTAAGCGATTCACTCATCTTTTTGCTGCGGTTCGGATAATATTCGTGAGCCAGCATATTCGGTCCCTCTTCGTAATTTTCCGCAGTCCCGATTTCAATATGTGTGGCACCCATCGCGGCAAGTCCGGCATCCATGAGACGGACGGACGGCTCATCGAACAAGCCGATGGTCATCCTCCGCAAATCGATCGACCCCTTCTGGCCTTCTTCTTGTTTCAAGGTGATCCTATGGGTACCGGAAGTCACATCCGGCAGGACGATATATCCGTCTTCACTGTAGGAATCCTTGCTGCCTGTTCCCTTAAAGACGACTGTATACGGATTTCCATTGTCGTCCAGCACAGGCTCTCCATCGATGTAAATGGTTCTTTCCGTGTCCGCTCCGGCATTGGCATAGGTGAAGATGAAGCTCGTTTCCCCATCTTCTTCTAAGTCTGCCTCAAATGTGACTTCATCCCCGACATGGCCGAAATTGAGCAGTGTGTCCTTATAGATGTGCATTGGCGCAAGGGTGTTGACTGATTCTGCATGCCATTTTTCCTCTCCGGCCTGCAGGTAATCCAGCTTCACGCCATCATCATCGATATTTTCAACGGCTATCTTAATGGAATTGATTCCTTCTTTTAAAGAAATATTCTTCATTTCAAGTTCCTGCCATCCATTGCTTGAAGGGAATGTAATATCCTCTGTCTTTTCTCCATTGATATAGACACTCCGTCTGGCATCACGCTTTGAGGCCGAATCATTGTTGTATTTCCAAACAAGATCATACGAGCCTGCCGCTCCTGCTTTCACCTGGAAATCCAGGAAGTCATTTTCGTCCTTGAAGTCATAGACATGGCCTGTCGTTGTAGAGATGCCATGGCCGTCAGGTCCGAATGACGCATCCTCCACCTGGTATTCCTTTTCTCCTGCCGTCAAGCTGTCCAGGTTGATGTATTGTCCGTTGGAGGCCAGCTCGAACACCACTTCATGTTCCCCGGCAGGGACCGAAGCTTTGATGGACTTTTCAGCCATTGCTCCTCCCCATCCTCCTGGTGTGCTGCTGAAAATGTTTTCGGAAATCGTTTTTCCATCAACATAAGAGTTATTCGCCGGTATCAGCTCTCCATCCACATAGATATTGACTTGCGGGTTATTGCCCGTTCTATATTTGAAGGTGAGTGTATCCGTTTCTTCCTCGTTATCAACGTTAAAGATGACTCGCTGTCCTTTGTTTCCAAAGTTGTCTGTGTATCCAGGAGAGATGGATACCTGGCTTGTTTTTTCCATTGCCGGGCTCCAGCCGAATTCAGCCTTCTCCGCTTCGTAGACATCGTCTTCTATTGTCAGTTTATCCACGGAGATTGCAGATGGGGTCGTTGCTTCTTCCATCTTCACCATGACCTCATTCGTTCCCTGCGGTAAATAGACGACAGACTCAGCCTTTTGGAATCCTTCACCTTCTGTATGAGGCAGGATGAATACTCCTGCTTTTTTTCCGTTGATGAAAATGCTTCTTTCCGTCTCTTCACCCGGATTTTTGTAATAGATGGAAATGCCGGTCTCCTTAGCTTGATCCGTATCCCTTGTGAAAGTCATAAAATCGCCTTGCTGCTTGAATTCAGTCAGCGCCCCATCTGCGGCTTTTATCAAAGGCGTCTGGGAAGGCTCCCATCCACTGATTGCCTTTTCCGCCTGATAGCGGTCAGTTCCCACAGACAGGTAATCAATCTTCGCTCCTGTGTCATTTACATCTTCCACTTTAAGGACCACTTTCTTGGCTCCTGCCTTTAAAGGAACAGGGATTTCCGCGGAAGGCTGGAAGTTCTCCCATCCTCCGGTTGATTTCAACAGAACCTTGTCCTTAACGGGATCTCCATTCACATATAGATTACGCGAAACATCAATCTGCTCAACCCCATACTGGAAGCTTAGCGGGTAGGTTCCTGCCTCTTTAACGTTCACATCAAATTCAATGTAATCGCCATCTGTTTCAAAATTGAAGACATGGCCGTATTTGTCGACTTTACAGCTGATCAGCTCAGCATCTTCAGCTTCGTATTCTTTTGCGAAATCACCTTTTTCAAGAGTGATGCTGTCCACATTCAGCCATAGGTTGTTAGAATTCAGGCTCAGCATGATTTCATTCTTTCCTGCCTGCAGGTCCAATTCATAGGATTTGGCTGCAACCGGGTTGCCCCATCCTGTTTTCTCATTGAAATCGATGGAAGGCACCACTTCAGCGTTATTGACGGTCAGCTTTCCATTCGGACTTTCTCCATTGTCATGGCCGTAGTCAAGGCCGAATGAGTAGGTTCCTGCAGTTGGCACATCGACCGTCCAGATGATCTGGTCTTCATCTTTCTTCCCGAAATCACCGACCCAGCCGGCTGTCTTTCCGATCCTTGAGAAGAACTGATCGGCTTTCGGTATTCCCTGGACATCCCCTGCCTCATAATGAATTCCCGTCGCCTGCTTGTAATTCATATACCCTGCAATCACGACCGCTTTCCCGCCATTTGTTGCCCTGGTATCTTCTACTATTTTCAGAAGATCACGGTAATGATCTTTGTCCTGCCAGATTTCACTGTAGTCGAAATCCCTTTTGGTCGTCGTTTTCGGCACATCCTGATACCCTTCATTTCCGCCGACCATGTTAAAAGTCACAAAGTTCTTCTTTTTATCATTCTGGACAAGCGAGTCTTTGACTGAATTGATGAGAGTGTGTGTAATTACTTACAGGTAATGTCCTTTCTTTTTAACCTACATTTTTTAAGCGTAGTACATTAGTTTAGTTGGGAGAAAACAGAAGCAGCTTTACTATCAGGTCAATAAAAAAAGGGATCCTGTTCCTAACGGGCGGTTTTCGAGTACAAAACTAAAAAATGCACATCCAATTTTTTTGCTTAATTTGTATAATAAAATGCAACCCAAAATGGAGGTGGCGGAACTTTTTGTTCTTCTAAATTTGCTGCGGTTTCCAATACATTTTAAATAACAGATATTTTTAAAAATATGGTAAGTAAGTATGTATGATAAAATAAAAAAACAGAATCTTCCATTAACGGAGCAGGTTAACGGAATAAGCCGAAACTTAAATAGTTGGTTTTTCGTCTAATTGTTAGTGCTTTTTTCAAAAAACAAGAAATTTTGATGAACAAAATTGCCTAATGAACAACTGGGAGGTCATAAGATTTGCAGCATTGCAAGAACTGTAATTCTAAATTTAAATGAAAAAATATTTATCGTTATTTATGGGGGCATTTATTCCAGCCACTCCGTTGTGATACCTGTGGCAAAGAATACTTTGTAACAATAACTGGGCGGTTAACAATTACTATCTTAGTTATTTTTCCTATGGTAATCTTTCCTCGATTTATTTCACCTTTTAGTAATTTTTATTTATCAATAGGAATTGGAATTGTTCTTGGACTTGGTTCTCTTCTAACCCCATCCTTAGTTAGTTTTGAAGTTGAGGATAAACCTTCAAGTTGCGGTGATGATTTTTAGTATTTAAGACAACTATTAACATATGCAAGTAGAGGGAGGTTAGTAGAAGACGAACTGGCTAAATACTCTTGCATAGCTATATTGGTATAGTTAGGAAATTGGAGGTGAATAATGAACTTTTTTAACTGGAAAATAGAAATGGTAGAAAGTTTAAAACCTTATATAGATATTGAAAATAAAAGAGTGGCTATTCTGACAACTGAAGATGATGAAATTCATATGGCTTTGGAATTGGATGAAAACAATAATTTAGTTATGCACCCAAGGTGGAATATAAACATTACTATTTTAGGTGATAAACATATAAAATTCACTACAAATTCATAAAGATATTCTTCAAGTAAAGGGAGCGTTAATTGAATAACCCCCGATATAAAAACCGGTCAGAGGCACATCAGCCTCTGACCAGTTTTTTATACAAATATGATTGATTTTCATCTGCAAATAGCTCAACAATTCCGTTTGTTAATTAGAAGTTTGTACTTCAAAACAGAACCGGTTATCTTGTTTCAGTATCTTTTCCATTTGGAAAGTCTTTTAAGATCCTTCATAATGCTTCTCGCAGCATAATATCCGCTTAGTGCGGAAGATAATGTTCCCGGACCCGGGAAGGCTTGTTCGCCGACGATGTAGAGCTGCGGCTGTGATGACCGGACGCTTTTCGGCTTGGTGATGGCGTTTCGCACAGTCAGCGGAAAGCCGCCGACGGCTCTTTTGCCGATATAGCGTTCATATGTCAGGGGTGTGCCTGCTTCTGCAAACAGCAGGTTCTCTTTTACCGGGATGACTCTCTCGATCTCTGACAGGGTCTCTTTTGTTACCTGCTCCTTGATCCGCTTGTACTCATCCTCTGTATATCTGGACCAGATCCCCAGTTCAGTATGAAGCGACACCGTCATCATCACTTCCCCTTCAACCGGTTCACCTTTCGGATTAACAGCATGATTGAAGGTGACATAAACGGGGCCATGGGTGGTTTCCCTAATAGAGGGAGAATCAAGACTGGGGACGATTTGATAAGCGAAAGGTAATCTCCTTTCCTTTAACTGCCTGCTCAACCCTTCTGCAGACAAAATAGCATCGACTCTAAAGGCTCCCCAGGAAAACTCGTCCTCGCTCTCATAGCTCGTTCCTTCCCCGAAGGAAATCCCTGAATTGTTGATCACAGCATCAAAGGAAGAAGTGCATTTACGGCTTGTCACACTCCATTGTTTCCGGGTTTCTTCATATAGAAGGCTATCAACCGGAGACACTTTCAAGATCTCACCGCCAAGATCTTTGATTCGATTTGCCAGTACCTTCCCGAGCTGGCCCATCCCGTTTTCTATAAAAAAACTGCCTCTTCGGTAAATGGTCAGAGCCAGGCTTGATGGAAGCAGTGCTGCCTTCGAGACATCGGTCTGCACCGCATCAAGAAGCTGGGCGTCCAGTAATTGACGGAGAGGTTCATAGGATTCGAGATGAAATTTCTTCATTAAATCTTCGACTGTATAAAGCGCATATCTCGCCAGGCGGGCCACTGATTTGGGATTCCGTACAGCATGACGAGGCAGGGTTCCTAAGTCATATCGTTTTCTGATGGGCAAAGAAACCCTGCTTTCTGTCACACCCAGAACATCATCACTTATTTGTTGAAGAGTCGCCCAGAACCTCACCACATCCCCGCTTCTCGGATGAAAAGCTTCCTTCAGTTCATGCTCCCACAATGCTGGATTTTTAACGATCGAAACCTTCCCTTCCGGTAAAATGACATCCATGGGATGAAGCAGTTCTTCTGCAGGCAGATCGATGTCCAACTCGTTCAGCAAAGTTCTCAACAAGCCCTTTTCCTCCAACCCAAACGCAATCGTTGCGCCTGTCGGGAACTTCCTTCTTTTGCGAATATACCATCCCGCCGAACCACCAACGGTCGTGGCTTTTTCAAGGACCGTCACCTTATATCCTTCCTTCGCCAAATAGGCAGCCGACGTCAACCCGCCCACACCCGCACCAATAATACAAACCGTCTTCGACGACAAGAAATCACCTCCGCTCCTTGCTTTCCGCAAACAATGGTTGTTCCAGTTGCCATCATTATACCCTTAATGGACCTGAGAATTTAAAAATGGAGGTGCTGCGATGTGCTGTTGTTTTTGTATAGAAGACTCCTGCGACCTCCAGATAAAATGAAACAGTTTCTGTCATTCAATTGACACACATTATTGGAAATAAACTTCCCGCATTGGATTGAAGTGCAGTTATAATAGCAAGACTTCTGACAAACTAAAACCCTGTTTTAAATTAAATCACAAAGAGCCCAAATATACAGTTTCGAATGAAACTTTGTGTATTTGGGCTCTTTGATTTATTGGTGTTATTGGATTAACGCTCCCTTTAACGGAATATCCTAACGGTATTATTTAAGGTTAAAACATTTCTCACAGATAAATTTACATTCATTATTTAATTAAGATTTTATCTCTGTCATTCCCTTTTTATCTGGATACCTCATATTTATGTAGATTAGATCATTCGCTTTTATTTCTTATTACTTCAAATTTAGCGGCAGACTTAAGAAAAAGATTCAAAATAAAGAGCTTACTTTCTTCTGAAACACCCCGTTAATTTAATAGCCTTATTATAGTTCAATGTTGATAGATCGCAGAAAAGTAACTTCCTATTTTATGGAGGTTATGGCTTTGTTTATTCGCTCCAATATATATTTTCTGCGTCACAACGTAATTTATAAAAAACCTGAACTAATGTTTTTTGTTCAGATATTGATTCTTCCATTTTTCGTAAAGTTCTTTTCCCAACACGACGGTCCAAAATACACAATATTCTTGTTAACAAATCATTCGACTTTAGAGATACTTCAATTGGTGAATTAAAATATTCTTCCAAAGCAGAAAAGAAATCATATTGTGCATAAATACTTTCCATTTTTAATTGTTCTTGTGCTTGTTCTTGGATTGCTCGATTATTAAAAACATTATCATTACTAAAATCATCTAATTGAATGCGAATATCTCTTTCTCTATAATATTCTTCTCTTTCGGCAGTAATTGTACACATACTTAACATTTCTACTTTATCAACAGTTATGACAGCTCTACCTAACTGGTCGTGTGCTTTTCGATAATTAATCACATGAAAATCTACTCTTGACTGCAAAGATTCGCATACAAAACTCATTAAACGTTTCTTTGCTTTGCTCCATTTCGGATGATATAACAAAAAACTTCCTCCCTTCCAACCTGTAAAATGTCACCATTAAAAATTTTGTTTAATTTACCTCCCTTTAACTGAACACAGAAAAAAAGCTGAAGATCAGCTACTCGATGGATCTTCAACTAACGCCCCCTATAGTTAAAGTACATTTGTTCACAAACTTAGCTCTTTACAGGAATGCTGCCCCGTTAGCTAATAACAATCAATGTTAAAAGGCAATGGGAAACTTGTTCCCACCACCCCACTTGTTTAACCTTTCTGTCCGACAACTAATCCAGAAGAAAGCCAGCGTCCTCCATCTTGTAAAATGATATCTTTTTCACCATCATAGTATTTAAAATTATCAACCCACATTTGAAATCCATGTTTAAAATAGTAGGCTTCAATAATTTCAAAACCGTTTTGATTAAACAGACTGCAATTCCATTGAACGGTACGTAACCATTCTTTATAACTTTTGTAAATGTCATAGCTGGTAATATCATTAGGTGCATCATCCATTGTACACATTGGCTCTGCAATTCCAAAGTGTCCTCTATGTTTTATAACACGCATAATTTCCCTTAACACCGAAGGGCGGTCTTCACCAATCATAAAGAAGGAACCAATACTAAAAACCGCATCGAAAGTTCCGTCCGCAAAGGGTAATTTTTGGGCATATGCTTTCAAGGCGAGAACTTGATTTCCTACCCCTTCAATATTTGCATTACTATGAATGACATTTAAATCTTCCCAAGGTTCTAAGGTTACGACTGATACCTTCCAATATTTTGCGAGGGTAACAGCAATTTGTCCACTACCAGCTCCAATTTCTAATACACGCATTCCTGGTTGTAGGTTTAATGCTTTAACTAACGGTAAAGCCATTTCAAAGGAACCAGGTCCTAATGGTTGTGGGTTTTTGATACTTAGAAAAGGATTATAGTCAATATTGTTCATTAAAAGAACCCCTCTTTCAAAACAGGGGAATTACGTTTTTATAGGGCGGTCGCTATCCCCTTATTCTTTCTGCCCCAATAAAAAGTCGATTTTTCCATTGACTGAACCTCCTTATGTTATTAATAGGATATATTCGGTTAATCAAATCAAAAATCCTTCTTCAACATAACTGCCCAATAATTGAAGATGGGCAATAGCTGGATCAATTAGCTGATCTTCAGGTATTGCCCCCGTTAGCACAACTAAGATTTATTCTACTTTTTGTACTTTTAAACCGTAAATCCCTCTTACTAAACTCCTGTAATAATCTGAACGAATTGAAAAACTTCCAAATTCTTCGTGTGTCGTACTGGAAAACCAGGCAAAATTATTTTTTATAAATGTTAAGTCTTCAGGTAAACTTGGAGCTACCCATTCATATAGATTATTTGCATATTCTTTTAATAGTTTACAGGTTTCTTTGTTTGGCTCAATTACATAAACCGTCGCTGCTGGACCTTTTGTTATTGTATTTGCCCACTTCTTTGTTTCATAACTTTCTATAATGTACGGATTAAACTTTGCAATTACTTCTTGATTGTATTTCAGTTCTTTTCTTGTCACAAAATAGAACTTATCTGAGTTATCACACAGAACCGTTATTAGTCTCCTATAAATTCTTTCCGAAGGATTTTCCGCTAAGTACCAGTATTCCATACCATCAACCTCTTTCTTAAAAGGAATGCTGCCCGTTAATCCCATAATTTTAACAAAAAAAGCATTAATCCTTCTTAAATCAACGCCCCCTATAATGGAAGATAGCCTAAGAACCGTAAATGAGGTCATCATAATAACTGTCCCATTCAGGTTCTAAGAATCTAGCTCTTGCTGCATTCTCAACAGAAGATGGAGACCTAGATACTAATTCTTTTACCTTGTCTAGTTCAATAATCTCTTTTTCACTATTTATTATGTTTCCTAAATAATCTATTAACTGGTATCCTTCTTCGGCTTCTTCTTTATAATGAGGAAAATGAATCTCTGGAGTAGGTTCATTTCCTAACACTTCCCATAAACCATCCTCTATTCTTGATACAACTGTTGGAACAAGAAAAATAATTTTTTCTTTAGGAATTTCTTCGACTGGTGGATGCTTATCACTTACCAAATCAAAGATAATTAAAAAGTCACAAATTGTTCCTATGGCGAGAACTTGACCGTAGGAAAATCGGTTCTCGTCTATTCTTATTGAAAAAATATCTCCTATCTTGACTTTTACTTTTTTTCTTTTTGCCATATAACACCTGCTTCTGTTTTAATGGTGAAATATTATCTTATGCAGTAGTAGTTTTTGTTCCGTTAACCTGCCCAATAATTGAAGAAGGGCAATAGTCGGATCATTTAGCTGATCTTCAGTTATTGCCCCCGATTGTTGAACAAGATTTTATAGATTCTTTTCTATTTCTAAACAATAGTGTGGTTTTCCTTCGAAAATTACTTCTTTAATCTTATTAAAACCTAACCTGGTCCAAAACAAAATTCCTTTCTCATTCTCCTCATGGACTGCCAAACGTAATTTTTTCTTTCCTTCTTTTCTAATAAGGTCTTCTAATTGTTGAAACACTCCAAGTGAATTTCCTTCCCCTTGAAATTGCTTATGAATTACAAATAAACTAATCCAAGGAGTATTATCTGAGGGATTATTTATACAATAATCCACTAATCCTATGTAATTATTCTCCTGCTTGATTAGCAGTCGAGTTGTATTTAACTTCTTGGATTCTTCATATTCAGAAAGGATATCATCGTAGTTAATAATGCTTTTATTTTTAGACATCTGATTATAGGAAGAGTTTGAATTCATAATTTCTAATTCAATCTCCCATTTATCTATTTCGTTATTTTCAAAAGTAATCACGTTAAACCCCTTTCCTTCTTTCAATGTTACCAATGCTACTCGATACTCATACAACAGGGCGGCTGCTTATTATTCAGCAATCGCCCCCGTTAGTTGAGTAAGTAAATACTATTTATTTCACTTTGCTACCCATCAGAATATCTTTTAACTGGTCAACATTATCGACAATAAAAGTAGGGTTAGAATGTCTTAATTCTTCAAATGAACCATATCCATAAGTAACTCCAATAGAGTCAATTCCGGTATTAATTGAGCCGAGAATATCGTGCTTTCTATCCCCAATCATAATAAAGTCTCCAAGTTTATATTCAGTATATTTTTCTAGTATGTATTGAATGATTTCAGTTTTTGATGCTCTTGTTCCATCAAGATTGCTCCCTACAATAAGTTCAAAATATTGGTCAATATTAAAATACTTTAGAATTTGCTCAGCGAAAACAGTAGGCTTCGAAGTTGCAACAACTAAAGTAAACCCTTGTTCTTTTAACGATTTTAATAACAAGGGAATATTTGAATATAACTCATTTTCAAACATTCCTTTTTCCTTAAACCTCTCCCTATATAAATCAATTGCTTTTTGTGAATTTGCCTCATCAAAATTGTAGTATTCAGCAAATGAAACTTGTAATGGTGGTCCAATAAAACATTCTAATTTATCAATATCTGGCTCAACAATCTCCATTTTAAGTAACGCATATTGAACGGATTTAATTATTCCTACCTTTGGGTCTGAAAGTGTTCCGTCTAAATCAAATAAAATTACTTTATATTTATCCATCTGAGACCTCCCCCTATCAACAGTTAATCAAACTAATCTTACCATAAGAAATAACTAATAAGTTCCAATTCTTTCTTCAACTATTCTGCCCGATAATGGAACAAAAAGAAATAACTCACTTCAAAAAATGAAATCAATTTCTATGAACTCCCAAATATCCTCAATCGATTTCCCTTCAACTTTAACCTTTCGAAAGTAAAACCTCAGCGTTTTTACCTATAATCTCATTTGCGTCATTATTGAACTCCCAAAACATATATTTTCCTGTTCCGCAACCTATATAGTACTTTTTGGTTTGGAGCAAAAACTCAATTTCTCTTCCTATATCTAAATCTTTAATAAGGTCTTCAAAACTATAACTCATTTATTTCTCCCTAGTTTATCAACTTTTTTTAAATAGTCTTATTCCATTAACCGTTAATCCAATAACTTCAACAAAAATAGCGTAAACCCTCTTAGTTCAACGCCTCCGTTTACCAACAAAAAGAAACCTTGAAAGGCATTAAGCCCTTCAAGGGTAAAAATTAATATTTTTTTAACTCATTTTCTAAATCTATGATTAAGGTATCAATATCTAATACTGCTGAGTCTACATTATTCCAAAATACTGATAGCTTGATACCATCTGCCTTCATACCAGGTAACCATTCCTGCATAAATTCCTCAAGTTCGATCTGTTCTGCTTTATAATTCTTCCACTCATCAACTGCACATAAAGTTGCAAATTCTTGTTTAGGCCAAAAGGGCATCAAGGAATTACCATTTTCATCTTCTGAGATTGCCCAGCCATCATCGTATAACCCCCATACTTCTTCAAAATCAGCAACTTTTTTTATAAAGTATTCATACCTTTTTGAAGCAGGTAGCTTACTAACTACCTCAATCTCTTTATTATTCAACAATATTACCTCCTCTTTTTCTTCCTTTTTCCATAGCCATCATGTTTATGCTGAGTTTTATGACTTCTTATAGTTTGAAGATCACTATGCTCATAGCCATAACCCTTTCTGGCTTCATATCCTCGTCTATGTGCCAAATTATATCCTTGCGGAACTCTTATACTTTTTCTCTTTCCTCTTTTAATTTCATTTATATCACGTATTATATCACCTCTTAAAGCTCTAGATACTTTATCATCATTCGCAATTTCTTTAAGTCTACTTTGTTTACCTGTTCTTCCACTACTTCCCCCCTTATTTTTTTGTGCCTGTGATTTACTTCTTATCTTAATATTCTTCTCAGATCTCGATTTCTTAAGAGAAGATGCTGGAAATTTCTTTACCTTCTTAGCTTTTTTTAAATTTTTTGTAATACCTATAGCACCTTTAATAAACCACTTGGTTTGTCCACCAGGTATTATATTACTAGCAATAGACGCTGCTGCCCCCGCTTTATGGTACCACTTCGATTTAGGATTTCTCAAAGTCCTAATATCGTTTCCAATGTAAGCATTATACCCTTTTTTACCATACTTCTTAGTGGCTTTCCACCCTTTCTGCAGCCACTTTGGAGCATGACCATCAGGATCGATGTTATTTACAGGGTCTGCATCTGCATACAGATATCGATTTAGTGATGTAGGATCTTCTTCTGTCCCCTCGTATTCATCCGGAACAATAAATCTTCCTGTTGACGGGTCGTAATCTCTCCAGCCCATCAAATATAGATTTGTATCGCTATCGTACATGACTCCGTATTTACCGACGTAACGATAAACGTTGGTCTGGGCGACAGTCAAATCTCCCGTAATAGAGACAACATTACCCCATTCATCGTAATCATAGGTTGCTTTGACATTACCTGCTGCATCCGTAAGAGCGACTACATCTCCTCTGGCATTGAACTGATAGTAATACACGACATCATTGTAGCTAAAGCTCAATAGGTTTCCATCTGCATCTCGGTAATACTTGATTCTTTGTTCTTCCGTTGGCCCTGCAATTGTTTCTAAAAATAACCCTCCGTTGGTATCCAAATGATAATGATAGTGAGTATTTTTAGACCCATCATTAACATTTTTAGCAATCCTGTTTCCATCGGTATCATACTCATACAGAACCTCTGGCTGTTTTACACCATTAACGGTTTTAAGGACTTTCATTAATTGATCGTCGCTGTTGTACTCGTAGTTTGTAATTGTTACATTTGAGCCTTCCTTGGCCGAAACCTTCGAAAGAGTGCCACTGGAATTATGCTCGTAATCAATAGTGCTAATAAGGCTTCCGGTTGTCTCATTGTAGACTTTCTTTTGGCGTATACGATTTTCTGAGTCATAAGAATAGGTCTCCACCACTTTATTGGTAGTGAGGTTTTCTACTTTAATTAAATTCGAGTTTGCATCATAACTATATTTCAACTTCTTCCCATTTGCTTCAACTGTCTCAAGCTGCCCTGAAGGAGTATAGGTATATTTCTTTTTACTAATTCCTTTATCTAACACTTCAACAACTTGTTCCGCATCAGAGTGGTTATAGACCAAATCTAGAATGATTGATTGGTTGTTTCGATTTACAGCTTTTAACGTTTTCAGTTTAGTACCGCCATTATAGGTTAGAGAGGTTTCAACCCCTGGCCCAATTACCTTAGAAAGCGAATCATCCACCAAATACTCATAGGAGAAGGTATCGAAGTTTGGTGTTAAAACCCTCTTCATACGATCATTATCATCATAGGTGACAACAGTGTCTCCCAGTACACTATGAAGTACCTCTTCATTTTTGTGGTCGGCTATCACATTAGTTGTTTTGGTCCCTGTGTGGCTGATTTCTTCGAGAATTAAACGATTGTTCGCATCATACTGAGATTGTGTTTCGCTGTTGAAATAGCCATCTCCATCCGGGTCAACTGCAACAGGAACCGGATTGGTTTCGTCATAAACCCACGTTTTAAGGACATTACCATTCATATCATGATAGAAACGACTCTCTGTTTTCTTCCCATCGGAATTAATGCCTGTTTCCTTTACCAATTGTCCCAATTCATCATACACATAGGTTACTTCCTTGGAAGGCGTGGTAACGGAATCTTTTGTATCGCTAATGGTCTTTTTAGTGACCTGACCAATAGCATCATAACCATATAAAATTGTCTGTAAAGAGACCGTACCGCTAATTGGATCCGTAACCTCTACTGTTTCCTCTTTGATTTGTCCTTCTTCATTATAAGCCCAATTCGTAGCCGTTCCAGTGGCATCCACTAGCTTGGTTTTGTCCCCAGCAGCATTATACGTATAGGACGTCTTTTTCCCTTCTGTATCAATAACTTCTTTTAATAAGTTATTTGCTTCATATACATATGTGGTAAATCCAAGCTTATCTAATGCGAGGGCTTCATTACCTAATCCATCATATAGAGTCCATGTTTCAACCGCTGGAGTAGATGAGTCTTTACTGTATATAGCATTATTGTTTTTATCATACTGATATTCTGTCCAATCGCCAGTTCCGGTAATTGTTTTAACTATATTACCCACAGCATCATACTTGGTTTTTTCAACCAGTGTATTTTTATCTTTAGTAGGATCAGAATAACTAGTTAGACGATCTAACTCATCATAATTATAAAAGGTTGTGCCCTTAGAATAGAGAGTCGAAGTAGCCTTATCCCAGGCAAGATTCTCTTCGGTTTCCTTATTATTGTTGTTATCATAAGTAAACCTAACTTCATTTTTCATGGGGTCAATGCTTCTGGCCAATCTTCCGACCGAATCATAATAAAAGCGATTCAACTCTCCGTTGGCATTTCCATCTTTTTCAGCAACTTTTTGTCCCAGTTCATTAAATTCGTCTATCTCCGTAATTGTCAGTACTTCTGGGGCTGACGCAACTTGAGAAACATAATCCACTCTTGTTACCTTTGGATTTTGTTGTGAAATCTGGTTGTTGAACTCATCATATTCATATTCCACAACATGCCCTAAGGCGTTCGTTTCTTTCTTGAGATTGCCGTTAAAATCATATTCAAAATGTGTGATTTTCCCACGCCGATCTACCTGCTTAGTAATTTGGTGATCGGCATTGTTTTCAAACGATGCAATTTGCCCCAGCTCATTGGTCTCTTTGACCTTATCACCAGCTAGGTTGTATTCATAAACCATTTTGTTTCCGTAAGGGTCGAAGGTCTCTAAAAGGTTTAATCCGTCAGTACTGTATTTATTTTTTGTAGAGTATCCACTTTCTTCTACTCGAACATCATCTACCAGAATGGCTGTTGCGCCTGAGGTCACCTTTACACTAACATAAGCCGCATTAGTCGGAATATCTGAGGCAACATGCTGTAGAACCCAATTTGTTGATGTCGACGCTGTGCTATTCTTGGTTGTTAAGGCAGCCTTAGATGAATCGTAAAACTTCAGAGATACTACAGCACCGGAACCTTTTATCCAAGCCAATGCACGAACAGGGAGATTCCCTTTCTTAATCGGAATAAAATCAGAATCAATACTTCCGGTTAAAGATAAGCTTCGTGTCCCACTTTTTTTGTCTGATGTTTGGAAGGTTACAGTACCACCTGCTCGCCAGTCCGAAACAACCGTACCTTCCCCTTTTTCAAAGCTGTAATTCGGTAAATAGCCATATAGTGGACCACGTTCATAGGTAGTGTCTAATAAGTTTCCATATGAATCATAATTAAAAGATTCTTTGAAGCCTTCGCTGTCGATAGTCCATATCCTGTTCCCTTTTGTGTCATAATCATGTTGGATCACTCTACCCAAAGGATCGGTTTCCTTACTGACTAGACTAGTTCCAGCTTTATATTCGAATCTGGTAAGGGGCGTGTGTGTCCCTCCCTCAATATCATGAGTCAATGGTTCAGTTTTTGTTAATACGTTCCCACGTTCGTCATAGGTATAGGAGGTTTTATACCCCTTTCCATCAATTGATTCTTTTAACTGATTTTTTTCATAATTAAAGCTGTTAACAATATTTAGTTTGCTCGGATCATCAATTGATTTGATGAGGTTTCCATTTTGATTGGTTTCATAAATGGAGACAAGTGATTGATTGCTGCCATGATTCGTTACCTGAGTTGTTTTCTTTAATAAGTCATAATTAAAGGACTCGTGAACTGGGTACGGATTGTTTAGCTGTCCAGCAGCTGCATTTCTCGTGGTCAAAGTACCTTTTACCGCTATTAAACGATGCCCATTGTATTGAAAAGTCACTGTTTTATTATTCGGATTCGTATATTCTTCTAATTTCCCGTTGACCCCATATTTATAGCCAATAGTCCGGTAGAGTGAACCTTTGCCATCGTAATATTTAACTCCAGCAAGCTGGCCATTCGTATAGGAGAAGTGAACTTTCGTGCCTGCATAAGTAATGATATCCTCTAGTCGATTGTTTAGATACGTAAAAGAGGTAATCCTGCCGGTAGGGTCTTCTACTTCACTAATCTCATTATGGGAGTATCGAATTTGAATCTTATTTCCATTTAAATCTTCAAAAGAAGTTAATTGTCCTTTTATATTGAAGCTATAGCCTATATTGGCTGCATCAAGGTCCATTAACTTAAATGTATCGTCGCTTAGCTTCGTAAGCTTTCTGAAAACACCTGCTGGCGATGTGTACGTGGAATCTGCATTCTTTACAAAGAGATGCTGGGAACCGTCTTCATCCGTCAGTAACAAGTTGCCGTCCGTTTTTTCTTTAATAGACATATAAAGGTCTAAGCGCCATCCTTTTCCTAAAGGAGTCACAGTTTCCTCCTGGCTATTGTAAACACGGTTAATTGCTGTATCGAGTTCTCTTCCTTTAAGATTTGAATCAGAAAATTCTAGATAGCTATTGCCGTTTGCAAGGTTAACCTTTCCAATACCATAACCTGTATTGATATCTTCAAATCCCCAGTAATTCTCTGTACCAAGCATAGAGACAAGAGGATCGACCCAAACCATTTTGGAAGAAATAGAGGTATTTCCAGCTTGGTCTGAAACAGACAACCGAACTGTGTAGAGGCCAGCTGGTATGCTTGCAGTATTCCAGTCTCCTAAAATATTTTCTGTGACTACAGAAGAGCCAGTCTTAATGGTTGTCCAGGATGTTGGAGCTTCACCGCTTCCATAGCTTATGGTATATTCTTTTAAGTCATTATCTGTAGCTGTTCCTTTAATGACCGTCACTCCATTGACATAATCCATTGCTGATGGAGAGGTCAGTTTTGCTGTTGGATAACTAGTATCTAACGTGATGCTGTCAGAGTAAATTATGGACTCATTTCCACTTTGGTCTTTAAAAACGGCTGAAACTGTTTTTTCACCGTTACTATTAGAAAGAACCCAAGGCTTGTCACTATTAACTAGTTGTTCATACGCTGACCAGGTATTTACCTCATTTCTTAACTTTACAGAATAAGGCGGATTAGAATTATCCTGGGCATTTAACTTAAGGAAAACGTTTGGTGAGTTGGTTAATGTTTCACCATTATTAATCGTTACCTTCCCTGTAGGAAGAGTTGTATCGACTACTTTAACATTCTTTGAAAACACTTCTCCTAAACTTCCATATTGAAGCTTAAGCATTTGCCACTCAGTGATATAATCTCCAGGGCTCTTATTTCCTACAAAATTAAGAGTAAAAGTTTTAACTTGCGATGGACCTATGGAGTCAGATGAACTCAACTGCACTCTGGTATCAGCAGTTAGAGGATCCACTTCCTTGACTGACCCTAATAAGAAGCCCCCTGCTGCTGTCCACGTTTCTAATCCTTCATTTCTAACTTTAATTTGAACACTATATTGGCCACCAGCTTCCATTTGAGAAGGTATGGAAACTCCATCAATGGACGCATCTAGCTGCTTTCTCGCAATCTCAATGGTCTCATCGGAAGATATGGTGTTTCCTTCATTATCTTCTGCGGTTACATGGATATAATAACTGGTTCTAGGAATGGCATTGGTAACTGAAAATGTGTTAGATGTTACAAAAGTACCAGCTACTATGTCTGTCTTACCTGGACCAGTCCCTACATAGACTCTATATCCTTTAATACCTGAAAGGGAATCAGTAGAAGCCCCCCAAGTAAAAGTAAAATTAGTATTGAGCTTATTTGTTACTACCGGTTTCCCTGGCTTCGTCGGTTTCGTTTGGTCAGGAAGTGTGGGCATATATGCACCTGATTGGACGGTCTCTCCGTATGCATTATAAGCTTTTACTCTAAACCAATAGTTTTTGCTGTTAGGGTAAGTCCCTCCGGAGTTCTTATAAACCGGTCTCGGATCATCGGAAAGGTCAGTCCCCGTTCCATCATGTCTTAATGCATAAAGTCCTTGTTGAATTTGAGAAGCAGTTGGCCATAATTTCTTCCCTTTAGTTGACCAACTAGTTACATTTCCTACATTTATCTCTTGATACTCTTTCCCATTAAAGATTAAAACTTTATAGCCTGTTGCTCCACTTACTGGTGTCCAAGATAGATTCACATATCCTGAACTGGTTCCAGTCCCATTTCCGACATCCGTTCCAGTAGGAGCACTAGGAGGGCCAGAATATGTAACTGCCAGGTAAGGCTTGTTAGACGCTGCCTCTGCAGAGTTATATTTTCTGTACGTACCCAATGTACCTTCTGAAGTAGAACGTAAAACAAGCCCATGATTAGCAGTTCCGTCATACCATTTGTTTACCAGTTCTGTGATATTAAGAGTGGCCCAGCCAAGAGTGCCATTAACCGCAGTGCTGCCGTATGTTTTTGTAGTATCGATGCTCGGCTGATTATTCCACGTGACGGTATTAACTCCCCACGAAGATGAAACTCTTTGAGCATAAAGGTTCGTGTTAATGGTGTTATATCCATTACTAAATCGATATGCCTTAAGCTCTGCCTTAACTAAAAGCCCTCCATTTAAATTAGGAAGACTGTTCGTAAAATCCATATAAGATCGGGTCACGCCAGTAGAATCGGCATAGCCTGTCCGTAAATCCGTACTACTATAATAATTATAGGAAGGGTAGTCTTGCATTACATAAGAGTCTAAAGTGTTGGACGCACTCCCACCCAGATTGACAGTTGGATCCACAACAATAGGAAAAGCTCTATCCTTATCATTCACAAAACCTTTATCTACTGTTAATTGTATAGATTGTTTTTTTCCTTTTGATTCTACTAAAGAATATTCGATGGCATGAGAGAAAACCTCATTCGCATCTTCCATATATGGTGGTGTCATAACCCACACAAGTTGATTTTCTTTATTGTAGAATTCAATATTCTTACCACTTTGCTTGGCGGTCAAAGATCCCGTAATGTCAAAAGTGAATTCCGATTGACTATCCTTTGAATGCAAAACGATATCCTCTTTTAAACCTTCAGGTAATAATGAATATTTTATGTCTGTATCATTAAAAACATTTTTATATAATGCATTGTTTTCTGTTAGTTCTACTTCTGCTTCCTTTTGTGCATTTTGTAGAATAAACCCTAATTTATCCTTGCCAAATGATATGGACACCAATTCACTGTTTTTCTTAACCTTTTCTGCAAATTCTACGGAGAATTGGTTTTTTTCTGATTTATATTTAAAACCTTTTTTATCCTTTTCATCAATCTTCTTGAGTTTGTTTTCAATAGGTTGATATTTTCCTTTTGTATCCTTGTAGTGAACAGCACTAGTATGCACATCAGTGGTATAACTTAAGTCACTATTAATAAATGTGCTTCCATTAGTTGTTCTACTATCTTCAACTTCTTGTACTTTTTCAACATTTTGTTGAAGGGTTTCTTCGAATGTAATCTTCTTTGGTTTCAGTTTCTCTTCTTTCTTTTTCTCTTCCTTACTACTTTGTTGTTCATGGCTTCCACCATGAGCAAACACACTACTTATAGGGATAGACGAAAATAACAAAACAAATGCAACCAACGACAACAAAATTTTATTGCTAAGTCCCCGCTTAATCAACTAGTTTTTCCTCCGGTTCAATTAAAATGTTCAATAATAACCAGACTCGCTACTTTCAGTCTAGTAACCCTCCTCTCTTCAAGATAATTTCATCTATTTTTTTACAGAATACAACAAAAATTTCCTTTCGTTTTTAAGTAATTATTTCCATCCTTTTGATTGCGGTTTAAAATATAAATTAAATTAAGACTCGCCTAGAGACGAGTCTTATTTCTTTATGAAGAGGATTGATGATATTCAATTAACTGGCCCGTTTGTTGAATAACAGCTTCACCCCCGAGACTTATAAAATAATAGTATATGCATTTTAGACGGTAATTAAATTTTATCCGCATGATCCCTAAAATTAGCACTTCCACCTTATCTACTATCCGAAGTACAGGTTTTTAACTGAAAAATCTGTGTGCCATTTTATCAAACAAAACTGTTTCATCCTATCTAGCGGCCACAACTCCTATATAACTAGTAACCGGGTGTTTGGCTTGTGGTAAAATTGAGATGGATCATTAAGTGAATGAAACAGGTTTTGCTTCAATATAATAGTCCTGAAATGAACCGTTCACCTGTCACACTAAATCATTAGAAAAAGGAGCCAGGAATATGAATAGTAAAATCACTATCGCTCTATTGAAACAAGAGTTAATAGAGGACATCAATAAAACAAATGATCATTTTACGTTGTTTGGCAGAGTTGTCCCAAGCTTGCAATCTGGAAAATGGTCTTATGAAGAGATTCTTTTTGAGGGACCCAGAGAAACCCGTTTCCCAGATGACAAGCTGGATTGGGGCCAATACATAAATCAAGAGGGTCGTGCCTTGTTTTTAGCTTATATGGATGATACTTGCATGGGCCAAATCAGGATCGTTAAGGATTGGAATCACTTCTGTTATATCGAAAACATTGCGATAAAAAAAGAATTTAGAGGAAGCGGGATTGGGAAGCTGCTTTTGACTACAGCGGAAGATTGGGCAAAACAAAGGAACCTTATAGGAATGTCCCTGGAAGCACAAGATGATAATCTTGGTGCATGCCGATTTTATGCGAAACACGGATTCATTCTGGGCGGGGTGGATACACTGAAGCAGTCACATAATCCGAATATTGACGCTACGTTGTACTGGTATAAGTTATTCAAGTGACTGGGGCTTTCGTGGAATGTAAGGACAGATTCCCTGGCCCCCGCCATGAAATTTCTTGATGACAATGATTCCACCTTTATGAGAAATGAAAATCCCAGCCAAAATGGTTTATAAGAATACCGGTGAATGTAATGGCCGTTCGTAAAGAGGATTGTACAATTTTTTTACGAAATTGAAGTGGGAACTTATTGTATGGATCATTAGTTTGTGATTTATTCAATAACTCAACTGTCAAAAAAATACACCCCTGAATATTGGTCACTCAAGTGAGTGGTTTCTCAAAATAATTATCTGAATATTGAAACTAATCAACATTCCATTCGTATGTATTTAGTGAAGGCGGTCTCAAAGTTGAGAACAGCCCCTTGAGTCGCTCTGATGAAATACATTAACTTCCAGGAGGTAAACTTTATGGCTGAAGGCTTGTTTTTACTAATGATTGTGTTAATAACTGTGGTCATCATCGGTAAAAGAAAAAAGAAAAAGTAATAAGGGCTATCACAAAGGATCTTAAATGGGCCGTCTTCTCGGCGAAAAAGCAATCTTCTCGGTCCATTTAGCCTGTAAATTGGCCATCATCTCGGTGAAAGAGCAATCTCAACGGCTCATTTAGCCTGTAAGTTGGCCAGCATCTTGGCGAAAAAGCAATCTCTACGGCCCATTTAGCCTGTAAGTTGGCCAGCATCTCAGCGAAAGAGTATACTAATCGGTCCAATTAGCCTGTAAATGAGCCAGCATCTTGGCGAAAGAGCAATCTCAAAAGGTCCAATTAACCTGTAAATGAGCCATCATCTCGGCGAATAAGCAACTCTACGGCCTAATTAGCCTGTAAATGGGCCAGCATCTCGGTGAAAAAGCATACTCAACTGCCCGATTAGCCTGTAAATGAGCCATCATCTCGGCGACAAAACAAACTCAACGGCCCGATAAGCCTGGCTATCTTTTTTTAGGTGGGCGCATTCAAATATGGAGAAAGATACTCCACTTTTCCTCTCATAAGATAATGAGCAGTATCAGTATCCTGGTGAATTCTCTTCCTTTTTTCCTTATGCTGCTTTTGCAGAGGGACAAGGAATCTGTCCCCATTGTCTCTTCCCTTCAAGACCGTTTTGTGTGCCTTTTCCAGGGTTGATGTCCTTGAAGTCGATCTTCAAGACCGATTTGTGTGCCTTTTCTAGGGTTGATGTCCTTGAAGTCGTCCTTCAAGACCGATTTGTGTGCCTTTTCCAGGGTTGATGTCCTTGAAATCGACCTTCAAGACAAATTTGTGTGCCTTTTCCAGGGTTGATGTCCTTGAAGTCGTCCTTCAAGACCGATTTACGTGCCTTTTCCAGGGTTAATGTCCTTGAAGTCGATATTCAAAATCGGTTTTCGGCCCTTTTTTCCCACCCCCCCTACTAAACCGGGCTAACAGGGCTGCTATCCCAACTGGAACAGAGGGGCAGCCCCCTGCCCCCACTTAGCTTCCTTCATCAAATTTATCTTCCATTTCTTTTCTTGTGCTGTTGAAGGTGTCTTCGATTTCCCCAAATTTTTGTTGGTACAGGCTGTCTTTTTCGTGGTACATGGTGTTATAAAAATCTTCGAGCGCGTTAAATACGTTTGAATATACTTCATCCCCAAGGAGTTCCTGCTGATTGAGTTCTATCAGCACTTTTCTCCCTGTATCGAGGAAGGTGCCCAGGCGGCTTACGGTTTCATCATTCAATTCAATTAGGCGTTCCTGGTCTTCCTGAAGCTGGTCTGAGCTTTCCTTGGAATTTTGCTCGAACCAGTCGCTCCATTGTCCGATTGTGTCTGTTGATTCCTGGAATTCCTGATCAAGATCCTGCTGTGTCTTGGCGTTGATGTAGCGGCCATCCCCGCTTTTTGCGATGTTTTCCAGCTCTGAAGCATCTTCCTTTGTCACTGCCAGGCCGATTACGTTGATGATCGGCTCGATGTTGGAACCGGCAAGGGCTTTTGCTGCTTCTGCGGGATTTCCATCGCATGTTTCTTTTCCGTCAGATACGAGATAAATCACATTTGTGCTGTCTGTCTGCTGCTTCAGCTTCTCCCCAACCTGCTCGAGTGACTTGCCCATGGACGTCCAGCCGCTGGGATTAATGTTTTGCAGTTCTGATGAAAATTGGTCTTTTTCATACCTGCCAAGAGGATAGACCTCTTCAATCCCGTTGCAGCTCAGTTCCTTATCCTCGTCATTCCCGGTCCCTTTATGTCCATAGACCGTTAAGGAGATCTGTGCATTTTCCGGGAGATTGGATGTGAAGTCCTGTATGGATTCTTTTGCAATATCCATTAAGGTTTTGCCGTTTTGTACGGCTTTCATGGAGCCAGACGCATCCAGAATGATGGCGATGTTGATTTTCTCCTTCATTTCCCGCCCGTTCAGTTTAATACTTGATTGCTCTTCCACTTCTTCTAGATTGATCTTTCCTCTCGGTTGGAACTCTGACATGGGAGGCAGGTCAGGAAAAAAGGAATCTGATATGAATTGTTTGATCAGATTGGCCCTTCTGTCATCTTCTTCATTTGAAATGGCTTTTAGCAGCACTGCAACGGATGAATTCAAATCTTCTTCGGAAAGGTCTTCATCTTCAATTTTCTCCCACCAAATGCCTTTTTGCTGTTCTTCTGCCTCTGCAAGCGAGATTGGAAAAGCAAAAGCATTTTCGCTTCCTTCAAAAGCTCCGGGCCAGACCGGATCAGTTTCCTCTTCGGCATCTTCAGATTGTTCATTTGCAGTCTCTTCTGTTTTCACATCGTCCTGCTTCTTTTCCACGCTTGCAGTACCCTTTTCATTGGAGCTGCAGCCGGCTGCAAACAGAATTAAAAACATCACGATAAGTTTCAGTGATTTCAATACTCTCTCCCGCCTTTTTCTCTAAAATATTCTCTATTTATTTATAAACAAGGGAGGAGATTGTTTCCATTTTTTAGTTCCGAATAAGGGAAAAATAGGTAAAAAGACTTGTGTAGGAGGGACGATCCCCCTAAGAATCACTCCCACTTAAACACATAACTGGCAAGCATGAATCCGCCGACCAGCCACACACCCATAATCAGAGTTTCCGTTCCCAGTTCCAAAAACGGTGTTCCCAGATTCATTGTCTCCCGCAGAGCTGAACTCAGGTGGACAATGGGCAGGAAGTTAACAATCGGCTGAACAATATCCGGCATGCCGCTGACTGGAAAAAACACTCCGCCAAGAAACAATAGGGGAAACGTAACAAATGCTGCAATCGGGCCCGCACTTTCAGGGTTTTTGGCCATACCGGCAATGACGAAGCCGAGTGACATAAAGACCAGGGTCCCAAGTACGATGAAAAAGATCAAGGCGAGCCAGGACCCTGCGACATCGATGCCGAAGATGAGATTGGCGATGAGGACGATCAGCATCGCCTGCGTCCCATTTAGCATCAGCCTGGCTGTGATTTGCGCCGCAATGAAGGTCGAAGCTTTTAACCTTGTTCCCTGCATCCTGCGGAGAATCCCTCTCTCTCTCCAGGCTGAGATTTGCCCTGACACGCCATTCATATTGTTGTTCAAAATCATCATCGCGACAATCCCCGGCACAAGGAAATCGATGTAACGGATATCCAAAGCCTCAATCCCGACCTTTTTAACAGTCACGAGCGGCTGATAATCCACAAGGTCTTTGCTGTATTGATCAATGATTCCATTGACAACCGTGAGGCCAAGCTCGGAATTTTCAAGGTTCTTCTCATTATAATAAACCGGAAGTGTGAAGGCTTGCTCTTCTCCATCCAGACTCTCTTCATATCCTGCTGATATCTCAATAAGAAGCTCTATATCCCCGTTTTCAACTGCTTCTTTACCAGCTTTGACCGTCTTGAACTGTTTTGTTTCGACGCCTTCATTTTCGTAAAACTGATCCATTAAGTCATTGGATGCATCAGTTTGATCGAGATCTGCCACCCCGGCGGTCAAAGAAACCGTATTTCCTCCTCCAACAAGCGAACCCAGCGCCAGCATTAAGATGATGGGAAAAAGCAACGTGAAGAGCAGCACCTGCTTGTTTCGTGCAAAGATACGAAGCTGCGCCAATGTTAACTGCCAATATGCTCTCATGATTCTCTGATGCTCCTTCCTGTCATATGGATAAAGACATCCTCTAACGTCGCCAAACGTGTTTGCAGGTCCTTGATTTTAAATTGATGCTGCTCGGACGCCTGGATCAAGGAGGTCAGCGCCACCTGCAAATCATCGGTATACAGCTGGACAAAGGTATCTTTGATAGAGACTTCGTCGACTCCCTCCATCGACATGAACCACTCTTCTTCAGGAGGATTGCTCAAATGGAATTCCACCGTACTGCTTGACTGCAGTTTTTTCACCAGGTTAGTTGGTGTATCGAGAGCGATCAACTCCCCTTGATCCATAATGCCGATGCGGTCGCAGAGCACATGGGCTTCATCCATGTAATGAGTGGAGAGAATCACTGTTTTTCCCCGCTCCTTCAAATGCAGGACAATATCCCACAGAGTCCTTCTCGCTTGTGGATCGAGACCGGTCGTAGGTTCATCAAGAAATACTATATCGGGATCATGAATCAAAGCCAGCGCGATTGCGAGACGCTGCTTTTGCCCGCCTGAAAGGCCTTTAATACGGTCCTTCCTCTTTTCAGTCAGGAGCATATCCTCTATTAACTCGTTGATGTTGACGTGAGTCGGATAAAAGCTCGCGTATAAGTGCAGGATTTCGTCTACCTTCAATAATTCGAATAAGGAGGTGGACTGAAGCTGCACACCAATCACTTCTTTGACCTTGTTCACTTGTTTCCGGACATCGAAGCCTGCCAACACCGCCGTACCTTCGTCAGGCTTGCGGAGGCAGACCAGCATTTCAATCGTCGTTGTCTTCCCGGCCCCATTGGGTCCAAGCAGGCCGAATATTTCTCCTTTATTGACTTGAAAAGCCACTCCATTCACAGCCGTAATGGAGCCGTAGCGTTTCACAAGATTTTGGACATCTACCATTACTTCATTAGTCATAACTAACAACCTCCCGTGGGACGGAGGGACAGGTTCCTTGTCCCTTCGTTATTAAGTTCGCTCATTAAAGGATTCTTTTTTACTGACTAAACGTCCTTCCCTCAGTATTAATGAAGGAACTCCGTTTGGGGATAATATGGGGAAATGTCAAAACGAGGTGAATGATGTGATTAAACAATTCTTGCTCATATTAGGTCTAACATTTATGGTCATCCCGCATCAAGGTGCACTGGCAGAATCTGCGCATAAGCCTGAAGATATGTATGTCACAACCGAAGACATTATTGTAGATCTAATTTCGCCAACAATTGATGAAAGGGTCATCAAAGAATATGGAGGCGAACCTAACATCTACTGGAAAACACAGAGAATCGTCGGTATAACCTATAATGATAACCATTCATATGATGTGGCGGCGAGGATTAGTATTCCTTCCGAAGATGATAATGCCAAAGAAGATGTAGTCATAGTAAGGGTAAGCCCCTCCTGTGATAGCAGCAAGATCAATAAACAAGTATGTAATCATGATTTCAACATGGAAATCGTGGAATACAAGCACATTTCCCGATAATCCAGGCCCTTGATCTCCAAGGCGGTAATATCGTTCCTGATATGGGACAGTTCACCTGTCCCCCGTCCCTTTAATACCCAAGTCCTGTCAGTTTCTATACCCATTTCCATCCTCCAGGAAACAATGATATAACCACCGAACCCTCTGGCAGAAGGACGGAAGGACTGGCCCCTCGTCCCTCCCGGATTAAATTCATTAAGGACTGTGGAGCATAAGAATATTTTGCTAAGCACTTTCCTTCAATGTTGCCTCTTGAAAATGGGACAGTTCACCTGTCCCTCTGTCCCGACAAGTAAATAATTTCAGGCACCCTTACCTCGCCCAATCTCACACCAGTTCTCCTTTTTACAAGAAAACAAAGTGGTCTTTAGATAACGAATTTACTCAAACCTCTTTGCTCTGCCCATGCGCTGGAAGTCTCACCTATTGAAAATTCCCTCTATTGCAGGATCAATAACGGTTACGTCAGGGGAGTCTAGTAATATGGTAAAATCAGGTTAGCTAATGGCGCAATTTTTTAAAAAGGCTGGAAAACACCGTATCTTTTTTCCTCCTCATTGTGTTTATAAAGTGAAAAGAAAAAGGAGGAAGTATGATGAATAACCTTGAAAATGTATCTACCAGCATGCGGGATATGAAAAAGAGGTTCGACCAACTTATTGAACCCCACAGGCCGGCTTTGTGGCAGTATTGCCGGATGATCACCAGGTCGCCTTGGGATGCTGAGGATTTAGTACAGGAGACGCTCCTTAAAGCTTATAGTGCTTTGCCACGGATCTTTCAACCAGTTATCCCTAAAAGCTATTTATTCCGGATTGCTACTAACAGCTGGCTTAATCATCAAAGGAAACAGCAGAGAATCGTGTTAGAAGAAGATACTGATGAGCCTTACGAGGACCAGGATCCGTTTACGATTAGAGAGGCGATTGAAAAGTTGGTTATCTACTTATCTCCTAAGCAACGGGCAGTGATTTTACTTTTTGACGTTTTTCAATTTCAGGGCAGCGAGGTGGCGGCCATGATGGGTTCAACTGAAGGAAGTGTAAAGGCGCTGCTTCATAGAGCCCGAAGAAATCTAAAGCAATTAAGTCACGAAGATCACTATATCCCTGAGCAAAAAGGCGGCTCTGCTAAAGATCCGGTAATTGAAGCCTACCTTGATGCCTTTAACCGGAGGGATCCGGATGCGATAGCCGCTTTACTCGATGACAATGCTGTCAATGATATTGTCCATACTTCGTTTGAGTACGGAAAAGATACGATTAGAAACCATTCACTAGAAGGATGGGCAAATGATCCAATGCCTATGAAAGCTGTTTATCAATTGCTTTGGGGCAGACCCGCTGTTGTTGTCATGACTAAAAAGGATGGGAAAGATGCCGTTTATAGTTTAATTGAATTGGAGCTCGATGCTGGTGTTATTGTCAAGAAACGCACTTACTACTTCTGCCAAGACTTGCTGGAAGCCGTTGGTGAGGAACTTCACCTGCCAGTCCATACGAATGGCTACATTTACTGAGCATGGAACGATGGGTTCAGACAAACCAGCCTATTGAAAAAGAAAAGAGGAAAATCAATGTCAAACATATCACTTGAGAAAGCCAGTCTGGATGATGCTGAAAAACTTACAGAGTTAATGAAGAAAACATTTGATGAAGAGGCGAAAAAGTGGCTTTCTCCTCACGAGAATATCGTTGATTACAATATCCAGCCTCCAGGATATTCATCCGTTGAAATGACCAAATATATGATAGAAGAATTGGACTATTATAGGGTTCAATACAATGAGGAATTGGTCGGAGGAATAATAGTGACGATTACCGGAAAGGCATTTGGCAGAATCGACCGCATATTCATTGCCCCCGAATACCAGGGCCGGGGAATGGGTTCAAAGGTGATCCAATTGATCGAGGAAGAATTCCCGCAAGTAAGGACCTGGGATCTTGAGACATCGAGCAGACAGGTTACGAATCACTACTTTTATAAGAAAATGGGCTATGAGACTACCCTGGAGACGGAAGATGAATATTGTTTTATAAAAAGGAAAGAGGAACCGGCAACAAACGGGAAGGCTGTCGTGAATAAAGACCTCTCAAACAGCCAGTATGAGAACAACAATATGAAAAATACAGAGTGCTATCAAGTGAACCTGGAAGGAAGTTCATTCTGTAACAGCAGCCTGATGAATGCTCAATTCTCCAATTGCAACCTGAGTTCCTCCTCCTTTCAAAACATTAATCTGAGGCATTCTTTATATGCAGATTTAAACCTCTCCAACAGTAAGTTTCGGTTAGTGACTTTGGGCGGCGTTTCGTTCATGGATACAGACCTCGGAGATGCAGGTCACCCCATTTCATTTGAAAGATGCGATTTGCAAGGTACAAAGATAAAGAACAGCACATTAAGAAATGTAGAAATTAATAATAGTGATTTGACTGGAATGAGGATTGATGGCATTCCAGTGGAGGAACTGCTTGAGGCTTATTATCAGGTGAAGAATAAAAAGCCTGATTGATATCTTGCATAATCAGGAGGGGGAAAATGAATATCCGTAGAGTGAGAGGTTCGGATTACTATACGTTATCGCCCCTTATCAACGAGTGGTGGGGCGGAAGGAATATGTCTGATATGTTACCAAAGTTATTCTTTGACCATTTTACAAATACAAGTTTTATTGCGGAAAAGAATGGAGAAATTGCAGGCTTCCTAATTGGATTTCTGTCTCAATCGCAGCCTGATGAGTCATATATACACTTTGCAGGGGTTCATCCTGAATTCAGAAAACACAATATTGGAAAGGAATTATACAACAAATTTTTCAATGTGGTTAAACAAAATGGACGTACTGTCATCCGCTGTGTAACCTCTCCTGTTAACAAGGTTTCGATTGCTTTTCACACCAGGATGGGATTTGCAATTGAAGAGGGAGATAAAAAAATGGATGGTGTCCACGTCAACACTAATTATGACGGAACAAACCAAGACAGAGTGTTATTTATAAAACATCTGGAATAATTAAAGTCCCCTCTTCAAAGAGGGTTTTGCTGAACCAGCAGCCCCCTCCCTTCAATTGTTTAAGGATGAATGAGATAAAAATTTGAAATTATACCTACTTATTCTATGTATTGGTGTGTTACGATTAAGGAGTTAATATGAGGAAAAACCTTTCATCCGGAGTGTTAATATTAGGGGAGATTAAGAGGTGAATGACAATGGATAAATACAGCAGATTACGGAATATTGATTTCACCATACTATTCTTACTTTCCATTATAGTTTTTGATTTGGCTGTCATTATAATGTCTATCAATCATTATTATTTTTCCTTCGTAATTTCCAATAATAATAAGCTGCCCATCCTCCTTACTTTAGTTGCATTTTATATGTTTGCTTTTGCTCACACGATAGACCGGGTGGTGGTTATCAGTGTTACCATTGCAGCGTTCCTATTGTTAGGATTCCTCTCTGTAACTAACAGCTCCTATCAAACCATTGACTCCTCAACAGGGAATGAAAAGGTGATGATCGGACATAGAAATGCCACCTTGGGAGAAACCAATCATTTTTATGAATTTTATTTATATACATCGTTTCCCGGCCTGGTGAAAAAAGTGAAAGAACATCGTATTCTGACTCGCGGAGTTACCGCAGGCGACTTAGAAGTACTGGGAGTGGACGATGCAGAATGGATAGGTGATGAGAGAGTAATTTTCCACTCCCCCTATGCTGAAAATACAGAAGTTGACTTAACACCGTAGAGTTTAGGGACAGGTACCTTGTCCCTCCCATAGTAGAAATAGTTCACCCTTTCCTTTGATAAGGCCATCCTGAAAATGGGACAGTTCACCTGTCCCTGTGTCCCCCAGCGGAACAAGGAATTAATAAAACAAAATCACTGATTTAACACCAGTGACTTAACTTTAAGAGTATTGCTATCCGGTCTAAGAAATAATAGGTTTTTCCTGATGCTTAACTAATTGCTCATTGATAAGAAAATTGTGGCATTTCAGGAGGGCCTCCCGAAACTCTTTACTAACCCTTTCTGAATCATAGGCACAAACAGAAAGAAGCTTTGTTTCTGTAACAATTTTATCCGCTTCATTTTCAGAATCCACTAATTTCTTACTTACTGTCCGCTCATCCCGCCATTCTACATGAGCCCAGCTCCGAACAACATAATCCAGCTCTGAAGAACCTGTTATTGATTCCGGGAGATAATCCCAAATAGAATTAATATTAAAGTCTCCCTTGGCATAATAGAAGTCATAATTATTGACGAATGTCACTTTTTCTAAGTCACTTTCATTCGATAACATTGTAAGTTTTTCTTTAATCAATGGAGTTAGTCGGTCATTTTCTATAATGATAGAATGTTCATTGTGTTCTAAACCTGAAATGATAAAGTCGACTATATTGGAAATATATTGATTCTGTTTCTCGAAAAAATATAATACATGTCCCTTGGTAAGATTTTTAACCTCATTAACTTCTATTATATTCGTACTTTCCAAATGTGCACCCCTTTTATTGACATATAATAACTGTCAATGAAGTGTAACATACATTGATGCTGAAAAGGGTGTCTCCGTAAAATAATTCCCTTTGGGACGGAGGGACAGGTACCTTGTCCCTCCCCTATTTATTCTCCAAAAGGATGCACATAGAAATAGTTCGTTTCAGGATATCCTCTGCACTCTTCTTCAATTGGTCTTCCTGAAAACGGGACAGTTCGCCTGTCCCTCTGTCCCCAAATGTGCTAGAAAATAGTCGGTACCATGCCTCCATCCATACGAATTGGAGAACCTTTAAAGGCGGAAGCATAAGGGCTGCATAGAAAGGTAGTTAATCTGCCTATTTCAGCCGGCCTGATAAATCGTTGGATTTCAGACTGAGGCAGATTTTCAGTCATAAATTCTTTCTCTTTTTCTGAAAAAGGCATCTCATTTGGATACATCCCCTCGATTATATGATGCACATTTTCAGAGAGTGTTGGCCCCGGCAAAATGGTATTGATCGTCACTTCTTTTCCTATTGTTAGTTTGGATAGACTTTTTGACAATGAAAGCAGCATTGATTTTGTTATACAATATTGAGGCATTTGTCCCGATGGCATGACTGCTTCTTCACTCGCAATAAAGATCACTCGGCCAAAATTATTTTTTATCATCTTAGGTAAGTAAAATTTGGATAATCCATTGGCTGCAAGGACATTGGTACGGATATACTTTTCCCATACTTCATCATCCACATCTTCATACTTCATCATTTCATAAATTCCCATATTATTAACTAAAATATCAATTTGGGGATGTTTTTTAAATAATGCTTCCCGTTGTTGATTATCTACAATATCAGCAGCAGCATTTTGAGGGAAGGTATCAGGGAACTCTGACTTGATTTCATTTACAGTTCGTTCTACCTCTTCGTAATTTCGTCCATTGATCAGTACATTGACACCTTCTTTTGCAAGTTCAATGGCAATTGCCTTACCAATCCCTCTTGTTGAACCAGTCACTAATGCAGTTTTATTTTTCAAGTTCATCTCCATAATACAGTGCTCCTTTTAGACTAAAAGATATTCCATTTTTTTGCTGTTCTTATTAAGTCATCCTTTATGTTACTGTCTCGAAAAATAAACCCGTCAATTTATCAAGTTTGTCCCGAGATGTTCAGTACGCCATTTTAAAGGGGTGGCACCTTCCCATAAGTGGAAGGCGCGGTAGAATGAGTTTTGGTCTTCATATCCAATCAAAAACGCAACCTCTTTAATATCCAGCGACGGGTCTGCCAGGTATTCTCTTGCCTCCTCATGACGAACTTTTGCTAACAAATGCTTGAAGCTTGTGCCTTCTTCCGTAAGCCGCCGCTGCAAGGTGCGGTCACTTATCCCCAACTCGCCCGCAATAGTCTGAATGTCGGGGCGGCCACCCGCTAAGCTGCGTTTCATGATCCACTTGACCGTTTCGGTAATGGAAGGACTGTGAGGCTGCTCATTCAATGACTGTTCCAGTACGGGAGTCAGTATCTCAAGCAATTCCGCATTGTACGAGACAAAAGGTCGATCCAGATGTGCTCGATGTATAGTCAGCCTGTTGTAATTTGCCCCGGTTTGAATTCGGCAGCCGAAGTAATCTTCAAGGATCTGCATGTCGCCAATTGAATCGGTAGAAATTTCTACTGAAATTGCTGTCAAAGGTTGACCTGTGCCTCGGCGTCCCAGTTCGAGAAGAAAGGCCAAAGTGATGCCAATCAATATGGACAGACCGGGTTGTTCACTATGTAATGTTTTGATTTCAATCGTACAGAGTTCACCTTCCTCGGTAATATGTAAGCTTTCAGGCGGGCAAAGCTGTTTGTACTTGGCCATTCGCTTCAAAGCATCACGGTAGTCACGAGCGTGATAGGTTGCTAAGACAGTCGGAGGGAAATGATCTGTTTCAAATGATGTCGTAAGCTTGATGATTCCTTTGGAGGGATCACCAATGAGGTCGGAAAAAGCCTGCCAGATTGCAAAGTATTGGGTTGTTGTGACAAATGGCGCAGAAACAATGGAGACTGGCAATTGCGCTTTTCGAACCACCTCGTCGGCGGCTATTCCCAATTGACGTAATCCTGTCCAAAATCCTGCAGGGATCTTTATTCGTTCAGAGGTATTCAACGTCATACCGATGGGCCCCCTTTATCTATTTTTATTTACAGATTAAGCGTGTCCTTCTTTGCTGATGGTACAGTTTAATAGTAACTCCCCGACGATGCTTTGTAACTAGCGAATGGCGACAATACACTTGCTAACTGCGCCAAATTCTATTCAAAATGACAGCATTATATATAAAAGCTCTCTCTTATTTTCCGCTATTCAGCAAACAAAGCGTTATCATTGAATAAGCAAGAGGAAAATAATTGGTATTAATTAATGGTGGCATTATTTGTGGGATTTTATGTAACTTTTGGCAGGTTATTATCGTCTATATATAAGAGGTCAGTGGATTGAAAGACTTATTCTCTGTTTTGATTGCATTGGCTTTATTAATGATTACAGGATGCAATATTAGTGGGGCGGATGGACAGGTCCCTTGTCCCTCACCTATTTACTCTCCAAAAGGATGCGCATAGAAAAGATCGTATTCAGGAAATCCTCAGCACTCTTCTTCAATATGGTCTTCCTGAAAATGGGACAATTCACTTGTCCTTTTCATGAAAGCTCGGGGACTCTTGCTGCTGGAACACGAGGACCGTCCCCATACTTTTACTCTTAACAGCAGGAGGAAATTATGACAAAAAAACGTAAGAAAAGAATATTATTCACCCTAATGATTCTATCAATTCTAATAATCTATTACTTTTTACAGCTTAATTGGCTTTCTATCACAAAAGAAACAGTCCATTTAGAGGAGTTACCAGAAGAATTTAATGGATTTAAAATTGTACAGTTATCTGATATGCATAATAAGGAATTTGGGGATGGAAACATAAGGTTGGTAAAAAAAATCAACAAAATAAATCCTGATATGATCGTAATAACAGGTGACATGTTAACAAACACGAGAGATGTAGCAAATAACGGAGATGTTTTAATTACATTCCTTGAAAATCTTAATAAAGATTATCCGGTATATTATGTTACTGGTGAACACGAAGAAGGTTTATATTATGAGGATAGAAACAAGTATCAAAAAGAAGGTACTAAAGAAAATTATGAAAAGAAGTTAAGCAGTCTTGGTGTGATGGTTCTAAACGATTCACATACTACCGTTACACGCCAGGATGCAAATATTAACTTGTACGGGTTAAAAGAGCATCTGTCGGGAGAAATTCAAATTGAAGAACGATTAGGGAAACCAAGTCAAGATGAAGTAAATATTTTACTTTCGCACAGACCTTTTTATTTTGAGGAGTATTCTGAATGGGGAGCAGATTTAATTTTTTCTGGTGACACGCACGGGGGAATGGTACATTTACCTTTTATCGGTGGAGTTGTATCAACAGAAGGGCTTTTCCCCGAATATGACGGTGGTTTGTTCCATAACGAAAACTCGAGAATGGTCGTAAGCAGAGGATTGGGGAACAATCCAATCCCGCTTAGAATAAATAACCGCCCCGATATAGTTGTGGTTACACTGGAAAGAACAAATAAGGATTAGTACCTTCTTCAAAAATGAATTAATGAAAATTCAATCACCAGCCCCAACCCTTAAACAATGCAAAAGACTCATCAATCGATGAGTCTTTTGTGCTTCTGTATATTGCTTCTGGAAAGCACGGGGGCGCTTGCAATTGAAATAAGAGAACCGTCCCCCTGTCACACCCGCAGCCCCAAATACCAACGATAAAACTCTTCCCCAACAGAAAAAGGAATGTCCCTGATATCTTCGACCCGGATTGGTTTGGCCCGGTTAATGGTCGAGATGGATGCGGCTCCAATCAGTTTCTGGAGCCGTGACTGGCTTACCTCTACTTCAATCACTTTTTCCCGCTTCGTATAGAAGATCGACGATTCAAAGAAGCCTTTTTTGAATTGAACAAAGTTATCACGCAGGAGATAACCGGTGTGTAGGAAGTTCAGCCATCTCCACACAAGAATCGCAATCAACAGGGCAATCGATACATAGATCCAGGAATCGGCTATCCCAAAGACCGCCGGCTTGAACCAGAAGAGCGCCCCTGTGGCGATGATCCAAATCCAGCTTGGCTGGACCATTCGGATCGCCAATGACTCTAACGGAAGCAGGTTCATCTTCTTCTCCACCTGATAACCCGGCAGAAGTTCCGACACCAATTCGTATGCCCGCTCGGTCGGGAGGAATGGATAGAGCGACTTGATATCCGGGCTGTCTTCGGAAATCACGCCTTGTCCGATGCTGATCAGCTCGACCTCTGTCATGCCGAACAACCGTTTAATCAAGGACTGCTTCAGCTCCACTGCCTGCACCCTTTCTTTTAAAATCGAGAAACTCTGCAGCTCGATGACGCCGTTTTGGATGTAAATCCGATCCTTGTCGGAGGAAAGCTCGTACGCCCCATATTTCAGGTACGTCCTGACCATTCCCAGGACGGCGGATACAATCAACAAGCCGATCAGCACAATCGTGAAAGTCAGCGGAGACTGTGCGATCCATGAGAAGATGCCCTTTGCCTCCTCGTCCACATTCCAGATGTCACTGATGTTCGAGTAAACCGAAAACAGCAGCGGAATCAGAAACAGAAAGCCCAGGGAAATGAAGGACGCTTTGATGGTATCCTTCTTGGTCGGACGGAAGTGCAGGGTCCTTTCGCTCGGCAGCTCGGGCTCAGCCACCTGCCCTTCCTCCGTTTCTTCCAAGACTGCTTCCTTTTCTTCCTTGTTCACTGCCATCTTCTCCAGCTTTTCCGCTTCCTGGAGAGTCAAAGCCTCGAACTTCACGGAGGCATCTTCCCCTGCTGCCGCCGTTTCAAAATGAAGGGCCGTCAAACCGAACATTCGGTGAATGACGGACACGTGGCGGTTCACGTTTTGAATCTTTGAAAAAGCCACAGTCTGTTCAGATCTGAATAGGACCCCTTTATTCAGGTAGAAAGCCTTTTTATCATAAGCATACGTCTCAAACAGCCACTTCAATGGAATGGCCAAAAGCGAGATCCCGATCACAATCAGCAATCCCCATCTCGCATAATAGACGAGGGCTGAGTCGGATCCTGCCTTGATGACGAATAATAAGATCACGAAGAAGAAAGAACCGCGGATCAAGCTCCAGAGCTGAAGGACCATCATGAGTGGATGATAGCGCTTGGGGGTACTCATTGCTCCACTTCCTTGACCTTGGCGAAATGAGCGATCGTGTTCCTGACTTCGACAGCCATCTCCTCTGACAAGCCGGGGATTTCGTGAGTCGATCCCATCGTTTCGATTCCAATGGAACGCAGCCCGAATTTACGAAGCAGCGGTCCTTGCGAAGTCGACACCGCCTGGATTTTCGTCATCGGCACCAGGTGATGCTGCTCCTGCCAGAAGCCCGCTTTCAATTGTAAAAATTCTTCATCAAAATCAAACCGCCAGCTTCTGTACAGAAACCGGGGCTGGAAAAACGACCAAATGAAATCGATGACAGAATAGACTGCCAATGCGATCAGGATCCAGCCTATCCACTCTGTCCATTGGAACCGGTGATCCAGGTAAAACAGAACCCCAAGGATGACAAAACCGACAATACTTGAAATGATATTGCGGACCAGCCAGACCTGGACAACCTCTTTCGCTAATTTCTTCTGCGGCATTTCCATATTCTTTTCTCCTAACCGTGATGTGAATTTTGTTGTTCATCGAGGAAGATTTCCTCCAGTGACGGTTCCTCAACCTCCACTCGGTAGACATCCACCTTGCACTCGTTGCAGGCGCGGATGATTTCCGCAATCTTCTTCTCCTGTTCGACGGTGATGTGGATATACCTATCCTGAATCACCACGTCTTCCCCCGCACCTTCCAGCCATTGTGTCAACCGGGCTTCTTCTGATGCCGGGATGCTTCCATGCTTGATTTTCACGACGATCCTGGATTGATAGAAGGATCTCAGTTCATCCATCGATCCAATTTTTACGATTTGCCCCTCTTTCATGATGGCAATCCGGGAGCAGAGCTTTTCCACTTCATCTAAGTTATGGGACGTCATGAACAGCGTTTTTCCCTGCTGGTGCAGTTCGCGGATCAAGGTATGTATATGGACGACCGATTCTGCATCCAGTCCGGATGTCGGCTCATCCAGGAAGATCAATTCGGGATTATGGATGATCGCCTGAGCAATGCCAAGCTTCTTTTTCATCCCGAACGAATATTTTGCGACCTTTTTAGCTGCATCGGTTTCCAGTCCCACTTTTCTCAGGACATCCAGGCATCTTTCAGTCGATGCTTTTTTTCCCGACACCTCTGATAAAAACTTTAAATAACTCATGCCGGTCATCGAACCGTCAAAGCTTGTATAATCCGGCATGACTCCTATCCGTTTTTTGACATCATCTGTGACCTCTTCCGTTCCCAGCAAGGAGAACGAACCGGCGCTCGGGTGGATGATCCCTGTCAGCATATTGATGAAGGTTGATTTCCCTGCCCCATTCCTGCCGAGGAACCCAAAGATCTCCCCTTTTAGGACAGACAAATCAATTCCCTTCACCACCTTCACTCTACCATACGTTTTAACCAGCTGTTTGGTTTCAATTGCAGCCATCAGCACTCTCTCCTTTTAAACACAAGATGGGATATCACGACCATGACGGCGGCCAGCGGGAAGATCATCAAGAACATATAATCCTCTTCCAAGTAATAGAATGGCGTCAAATATTTCAGCCAGCTCACGTACCCATTGCTGGTGAATGCCAACCACAGGCTGACAATCGGAAACGCCAGGCCGATGACAATGCTGAGAAACATTGTGAATGCCGGCTTCGGGATCACAGTCGAAAGCAGGATCGTCAACGCAATTTGATAGATTAACAAACTCATCGTCTGGAAGAAGCTGAGGGGGTCCATGGTCCCTGTCATGAAAAAGATGATCAGGAAGGACGCGGTGACACACACCAGCCAAAACAGCACGATGCCGGAAAACTTTCCAAGCAGAATCGACAGCCTCGATGTCCTTGTCACCAGGAAGCGGATCGTCCGGTCATGGGTTTCCCGGTTCATGGCATCATGCGATAGCCCCATCACAAATAGCTGTCCCAGAAATAGCAGCAGGGCCAATAACCCTGCATATTCGATCTTATCCGCATCCTCAGCTGAGAACTCCTCCAGCGAGAGCAGCAGATTCGAAAACTTTGCAGAATAGTAGGACGTTGCAACCAAAATCACAATAATGATAATCGATTTGATTCCTTTAAATAGTTTCAGAAATTCTCTCTTTCCAATGGCAAGCATACCTTATCTCCCTTCAATATGAACACGTTTTTCTGTGATATCCTGATCATACATCGGGTATCTTAAGCCTTGCGAACCTCTTCCTTAATTTTACCTTAATTCCTACTTTTCCTTAATAATAATTGATATGATGGAGCTATAATTTCAGCAAGAATAGGAGAGTAGAAGATGCATGACAGCAAGATTCTGATTGTCGATGATGAAGTGTCCATTGTCCAGATGCTCACGACCATTTTAAAAAAAGAACAGTTTACATACATCGATTCCGCCAATAACGCGGAAGACGCATTGGCCCGCTGCCGTGATAAAAGATATGATTTGATCCTGCTGGACGTCATGCTGCCGGACCGGAGCGGCTTTGAGATCTGTCCGCTGATCAGGGAAACAACCGATGCCCCCATCTTTTTCCTGACTGCCCGCACCACCGATCTGGATAAGCTGTCAGGCTTTGCCTTAGGGGCGGATGACTATATCACCAAGCCGTTCAACCCGCTGGAAGTCGTAGCGAGGATCAAGGCGCACCTCAGGCGAAAGAGCGGCGGCACTTCCGGGAAGCCTAAAGTAAAAACGTATCAATTCGGCGGTCTCATCGTCAATACTTCTTCAGGGGAAGTAACGGTAAATGGCAGGAAAGTCGAGCTGCCGGCACAGGTCTATCAGCTGTTGACCTTCTTCTGCAAACATCCCAATCAGCTGTTCAGCAAAAATCAGCTGTATGAACAAGTGTGGGGAGAGGAATTCCTTGGCGAGGATAATACGGTGATGGTGCATATCCGGAAGCTCCGGGAAAAAATCGAGGAAAACCCCAGCGATCCCCGGTATATCCTGACAGTCAGAGGACTGGGTTACAAATTCATCCCCCACGGAGAATTAGAATGAACATCCATAAAAGGTTTGTCGTCCAGCTCTTTCTTCAGCTCATGCTCATCTTCTTCCTGATCGGCGTGCTGCTGTTCTTCCTCTTTGGCATCATCGGCTACTTCCTTTCCGACAGCGAAGCAGAACATGATTTATCCTTGGCGGAAGACTATTTCATTTCGCAAAATATTACAGTCGAAAATGAAAAAGCAGACATTGCCGACCGCCTGAAAAAACTGGTGGAAGAGCAGCACGGCCGCCTGCTGGTCGTGTCTGCGGAAGGACAGCTTCTCGGGAACTATCCGGAAATTGAAGACACCCCTTCCACTTTTAATGAAGGAGAACTCGCCGGCCTGGTGCTCGAAAACGACCCAACGCTTGACTACTCCTACTGGCGGCTGGATGAAACCGATCCTGATGGCCCACTGGTCTTCTTCAGGGAGGAAAATGGCGAGTCGCTTCTCCTCGATTCAGTGAAACAGCACGTGGATTGGAAACAGGGAAAGCTCGACTTTCAGGAAAGTGTCCTTTCGGAGCTGCAGAACAAAAACGCCTGGGTCCAGCTCGTGAACAACTCGGGGGAAGTAATCGACGGCTATAATGCCGGGAATAAGGCCAAGACGTACTCTCATCAAGAGATCCTGTCCATGACGGAATCCAAGGAAGAATCCGTTTCTTCCTATTATAATGAGGGTTCACAGCAAACGATTTTGATGGGGGTGCCGCTCAAAGACATGGCGGCTACATTGGAGGAGAAAATCGACAGCAAGGTTGGGAACAGCATCATCATCGTCTCCGTCCTGCTCATTCTATTGCTCCTGCTCATCACGTTCTGGTATGCCCGCAAATTCGGCAAGCCCCTGATGACCATGATGCAGTGGATCGAGAAGCTGGGGAACGGCGTCTATGAACAGCCCGTCAATCACGTCGAACAGCCTCTTCTTTTTAAAAAGAACGGAAAGATCAAACGAAAATACAAGCTGTATCAAGAACTGATTACGAACCTTTCACAATTAACGGACACCCTGAAGGACAACCGGGATCAACGCGAAAAAATCAAGGTGACCCGCGAGGAATGGATCAGCGGCATCTCGCATGACCTGAAAACACCCCTCTCCTCCATCGCAGGCTATTCCAAGATGCTGGAGTCAAGGGAGTATCACTGGTCACAAGAAGAAGTGAGGGAATTCGCCGAAATCATCGGCAGCAAATCAGCCTATATGAAGGATTTACTCGATGACCTGACGCTGACCTACCGCATCAAAAACGGCGCTTTGCCGATCGTCCGTGAAAAAATGAATATCACCGAGCTCATACGCCGGACCATCATCGGCTATATGAACAACCCGGACTACAAGGAAATGAACATCGATTTCCAGGCAGAAGACGATAACGTCACAGCATCCGTCGACCCCAAATGGTTTCAACGGATCATCGACAACATCGTCGAAAACGCCCTGAAATACAACCCGGCAGGAACGACCGTCACCGTCTCCCTTGCAGTCATCGAACAGCACCTGTGCCAGATCACCATCTCGGATGACGGAATCGGAATGGACCCAAAAACCGTCAACAGCCTCTTCCAGCGCTACTACCGCGGAACCAACACAAGCGACACAGGAAGCGGAACCGGCTTGGGGATGGCCATCACAAAGCAGCTCATTCAGCTTCACCAGGGAAGCATCAATGTGAAGAGCACGCCGGGGGAAGGGACCTCGATTCGGATTTTGATGCCGGTTTGAGGGACGGAGGGACAGGTTCCTTGTCCCTTAAGAATTGTTCCTTGATATGGGACAGTGTACCTGTCCCTCTGTCCCATGTCCCTCTGTCCCAAAAGATGTCACAGAAAAAATCAACAAAGAAATTGGAGAAGCAGCGTCTAAGATGATAAGTAAATTAAAGGGTTCTGTAACCAATTGGTTTAACTAAAAAGAAATACCAGAAAAAAAAGGAGAACGAAATGTTCTGGACAATTGAAGATACGATTGAAGTTATCAAAATAGGAGTCGGAGTGATCTTATCTGCTCAATTCACTTACGGCTGTACAATAGCCATATTAGAGAAAACAATGTTAGGTTTCTATAAGACCTCTATATATGATCCACCAACTACAGTGTTTCAAAAAATAACAAACACATTTCAAAAGGGGTTGTTGGGTTCAGGATATTATATTTATACGAAAATTGAAAAATATAATTGGTTCGTTAGAAAAATTTTATTTCTAATTGCACTGGCTATCCAAGGAATTCTTTCAATCATCTTATACTATATTATAACCGGGTTACTAGAACTCATTTTTCTATCATAAATCAAATATGGTTCTTATTAAAATGGATAAAGAGGACGGAAGGACAGGTTCCTTGTCCCTTCAGAATTAATACCTATCTCTCTGTCCCATATTGAAGACAGATGTTATTTATATAAAATTTCAAATAGAATTGAGGAGAATGGATGTCTCAAGATGGAATTGTCTTAATAGCAAGTGTATCAATCTTTGATAATGATAGAGTCTTAATGATAAAAGAGAATAAACCTACTGCAGTCGATAAGTGGAACTTTCCGAGTGGCCATGTAGATTTTTCTGAGGACATTCTTTACTCAGCTCAAAGGGAAGTGAAAGAGGAAACGGGGTTAGATGTAAAACTGATTGGCACGACTGGAGTATATAATTTCATCAGTAACACCAACCATCAAGTAATTTTATTTCATTTTATTGGTGAGGTTACTGGAGGGTCGATAAATCTCGAAGAAGAAGAAATAACTGACAGCAAGTGGATAAAAGTTAACGAGCTTTTAGCCTTTGAAAACGAGGATTTACGAGAACCGCATGTATTAAAGCAGATAATGGATAACTTAGTAGAAGAAAACGTATATTCAATTAATATATTTAATGAACAGCTTTTTAAAAGTTCTCACTGAGCTAACAGGCGTTTTAATCCAGCCCTCTGTCCCAAGCGCTTCTAATACAGCAACACAGTAAGGCATGTCAAAACAGCTATGGGACGGAGGGACAGGTTCCTTGCCCCCTCTGAATTGTTCCTTGATATAGGACAGTGTACCTTTCCCTCTGTCCCTTTCGCTCCTTTTCCTGGAATTAAAAATAGTATAATATATAGAGAAATTAATAAAAATACAAAATTTTGAAAAAAGAGGAATTATTTTGAAAAATAAGCCTATAGTACCGCTTTTGTGTTCAGTTCTCATAATATTGCTTTCTTTTATTTTTGAGATAGGAGTTAGGGTTGAGGGGGAATATCATATTTATGGGTTTCCTGCAGAATGGCTTGTTCTTAAAGGGTGAGTTTAAGGAGTTTTAAGTTACTGGGGTTCTTGTTTAATGTAAGCATTGTTTACTTGCTCATTCATTTTCTGATTAAAATTTTTGATAAATATAAATTTCCTGTAAAAAGATAGGGGTTACTATATGGGAAAGTGTACCTGTCCCTCTGTTCCACATCAACACAGTAAGGCATATCAAAACAGCTATGCTATCAAAACAAAAAGCCCCTAATCATTTAGGGACTTCTTAGTATACAAGAAACGGCTTCATTTCTTCTTCCGTTAAATCTTTTGGTTCTACTCCATGCTGTTTACAATAGTTGTCCAACGCTCTTATTTTCACTTTAGGGGAATCTGTGGAAGCCGGGAATGCAAATACACCATCTGGAAAAGCGTTATCAAATCTTTCGATATCTCTTCTGCGCATAATATCACTCCTGGTTCTAGTATGCCCACCTGGAGTTCTTTTAATAATATACCTTGATTTCAATTTGGTCCCTGCCACCATAATACACCTCCCGGAAAATATTGTTCGACAAGTTTTGAAGCTGCCACGTTATCAAACACAAAATGCTGCCCAAATGTCTGTTTAGCTCCCATACTAAAGTAAAAGGGGTATTTACTGCTTTTGGATGTAAGACCTACAGGTGGGACGGAGGGACAGGTGGGACGGAGGGACAGGTGAACTGTCCCAGGAAAAAATAATTAGGGACAACCACCTGTACCTATTGTCCTAAGATATAAATCCCTAAAAGTCATATTAATTTTGATAGCAATTTTCGTAGTCATCCTTCATTAAAATACTCTGACAAGCCAAACCGGATTCGTGGTAAATATCCTTGCCAATGCGTAAGGTGATACTTCTATCTGAATCAGGATAATCTGTGTCATAATTTTGAATTTTCAAAGTATCTTCATTCAACCATTCCATATTAAATGTGCTTTTTGCATCTCCAAAATAAGCAATTTGAACCTTATCGGCCTCATTGTTATAGGTGACTTCAACCCAAACATTAACACCGCCTGCTGCTCCTCCATAAAGTTCATAGTAGGCATCAGCTGTATAGGCGTTGGTAGGTGAGGTGACAGGGCCAGGACCTTTTTGCATAAATTTTTTATCAATTTCATCAAATGTGAAAAAGTATGCTTCATAAATATAGATTGAAGAAACTAGAATAACTCCCGACAAGGTTGCAATCAACAGTCTTCTTGGAAAAGGCTTCTTTTTAACGAAAGAAATTATTCCCTTAACACATAGAGTTAAAAGTAAAAATAATGTGATGCAAACTATAAAAATATAAATCAAAATGCGAATATTTTTCCCCCCTTTAAATGTGTCCGATCGTTATATTCCCTTTACTCGAACAAAAGGCGGCTGCTTGTTCTGCAAACGCCTTTAATTGGGATAATTGATTTCAATGGATACACAAGTAACTTGGCAATCCATCATTGGTATTGTTAATGAACACTTATATAATTGAATGCCGTTCACTTCAATGTCTTCAATCTCTATATTATGCAGAAAAAAATTGTTGTCCGGTTTTTCAGGTACTGTGCCACTCATTCCTTCAAGCCAAGTGTTAAAGCTTGCCGAAAAACAATCCTTGAAAATGACTTGATAATCTTTTTTATTACCCGCGGGATCGCCATATTTTAATACCACTGTGTGAGATGTATGTTCATAAGATAATTCTTTTAACTTTGCATCAATGTATTCTGTATCTAATAACTTGTTCATGATTTCTTTTGAGCTTTGTTTCAAAATAATCACCCTGCCTACTTCACTGATAAGTTTATTTTCTTCCACTGCCCTGTTCCTTTGATTGAGAAAAGGAGGGGCTAGGACCTGAATCGTCGGCTTACTTACTCACGGGATACTTAACATTATTCTTTTCTAGCTTCTTATAAACCTCTTCCTCTAAATCCACATCCAGCGAATCAGCCAGCTGCACTAGATAAAACAGAACATCCGCCATTTCTTCCTTGATATTCTGTCTGGTATCCACTGCCGCCTCTTCACTCGATTTCCAGTGAAAATCCTCCAACAGCTTACTTGGGGACGGAGGGAGGGGACGGAGGGACAGGTTCCTTGAAATGGGACAGTGTACCTGTCCCTCTGTCCCAATGAGTCTTTTTTTGCTTATGGTATATTGCCTCCGCTATTGCACCACGAAAACCGTCCCCTGTTACACACCGCCTTACTCTTTAATAATTTCATTTGGAGTCGTTTTTTCGAGCGAATTATCTTTTACCCCTTCAAATGATTGTTTCAGGACTGTATTGTCGTTGACGAAGATGCTATAAGTCCCTTTTGGTATATCACCCATACTTTCAATATCGCTCACTACTTTATTAAACACTTTTTCGTCCGGATCAGTATTTTTATCTTTCATAAACAAATTTATTACTACTTCAAACTTAGTCGGATCAAATGCTTGCTCATTATAAGCAGCCCTTAATTTATCTGTGCTAACCTGAGGATTTTCCATGTATAAATCATAAACCGGTTTAATTGATTCATCATTCACCACAGTAGATGACAAGAAATAATAGGGAGTCATAAAACCAGATCCACCTGCGTTTTGAAGAGATTCAACTGTTCTTCCAGTTACAGGCTCTTTATTTACAATTCCCTCTAAATATTCTTCCAAGCGATCAAACTCGTCTTTAAATATTCTTCTGTAAAGGCCTTCAGTTATAGCGCTCTCCACCTGTCCCTCTTGTGAAAACACACGGTCGGACTGAATTTTTTCATTGGATTGATCAATGGGAACAATTGCAAAAGTGTAAAAGTGAAGCGGGTTGGTTGATTCTACAAACACTGTTGCACCGTCTTCATTGCCCACGATATTATGTACCTTTACATCTGTCTTATATTTTTTCATAAAAAAATCTTTAACCGCTTTCTCTACCGTTTCATGATTCTCTTCTGCAATCTTGTCTGTTTCTTCCCCGTTTTTAAGGGTGTATCCCTCCCCTGTGTATTCCTGCACTCTTACATATTGATTCTTAACTTGTGATTCATTGTTCTCTTTTTCATCCACACCATTACCATTCGCATTATCCATATTCATACATCCACCAAGTAATAATGAAAGTCCGATTCCATTTATGATCCACTTCTTTTTTCTGTTCATGAATGGCTGATCCTCCTAGTGTGGGACGGAGGGACAGGTTCCTTGTCCCTTCGGAATTGTTCCTTGATATGGGACGGTGTACCTGTCCCTCTGTCCCATGTCCCTCTGTCCCACCCAATACTCACCTCTTACCAATTTCATTTACAATATAATCCGGATAAGCTCTTTTTAAGGAATTACCCTTAATGCCTTCAGATGATTCTACTGAAACTTTATTGTCGTTAAGGAAGAAACTATAGGTTCCATTGGGGATGCCTTCTAAACTCTCTAAGTCTGATGATATCTTTTCGAATATTTCTTTATTAGGATCTGCGCCATTCTTTTTCATAAATAAACTTACATTAATTTTTAAATTTTCCAACTTAAAAGAGTTATAATCAAACTTTTCTTTCAGTTCACTATCTGAAATATCTGGATCATTAAGATAAAGATCATATACTGGTTTAATTTGATCATCATGATTAAAAGTAGAGACAAAGTAGTAAGGAGTCATATACCCTGATCCCTCTACATTTTGTATTGCTTCTATCCTTTTCCCTGTCACCTTCCCTTCAGATGTTATCTTCTCAAAATATTGATCAAGTTTTTGAAACTCTTTTTTATATAAATGGGCATATAAACTTCCTCTAATCGCGTTCTCCACTTGACCTTCAACAGACATCACTTCTGAAGTTCTGACTTTCTTCTGATTTGTATCAATTGGAACTACTGCGTAAGTATAAAAATGCAGCCGGCCTTTTGATTCTACGTAAACCGTTGCCCCATCTTCATTACCCACAATATTATGGACTTCCACATCCGTTTTATATTTTTTCAGGAAAAAATCTTTTACTGCCTTCTCAACTTCTTCACGATTCTCTTCTGCAATTTTATCGTTTTCCTTACCATTTATTAATGTGTAGCCTTCCCCTTTATAGTCCTGCACTCTTGCGTACTGAGCCTTCACTTCAGCCTGCGTATTCTTCTTCTCATCCACACCATTACCATTCGCATTATCCATATTCATACATCCACCAAGTAATAATGAAAGTCCGATTCCATTTATGATCCACTTCTTTTTTCTGTTCATCAATGTCTGATCCTCCTAATTTTGGGACGGAGGGACAGGTTCCTTGTCCCTTCAGAATTGTTCCTTGATATGGGACAGTGTACCTGTCCCTCTGTCCCATGTCCCACTTCCAAAATCGGCAAAAAAAAGAGGAACAAGTGAAGGACCTGTCCCTATAACGTGACACGATCCACTTGTTGACGCAGTTGGATCATGTTGTTCTTCAGCCGTTTTGAGATTTCGCATAACGCTTCAATGGATTTTCCTTTTTGATGACTGAGCTGATAGACGATATCGTCAAAGAGCAGTTCCATTTCTTTATGGATGGCGATGGCTGAAACATTGTATAAGTGGATATTAGCGTAGCCCGTTGAATCAAAGATGGCTGCGTTGATATAAGGCTTGAAGCTCTCCAGTAAGGCTGGGAATCCGATGGTCAATCTGGTTAATCCATCCCTGAGCCCTTCAATGGTGGCGGCGAGCTCGTCGATCGGTTCCAGTGCGGAAGATACGTATGAACGGATTTTGTCATCGAAGTCGGAAAAGATGCTGATGATTTTCCCAGGCACCGTTCCGCTTAACGCGATGTTCATGGCGCCTTTGATCTGCGCTGAGATGATCTCCAGGGTATTCTCGATGGCAAACGCGAGTCCGGTTAATGATCCTAACAGTGGGAGAAGCAAACCGTGTGAAGCTCCTTTGAAACTTTCAAAGGATCCTTCCAGAATGACTTCTTTCATCTTCATTCCGATAAGCATATGGTCAGACGCTTCCAGAACATATTCGTTTTTCTTGGGCATCGCCACAGTATGTTGAACGGAAGCCCCTGATGAAATGCTGGCACTTAAGGAGGCATCCCGCTCACCAAAGTTCTCTCCCAATTTTGCAACCTGACTTTGAAACTCTGCAATGTTACTATTCAGCTTCGCAGTATTATAGTCGATAATCTTATAGTGTTCTAGCATGTCGTTTACAAGAAGGTCCTCGAACGTCTCCCTCCCTCCACTAAAAAGCTCCGGGATTTCTTTATGAAGGATGTTCTGAAGGAAGCCGGTCAGACTGGCGATCTCCCCTTTGAACTCAAGCAGCTGACTCCGTGCCTGCCCGAAAATACTCTCGACACTGATGCTTCTGTTGAATAGGTGTTCCACCAATTCGACAGGCGGTGAATTCAATACACCATTGAGAGACCGGCTCGCATTTTCAGCCATATTGACGAGAGAAATAAGGTGATCGATTTCTGAAGTCAACCGGTGAGAGGTTGTCGTAATGCCAATAAATAAAGGATTACCAATCAGATTTTCAAAAGAATCTTCAAAAACCATCTGCAGGCGGTTTAGCCGTTCAGCATACCGATCGCCTTCATGCTGGGCAATCTCTTCTGAATGGGTCAAGTATTCCTGGGCTTGCGTCAGCCTTGTCAACACATCTCCTGCCAGGGCTTCAGCCAGGAGATTGAGGTTGTCACGATTGATGTCGATCCTGTCTGAATGGCCGCTATAAAGGGGTTCGCCGGTCCAGATGCTTGTCATGATATGGGCATCGGCTTCGTCATAGATGTAACCATGACCAGGAGTCCCAGGTTGCCCGATTTCATACTTACCATCCTCAATATATCCCGTATGATTGTTTTTTAGGATGTTAAACCCTTCTCCGGTCTGGGGGATGCCGGTTGATATATCATATCTTTTGCCCGGTATGCGTGAATCGAGATCCAGGGCAATGAGGGTGCCTGTCAGGACATCATAGTTGGTAAAGTAGTTGGTGATGTTGTCGTAGCTTTTGTCAGGGTCCATTACACCCTTTGGGAATAGGGCTGGATTCAGTGTAACGGACTTAATATCCGGGCGATTTCTTACGGCGTAGTTTGCAAGGGGGCCGCCTAGGGAGTTTCCGGTAACAGAACTGACTCCCCCTTGATCTTTAAATCTTTCATTAATTTTATTCAAATACTCCTCAGCAGCTTCCAATTGCGGCAATGTTAAATCACTTAAAAGTTGAACATCCGTAAGTAAGTCTTGCCTACCGTTCTCAGCAGCAGCGTCGGTACCTACATATGCTATCGATATTTCTTTGGTAACTTCATTTCTGACAGTAAGTGCATCAAGTCCAGTAGGATCATTATAGTGGGTGTGTAATACTAAATATTCAGTTCCATTAACTTCAAATTTAGATTTTGATATTAAATGTTTGTAAGAATGTAACCCAGCAATTTCAACCAAATTTTTATCGATATTTATTTTATTTATATCGTTATTGGGTGGTTCTTTATATATTTTATTCATATATCTTTCCACCTATCTTAATTAATTTCAATATAGTCAGGAAACCCGGCTTCTAATGAATTATCTTTCAACCCATCACCCACTTTCTCATTAATTAAGTTGTCATTGAGGGTCAGGCTATAACTTCCTTTAGGAATACCTGTCATTCCTTTCAAATCATTTGAAAGTTGATTTATTAATTCTTCATTCGGTTCCGCTTCCTTTTCCTCCATAAATAGCTCAATATTAATTTTTATATTTTCAGCAGAGAACCCGTCTTCTGCAAATTGAGCTTTGAATTCACTTACTGGAGTATCTGGATTTTCAAGGTATAAATCATATACTGGCTTTATGGCTTTGTCGGATTTTGAGGTGGTTATAAAATAATAGGGAGTCATATACCCGATTCCTCCAACATTTTCTATAGCTTCCATGGTTCTTCCCACTACCTTATGCTCGTTTACAAAAGTATCAAGGTACTGATCAAGTTCCGCGAACTCTTTCTCGAACAGTAAATGGTAAAGCCCTCCACGGATGGCACTTTCCACTTCACCTTCAAGAGACACTACTCCATTCGCCTTCACTTTTTCTTCACTCAAATCAATCGGCACTATCGCAGTCGTATAGAAGTGAACCGGTCCTGTGGATTCAACAAACACAGTCGCACCATCCTTGTTCCCTACGATGTTGTGGACTTTGACGTCTGTTTTATATTTTTCCATAAAGAAATCTTTAACAGCTTTTTGAACTTCATCACTTTTTTCTTCTGCAATTTTATCTGCGTCTTCTCCGTTTCTGAGTACATATCCTTCACCCTTATAATCTTGCACTCTCACAAACGTGTCTTTGTAGGGTCCAGTTGCCTCTTGAGAATCCACGTTATTTTTTTCATTATCCATATTCATACATCCTCCAAGTAATAATGAAAGTCCGATTCCATATATGATCCACTTATTTTTTCTGTTCATGAATGTCTGATCCTCCTAATTGGATGGGTTCATTTAGTGCATTACCTTTATAGTTTATAAAAGTCTGTAAAGTATTAACAGTTAAGTTAGGAATTACTTAGATTAATTAGGAAAAACAGGAAAAAAGTAGTGGCGGCATTTCGTTTCTGCATTTCTTTTAACCTATTTATGTAATTAGAATCATTGTGAGTCTTTGGACTTATACACTTGTATAATTACCCAATTTTTTTAAAATATAGCCTATGAAATCATGAATTTTTCTAAATATTGAGTAATTAGTCTAGCTGAGAATTTTCTAGTCTACCTGAATCACTTCCTGTTCGATTGAATGATTTTTAAAACCCTTGCTTATTAACTTCTGCCTTACTTTTTAACAATGGAATCAGGAAACGTTAATTGCAAAGAATTATCTTTAATGCCATCGTCTGCTTTTTCATTAATCAAATTATCATTAATGATTACACTGTAATTTCCTTTAGGTATTGAATTCATTGACTTAATATCTTGTTGAAGTTTAGTAAATAGTTCTTTATCCGGTTCTTCATTTTCGTTCTCCATGTATAACTGAATGGTGAAATTATAATCTTCTGCTGCGAAGTCAGCTTTTGAGAAGAGCGATTTAAGTTCTTCGACAGGTGTGTCCGGATTATTTAGATATGCCTCATAAACGGATTGCATTGCTTTATCATCAGGAGGGGTGGATAAATAATAGTATGGAGTCATATATCCGGCTCCCCCGACATTTTGGAGTGCTTCTTTTGTTTTTCCTGCAACTGCGTACTCAGATGCGATTTTACCTAAATATTGATCAAGCTTATGAAATTCATCTTCAAATATGAGATGGTACAAACCTCCCTGAATCGCACTCTCAATATCTCCATCCAAAGACGTAACACGGTCTTCTAAAACGACTTTATCACTCAAATCAATCGGCACGATCGCGGTCGTATAAAAGTGGACCGGGCCTGTCGATTCAACAAACACAGTCGCACCATCCACGTTTCCTACAATGTTATGGACTTTGGCGTCTGTTTTATATTTTTCCATAAAGAAATCTTTAACAGCTTTTTGAACTTCATCACTTTTTTCTTCTGCAATTTTGTCCGCTTCTTCTCCATTTCTGAGTACATATCCTTCACCCTGATAATCCTGCACTCTCACAAAAGTGTCTTTGTAGGGACCTGTTACCTCTTGTGAATCCTCATTATCCATACACCCGCCAAGTAATAATAAAAGCCCGATTCCATATATAATCCATTTAGGTTTTCTGTTCATGAATGGCTGGTCCTCCTAATGGGTTCATTTTTCTTTCTTATTCACTTTTAATTCCGAACAATATAGTTTCCATGCCCTCTGCTTAACGAATTTTCTTTCTCACCAGTAAAACTGTCCTTATAAACTTTATTATCATTTAGGTACAAGCTGTACGATCCTTTTGGCAGACCTTCTATCCTCTCTATATCATCGGCCACACGGTTAAAGACCTCTTCATCTGGAGAAGCTTCTTCATCTTTCATAAATAGCCGTATATTTATTAATAAATTTTCAGGAGAGAAGGAGCTTTCTATGTAAGCATCCTTTAGATCCTCGATGTCAGCTTCCGGATCTTTTACAAATAAATCGTATACCGGCTTAATAGATTCATCATTCATAAACGTTGAAAGAAAATAATATGGTGTCATATAGCCTGTTCCTCCAACATTTTGCAGTGACTCTTGTGTTTTTCCAACGACTTCACCTTCCGAGACCAGGTCCTCTAAGTAGCTGTCCAACTTATTAAATTCATCTTCAAAAATCAAGCGGTATAATCCGCCTTTTATTCTATCCTCAACCTGGCCTTCCTCTGAAAAGACCTTATCACCGCGAATTTTTTCGGTGTCTCTATCAATTGGCACGATCGCATAGGTATAATAATGAAGACGTCCCACTGATTCTACAAAAACGGTTGCTCCATCCTCATTTCCTACAATATTATGCACTTTGATGTCTGTTTGGTAATTTTCCTTAAAGAACCTCTTTACTGCGCTCTCTACTTCATCTTTATGAGATTCTGCCATTTCATCCATTTTCTCTCCATTGGGTAAGGAATAACCCTCACCCTTATAATCCTGTACACTCACTAATTGCTTTTCCATTTCTTTTGAGGTTTCCTTTTGGCCATTATCGTTCGCTTTATCCATATCCATACATCCGCCAAGTAATAAGGAAATGCCGATTCCATATATGATCCACTTATTTTTTCCGTTCATGACTGTCTGCCCTCCTTACTCAACTCTTTCTAATCTTTCATAATGTAATTGGGGTCCGCCCTTTCAACAGTAGTATCTTTATCCCCGCTGCCCGAAACTTCATCAATCAAATTGTCATGCAGAAGAAGATTATACGCTCCATAAGGCAGTCCTTCCGCTTCTTCAATAACTTTTGCGATTTCATCCAGCTCTTCTTTGGTTGGATTTGAATCTTCTTTGTTTTTAAAAAGCTGAATCGTAATATTGATTGACTCAGGGCTTAATTTCTCTACATTTAAATCTTGTAACTCTTCCTTTGTAAGGTCAGGATTTTCTAAATAAAGTTCAACGATTTGCTCTGATAATTCCATATCGAAAAATGAAACAAAATAGTATTCATTCCCAAATCCGAATGATTTAGTGTTATGAATGGCCTGCGTCGTTTCGCCAGTATAGTGATAATCTCTTGTGATTTCTTTTAATACCTCATCCAACTCGTTAAATTCTTCTTCATACATCAACCCATAAACTCCAGAAGTGATGGCATTTTCAACCTCTCCTTCTAATGAATAAACCTGGTCAGCCATGATTTTTTTCTCTTTGGCGTCTAAAGGTACTACCGCATATGTATGGAAATGAGGCTTGCCAATCGATTCAACAAACACACTAGCTCCATCAACATTACCGACAATATTATGAATCTCAACTTCCGTTTTATATTGCTGCAAGAAAAAATCTTTCACAGCTTGTTCCACTTCATCACGGTTTGCTTCTGCAATCTTGTCATTTTCCTGCCCGTTTTTCAGAGAAAATCCTTCTCCATTATATTCCTGTACACTTACTAGACGATCGCTATGATCCTGCATCTCATCCACTCCATTACCACTCGCATTATCCATACATCCTGCAAGTAATAATGAAAGGCCGATTCCATATATAATCCATTTGTTTTTTCTGTTCATGAATGTCTGATCCTCCTCATTGGACAGGGTTACTGATAAGCTGTTAGTGAGTCTGGCTGCTGTGTTTTAGTCACACTAACTATTTATTCGTTACGAATCATTTCCTGTTCAATGGAATTATCTTTAAACCCTTCAAATGATTCCTTATGAACCCCGTTATCATTTATGGCCACTCTATATGTCCCTTTAGGGAGAGCGCTCATTTCTTTTATCTCTTTTACTACACGCTTCATGATCTCTTCACTTGGACCCACATTCTCTTCTTCCATAAAGAGCATAATATTAATTCTTAAACTATCAGGATCGAACGAATCCCCGTCATACGCTTTTTTTAGTATGGTTCCCGCTGTTTCATGGTCTTCCATGTAGAGATTATAAACAGGCTTTATGGCATCATCGCTTTTCAGGGAAGACATAGAGTAATAGGGCGTCATGCTACCCGATCCACCAACATTTTGAAGGGACTCAACGGTTCTTCCTACAACGTCTTCTTCCGAAACGACCTTCTCAAGATACGCATCCAGATTCTTAAATTCTTCCTCAAATATTAATCTGTATAACCCTTCACGAATCCCCCGCTCAACTTCGCCTTCTTGTGTCCTCACTTCTTTCGTCATGATTTCTTCCATTCCTTGATTTATTGGAACAATGGCATAAGAATAAAAATGCACAGGTCCTGTCGATTCCACAAACACCGTCACTCCATCGACATTCCCCACCAGATTATGTACTTTCACCTCAGCCTTATATTCCTTTAAGAAGAAACCCTTTACCGCATTTTCCACTTCATCCCTTTTAGCCTCGGCAATCTGATCGTTCTCGTCACCATTATTCAAAAAGTACCCTTCCCCTTTATAATCCTGAACTCTTGCATACTGATGCTTCACTTCAGCCTGCTTCTTATCCACACCATTATCCATACACCCGCCAAGTAATAATGAAAGTCCGATTCCAAATATAATCCATTTGTTTTTTCTGTTCATGAATGTCTGATCTCCTTCTCTAATTATTTTTTAATAATATAGTCAGGCAAAGATCTTTCAATAGAGGTTTCTTTGCTTCCAACCCCTGATTCTTTATCAATGGTATTGTCATGTAACAGAATATTATAAGCACCTGCAGGTATACCTTCAGTATCTTTAATCGTTTGAACTACCCTTTCCAGCTCTTCAGTTGCGGGTTTTTCCCCTGGCCTATTTTTATAGAGCTGAATGGTAATATAAATGGCTTCAGGATCGACCTCTGAAATGTTCAGCGTTTCTTTCCATTCCTCTTTACTGGTTTTGGGATTTTTTATGTATGTGTCCATGATTAGGTTCGATCTTTCTATATCGCCAAAAGAAACATAATAATAAGGAGTTCCATAGCCGAAAGCTGCAGTATTATTTATTGCTTCTTTTGTTTCTCCGGTAAATGCCAGCTCTTCTGCCATTCCCTCAATTACTTGATTAAGCTTGGTGAATTCATCCTCGTATAGTAACCCATAAACACCTGAGGCAATGGCATTCTCCACCTCTCCCTCTGGTGAAAAAACCTGGTCAGTCAGCATTTTTTCCTCGCTCACATCTATGGGCACAACTGCATAGGTATGGAAATGCGTCTTACCTATCGACTCAACAAATACACTGGCTCCATCAACGTTACCGACAACATTATGAACCTCAACATCTGTTTTATGTTGCTTTAAGAAAAAATCTTTCACAGCCTGTTCCACTTCATCACGGTTGGCTTCTGCAATCTTGTCATTTTGTTGCCCGTTTTCAAGAGAAAACCCTTCTCCGTCATATTCCTGTACGCTTACTAAACCATCGCCAGAGTCCTTCCCTTCAACTTGAGTATTCTTTTCCTCCACGCCATTACCATTTGCACTATCCATACAACCACCAAGTAACAATGAAAGCCCGATTCCGTATATGATCACCTTATTTTTTCTGTTCATGAATGACTGGTCCTCCTTTCCCATTTTCCCTTCACCTCAAGCTTACTCAATGACAATATAGTCAGGAACCCCAACACGTAATGAGTTTTCTTTGTAGCCATCGTCGACTTTTTCATTAATTAAATTATCGTTGATTACTAGACTATAACTTCCTTTAGGAATAGAGTTCATTTTCTTTAAATCTTTAGGAATCGCATGAAATAATTCCTTGCTGGGTTCTGCTCCCTCTTCTTCCATAAATAGCTGCAGATTAATTTTTAGATTTTCAACCGAAAATTCATCCATGGCGAAATGCGATTTAAGTTCAGCAGGAGGAATGGTTGGGTTTTCAATATACGCATCATATACAGGCTTTATGGCCTTGTCAGAAGAAGAAGTCGTAATAAAGTAATAAGGGGTCATATAGCCGGTTCCTCCAACATTCTCTATAGCTTCCTTTGTTTTGCCAACCACCTTATTCTCTGCCTCAATTTTTTCAAGGTACTGATCAAGTTCCGCAAACTCTTTCTCGAACAGTAAATGGTAAAGCCCTCCACGGATGGCACTTTCCACTTCACCTTCAAGAGACACGACTTCATCCGCCTTCACTTTTTCTTCACTCAAATCAATCGGCACTATTGCGGTCGTATAAAAGTGAACCGGTCCTGTCGATTCGACAAACACAGTCGCACCACCCTTGTTCCCTACAATGTTGTGGACTTTGACATCTGTTTTATATTTTTCGATAAAGAAATCTTTAACGGCTTTTTGAACTTCAACACGTTTTTCTTCTGCAATTCTATCTGCGTCTTCCCCGTTTCGGAGTACATATCCTTCACCCTTGTAATCTTGCACTCTCACAAACGTGTCTTTGTAGGGACCTGTCACCTCTTGTGAATCCGCATTATTTTTTCCATTACCCATACATCCTCCGAGTAATAACGAAAGGCCGATTACATATATAATCCATTTGTTTTTTCTGTTCATGAATGTCTGGTCCTCCTTTCCACCAACCTTAATTAATTTCGATATAGTCAGGAAACCCGGCTTCTAATGAATTATCTTTCAACCCGTCACCCACTTTCTCATTAATTAAGTTGTCATTGAGGGTCAGGCTATAACTTCCTTTAGGAATACCGGTCATTCCTTTCAAATCATTTGAAAGTTGATTTATTAATTCTTCATTCGGTTCCGAGTCCTTTTCCTCCATAAATAGCTCTATATTAATTTTTATATTTTCAGCAGAGAACCCGTCTTCTGCAAATTGAGCTTTGAATTCACTTACTGGAGTATCTGGATTTTCAAGGTATAAATCATATACTGGCTTTATGGCTTTGTCGGATTTAGAGGTGGTTATAAAATAATAGGGAGTCATATACCCGATTCCTCCAACATTTTCTATAGCTTCCATGGTTCTTCCCACTACCTTATGCTCGTTTACAAAGGTATCAAGGTACTGATCAAGTTCCGCGAACTCTTTCTCGAACAGTAAATGGTAAAGCCCTCCACGGATGGCACTTTCCACTTCACCTTCAAGAGACACTACTCCATCCGCCTTTACTTCTTCTTCACTCAAATCAATCGGCACGATCGCAGTCGTATAGAAGTGAACCGGTCCTGTCGATTCGACAAACACAGTCGCACCATCCTTGTTCCCTACAATGTTGTGGACTTTGACGTCTGTTTTATATTTTTCCATAAAGAAATCTTTAACAGCTCTTTGAACGTCATCACGTTTTTCTTCTGCAATTCTATCTGCGTCTTCTCCGTTCCGGAGTACATATCCTTCACCCTTATAATCTTGCACTCTCACAAAAGTGTCTTTGTAGGGTCCTGTTACCTCTTGTGAATCCACATTATTTTTTCCATTAGCTATACATCCTCCGAGTAATAACGAAAGTCCGATTCCATATATAATCCATTTGTTTTTTCTGTTCATGAATGTCTGGTCCTCCTAATGGGATGGGATTATTGATAAGCTGCTATTCCAGCCAGTTCTTAATTCTAGTACGTCTGGTATAGGTATTTTAATCAAATTCAGTCCGAACTTTCCGCTCTTACTATCTCATTTTTTATGGAATTATCCTTATTGCCTTCAAATGACTCCTTATGAACTCCATTATCATTCACAACCACTCTGTACATCCCATTAGGAATAGCCCCCATCTCTTTTAGATCATCCGTTACTTTTTTCAGAATTTCTTCATCAGGCGGAACGTTTTCTTTTTCCATAAAAAGCATGATGTTAATTCTTACATTTTTCTCATCAAATGAAGCTTGATCAAATGCTTTTTCAAGCTGTTCTTTACTCGTATTTGGATTACTCATGTACAACTCATATACCGGCTTTATGGCCTCATCTCCAAATAGGGACGACATAAAGTAGTACGGTGTCATAACACCAGATCCACCAACGTTCTCGAGGGACTCTACTGTTCTCCCAACAACGGCTTCTTCCGCCACAACATTTTCCAGGTATTTATCCAGGTTTTCAAACTCTGTCTCGAACACCAGCCTGTATAATCCTTCCCTGATTCCTTTTTCAACTACATCCTCCTGCGTCCATACATCCTCCATCATGATTTCTTCCGTTCCTGGATTGATTGGAACAATGGCAGTTGAATAAAAGTGCACTGGCTCTGTCGATTCCACAAATACCGTCACTCCATCAACATTCCCCACCAGATTATGTACTACAACCTCTGTCTTATAGTTCTCTAAGAAGAAATCCTTTACCGCTTTTTCCACTTCGCCACTTTTAGCCTCGGCAATTTTATCGTTCTCGTCCCCATTATTCAAAAAATACCCTTTCCCTTTATAATCCTGCACTCTTGCATACGGTTCCTTCACTTCATCCTGCTTCTCATCCACACCATTATCCATACATCCTGCAAGTAAGAAGGAAAGTCCAATTACATATATAATCCATTTGTTTTTTCTGTTCATGAATGTCTGGTCCTCCTAACTGATACTTCCTCTCTCAATTTTCCTCAAGGCCAGTTGGGTCACCATAGTATTAAACCGCCTTATTCTTTTATGATTTCATCGGGGTAAGCCCGTTCAAGGGAATTGTCTTTCACACCTTCAAATGAGTCCTTGTGGATTCGATTATCATTTACGAAGACACTATAGGCCCCCTTTGGAAAATCAGCTGCATCTTCTATGTCATTAATAATCTGGTTGAATACTTTTTCACTTGGTTCCTTACCTTTTTCTTTCATGAAAAGCATGATGGATATTCTTAAATTTTTCGGATCAAATGCTTCCTTTTTAAACGCTGCTTGTAATTGCTCTGCGCTGGCATCAGGATTATTTATATATAGTTCATATACAGGTTTAATAGCCTCATCTTTAATTGGTGACGTTGAAATGAAATAGTACGGAGTCATATACCCATCTCCTGCAACATTTTCGAGAGATTCTCTTGTCCTTCCAACAACTTCCCCTTCAGTTACGACTTTCTCCATGTAACTGTCTAATTGGCTAAATTCCTTATCGAACAATTGTTTATACAAGCCATCTGTTATGGCACTTTCTACTTGCCCTTCCTTGGACCAAACCTCATCCGATTGGATGGTCTGATCACTCGAATTGATGGGGACAACAGCATACGTATAGAAAGAAAGCGGGCCGGTTGACTCGACAAACACGGTGGCCCCATCCACATTCCCAACCATATTATGAACTTCGATTTCTGTACGATATTGAGTCAGAAAAAAATCTTTTACGGCGTTCTCAACTTCTTCCCGCTGTTCTTCTGCGATTTTGTCGTTTTCCTTCCCGTCTTTTAATGTGTAGCCTTCGCCCTTATAATCCTGTACACTTATATACTGTTCTTCCATTTCATCCTGCGTACTCTTCTCGTCCACACCATTATCCATACATCCTGCAAGTAATAAGGAAAGTCCGATTCCATATATGATCCACTTGTTTTTTCTGTTCATGAATGTTTGATCCTCCTCATTGGCTGGGTTCATCTACTATTTAGATTTAATAAATTCAGCCTTAATCGAATTATCCTTATACCCCTCAGATGATTCTTTATGTATTCCATTATCATTGATGATGATTTGATAAGTTCCATTCGGAATTGAATCCATTCCTTCTAAATCCTTTAAAACTTTTTCCAGAAGGCTTTTACTCGGGGAAGCCTTCTCCTCGCTCATATATAAGATAACGTTCATGGTTAGATATTCTTCATCAAATAATTCTGTATTGAATGCACTTTTCAGGTTTTCCGTTTTGGTATCCGGATCTTCCATGTATAAATCGTACACAGGCTGGATTGCCTCATCACCATTAAACGAAGTAATCGTATAGTAAGGTGTCATGAATCCTGATCCACCTGTATTCTGCAGTGATTTAACCGTTCTTCCCACTACCTCTTTTTCAGATGCCAGTTCCTCAAGGTAATGATCCAGCTTCTTAAACTCTTCTTCAAAAATTTTAAAATATAAGCCTTCTCGAATCCCTTCTTCCACCACATCTTCCTGAGACCTCACTTCATCAGAAATGATTTCTTTCGCTTTCTGATTGATTGGAACAATGGCAGATGAATAAAAGTGCAATGGCCCAGTCGATTCCACAAACACCGTCACTCCATCTACATTCCCCACCAGATTATGTACTACAACCTCCGTCTTGTATTCCTCTAAGAAGAAATCCGTCACCGCTCTTTCCACTTCTCCACTTTTGGCCTCGGCAATCTGATCGTTTTCGTCCCCATTATTCAAAAAGTACCCTTCCCCTTTATAATCCTGCACTCTTGCATACTCATCCTTTACTTCAGCCTGCTTCTCATCCACACCATTACCCATGCATCCGCCAAGTACTAATGAAAGTCCGATTCCATATATAATCCACTTCTTTTTTCTGTTCATGAATGTCTGATCCTCCTAATGCAATAGGTTCATATTAAAAAACACCTTTAAACTTTATGTATGAATGTTCGCCATCCCCTATTAATCCTGCTGAATTTCCGCGGGTTTTACGACTTCTATATTTGGATAATTACCCCAATTATTCAAAACATAGCCTTTAATAGGAGAAATATTTCTTAGTATGGAGTAATTAGTCTAACCTGAGATTTCCCTAGGCATGTCACTACAATTCAGCAACAAAAATAGAGACAAGGTTCCCCCTGTCTCTTTGTAAGTACTTCCCGTCACCCCAAACTCGTCAGCAGCACCATCGTTCCATTGGTCAGTCCATGAACTAAAACGGATGGCCAGATCGAGCCCGTCCGTTCATAGGCCAGCGCAAAAATAATCCCGCTGAAGAAATTGACCGGCATGACATTGTAGGTTGGAATATGGACGATTGTAAAGATGAGCGAGCTAAGCAAAATCGCTCCTTTAAACCCGACACGCGTCCGCAGCCACCGGTATAAAAAGCCTCTGTAAAAGATCTCTTCGTAAATGGGAGAAATAACCGCAGCAGAGACAAAGGCAAGCAGAACCGTAACCAGCGTCACATTCTGCTGCATTGCCTCCGTCTTGCTGTTCTCCCACGTATTCCCTATAAAACTGGTGAGCACCACAATGATGACAGCACCCGCCAATAGAATAATGGAATATAAAATGATCAGTTTCCAATCCTTCATCTGAAAGGGCTTTACGCCCACTTCACTCCAGGAAAGCTTTTTTGGACGCAGAGCGATAAAATAAATGCCTCCGAGTAATACGATGGCGATTGTTAATCCCATCAACGTCCCCGCGTACAATTCGTTGTTCAGCCAGCCAGAGTAAATCGGCTGCACCGTCCATTTAATGACGCCAATCACAATGACAAACTCAAGGACCATGAGCAGGACAAATTCCTTCACACCCCATCGGTCTCTCTCTTTCCAGTTTTGCTGTTCCATCCTCATCCCTCTTCCTTTATATGCTATAATCCAACTGTACAGGGTGACGCTGCGTTACCCGCAAGCATTTTTTTCAGGGGGAATGAAATGAAACGCTGGACAACCGGAGAGGTATCCAAACAGAGGAATATCTCCATCCGCACGCTTCGATATTATGACGGAATCGATCTCCTTACACCGAGTTTCAAGGATGATAACGGAAAGAGGTATTATTCAGAGGAAGATTTATTCACATTGGAAAAAATCATCATCCTGAAATCCCTCTCGCTTCCATTGGAAGACATCCGCACAATATTGGACAAGCTTTCCTATAAGCAAATCCTGATCTCTCACTACAATTATCTGCAAGAGCAGCAAGCGGCCCTTCAAACAAGCATTTCCAAGACCGCCTCACTGATCAACATGATCGACCTGGAAGAAACGCTGTCCTGGGAACGCGTTTCCGAGCTTGTTAAAAATTCGGAAGAAAGCTCCAAAAAGTGGATCGATTACTTTCAAGAAGATGAAAAAGCATTCTTACAAAAAGCCATCCCCAACCTCAGCCATAACGATGACTCCACACAACAATATATGACCCTGCTGCGGCAGATTGAATGGTGTATAAAACACGACATCAAACCAGAATCAGACCAAGGCGCCGAAATCGCAGCTAAACTAATCGAACTAACGGATGCCAGTTTCGAAGGAGATACAGAGCTGATGGACAAATTCTGGGAAGTCAGGAAGCTGCCTGCCGAGGAAACGGGGCTCTATCCGGTTTCGGAAGAAGTGCTGGAGTTTGTGGAGCGTGGGATTGCTTTTGTGTCTGAACGCCAGAAAGAGACTGAGGTCTGAACCATATAAAAAAGGCCTGTTCCCCTAGTGTGCTGAGAACAGGCCTATTCATTAACTTCCTTGCTTTACCGGGTATTTAATATTATTTTTCTCAAGCTTTTTATAAACTTCATCCTCCAGATCCACATCAAGTGAATCCGCCAGCTGGACTAAATAGATCAGCACATCCGCCATTTCCTCCTTGATATTCTGCCTGGTATCCGCTGCCGCCTCTTCACTCGACTTCCATTGGAAGTTCTCCAGCAGCTCACTTGCTTCAAGGACGATGGAAATTGCCAGGTCCTTTTCCCGGTGGTCGTGATTCCAGCCTCGGTCGTCTCGGAATTTTAGGATTTCATTTTTTAGGTTTTGCATAATATCTCCCCTGTTCTCTTCTTCATTATTTGCTGAGTTTCTATCCAGTCTTGAAATATCCCTCGCCATTTCTATCTACCAACCTCTTAGTATATAATATATGAGGATTCCAGAATTAACTAATAAGTTGCAGCCGGCTCTTTTACAGGAGGGATTTTTTGAGGTTTATAAGGGTTTTATTTATTTTGATTCTTACCATGCTTTTTTCTCAAACTGTTTCAGCAGAGGAGAATAAAGTCACAAAAGTAATAAGTGTGGATACACTAGAAATCAATAACCAAAAAGAAGTTACATTGTATGGAGTTTCCACTGAGATTTATGAAGAGTACCAGAAATTTGCGGAAGAAAATGATATCCGCACTTTTGGAATGGACTATAAAACTGTGGGAGAACTGGAACTCTACACTTTTACAGGCAACGAATATACCGAAGTTGATGCTATCAAAGAATTGGAAAAGCTTCTTTTGAATAAAAGGGTACACTTAAAAGAAATGGACAATAACCAATTCCTTGTATTCTTTTCTGCCGATGATACATATAGTCTTAATCAATTAATCCTTGCGAATGGATATGGCTCTTTAGATAACAATATCGGTTCTGAACATAAAATGGATTTCCTATTAGAAGAAAAAAACGCCCAAGATAAAAGCCTGGGAGTCTGGAATATCAGTTTCATTTCAGCAGGCTCCGGCAGTTCCGAGACCACTCTGCCAGGTGCTATCTACATTTTCCTATCTATTTTCTTCATTCTTAATTTCTTTATCTTCATCTTTTCTGTGAGAAAATTATCTTCCCTACCGAGTTGGAGCGGCTTACTATATGGCCTGACATCACTCCTTCTCATTCCTTTTCCGGCAATGGTTTTCTCTTTACAATACGAGCTCGCAGCTAAAATCTTTTTAGCACTGGTTTTTTTAGGCATAGGATTCATCTTCTATTATTTATCCATTTTCATCATCAAACATAAAGAAGTACTGACCATACCAAAGCTCTTGGGATTAATAGTAGGTGGGGTCTTCATCATCATTTCATTTTTCGCTATAGTATATAGTACATTTGATCATCCGCGCTTTATATCTGTGTTAGAACAAGGATTTTCTAAGAACCAAATAATATCAGACACAAGAGTGCTTGGCGGGGATCATATATTCGTAAATGACAATAAAGACTCCTTCAACCAATACGCCGACTATATTTACTTTAGCGGTACAACGTTTTTCGGCGGTTCTTACGGTGATGTACTACCCAAGGGAAACATCCGCTTCATCGTGCTCATTGAAATGCTGACCAGCTTCTTATTGCAGCTAGTATTCTTCGGGATCATCATTAATATCGTTTATGAAAAATTTATTGCACATAAGCGATCACAGCCGGCAACGGTAAAAGCTGATGATAAACCTAAGACAAACCAGGATCCTTATAAAGAAGAAGAATTGCCCAGTGAAAATAGCGCTGGAATTGAGCAAAAGACTGGGAACAATTCATCTTTGTTAACCTTAATAGTAGTCCTGTTAGGGGTATTATTTGCTAAAAAGCAGGACAAATAAGAAAAACCAAGCAGCCGGCATTGATTGTTGGTTGCTTTGGTTTTTTCAAGATAATCGGACGGAACGTATTTCACTGTAAGACTTATATTTTTAGATACTTTTACCTTGAATTACGCTGTTTTTATTTCCTCCTCAAAACACATAAACCAGTAACCGAACTCATCTTGTTTGCAAATTGCATTCCTTAGTTCAATCTTGCCTTCAGGAGTAAAGTAGTACGCTAGAACTCGTTCTTCTTCCTTTAAATTGTCATAGTACCGGTAAATCATCAATACCTGCGATTGCTGTACAGAGTTCTTTTCGAGGACCAAGTTATTTAGAAAGTCAATTCTCTCCTGTGAATCAACATATTGAATACCTATTACATTCTCGGGTAAATAACCTTCTTCTGTCTCTGAAAACAGCTTTTCAATCATCTCCATATCCTTTTTCCAGAAACTCTCTCTTTCCAAATGCAAAACAAGGGAAATATAGTGCTCTTCATCAATACGCGGGTCACACTTCCACCAAGACAGATCCATTGGACGTGACCTCCCTTTACTGAAATCCATTTTGGAGTCTTCCACAAAAGCATCTAATCCCAGCATTTCTCCAAGATCTGCAAAAAATTGATTTCTCTCCTAGTAAATATAGAAACATTGTGATTAGAAGCTAGATTCAAACGACGGTAATTACGTATGTATCCCTCAAAAAAACTGCATCAAGTTCAATTGGTTTTTCACTTTTTTCTTCAGCATGGGAACCTCCTCTGTTCAAGTGCGCCAATTATCATTTAGCTATTTGTAGAAAAGCATCAAGATTTTTATTTAATTCTATATTCGTATCTTTAACCCACGGCTTACCACTAGGTCTATCATGCTTAAAATGCACCATTGTAACTTTTCTTTTATTAAATACTTCCGGTTCCAATTCTAAAATGAAACCATGGGGACAGTTTCCTTGGCACATTCGAATCAACGTACCTGCCCCCCTTGACTATGTTTTGTAAGGCTAACCGGGGACGGTTCTCGTCCCCTCTCTACCTGGATACCTTAGCCGTAGACTAATGATTCGCATCTCCCAATGTCATTGGTACCTACTTACTCACTTTATCTGATATAAGCCCGTTATTTTGAAACGCAAAAGGAAGCAAGAGATACGCGACACAGTAAGGCATTTCAAAACAGTTATGCTATCAAAATAAAAAGCCCCTAATCATTTAGGGACTTCTTAGTATACAAGAAACGGCTTCATTTCTTCTTCCGTTAAATCTTTTGGTTCTACTCCATGCTCTTTACAATAGTTGTCCAACGCTCTTATTTTCACTTCAGGGGAATCTTTGGAAGCCGGGAATGCAAATACACCATCTGGAAAAGCGTTATCAAATCTTTCGATATCTCTTCTGCGCATAATATCACCCCTGGTTCTAGTATGCCCAGCTGGAGTTCTTTTAATAATATACCTTGATTTCAATTTGATCCCTGCCACCATAATACACCTCCCGGAAAATATTGTTCGACAAGTTTTGAAGCTGCAGCGTTATCAAACATAAAATGCTGCCCAAATGTCTGTTTAGCTCCCATACTAAAGTAAAAGAGGTATTTACTGCTTTTGGATGTAAGACCTACATACCCGTCAAACCCTTTATCTAAGCTATACCAACATGCAAAAGCTATGAGAACTCTTCCGACATTAATATGTGACCGCTCTAGGTTTGGTACACCCTTTATAAATTTCTTGTTTTGGGGAGCAGATTCAATTATATCTACATCTACACAAAGGAAGTCTTCATCAGGGTTTTCTTTCAAGGCAATAAGACCTTCTACAAAATCGGGATTATTGTTTGTAACTAACCCGAATACCCTAAACTCATGCGATATCGGGTGAAGCCAATTAAATTCCCAGCCAAAATCGGCAAGGTATCTATTACCCTTTATTTCTTCTTTTCCCACTTCTCGAAAATAGTAAACAACTGGCTTGTTTGTAGCTGCATCTAATAGCATAGCTCAAATCACTTTCTTTTGATTGTTATTCTATTTTAACATAAAAAGGATAATCTATGCTGATCGGTATGTAAAATTCTGAAAAATCTAAATAAAAATCACTATGGTAATGCTACTCCCGCTTCAAATCTTCTAGCATCACCTCCACCAATGCTTCCTGATAACCAGCTCTTTTCTCCCGTTGGATGCCTTCAGCAACTTTGTTCAAACCAGGATGGCGAAGCTTTTTCAATTGACTTAACCTTTTGTCAGATATTATTTCTTCTGACCTCCCCTCAAGATACGATTTTTCATCCATTCTCCATAATTGAACAGCTTCCGGAAACCTGCCTACTAATCGGTCCGCGATGAGCATCCCTTCAGGATCTAGATCGCCCGAATAGTAAATCGTAACTTCTGATGATGCAAGTAGTTCAATCAGTCGCCAGCCGGCAATCCGCACCTGCCCATGTGTACAGATAACCGGAGCAGTGGGAGCAAGATCCATCAATGTGGAGGCCACGCTCGAGTTCTCAACTACCCAAACTGCATTTCCTCGATATGGATAGACCTTATCCACCTTAATCAACTCTTTTAAAGGTAGATTCAAGACCGTTCCCGTTTCTTGTGCAGCCATCCAGACAGGATGAAGTCCTTGATCCGTCTCAGCCAATATGTTTTGACATGTAATAAAGCTCCATAAATCATCTCGTAGAAGCCCATAGAATCCAAGGAGATCGTTTTCTTCTTCTGATGTTTTGCTAAAACTGATCTCGCCTTCCTCCTTGTTTTTCTGGTCAACCGTTAATAAATGAAGCAGCATTTTACCCAGTATCGCATTTCGATCGAACGCATGTGGATTGCCCGTTACCTTTTGAGCAAATAAGGGAATTCGTATGAACATATGTTCTTTCCTTATAAACCCCCACGCTTTTTCAAGGTGTTCCAAATAATAAGACAATCTAGCAGAGTCTTCCTTATACACACTCCAAATCCATCTGGTGTCTGCTGACTTGGAAGAAACCCAATCAATGTACCAATCAATCTGCGGAAATTTCACTCTCGCGTCCCTCAAGAACTCCATTTCTCGTTCTTGCTCTTGCATAAGAAGATCCCTGTTTGCTACAAATGTCTCTTCGAAATAGTCTTCAAGGAACGAAAGCAACGAATCATACTGATACCTTGTACGGTTTAACGATTTTTCAAACCTTAACAGGGTAATGGATTGTTTCCCGCGTAATTCTTCTACGGGCAACCCTGTCAGTCCTGAGATGACTTTCAACTCCTCAACTGAAAATGATTTCAGGCTGACCGTCCCCCCAATCCGTCCGAGGGACTCATATCTTTTCCTGAACAGGAGAAACAGCTTCTGAAAAGCAGTCTCCCCCTTAAGTAAGCTCAAGTCGTTCATAGATATCTTCCTCTTCCTGTTGAACTGATTTCCTCTGAATCCCATCCCATTCATAGCGCATGACCGTTACGAAGTCAGCATTTTTAGGACGCAGCAGATCAGCGATTGAAAGGGATGGCACTGTATCATAATCCCCCCACAACGCCTGGGAATTCATAATATAGTTGAAGCCCAGTTGCTCGATGACTTCGAACATGTCCCTGATATTGTTTTCATCCACTCCTGCAAAGGCCTCGTCCAAAGAGATGATATAAGGTGCGAAATCTCCTGCTTCCTTATATCGTGAATATGCAGCCGTGAATAGCGGGATATACATGGCCATGGCCTTCTCTCCACCTGAGAATTGGAAAAACGCATTATTTGTTAACTCACGCTTGACTCCTTCGTTCTCTCGCTTATAAGAAAGGACAAAGGTGAACCATTTTCGATAATCCAATACTTCTTTCAAAACCTGATGAAGAGTGGATCCTTCATTCCTGAGAGTGATCAATTCTTTGGCTTTCGCGATCCTGGATTGGAAGTGCCGAGTGATTTTGCTTAAATCATCTTCGTGAAGATGTTTGCTGTCACGTTCGAGCAAGCTGACAAGTTCCACCGTATCCATCTCTTCTTCCGATTCCGCCGTCTGTGCTTTCCACGCAATTGAGAAGATCAGTCCCGAGGAATTGTCGCGTGCCGCCATGATCTTATCCATTTGACGAACCCATTTGGCAGCCCGTTTAATCCGGCTCCTGAGAATCGTTCCGATATGATTCAGCATAATATCCTCGTACAGCTTCCGGTCCTGTTCATCCAGGTTACGATCTTGTTCTTCATATGTTTTTGTCAGGATATCAGCAAGATAATAAGGATTGACCTGACTGCCATTATAAGAGAAACGAATCATACGGCGATCCTTTAGAGAGCTGTACTCTTTCAGGAAGGGTTCAAATCGCTCATCCTGCTCCTCATTCATCCACTGGGGCCTCTCTCTGTCCTCGGTGTAACTCCCCATCCTGTACTCCGATAGCATCTGTGATTCTTCAAAAAATGCCTTGGACAGCTGCTCTAATAGTTTTGGTTTTTCATAAGAGGTAAGCATATCCCCGTATGCTGATAGAATGTGATCCGCATCTGGAGCATCGACTTCCACAAACTGATGATTGATCTCCTCTGTGACGTGCTGTTTCCACAGATCACGCATCTTCGTCCAGAATTCCATGTCCGCAGCGTGCGCCTCCAACTTCTCATTCACCCGTTTTGCATCATTTGTTTTTTCCGGAATGGTCTTTTGAAGCATCTTCAGTTGCCGCTTCACTTCTTCATATCTGCCTTGAACACGTCTGATTTCACGCCTGATTTCCTCCACTCCTTTTAATGCCAGCTGCTGTTCGATGGATTCAATTTCCCGAAGCAATTTATCCCTGTCACTCTGCTCCACATTAATGTCACCTTTCAAATCATCCAGCTCTTCTTCTATTTCATGAAGGAATGAGGCTAAGTCTTGGATCCGTTGCCGGCTTACTTGCAATTGAACAAGCGCATTTTCAAAATTGTTCAGATCCCCATCATATTCCTTCATCAAACGTATTGCCTGCGTCACGCTCTCTGTGTCCAGCTCAAACGAGAAACGGCTGCTGTAATCGTACAGCTGTTGCTTCAGCCGGCTTAGGGCCACTTGAACCCCTTTCCACTGGTGATCAGTTTGGTCCAGGAGTGCCTGTTGAACTTTCCGGTTCTGTTCCAGCTGTTCATACTCCTTATGCACGTCACGGAGCAGCTTATCAGATGGAATCGATTGCTGCCATTCTTTCACGTCCTCCAGGATCTGTGATAACCGGGAGATCTCCATCATCACTTCGTCCCGTTCTTCGTTCAGGTCCGCAAGATCAGTCACAAGAAGCGCGATCTGCTCCTTTAAATGACGTTTTCTTGATGCCCTTCCAATGAATTTGGATGGGCCTTCTTCCGGGGCATGACCTTTCAAGATCCCCATCATGTAAGAACCATCTGGATCGATCACGAATGCCCCGGCTGTCTCTTCTAATGGAATGGAACGAAGGACATCATCCACCTTTTGCAGGGAAACAGCTGAGTCATCTTCGACATCCGGTATCAGATAGTCAGCAAGGGTCTGCGTCATAAGCAGCGGCTCTGGCACCAGTATCGAATCTTCGGAGGGGGTGATCTCGTCCGCTGTAATGAGGCTGTCGAGGATCCCCGTCTGTTGAAGAACCGCTTCGATCCGGGATTTTTCCCCTTCCGTCACACCTTCCTGAAACTCCACCGCTTCATAAAATGGAACCGCCCCAACCCCTTTCCCCTTCAGTTCTTCACGGTGCAGGGAAGTTCCCTCAGAGCGGTCGGGCTCGATCATTTTTTGCTGCTTCAATTGCGTCATCTGCCTGTTCTTCTCTTCAATGGCATCGCCCAATCGCTTAAGATGATTTCTCTTTTCTACCATTTGAGTCCGTATCTCTTCCCGGTACTCATCCAGACTTTCGAGCAGGATCCCTTTCACTTGATCATAGGAACACTCTTCGTAAAGCCCCTGTACAGACCGAGCAAGATGTTGTCGCTGACCATCCGTAAATAAGAGCTTGTCATGCTCACCGATCCAAGTGAAAATGGCAGATTCCAATTTCTGCTGTTCTTCCGTAAACCACTCTTCAGTATGGTTCATTTGCTGCAGAATCTCATCCACCTTCTGCTTCTTCTCCGACGATTCCCGTTCAAGTTCACGGTATCTCTCCAGCTGCCGCGTTCGATCTTCAAGGAGCTTCATGGCTTCTGAAAGGACCTCCTGATGAGCCCCCGTTTCTTTCTTCCAGACGGTGAAATCGTACACACCTTCTTCCATCCGTTCGAAATCGGCTTGATTGACGCTGTGAGCTGAAAAATCACATTCCTCTGCCAATTCATTCATATCATCCAGTAATTCTTCGACCTTATTTTTTGCTTTCCATTCACGGTCCTCCAAGGACTCCAGCTCTGCCTTCTTTTTCACATAATCATTGTGCTTTCTGTCTCTTTTCTCTTCCAGGCGATTGACCGCGTCTGTTTTCCGCAAAGACTCTTTCTCTAGATCTTTCTTCTTCGCTTCAAGTGACCATACTTCATGGCGGTTCAGCTGATCTTTTTGTTTTTCAAGAAGATCCTGCTCATTCGACAAGCTCTCTTCTTTGACCTCAAGGTCTGAAATTTCCACTTTCAAATCTGCTTTGTTTTGCTGAAGTTCTTTGACCGCTTCTTCTTTCTGTATAACCTTCTTATGGGATGATTGCCACTTTTCCGCTTGTTCAGCAAGTATATAACGGTTATAGCGATCGTACACCCGGAGCACTTTATTAATTGATTCCTTTTGCACCGCCAAGCGCTCAAGCTCCTGTTGCGCCTGATCCATGTGATCGATACTATCGGATAAATAACGGATTTCATCATCCGTCAATGGCGGCAAGGCCGATTCCAGGATTTCATAAATCACCGTCGGTTTGAAATCTTTTGAAAGCTTGGGGCTTCTCAATTGAATCAATAATTTGATCAGGTCCTCATAGGCTTCCGTTGATTGGAAGCCGAAGATGTGGCGATTCACTAGCTCCATGTACTCCCTCTGGGACTGGACGACCTCTCCGCCTGTCCCAATCCGATTCTTCAGTTCCTTTTCAGACATGGGAATCTGTTCACCCGAATGCTTTAGGGTGAGGGAAAAATCAAAGCCGATCCTCCGATTATCTGTGATGACGAAATACCATGATTTCATCTGCTTATTCCTCTTTGCCTGCATTCCGATTCCGGTTGTCATATACTGCCCTGTACTTTTCTTCACATATTCCATAAACAGATATCCCGTACGCTCATCACGATCGACAATCCCTTTTTCGCCTAGAAGATAGTCTTCCATCCGTCTCGCCTTTGAACCAAATGGATCCAACCTGTCCGGGGACTTCCTCCCATCCAGCAGCACGGGAAGAAAACTCTGCATCGTAACAGACTTACCCGATCCATTGGCTCCACGAAGCAGCAGCTTCCCGTCTTTAAAGTTAAAGGTCTCTTCATCGTAATACCAGAAATTCACGAGACCGGCGCGGTTCAGTTGCCATTGCTCATTACTCACTCTCATCATCCTTTCCAGTAAAATCATCCGGATATTTCCCCGCAAGGATCCCAAATAAAGGCTTGAAATAAATCATCGCATCACTCTCATCCGTCTCGACCATCATCCAGCTTTTCATCGAAGAGAGGCACTCCTTCCTGATCGTCTCAACCGTAGCTTCCCGGAAATATTTCGACCAACCGGACCCATTCTGTTCTCTCAACTCTATGATCAACTGATCGAAGTCCCCAGTCGTCAACAGTAAATCACCGGATTCCAGGGGCGTGAATGAAGAACGCCTTTCATATAGTAGATACGAAAGCTGCAATAATACATCGGTCACGGCTTTATTATCCGGAAAATACTCATACTTGTAATGAGGTTCCTGTAAAGACAGAAATGCCGTATTCTTGAACAGCCGAAGGCGGTAATGGCTGTGTTTCTCAATGTCTTCCATCATACGGTTCCGAAAGTTCCGGATATAAATAAAATCAGGATCGCTGCTTGATTTTCTATGTACGCCAGGAGAAAAGAACAATTGGCGGTAGACGCGCTTTCTCCGCTCATCTTCCTGCTGAAACTTCCAATCTTCCTGAAGAAGATCCTGCCAGCAGGTAAACTGAGTCAAATCTTCCGGAAATGACCGAATGAAATATTTACTGTAAACCGTTGTTTCATACAGCACCTCATGTTCTTCGTCGGTATCAAACTTCTGAATATTCCCGTCCACCGTACTGATCAGCTGAAGGTCTGCCATTGTTTTAATCGTACGGATAAGGGACTTCCGGTGAGTATACACCGTCCAATCGATCCCTTCGTCCCCCTCATAGTCATGTCTGATTTCCTCTGCCAGTTCCGACAACAGAAACTGTTCACCGACAGACTTTTCCTCAAGAAATGCCATGGCATAACAGAACAACGCGTAATCTCGCTGCTCTTGAAACGATGATATGCCCATCCATGCCTCAGGCTCGACCGGAATTTTTTCAAGCTTAATAAAATGCTGATGGACGATTAACAAGAGGCCGAATTTGTCATCAAGATACCGTCTCAATACCTTCTCACGTTCCCGGATCAACTGATACTCCTGTGGATTCTCACTTCTCAATATCCAGAACTCATTCAGCAGGAGTTCCAATCCTTCAATCGCTTTGTCATCGAATTCAACCGTCTGTATCTCTTCCAACCGATAGCCCCCCTTTCATTTCTAATGTCACATCAGGCATCTTTAACACTCCGTCTTCCGCTTGCAGGATCACCATTCGATCACGATGGACCTGAACCTGAACCGTGAACCCATAATCCGTTTTAATGGTCTGTTTCTTGGTGGCCATTGCTTTACCGATCCAGCTGAGAATCACCTTCCGGACAAAAGGCTCCACTACATCAAGCTCAGAAATAATCATTTTGTCATCTGTAAACAGATTTTCGATGATAGTGCGCTCCTGTTCCTTTTCAGCAAGATGTTCCCGCATCAATGCCTTTTTCTTTTCCTCATTCGATACCATCGCCCCGGCTTCGTTTTTTCCTTATAAGATCTGATCCTTGGTTTGATAGGCAGGATGATCGGTTCTTCCTCCCAAATATCACTGTGAATATTTTCTGTCGTATCTTCTTCGATTTTCAGATGCCTGATCGTCATGGAACCGAAAACGACCGCTGATAATTGATGGGCATCTTCCATCGAACGGCTCCCGCTGAAGAGCCCAGCAAGATGAAGATAATCTTTCTTACGGCTTTGATGACTGTGATGCCGTTCGCTCATCCGCTGCACATAACGAGTGATCCGTCTGATCATTTCATTCGTCTGAAGCTGCAGCATCTCGAGCTCGCTCGATTGGCTGTCGCTCCCGAGAAACCATGACCTCATCACTCGCCAGAAATCGTGGAACTCCTGATACCAATCCATCACCGTCTCTTCCCAGATTTCCTCTAGCCTGGGAATTTGCCTCCTATGATCAGCAAGCTTATCAAAGAAAGGAGCCACAACCTGCTGATCCATCCGTTCCAGCACATCCGAAATCTGAAAGGATGTTTTCTGCAAGGACACAATAAAGTCCCTCAGATAAGTGGTGAATTGATTTTTATACACCAAGAACGCCTCACTCTGCATTCGCTGATCCGTTTGTTCACTGTTGATATACGCAATATAATCAGCCGTGCTCGTCCGAATCGTCCGAAAATATTGTAAGAGGTCTTCCCATAGGAGCATATACGTCTCAGAAGATTCCGATAGTCCCTTTTTCAACTCATGATCCAATTTGTTCACGGATTCAAGCAGCCTGTCAAACTGTGACTTCTCTAGAGAACCACCGAAACTCTCCCCGCTCTTCTTCTCAAGCGTCGACACCATTCTCTCGATCTCAATCGTATAAGGCGTCGACTGATAGCGAAACCGCTTCTTCTTATACTCCTCGATCGTCTTCGCATTTGTCATATCCTGCCGGGCATTCAGATTCTTCCACTTCACCAGCTGAGCAAGCTGGACAAGAAGCTGCTCCTCTTCATAATGCTCGTAATGAGGGAGATCTCTCATGTATTCCAGCACCTCTTCTGGTGAAATAAAATCCCGCATCCGTTCATGCTGTAAATAAAAGTATCGTAGAATCGTTCGGTATTCAGCCGCATTCTCAGCAGTTAAATAACTCGCTTCGATAAGTTTTTTCATTGGTCCTTGCATATTTATGCACCTCTTTTCATGGCTATCATACTTCACTCATTTTATGTATATGGAATAATTATACCAGTTAAGGGAGCCAGAGGGACAGGTACAGTGGCTCTATATGGAGGGAAAGATAGTAAGAGATAAGATAAGTACATTTTCCAGGAAGGATCATTATAAGGATACAAAAAAAGAGCGATTCATTCAGATAATCCCTGATCGCTCTTCACTGATCCTTCTTAAGCTCATCAACCTTCCCCATGTCAGTTACCTCTCTGAGCATAGGAAAATTCAAATCAAAGGTATCTTTCGAATATCTTTTATCCTTCAAACTCTCTATAACAGATTGTGGAACACGGCCACTCTCCAACAGTCTTACTAAATCGGTTCTCGCAATTTCCCCTACCTTCTTCTCACTATCCGGCTCTGCTTCCACCGCCACCGTTACAGCTGCCTCTTTTTCCGCCACGTTGTATTCCTCATACTTACGGACTTTCCGGCTTAACTGTTTCAGCAGCCTCTTCTTTTCCTCTATCTTTTCTTCCAGCTCCAATAGTTCTTTCTGTCTTAGACTGATGGTTGTTTCAAGGTTTGAGAGTTCTAAGAGTTTCTTAATCATTGGGACCTCCTCTATTCACAAGCACGATTCCTTTTATATCTATGTTATTATGATTATACCAAATAAAACCATATATTAGGAAAGGATCCCCATCATGCTTAAACAAGGAATCTATGAAGAAATCATTACGAAAAAGCTTCAGGACGAGCTGTCTGGTTCGGACTTGGATTTTGATATCGGCAAGACCCCTCTGGATGTGGAGGAAGCGCGGAAAGTCCTTTCTTCTTACATCAGTTCGGTGACGAGGAATGCTCTGAAATCTGTTCGCGATGAGGAGCGGAATGATCAGCAGGCTCTCCTGAGACAGATTGAGACCTGCAATGACATCATCACGATTCTAAGCCAGCGACTGGACCGCCAGGAATTTGAACGACTGAAGATTGCCGAAGAAGGCGAGGTCCTGACACATATCTACTCCAAGATGAACTCCATCCGAAGCATCGGTAATCAGGAAGTCATCCGTCCCGTTACACCCATCTCTGAGAGCTCCTTATTCACCGGCTCCAGCTACGAGCCGAACATGCTAGGTGAACTGAAGAAGGAAATCGTCTCCTCTGATTCTATCGATATGCTTGTGTCCTTCATCAAGTGGAGCGGGCTGCGGATCATTTTAGAAGAATTGAAGACATTCACGGAGGGTGGCGGCAGGCTGCGGGTCATCACAACCTCCTACATGGAGGCGACGGATTATAAGGCGATCCAGGAGCTGAGCAAGCTTCCCACCACCGAAATCCAGATTTCTTATGATGTACAGCGGACAAGACTGCATGCCAAGGCCTATCTTTTTAAAAGAGAGACCGGCTTCAGCACAGCTTATATCGGCTCCTCCAACCTCTCCAATCCTGCTCTGACGTCGGGGCTCGAGTGGAATGTGAAGGTAACCGAGAAGGATTCCTTTGATGTGCTCAAAAAATGTGAGGCCACCTTTGAAAGCTATTGGAACGACAAGGAATTCAAAGTTTTTAACGGAGAAAATGAGGAAGACAACCTGACCCTTAAGCTGGCTTTGGAAAAAAGCAAAGTCGCTGAGGAATCGGTTCAGTATCTCTTTGACATCCAGCCTTACTACTATCAAAAAGAGATTCTCGAAAAGCTGCAGGCAGAACGGGAAGTTCATCATCGTTATAAAAATCTGCTGGTTGCAGCAACCGGTGTCGGAAAAACCGTCATCTCTGCTTTCGACTACAAACGCTTCCGGAAGGCAAACGGCGGCAAAGCAAAGTTGCTTTTTGTTGCTCACCGGGAGGAAATTTTAAAACAAAGTCTGAACACTTTCCGTGCGATCTTACGTGAACCGAACTTCGGGGACATGCTTGTTGGAACACACCAGCCATCCTCTCTCGATCACTTATTTGTCAGCATTCACAGCTTTAACAGCAAGGAGCTTCATCAACATACCGAGAGCGGCTACTACGATTTCATCATCGTCGATGAGTTTCACCATGCGGCCGCTGACTCTTATCAAAAGCTGCTGAACCATTATCAGCCGGGGATTCTCCTGGGACTGACCGCTACCCCTGAGAGAATGGATGGAAAAAGTGTTCTTTCTTATTTTGATGACCACATCGCAGCCGAAATGCGGTTAACCGAAGCGGTCAATCAAAAGCTGTTAAGTCCTTTTCAATACTTCTGTGTCACCGATACCGTCGATCTCTCCAACCTGAAATGGTCCCGAGGCGGTTATGATACCAAGCAACTGGAAAATGTCTATACGTCCAATCACCTCAGAAGCTCGCAGATCGCCCAAAGCGTCCAGAAGTATGTCACGGATATCAGCGATGTAAAAGGACTGGGCTTCTGCGTGTCGATTGCCCATGCGCAGTACATGGCCGATTTCTTCAACAAATCCGGCATCCCTTCCATCGCATTACATGGAGGAACCGACCGTAAATCCCGTCAAGAAGCTCAGCAGTTGCTCGTCTCGGGAGAAATCAAAGTCATCTTCGTCGTCGACTTATACAATGAAGGAATCGACATCCCGGAAATCAACACCGTGCTGTTCCTGCGGCCAACAGAAAGTTTAACCGTCTTCCTGCAGCAGCTCGGACGCGGCCTTCGCCTATCAGAAGACAAGGAATGCCTGACTGTCCTGGATTTCGTCGGACAAGCACACCGCAACTATTCGTACGAAGAAAAACTGAGAGCCCTGATCGGCAAATCAAAGCACTCCGTCCAGTACTATGTCGAAAACGGATTCTTCAACCTGCCAAAAGGCTGCTTCGTTCAACTGGAAAAACAAGCGAAGGAATACATCCTGCGGAATATCAAAGCCGGCGCCAACACCAAAGCAAACCTTGTAGCCAAACTAAAAACCTTTGAGCACGATACAGGGAAACCTGTTACCTTGAAAACTTTCCTGGAGCACTATCACCTGGATCTCTATGACTTTTACGGAGGAAATAAAAATAGAAGCTTTTCCCGCTTGCTAGTGGAAGCGGGACTTGCAGAAGATTTCACCTATGAAGGAGAACAGTGGCTTACAAGCCGCCTGCCGAACCTCTTTCATCTCAACTCAAGAAAACTGCTGGCGTTTTTAAAAGACTACATGGAAACGGAAGAAGTGAATGGGAAAGAAGAAGAACTAATGCTGAACATGTTCTATTACTCCTTTTATCAAGCCCATCCTGAAAAAGAAGGACTCTCTTCCATTAAGGAAGGCATTGAAAAAGTGTCCGAGCATCCTGCGTTCAAAGAGGAGATCAAACAAATTGTAGAGGTTCTCTATGACTCTCTAGAAACGATTGAATTGAAGCCGAACTTCGCCTTCCCTTGCCCGCTCCAAGTCCACAGCCGCTACTCAACAGCACAAGTACTGGCTGGATTTGACTACAACAATGAAGAGCAAAGTCCGGCATTCCGGGAAGGAGTCAAATACTTCAAGGACAAGAACCTGGATATCTTCTTCATCACGCTGAACAAATCGGAAAAAGACTTCTCGCCATCAACACTTTACGAGGACTATGCCATAAACGAAAAACTATTCCACTGGCAAACCCAAAGTAAAGTCAGCGAAGAAAGCCCAACCGGACAGCGGTACATCCACCACCGCCAGACCGGAAACAAGATCGCCCTGTTTGTTAGAGAATACAAAAAAGAGAAAGGCAGCATTCCTTCACCTTTCGTCTTTCTTGGGACAGCCAATTATATTAAGCACTCAGGAAACAAACCGATGAGTTTTGTTTGGGAACTTGAGGAGGAAATGCCTTCTTATTTGGTGCCTCGGGCTAATAAGAATATACTTTAATTAAACTGGATTTCACCTAATACCTAAACTTAATTTAATGACCAAGGAAACATTTCCTTGGTCATTTTTTATGGGAACCAATACTACGATTAACTTCTACATTTGGATTGTTATTATCCTCAATAACATTTATCTGTAGTTAGTTTTAAATTAATTCACCAAATTTAAACATTGACATATTACATAATCCGGAAGACTCACTTCAGTATCTATAAATATTTTTTATGAAAACTCAGTAAAAAAGTTAGCACATTTCAGATAACTCTTCTCAAGCTTTTTATAAACCTCTTCCTCCAAATCACCCTTCAGCCGGTCCACCATCGGTACTAAGCAAATTAAAATCCCCCCCCATATCTTCATTGATATTCTCCCCAGTATCCGACCAGCCTTCTTATTCATTTTCCGTTAATAATCCTCCAGCAGCCCGTATAATGAGGCTTCTTTGAATGCATAAGATATCTAATCTATAGAATAAATTTGAACCTTACCTTATTTATATCTTCTACTGTTTCATACTTTGTTAAAAAGCTGCTATATCGTAAACTTCCCTTTCTCTTCCTTTTATAATTTATTATGATTTTATGTATGCGTTTCCTAAGTATTGCTTCCGCATACCCTAACTCAAAAGGCATCCATTTTGAAAATCTTGAATTTTTACTGTCAATATATAAGAAGTTATCAGAAATCTCTAAGGCATGTAATATTTCATCAGTGATTTCTACATTAGATAGTTCTCTAAAAAAATTATTCTGTTCAAAAAACCTTTCCAATTCCTCAATAGTCTCTTTATCCTCTTTGCTTATTAATTCTAAAAATAGATTTATAATCTTTTGAGTTGCTCTTTGATAATTTAGATGATAGTCATCTAACCAATCTACATAAGTTGACAGCCCCGACTCATACAGTAATAGAAGTTTAATCCCTAATACCTCTCTGGCATCAATACTACTATGTGAAAGGAAAACATTATACTTTTCTTGTTTTAGATATTTCTTCATTTTAAATATTAGCATCATAATCAACCGGGAACGAAACACAAATTTCACCTGGTGTACGAGATCAATATTATTCTTATCATATATACCTAATTCTTTACTTACTTTTTCAAGCACATCTTTTTCATTTCTATTTTCTGATAGGTTTAATACCTGTTCCGTTGATACTTCCCCAATCCTCATTATGGAATTCAAAATATTTATTGAATAAGTTGAATCAACTTCTGAAAACTCGTGTGGGTTTTCAATATTTATTATGTACCTTGAATTTCCATCTAATTCAGATGCCTTATTATTAAAAACTTTCTTTAAATCTTCAATGTATGAATCTAAATAATTTGTTAAACTCTTTTCAATATCATTAACACGCAATATTATTAGCCCTCCGTAACATGTTTTTTTAGAGTATGTAAATCCATGACGAATTCAAAAAAGAGAGAGAAACCCATTTTCTCTATACATAATGATCCGGTGTCCTTCACTAAGTAAAACTAATTCTAAAACTCCTGAAATTATTACTGAATTAAACAGGAACCCTCAACAATGGGGGTTCCTGTTTGACTTTACTGATTTAGGTTGCATTATATAATAAGCAAACGTCAATAACTATTTATTTATCTACCTGCTAGTCTTGCGGACTCCTCTATCCAACTAGAAAAATTCTCATACCCTTTGTCTAAATCCCAATAATACGTTTTAAAGTAATTTGACGCTTTTTTTGATTTTCCGTCTACTGTTATATAAAGATTATCTAATGGGTTCTCTCCTTTTACATCTGTTTCACCATCTTTATTTTTTAAGCGGTGAATATAGATTCCAAGTAAACCATTTCCCTTTTCTACACTTTTTTCAATTTCATACTTAACCCATTTTCTTTCTGAGGTTTCTTTTCCAATTAGGACTACCGTTACGGAGGTCCCTTTCATTTGTTCTTCTATCCATTCTTTTATTGCCTTATCACCCTTTCTTTTTACTTCTTCCCATTCTGCCTTATCAATATAACCCTTAATAGATTGAGTTATATTTGAGTTTCTTACCTGCCCTGCTCTCCATGCATCTTTTTCATAATGAAAACTAAAAAAAACCTTTCTTGCCACTATACTCTCCTCCTAATTTTATCGATTATTTTTTTTATTTCAGAAATGACCTTCTGGTGGTCTTTTTCCCCAATTAATACATCTAGGGATTCTTCTAAGTACCAAAAGGTTTCTAAGTCACCCTTAACTTCATTTAAAATTTTTTCAGCTGCAAATCCAGTTGTTCCAACCGGGATAATATACTTATCTTTTTCCCTAGCTATTTTGTATTCTTCAATCATCCCATTAGCCTCAACGACTTTCCCATCAACAATTTTATTCCCAAACAAAAAAATCACTACTCCTGCATCACTTATCATTTCGTTTCTATATTCTGTCCATAGTTCTTTTAGAGTTTTACCTCCGGATTCAGATTGGGGAAAAGGTCTTAATGTTAAATAGTCATTGATTTTTTTTCCTTTACCTAGAAAAATCTCTTCAAGTGCTCCATTAATTATATAACTGCCCACTCCTAAGCCAAAACCTGAGATAATATGATGGTTGTCCACTACTAAAGATTTTGAAAGATCATGCATTAAATCTTTAGCTTCAGTTTCGGTATAGTTACCATATTCTTCGGCACTGCCAGAAATAAAAATTTTATTAACCTTAAACTTCTTTTCAATATTTTTTAAGATTGTAGTTATATCCGCATACTCTTCAATTAATACCGAGTTTATTCCATATCTTTTTAAATCCTTGACTTTTAAATCTTGTTTCACTTTGTCATAGTTAAATGCGTCTTCATCAATTGAGCCATCCTGTTTTTTATATTGTTGATCATATTTATTTACTTTCCTAAAAAAACAGTAATGATTCTTTGGACTATCCCCAAGCAAATCTATTCGTATCTTACTGAGTATTTGTTCTAAGTTGGGATCTTCAAAGCTAAATCCTATAAATAAAAATGTTTTTGAAATCAATTCACCTTTTAGTTGAGTCGTAAAAAGCGCTTTAGTGGAGTCATATTTTTCATAATCATCTCTAGTAATAACCGCATCATCAGGAAAGTCTCTATCTCCATGCATTTTATATACGACTACATCTCTATTTGGTTTAAAGTTTTTCATCTGGTTTTGATTAATTTTTTTATCAACAATTTTCCCTACATCGCCTAAGGTATCTTCAATAATAGAATCATAATTAGTTGTCCAATAGGTATCAATCGGTAAACGAGATAGGATATTCATGTTCTCATTTCGTTCTGCTGCCCGTTGAAACTCATCAACTATCGCTTCATTTATTGTCTGCCTTCCATTAGCGTTAAAATGATATTGAGCCACAGAAACTAGGTCTAGTTCCTTATTAATATCTAAATCTAGTTCTGTTGCAATATCTCTAAGAAGCCCCCTCCAATCAACAAATCCAGAACCTCGTGAAAGACCTGCTCCTGCAAATATTGAAAGGTTATTATTTCTGATTTCTTTTAGTATTGCTTTTTCAAAGACTGATAAAGATGTACTCAAATTTACACCTACCCTCTACATTCTTTATTTTAAATTACAAATTAATACATTTTTTTATTATTTTACCATTTATATTGCCTAAAAGCGACCTATCCTTTTTAAACACTGGTTTCATTTTCTTGTACGTTAGTAGGAAAGTAGAGACTAGAATTTATCCTATTCAATAATCACAGAATCTTTCCTCCTACTCCCCCGGCCATTTGTACTAATTTAATTTAAACATAAAGTAGTAATATCTAAACAAAAAACACTATAATATGCCTAAAAGAATATTTATTGCAAGAAAAACATTCGCTTATACAACTTGCTCCCTTAACACTTTAATTTATTTGAAATACCCCCACCCTCGTACACAATACTCCTTATCATTAATTTCAAGGGAAATTGGTATTACTATATTCTTATTGTCTTCGTTACAAGTAAAGTGATATTGATGTGGGGGTATTATTTGATTTCATCCCCTACTTATGTACTGGAGAGAGCTGAGCGGTAAAGAAGTATAATTATAGGTTGTATATTGCCTCTATGAGTTGGTTTTTTCAGACACTACAGAGGCATGTGTGTTTTTTATGATACAATTTTTAAAAAGAGACAATGAGGTTAAAAGAATGGACGAACTTATTGTAGAAAAGAGAGATCTCAATCGTGAGCATATCGCTTACATAAAAACAGACCACTTAAACAACTATCCAATCGTATATATTCTTTACAATGACAAGAAAAAGCCCTCTGCCTACATAGGACAAACGGTTCAAGCTGCACGTCGGTTGAAGTAAAAGGCGGAAGAACTTAAATCGTTTGATTTTAATTGGCCATGAGAAATATTAATCAGTCGGCGACCTATAATATTGAGTCTAATCTTATAAACTTCTTTATTGCCGATAATCGCTACCAACAGCAGAATGTAAGCCAGACAAACTCCAGGGAAATGCACAACTATTATGAGAAGCCTTTTTATAATGAGGAGCTTTTTCAAGCGATTTGGGAGAAGCTTAGGGAAGAGAAGGTTGTTTACGACACAGTTGAAAATCTTAGAAATAAAGATATTTACAAGTTATCTCCCTATAAAGAGCTGACATCTCAACAGCTTGATATTAAAAATGAAATTCTTGATTTCTGTAGAGAGAATATCAACCGAGATGGCAATCATGTAATTGCGATTGAAGGTGACGCCGGATCAGGGAAAAGCGTCCTGTTAAGCTCTTTGTTTAACACCATTCAGGACTTAGCTCATGACAGCAGCTCTTCCCTCCACGCAACGGACAATTACCTGCTGGTGAATCACGGAGAAATGCTGAAGACGTATAAAGGGATTGCTAACAGCCTGCCGAATTTGAAGAAGAAGAGCCTCATGAAACCTACACCTTTCATTAATCAAAAGACAAAAGATGACTCGAAGGCTGATATCGTCTTAGTAGACGAAGCTCACCTTCTCCTTACAAAGGAAGATTCCTATAACAACTTCAGGTATCAGAACCAGCTGGAGGAAATCATTAAGCGCAGCAAAATCACAATTGTTATTTTTGACCCGAAACAAGTGCTGAAAATTAAAAGCTACTGGGATGATAGATTGCTTGAGGAAATCACCAATCAGTACAATGCCAAAACCGTGAAGCTGACTGATCAATTGAGGATGAACGCCAACCCTGAAACAATGAGGTGGATTGACCATTTTGTTGCAAAAGAATTACTTCCTTTCCCCCCTAAAAAAGAAGATTCAAAGTTTGAACTGAAAATTTTTGAGGAAGCTTCAGCCTTTAAAGAAGCCATTGAGAGCAAGAATGATGAAGTCGGTCTTTCTCGGATCGTCTCAACATTTGATTACCTTCATAAAAAAGATAAGAAGACCTACATCGTAGACAAAGATGGAATCAACATTCCCTGGAACAGTACCCAAGATAACATAACCTGGGCTGAATATCCGGAATCCATTAAAGAAGTTGGCTCGATCTACACTGTTCAGGGATTTGACTTGAATTATGTCGGTGTGGTCCTTGGCCCCTCCGTCAGTTATGATGAAGAAAATGACCGGCTCGTGATTGACCCGTCAAGGTAAGGCCTCCATTCTCACAGCATTAAAAAATTGATATAGAGTTTTGTAAACTAAGCTAATAAACTTTAAATTTATTACTCTTAAATCACATCTGTTTTATTGGTTTTTCACTAATTTTCCCGAAAATATAAATGGTGAATAAAATAAAAAGGAATAAAATAATTTTTAAACAGATATCTTTAAATAATAATAATATTTATTTTAGGCTATAATGTATTCATAGCAATTACTAAGGAGGGTATTTACTATGGAAACCATTTCATTGAAGGTAGATCAACTTTTACTCGATCCGAATAACTATAGAATTCACAGTCATAACAGGTATACATTCGTAAAGGAAGAAAGCATTCCTAATCCGTTAGTACAAAAAAGAGTAAGAGAAATGGTTGAGGGCGAAAACCGAGAAGATATTAAAGATTTATTAGACAGTATAAAAACTAACGGTTTTTTAAGAATTGACAATATTCTCGTAAGACAGCATAAAAGTAATAACAACCTGTATGTTGTAATAGAAGGTAACCGAAGAATAGCTGCGCTAAAAGCATTAAAAGATGATTATGAAAGAGGTTACTCAATAGGAAAATTAAACCCGGAAGTTTTCACACAAATTGAAGTAGTAACGTATGATTTAGGTGAAGAAGACTACCTCCTTTTAATGGGATTAAGACATGTTAGTGGTGTTAAAGAGTGGGGCGACTATGCTCAGTCCGAATTAATAATGAACCTAAAACAAAAATACGATATGGATATTTCTGAGATAGCCAATCGACTAGGCATGAAAAAACCTGAAGTTAAAAGAAGAATCAACTCTTTTATAGCAATGGAAAAGTATAAGAATGATGAAGACTATGGAGACTATTTTAAATCCAGTCAAGCAGCTTTATTTTATGAATTAATGAGTAAACCTAATATGAGAGAATGGTTAGATTGGGATGAAACAGTTAATGATTTTAAAAACAAGAAAAATCTAAAACGATTTTTCAGTTGGATATCAACTACTGAAGAATGGACATCACCTATTATACAAAAAAGGGACGATATACGTGAACTAAGTAAATTTATTAAAGATGAAGAAGCCCTTGAAACACTCGAAGAAAAACAAAGCATTTCTGAAGCTCTAGAACAAAGTACTTACTTTACTGACCAGGGATTCAAGAGTAACATAAAATCTATTAAAAGGAGTTTAGATAAAATACCTGCTACAGCTCTTTTAGCTATGGATAAAGATTCACAAAAAGAAATGATGAAAATCATTAATACTATAGATGCTTTCAAAAAATTTGTAGCTACGGATGCAGAATTTAATGAATAAATTACAAAAAGAGGAAGAGTTTAAATCCTTACTTGAATTCTTATTAACAAACTATAGTGAATATAACAATATTATTAATTTTGTTGAAGACCACGACTATGACTCCTTGCTGGCTAATGATTTTGCTGAGGAACTTTCTAAATATGAGAAAGACGTAGAGAGTATTTTTGGACTCCAGTTATTTGATATAGATACAAATAGCTTAAATATTAAATTTTTTGATACAATCAAAAATGTAGTTAAGGCATTAGAGGTAATAAAATCTTTATCACCTCATGACTTTGAGAGATTATGTGCTCTATATTTACACTTTTTAGGAAGTTCAAAAAGGCCAAATGTTACAAGAAAATCTCATGATCAGGGAATAGACTTTGTTGGAGCAATAGAAAGAGATTTAGATAATAAAATACTAGCTAAAAATATGAATATTAATAGAGTTTATTTAATAGGGCAAGCTAAGCATTATAAAGAAGATAGGGTAGGTTCAAAAGAAGTTAGAGAATTAGCTGGATCATTACTCCTTCTTAAAAGTGGAAACTTTGCACTTCTACAAGGTATATATAAAGGCCTTGTAGAGAATATTAAAGCTTTCACTCCCGTATATGCATATTTTATAACTTCGTATTATTTTTCCCAGAGTGCTAAAACTTTATGTATGAATTCAGATATTATGCCTGTGGATAGGATATTACTAGCTTTTACTTTCGGCTTAAATCATGAATATCATAACGTTAGTGGCAATTTTGATAATGATATTCTAGTGCGTAAACTAGCAGAAATAGATTATATAAGGTAATTAAAAATAACATCTATCTTAGTGGAACAGATGGACAGGTAATTGTCCTGTCCATCATACACAGAAGGATACCAGCTTTCTCTAATTTCTTTACTTATAAAGCTTATAATAAAACAGCAGAAAACAACCTCTTCAATTCTTCCTCCCCAATAACCTTAATCTCAATTCCTTGCTCAATCAGTTCATAAGCTTTCTTTTCTTTGGAACTTAATCCCTCTTCTCCCACAACACTCTTGTCCTGCTTACCAACAACCAAGAAGTCTGTTTTCCTGCTGACCCCACTTTTCACAAAGCCACCAAGGTCAACAACTTTTTGCATAGCTTCTTTGCGATCAAACGTTAGTAAATCACCAGTAAATACTACATTCTTTCCATACAGCTCATGGTTTTCATCAAATATCTCTTTGTTAGCTACAATATCTTTTATGGCAATCTTATTGAATTTCTTTCTTTTCCTGAAGGTGGTTTGGAGCTTTAACTCAGAGAACTTTTTGACAGGAATACTTCCATAGGTCCGGCAATAACTTTGGAGAGACTTTCTTCTCTTCGATTCCACACACTTTATTACCAGTTCAGCGCAGGCACGGGCATCTGAGAGTGCATCATGATGGTTCTCCAAGACAACTCCAAATCGCTCTGCTCTCTCTTTTAGTGAATTGCCGATCCGTTCTCCCCTGCATGCTCTGGTGCTTACAGGGATACTGCAAACATATTCAAATTCGGGTATTTGAATGGAGTATTCTAACAAAGTGTTCTTCAAGACATTCATATCAAATTGAGCATTATGAGCCACGAACAAATTTCTCTTTGAAAAATAGTAGTGTATTTCACTCCATATTTCTGGAAAGCTAGGAGCGTCTTTGAGCATTTCACGAGTTATCCCATGTATCTTTGTATAATCAGGGTCTACGTCAAGGCCTGGAGGTTTTATCAGAAAAGATTTCTTGTCTACAATTACGTTTTCTTCCACAAACACCATTCCTAATGAGCACGCGCTGGATAATTTATGGTTGGCAATTTCAAAATCAAGAGCAATAAAATCCACCATATCCCTCCTATTATTCATCATGGATTGACAGTGCCTGCCCTTTCAAGGACAGGCACTATTAAACTACTTTACTTCCACAAACCCTTTTTCGTCTTCAACAATCAAACCTTTCGATACATTCAAATCAATCGCTTCTTGGATAAACTGCTCTCCTTGGCTGCTCGTTCGGCTGTACCCAAGCTGCTTTGATATCTCTTTGATTAAATCTGTTTTTGGTAACCGAAGAGCTGTGCTGATAATCTCCATTACTCCGTTGGCGAATTCTTGTTTGCTAATATCTTGTAATGCTCTTCTATCATTTCCAGCCAATCTAAATTCTTTATAGGTATTAAATTGAGCTTCGTCTTTCCAGATGAATAGTCCTTTTTCTTCTTTGGACTTATACACTTTCATTTTAGAAAGAACGGTTTCTACAATGTTCTCCAGCTTTGCTCCGCTTCGTGTAAAGCCCCAGGCTGAAATAATTGATTTTGTCAGTTGAGAAAAACTTACGGGAGCTTCCTGATTAACTACCTGTTGAATTTGCTTTCGGATAATCGGTCTGCCCTCGATTGGGTAGAACGATTCATTTGGCAAGTTAACAGTTTCCAGTATGGCTGGGTCAAAGAAGTTTCCTTTTGGTTTTGAATTTTCTAATGGGATGACCAAACTGCTTATTTTTTGCTGAATGGTCGGTTGAACCTTCGTTGAAGCAGCAGGTTGATTACTATTTTCTTCAGATGGGTTGTTCTCAATATGTTTTAACTGATTTAATATCCCTTCTATCTGTTTCCTTTCATCATGCCACCATTCGACGGACCACACCTTGATGATCTGCCAGCCTAATCTCCCTAACATGAGATCACTCAATTTGTTCCGATCCCTTGTTGTTTTCCGATTGGCATAACCAGGACCATCAATTTGTATCGCAGCAATGTATTTGCCCTCTCTGTTCTTATCCACTACGGCCAAATCGATTTTAAACTCGCTGCTTCCTACATTTTGTTGAGTTTGGTATCCATGGTCTTCTAAAGCCTTCTGAATTTTAGGGATAATAATCTCAGAATTTGTATTTCTGCTTTGGTTGCGGTTTTCCAGAAGCAGTGGTTCATTTCCGCGCTTTGCAAATTCCATAAAAGCTCTTAAACTATGAACACCTTCAGCTTTGGTTCTGGACAGATTAATTTGATCTGGTTCCATAGAAGCATAGATGATCATTTCTTTTTTGGCTCGAGAGACCGCTACGTTCAGACGGCGCCATCCACCATCACGATTCAATGGACCAAAGTTTAGCGTCATATGACCTGTTTCATCAGGACCATATCCTACAGAGAATAAAATGACATCCCGTTCATCTCCTTGAACATTTTCAAGGTTTTTAACAAACACAGGATCAAGAACTTCATCTGTAAAGTACTTTTCAAGACTGGAATCTTCTTTCAAACGTTCGTCAATCATGTCTTCTATTAAGGTTTGTTGAACCTGGTTAAAGGTCACCACCCCAATGCTTTGGTGCTCCTGTTCTGGATTACTCAACCTTGAGAAGATTTCATCAACGATTGCTTTTGCTTCAATTTTGTTATGCTTTGTTTTCCCTCTATCGTATACACCTTTAACATTTTTAAAAGAAACACGAGACTTAATATCATCAACCGATGGAAAGGTGATTAATTTATTTTCATAGAAATGGTTATTAGAAAACGAAATTAAGCTTTCATGTTCACTTCGGTAATGCCAACTTAAATGCTTTTGCGGCATTCTTACAGACAAGCAATCATCTAATACACTCTCCAAGTCCTGTATATCAAAATCTTCCTCAGATTGTTGTGCACTAAAAAAGCTTGTAGGCGGTAATTGTTTTGGATCTCCAACTACTACAACGTTTTCTCCTCTGGCCATAGCTCCAATTGCTTCGCTGGTTGGCAGCTGGGAGGCTTCATCAAAAATGACAAAATCAAATTTTGACACCGAAGGATCCAGGTACTGTGCAACTGATAAGGGACTCATCAGCATACACGGTTTAATCTTAGGCAGGAGATTTGGGATCCGTTCAAACAATTGCCGAATTGCAATCCCTCTTCCTTTGCTTTTGATTGCTTTTAACAAAATACCTGGCTCAGAACTTTGAATCACATTATTAAGCAGATCAGGCACCCGCTCCATGAGTCTTACATATACTTCAAGTTTCGTTAACTCGCTGATCTCGTCATCCAGACTATTAAACGTTTTCACCTTATTCTCAAACTCGGCTCTTGAGAAACCGGATAAGGTCTGGCTGCTTGTAATTTCTTCATCTATCCTGACACGATAAAAACCATACAAGAAAGCAGGAAGCAGTTCACTATGTTTTAGTTGACCATTGAGATAAGGCTTTGTGACATTTTCTAAGCCTGCTAATTCAGCTTCTTCTATGGTACGAGCAAGCTGACAGTTATCTTTCAATTGAGGAAGAGCATTTATTAGAAGTATAGATTTGTCTTTTATGACTTGTGTCCAATTGTGCTGTCCAGGCTCATGAAAATCTGACAAAAGCAATTCTTCTTCAATTTTATTGACACAACTCTTTACCTTCTTGAATGTTGACTTAAAGTTTGTGATAGCATCTTGCATTTTCTGAGCAGTAATAGCTTTAGTATTGTTTTGCAAGACTTCTGCTGTATTGGTTAAATAGGCTTGTTCTTCACTAAACTCATGAAGAGCAGATCGAACCGATACTGTCCATTCAATTGCTTTTTCTATTTCAGACCAATTTCCTTTTGAGTCATTCCATAAACTAGGGAAATAGCGTTCCATCATATCAGTGGATTGATTCAAAGTTTCTTGTTTTTGCTGAATCTCTTTTATGGTTGTAATAATCGTGTCCAGTTCATCTGTATCAATCTTATTTTTTGTAACAAGGTATTTTTTCAATTCCTTTGAGATTTTGTTCTTTCCTATTATCTTTTTAAGGAACCAACTGTTTTCTGCCAGTCTTAACTCCTGTAACAATGGCTCTGGATTGATTTTCAGGATAGATAAATCAAATCGTTCTGTAATTGTCTTGATTTTATTGTCTCTTTGCTTGCCAGTCGAAATGACATTAGCTAATTGTGCTGCAAGCTGCTCAAAATGATCTACCCCTATCAAGTTAAGGTTTGCTTGAGGCATGTCTAGCAGGTAAGTGCTCAGCGAATCCAGTAAACTGTACCATTTATATGTTCGATTTTGATCGACTAACCCCAGTACATTAAATGATTGCTCAAGCTCCCCCAAAAGTGAAACGTTCGTCTCGATAGCGGACAGCTGCTCTTTTATTGTGTCATTTAACTGTAAAGAGTAGTTGGTTTGTTTGATACCACTCCAAGGGTTTTTGTCGGTATCTCCGCAAATTTCTCCAACAACTGCAATGTTTTCTAATAGTTGTTTGGATTTCTTAAATAACCCCTCATCCATGTTTTTGACCGAATTTCGATTGAAATCTATAACTTGGTTTTTTACTTTGATATCGGAATACTCCTCTATCATTTCAAAGATACTTTGTCCTATTGTCGTTTTCTTGTGTAAGTCATGAACATAGGTATTCAATTCTTTCTTTAACCTTTTGATCTCCTCTGACTTTTCATTCCATTTTGTCCCTTTTGTTTTACTCTGTGCCTTAAAGGATGCTTCCAACTGAGCAAGTATATCTTTTTTCTGCCCCTTGCTTGAATAAACCTCTAAGCAAAAGTCACCAAGACCAATATCTGAAAGCCTCTTTTGCACTACACTTAGTGCAGCCATTTTCTCTGCAACAAATAACACCGTCTTATCATTAGCGAGAGCATGAGATATCATGTTTGTGATGGTTTGAGACTTACCTGAACCTGGAGGTCCATGCAGGACAAAACTATTATTATCACCTGTTGCCAAGATTGCTTCTAATTGGGTACTATCAAAACTTAATGGAGCAAAGACCGTTTCTTCCTCATCCACTTCTGCAGTAACTGGTTTATTCATTGTTTGGCTGGCTTCACCCAAGTAGTTACCTTCTATTAAGCTTTTGACAACTTTATTCTTCTTTAACTCCTCCGAATTGTTTACAAGGTCATTCCACATGACAAACTTTGAAAAAGAAAACAAACCGATACTGGCTGTCTCATAGACATCCCAATTTTTCATAGGCATTATCAACCGTCGCATTGTCGTTAGAACTCTTTTCACATCTGCTCCATGATCATCCTTTGGTATGTCATATAACCTTGAGGCATCTATACCGAACTTTTGCTTTAAGTATTCAATAAGAGAAATATTTATCTGGATTTCTTCATCCCTTGCTCGAATATAGTAACCTTTCTTAGCAGACAACCTTACTAAATCAACAGGCAGCAAAAGAATTGGAGCGTAACGTTCTTTGGTATAAGACTTTTCTTCATACCATTTTAAGAATCCTAAAGCTACAAATAGGGAATTTGCTCCGCTTTCTTCAAGAGTATTTTTGGCTTTCCGATATAGTTTCACTAGTTCTTGTTCAAGCTTAACCTCAGTAAGAGTTGACCGTAACCGGTTGTTTTCCATGTCTCCCTGTAGAATTTTCGATTGTAAAAGCTCCTTTTGATCCCTGAAATCTCTAGCCTTGTTTTTCCACTCATTTGGCAAAGGATTAATAAAAACTTTTTGTCCCATGGCTAATATATCTTCAGTTTTGGATAAATCCGGCGTTACTACCGGGACTCCCTGAGTATGTAGACGATAGTTCAACAGATTATTACGGAGACTCATATCGATAAGCTTATTTTGCCAGTAGATGACTTTATTTTCTTGTTCGTTAGTCTGATCAGATCTATCACTTTCAGGAATTACTTCGACATGATCAAATTGCATGTTGCCAGGAGTTTTAAGTCCAGTTTCTGTTTGTACTTCCACTTCAATTTCCCCGCCAACCTTTTTCAATGGAATAGGTTTGATTTGGCCGATTCTGCTTCTTTGAACATCAATAAAGAAATGGAATTGTCCTTCTTTATCAAGGTTCATTTCTGCAGCTTGTACTGCTCCGTTAAAACTAGCCTCTTTCTTTGTTAAAAGAGTAGATTCCACTACGATGAGCTCGTTAATTCCATTAGCCATCGATTTAGTTAAAATGCTTTTATCATCTTGAAAACTCTCAAAAGAAGTTTGTTCCTTTAACCAGAAAGCAGGAAAGGCATGACCTTTCAGGAACACAACGATAGGATAAATACCAACAGCTTCTGCACACGCAGCATAAAGTAAGGTAAGGTCCAGGCAAGTTCCTAATTTATGCTCTTTAATCAAATCTGGAAATCTAACTTTCTGTCCTTCTTCTTCAAAGCTGGCAGGAGGATTTACATATGCAATTCCATATGATTGAATCGCTGAAAAAATAGCAGACAATTGAGCCAAAACCCTGTTTGGATTCCCACTTTGATAACCATCCATTGAGCTGGTTCCTGTGCCTTTTTCCATAATGGTGGCAGCATATCTGATAATTTCATTGATAAATGGACGATTCGGAGTAATGAAACTGGATATTATTTCAGGTAATACGGAAGCACCTGGCCATGAATCAAAAGACATTACATCAATAGGTAACGTTTTTTTAAATAGTTCCTGATTCTCATGAGTAATTCTCACATTTAGATGGCCGGCAATGCTTTCATCCAGACTGCTGAGGAATTCTGACGATAATGGCAAATCAGGTCGTATTTCAATAACCTCATCAGGCTCTAGCTTCTCAATAGTCAAAGTGTAGGATTCAGCAAACATAGGATTGGCTGTGATTTCTATTTTAAGATTGGAAAGGTAATCGGCAGATGAGTTTTTGACGGAAAGAAACTTAACGACGGGGACATGGTTCTGTTGCAGAGCAAAACTAACTTTTTTATCATATTCAAATTGACATTCTATGGTTGTGTTCAACATTAGTCCTCCTTGTAGTATAAATAGTTAAATAGGATTACTACATATTATATCAATTATTGGGAATTATTGTTTAAAATTGAGAGAAAAAGTAAAATGGGGAGTGTGAGGGTTTTTCAAATTCTGTTTAATAAATCCATGGATATTCTAGACAGCTATTTATATATCAAACCAACTGGTTAAATAAACCAGAAAAGTTATGTTACTATTTAAAAAAAGAGACAATGAGGTTAATAGAATGAACGAACTTATTGTAGAAAAGAAAGATTTCAATCGTGAGCATCTCAATCACATAAAAACCGTCCACTTAAACAACTACCCAATCGTATACATTCTTTACAACGACAATAAAAAACCCTCTGCCTACATAGGACAAACGGTTCAAGCTGCACGCCGTTTGAAGAACCATTTAGAAGATAAAAGGCGGAAGAACTTAAATCGTTCTATCTTAATAGGC
>NZ_QXIR01000018.1 GCF_003581585.1 Bacillus salacetis
TCTTTAACCTTCTTGACGGATTGGCTTATGACCCCGAGGGGCTGGGCGCTGGAGCTGGATTGATAAAAAGCGGAAGCGGACGTCCAGCACCTTATGGATTGGGTGCTTCCGCAGGAAATAAGGAACATGAAGAGCAAACTGTTTCTTTTAATCCTCGGGCAGAATGGGGGTTTTTGTATTTCTATACTGATTGATACAATTTGCATTACAAATAGATACACTATACTATCGGATATCAAATAAGATCTGGGTGACTAGAATGAATAATTTTTCCAACAGGCCATTCGGCGTTTCATCTCAGGTGACGCCAAATGCAGCGGTTTACCATCGTGAAGATCAGTTTAAACAAGACGGAGAAAGTGAGGATGATTCCTACTTCCTGCTGCTTGAACGAGAGGGGATTTGTTTGAATGATGCTCAAATGAAAGCGGTCCGGCATACCCAAGGACCCTGCTTGACGTTAGCGGGGGCAGGTTCAGGAAAGACATCCGTGCTTGTTTCGCGGACAGGCTACCTTCTTCAAGTGAAGGGGATTTCCCCCGATAACATACTGCTTCTGACCTTTTCAAAAAAAGCTGCGATGGAAATGAAACACAGGGTCGCGGTGCTTCCGGGGGTAGACCATAAGGAAGTGAACAGAATCCAAGCCGGCACTTTCCACTCCTTTTTTCTGTACATATTAAGGAGCAGGGGATTCAAACAAGATATACTTGGCAATGAGCGTTTCAAGCACATCCAGCTAAAGCAGATACAAAGGAAGTTAGGGATCCAGGAACCGTATCAGCCTGAAACACTGCTCTCAACCCTGTCCAATCTAAAGATGAATATGAAAACCCTTGAGGACCTTCCACAAAAAACAACGGGAGACAAAGAAATCAAAAAGATCTTACTTATGTTCGAGGAATGGAAGGAACGTAATGAGAAAATGGATTTTGATGATATTCTGGTCAAAGCCCATGAACTGCTTACACAGGACCACCGGCTTCTCAATGCTCTTCAGAATAGATTCCTTCATGTTATGGTGGATGAATTCCAGGACACCAACCGGCTTCAATATGAATTGATCAAACTGATTTCTCATCGTTCAAGGAATTTATTCGTTGTGGGAGACGATGATCAGACGATCTATTCTTTTAACGGGGCAGACCATTCATTCATCCTGGACTTTGATAAAGAGTATCCGGATGCAATCGTCATTACCTTGGACATCAATTACCGCTCGAACAGCTATATTGTCGGTCTGGGAAATCAAGTCATAAGCAGAAACAGGCATAGACGCAAGAAAACCCTCAAGGTGGTAAAAGAGAAGCCGGCCAAGCCGCAGTACAGCCGGCCCTCCAATTCTGATGAGGAAGCAGAATGGATTGTGGCAAAAGCCAAAGACCTGGTTTCAAACGGGAAGATGGAATACAAGGATATTGCGATACTGCATCGGACGGCAAGCAGCAGCAGGGCCATCTTTGAAAAAATGGTCATGGACGAAATTCCCTTCTTCTCATATAATCTCGGAGACCAGCATTTCTATGATCATTGGGTCGTCAAACCTTTGATTGACCATTTGAGACTTTCACTCGTCCCAAGGAATTTCGCAGCGATAGAAGGTATACTCGGAACTCTTTTCATCAACAGGGCAGCAGGGATGAAGTTCATTTTCAGCCATGAGGAATCGTCGAGGAAAAAGTATCCGTTGATTCATCTGTCAAAGATGGAGCAACTTCATGAATTTCAGAGAGAAAAGGTGAAGGACAGGGTCAGGATGATCAAGAATCTCTCAGCTGAACCTCCCGCAGCTGCCATCAAACAAATGAGAAAGGATTACTATGATCATTATATGGATACCAATGAACAAGTATCTGTAACTGAACATAAGGAAGTCATTAAAGAAACTTTATCGGAGCTTGAGGCTTCTGCAGCGAGATTTCAATCGATTTCCGCTTTCATTTCGTTTATAGACAGCATCACTGAAAAACATGAGAAAATGCAGCAGGAGGATCATAAATCCAACGCTGATGCCATTTCTCTCATGACGATCCATCGTGCGAAAGGCCTTGAGTTTCCTGCAGTGTTTGTGATCGGTGCCAGCGAGGGGAACCTTCCCCATACCTCAGCACTTAATGCAGACAAGCTGGAGGACAAAATTCATCTGGATACCCGTAACAAAAATATACTTGCTATTGAAGAAGAGAGAAGGCTAATGTATGTTGCTATAACCCGAGCTAAAGAAGCTCTTTTCATAAGTTCCCCAGCCTTCTATCAGGGCGAAAAGAGAGACATTTCACGGTTTTTGACCGATGCATTTTACGAAGAACCAGCCAAGAAAGAAGTAGCAGCAAATAAAGCACTGCCAAAAATCAAGGTCGCTGCCTGGATATGCAGCAATGAGGGCTGTATAGCCTGGTCAAGAATCACAGAGAAGGAACAAAACCTGAAAAGGAAAATCTGTCCTCTGTGTGAAACCAGAATGGCCAAAGGAGAAAAGCTGGTAAGTGGATGAGCAGACTTTTGGAAGCAGCACAATTTCTATACAGTCAAAACGACAGTGTCTCATGAGACACTGTCGTTTTGGTCTTCTGCCGGCGTCTCTTCTTCAGGGACAGGGTCAATGGAAGAACTATCCGGAATATTCAGCGTACTTTTAAGGAAATAAACGAAAAAACCGCCAATGAATAACAGAACAAAAGCAAATCCGAGTACAACGAATAAATCCATTGGTTTCTCCTCCCTCCAAAAGCTCTTACATTGCTAACTTATGATGAGAAACAAACTTATAGACCTTTAGAAGGATTCAGTAGAATCGGACCATTTTTAGAAAAAACAAACAAAAATTAGAACATATGTTCTTGTTTATGTTAAAATAGTTCTATAGTATACATGCCAGCAGGCAGCGGCTGCTCCCTTTGTTGAGGGGAGGTGAGTCTCTTTAATGATAGAAACAGCTGATGCTCTACAAATCATGATTGCCTTCGGAACATTGACAGTAGCGATCATCGCGGTCACACAAAAAAAGAAGTAACCACCCGCCGGCTCTCAACCTTGGGAGGTTACTTCAGTATCTAACTATATACTATGCTGCTGCTTCCTGCAGTGTATGCTTGCATGAGGGTTCCGGTGGCAGCCGGGGCCCTCATGCCAACATTTATTCTTATAGTAATAATTATACCCAATATCTCATCATGAAGTAAAGGAACTTGAGAGATGAAATACATAAAAATTCAAGTTTTACCTGTCGATCAGGACTGCTCTTACAGGACACCCGTCAGCCCCTTCGATGGATAAAGGGAAGGAGGCTAGTTCATAAATCTTCTCCTCGACGCCATCCAGGTCGATTCCTTCAAGGATGCCGATTCCGTTGCGCTGTAGTGAATGGTGGGCTGGCAGCTCCTTGCTGTCCAGTGGGTCTACGGATGGAACATCGACCCCGATAAGCTTAATGCCCTTTTGTTTGAGGAGGGGGCCTATATTTTCCCGGAGATAGGTGATTTCATCAGGGAAAACACTTTTATCCATCCAGCTGCCGGTGCGTATCAGAAGCTTGGTGGCGCCTTTAAAATCGAGTCCGTCCAGTTCCTCCGCCCCGATCGATTCTTTTCCGGAGATTTCAACCACCAGTGCCCTTCCAAAGAAGTTCTCCAGCGGAAGCTCCGCCACTTTCCTGCCATTGTCATCAAAGTGGAACGGAGCATCTATATGTGTACCTGTATGGGCACTGAACCTTACATTCCCAACATTCACTGATCCGGTTTCACTCTTGGACCAGTTCAATGAAAAAGAAAACGGCGTATCACCGGGCCAGACAGGTGTGCTATTATTAAGTCGTTGAGAGATATCTATCAATTTCATCTACAATCCTCCTTAGGCTACAACATTTCGGCCTTTCTCAAACTGTTTGTATTGTTCTTCTTCCATAATGGTTTTAAGAATTTGTACGGTATCCCAAACATCCTGAAAAGAGGTATACAAAGCGACCGGTGCCAGTCTTATTACATTAGGCGCACGGAAATCCGGTATGACGCCATTTTTCTTAAGTGCTTTGCAAATGCGCGCAGCTTCTTCATGCTGCAAGCATACATGCCCGCCGCGTGAATGGTCTACTGCTGGATTAGAAATCGTGAAACCGAACTCAGCCAAGCTGACCTCTATGAGATGCATCATATAATTGGTGAGCTTCAAAGATTTCGCCCGTATGTTTTCTATACCGGCTTCTTCAAAAATCTCAAGTGATCCGAGAAGAGGTGCCAGACTGAAAATATGGGGGGTCCCAATTTGGAAGGCTCCGGCTGTATCCGCATGTGTCATTGTATGTTCCATATCAAACTGCTTTTCTTTCTTCGAACCGAACCAGCCTGCGAGGCCGGGCTTTCTTCCCAGGTGTCTTTCATGGACGAAAAGCCCGCCGACACCCCCGGGACCGCTGTTTAAATATTTATAGTTGCACCAGACAGCGAAATCGACATCCCAATTGTGAAGGTGGTGCGGAATGGCACCGATGGAGTGGGCCAAATCAAATCCAATGATGATGCCCCTTTTATGTGCCTCTTCTGTCAAAAGCTTCATATCCAGAAGCTGCCCGGAACGGTAGAGAACGGAAGGAAGAAGAATCAGTGCAACATCATCAGCCATAGCAGCGATGATATCTTCTTCCCTGAGCGTAAGGCCATCCCTGCTTTTGACTTGAACCAGATCAGTTGCCGGGTCATACCCCTTCAATTCAAGCTGGCTTTTTACAGCATAGATATCAGATGGGAACGTTAACTCATCCGCCAGTATCTTCGTCTTTTTTCCATCAGGTTTATAAAACGAAGAAATCATCTGATGAAGATTGGTTGTAATCGATCCGGTCACAATGGTTTCCCGTACTTTGGAGCCTATAAGCGGAGCCGTCATCTTCCCGAGTTTTTCAGAGTAATAGAACCACGGCTCACGGCCATCCATCCAGCCGTCTATTCCGTGCTGCTTCCAATCTTCCAAAGAAGTCAACAGGGAGTTCTCGGCCCTCTTTGAAAGCAGTCCGAGGGAATTGCCGTCCATATAATACCAGCCGTCCCTTATGTAAAATTCATTCTTGAAATGTGAAAGTGCATCTAACTTATCCTGCTCCGCTGCATAATCCTCTTTTACGCTGTAATCCATGTCTACCCCGCCTTTAATAGTTTTATATGGCTCTTTTCGTGAATTTTGTGCTATTCAATATTCAATATAAAATACAAATAATATCCTGGTAAATCGTCGTCAAAACTCCGGTGAGCAGGAAATAAAAAAGCTGCTCGTTCTTTTTCGAGAGTATAACCTTTAAGTACAGGGGAAAAACCCGGCACCCGGGATTTTTCCGAAAGCAATAATATATTAAAACAGCCTTTTATATAGATAAATGTTAAAGCAAATTGAGGGAATAGTAAAATTATTTAAGCGGTCAAATAGGAATTTGCCTTCATGACATAGAACTAGGGAAGAAGAATAGTGTCAGGAAGGGGGATCCCGGTGGCAAGATTGTTGAGGGGACATCATCTGTTATGTGTACATGGCTTTAAAGGGATGGGGTACAGTCCTTCTTTTGTTGAAAAAATGAGAGAAATTGTTGCAGATATCAGAGATGCAGAAAAGGACTTTGACATCAGAGTAGTCGCAGGGTTCGATGAAGCCTGTTCGGCCTGTCCGCATAAAGGAGAAACCTTGTGCACCGGAAGTCTCAAGTCCAATAATAAAGTAATGGGATTGGACAGCCGCACAATTGGTCATCTTGGCTTGAAGCCAGGAGGTGTTTATAAGAAGTCGTCCTTGGTGAAACTTACAGTTGAAACAGTGGAGCCGGATGACCTTGATCATATCTGTGAAGGCTGCTCCTGGCTTGAATATAGGGTCTGCAAAGAAGGAATCGCCGGCCTGAAAGAGAATTACCAGAAAAACTGAGGCAGAAGTTTGTCTCGGTTTTTTATTATTCTTTCTTCAGATACTAAGGGAAAGACAAAGCAAGAGATGGTGCAGACGGAGAGTGCCTCACTTCTAAAAGGTATTAAAGAACAAACGACCGGCAACAACTCTTTGGTATGAAAAAAATCCTAAACCGTGAACATCCGTCATAAGATAGGGCATGTACTTATTTCGGAGGTTGAAAAATATGAAGTTATTCATTCGGGGAATATCCTTTTTGATAATTACAGCATTTTTCGGGGAGTGCCTGGAGTTTGTCATCAATATGATTTTGGCAAGGGAGCTTGGAGAGCATGGCATGGGCATCTATATGTCAATTCTGCCTTCCATCTTCTTGATCGCAATCATCGCCAGTCTGGAGCTTCCTGTTTCTCTATCGAAATTCATAGCGGAAAAAGAGGTTGTTTATCACCGGAATATCCTTTCCCAGGTATGGAAACTGACAATTGTTTTTACTTGTATTTTCCTTCTTGCAGCGACAGCCCTTTATTCTGTTTTCCCTTTTTTGGCTGAATATCACCCGGGTGTTCGATGGCTCACTTTGCTGCTTATCCCGATTATATCGTTTTCTTCCATTGCAAGAGGATACTTTATGGGGGTTCATCACATGGGGAAGATTGCAGCCGCAAATTTCTTAAGGAAAATTGCCCAGTTGATTCTCCTGGTTATCGTTTATCAGTTATTTTCATTTGAAGTCAATATAGCCATCATCATTGCATTATGTACATTCATCGCCAGTGAAGGAGTGGTCTTCCTTTATTTCATGCAGGCATATGTTCTGTCTGTCAGGAGCTTCAAGAAAACCTCCTCAAAGCCTGCAGATAAGACCGAGGTGGGAAGGGCATTACTGTCTGTATCATTTCCTACCACAGTTTTGCGCATATTCCATGCTGTCACTCATGCAATCCAGCCGTTTTTGATTAAAGCGGCTCTCCTGCATGCAGGAATGACCGAAATATCCGCAACAGAACATTTCGGAGTGCTTGCCGGGATTGCCCTTACCATTGGATTCTTCCCTGCCTTCATCGCCCACTCGCTGTTAATCGCCCTTATACCGATTGTGTCCGAAAAGGTTTCAAAGAATGATATTAAAGGTATACACTCTATACTTAGACAGGTAGTTTGGATAACATTGGGGTATGGTACCCCGGCTGTTTTGGTTTTTTATTTTTGGGGAGAAGAATTGACGAATATATTTTTTCATTCAACTTCCGCTTCCTATTATCTGAAGTTACTCTGGCCCTATTTTTTCTTCCACTTTTTCGTAATGCCTCTGCAGGCATTCATGATCGGGTTTGGATTGATTAAGGACGCTTTGTACCATACTATTTGGGCAACGGTTGTTTCGTTCTCCCTAATCTATTTTCTGGGTTCACTTCCACAGTTCGGCATGGCTGGAGTTCTTATCGGTATGAATACAGGGGCTGTATTGCTGACACTGCTCCATTACAACACCGTATGCAGCCGTCTGGGGTTGACCTTCTGGTTTAAAAGCGCTGTCCGTATGTAGAAGACAAGATCGGATACCCCGGAACTGATTCTAAGCAGATGAAGAAAAAATTCGGTCCTTATTAAAGGAGATACTAAATGATTGATTCAATATTATTCAACTTGATGCTCGTCGGGGTGCTGGGGATCTTTTCCCAGTGGGCGGCGTGGCGTTTCAGGCTGCCGGCTATAGTAGTGATGTCCATTGCCGGACTTTTGGCTGGTCCGTTCTTGGGTATCATCAATCCTCAGGAAGAGTTCGGGGATTTGTTTAAACCGATAATTTCGATGGCAGTAGCCATTATCTTATTTGAAGGAAGCCTGAATTTGGACTTCCGGGAAGTGAAAGGACTGGGAAGGCCCGTTTTCCGGATTGTCACCATAGGAGCTTTCCTTGCCTGGATCCTGGGTTCTCTGGGAGCTCATTATGTAGCGGGGCTTTCCTGGGCAGTTGCGTTTGTAATAGGCGGGTTGTTTATTGTCACAGGACCTACTGTCATACTGCCGATGTTGAGGCAGGCCAAATTAAAACCACGGCCGGCAGCCATTTTGAAATGGGAAGGAATTATTGTTGACCCATTCGGAGCCCTGCTGGCTGTTTTCGCTTTTGAGTTCATTCTCTTTTTCACGTCAGAGAAAGGGGCAGCAAACACACTCCTGATGTTCTTTCTCGCTTCCTTTTTCGCTGTGGTCCTAGGCTGGCTGTGCGGAAAAGGTGTCGGCTGGGTATTTGAACGAGGGCATGTGCCGGAATTCTTGAAATCACCTGTGGTATTCGTGGTCGTCCTTGCTTGCTTTACGATATCGGATCAGATTACCCATGAGACGGGACTGCTTGCTGTAACAGCAATGGGGATGACTCTGGCAAACATGCATATCTCTTCGATTGCCGATATGCGGCATTTTAAAGAAAACATATCCGTTCTGCTCATTTCGACCATCTTTGTCATGCTGACGGCATCGCTGTCGCTTGATACACTCATTGAGATCTTCAACTGGCGGATCATAGGTTTTGTTCTCTTGATGCTCTTCATCGTCCGACCATTGTCCATTTTTCTTTCCACCATTGGCACTGACCTTTCATGGAAGGAGAAAACACTTGTCGGCTGGATTGCCCCAAGGGGAATTGTGGCCCTGACCGTTTCGAGTTATTTTGCATCGGTGCTTTTGGATACAGGATTTGAAGATGCCGCTGTCTTGACGTCGGTGACATTTGCACTTGTATTCGGTACTGTTGTAGTCCATGGATTTTCAATCGGATGGCTTGCGAAGAAGCTTGATCTTGCCATCAACGAAAGACCGGGAGTTTTGATTATTGGAGGAAGCAGCTTTTCTACCGAACTGGCGAAAACCTTGAAGGAACTCAAAACGCCTGTCATGATTGCAGATTCTTCATGGAAGAGGCTGTTTTCAGCAAGAAAAGCCGGCGTGCCTTTCTTCAGGGGGGAAATCCTCTCGGAACAGACGGAATATCATATGGATTTAACCCCTTATGAATATTTGCTCGCGACGACGGAAGTAGATTCATACAATGCTTTGGTTTGTACTACCTTCATCCCATCAATCGGCAGGACCAACCTTTTTCAATTATCCCTGAAAGGCAAAAGAAGCGATGATATAGAGGATCTGGTGCATACTCTTGGCGGAAGGATTCTTTTTCAGGAAGACGCCACCTGGGATGAATTGAATAAGAGGATTGAACGCGGGGATATCATCAGAAAGACCAACATAACTGAGAAATATTCTTTTGAAGAGTATTTGCATGAAAGGGAAGAAAATACCATCCTTCTCTTTGTGATGAAACCTTCTGGGAAGATTGAGTTCTTCTCGCCTGATGGTCCAGGAAAGGCAGAAGCGGGTGATGTCGTTGTCAGTCTGACCCAGCCATATAAGGAAATGAATAAAATTCAGGAAAAGCTTGTAGAGCAGCGGGAAAAACCCCTGAAGAAGGAAAAGGAAAATAAAACGAAACATAAATGAACCCCTAAAAGGACTTTAAGGGTATCACAAATATAGACGAAATAAAGAAAGCAGGCTGGACGTTCTTAGTTCAGCCTGCTTTCTATTTTGGGGCAGAAGCGGTAAACTGGATTGCTCCTTTGGCCATTTTTTTTAGTCGAAGAGATAGTTAGTTCTTCTTACCTTTTTCAGCGAGTAACTGCTTTACCTGATTGTAAGAGAGTCCGGACTGGTCATTCAGCCTCTTAACTTCTTCAATGTCCGTACCGGCCGCTGTGAACTTTTTATTCTTTCCTTCTTTCATGTGGCACCTCCATGGTCTTAGGGTGTTCAGCCGCTTTTAGAAATATGCTGGGGGTACCTTATGAAAACAACCATCAAGAGAACAATCACGGCAACTGCATAGCTTATCCAGGAGAGCACGGGATGATCAGCCTGGTTATTGACACCTATGCCGATAACAGCCCACACAATTATGAGGGGATATATCCAATCCTTCTTTTTCACCCTGAAATACGCAGCTAGACAAAAAGTCATCACGAGCAGGAAGACGGCCCAAAAGGCTTCCCCCAACCCAAATCCACCCCATTCCAGGTAAGTAAGGAAATAACTGATGTTGGCAACCGTAGCCACGCTGATCCATCCCAGATAAACGGAGAAAGGCAGCTGGTCAAAAAAGTTTCTGCGTAATTCCTTCACCTTCCTGTAAATGACGATCAGTGTGGACAAAAGTGAAAGCATGATCAGGACAGAAAGACCAAAATAATTATAATGCCACATGAAAATCCAGGCGGAGTTCAACAAGCAAGTGGCAGCAAAGTACGGGCTGATGGCCTGATAGTAAAGGGAAGAACGATTCTTCCCGGTAATCTGCCTGATCACCCAAATTCCAAGCAAGAGGTAAATCAGGCTCCATATAGAAAACACGTAACCAGCAGGAGTGAAAAACACATCAAGCCGGTTTGAGATTTCCCCGGTGGTTTGACCATTCAAAGGGAGTGTGACGGCTAATGTGTTCATGACAAGGACAAGAATGAATGCTGCTATGTTTACCAATAATTTCGCCAAGGTGATACCTCCAGTTTTTTTATCATACCCATACTATTCCACCTGGCTGCCATTAGAAACACTTCAATGCTTTTTTAAAAACAAAAGCAAGAATAGTCGGAAAATGGTAAACTATATATATACATAGAAAGATTACATATTTAAAAGGGGAGAATTTCAAAATGACGTACTCTGATGTATGGGATTTAGATGTATTCTTTGAAGGGGGAAGCACTTCACTGCAGTTCAAGGAACACCTGGAAACACTGGATAGAAAGAAAGCGGGGTTTGCCCGGAATGAAAAAGCATTCCAAGCTCCGCAATCCAAGGCTGACAGCAGTAAGGTTGCCACCATGATTGAAGAAGCAAAAGAAGTGATGCTTTACCTCCGCCAGGCAGGGGCTTTCATCGGCTGCTTAGAGGCACAGGACATGAAGGACAGGGGAGCGGACGCCCTCCGCGGTAAATTGACCTCTGCAAGTGCTGATTTCCAGGTGGCCTTCAACAGCTTTCAGCAAAAATTATCGGAAACCCAGGAAGATGTTTGGGAAGAGCTTCTAAGGACAGAACATCTTTCGGAATTGATATTTGTATTGAATGAATGGCGTGAAAAAGCCAAGGATAAATTATCAAGCGGCGAAGAAGCTCTCATTCAATCTCTCTCGATCGATGGATATCACGGCTGGGGGCAGATGTATGACACGATTGTCGGCAGTATGGAAATTCCTTATGATGGAGAACAACTATCTATCGGACAGGCAAATAACCTAAGCTCCCATCAAGATGAAAAAGTCAGAAAAGAAATATTTGACCTTCTGGAAAAAGCATGGACTGATAAAGAAGAATTATTTGCGAAAACATTGAACCACCTTGCAGGATTCCGATTGAATGTCTACAAAAAGCGCGGATGGGACGAGGTGCTTAAGGAACCGCTGGAGTATAACCGCATGAAAAAAGAAACACTTGAAGCCATGTGGGGAGCGATTTCAAAAAATAAGGCCCCGTTCGTTAAGTACCTTGACCGGAAAGCGAAAATGCTGGGCAAGGAAAAAATGGACTGGTATAACATGGATGCCCCTGTAGCAGAATCCAGCTCCAGCATGTCCTATAACGAAGGTGCGGAATTCATTCTGAAACACTTTGGCAGATTTGGAACAGAGATGGCTGATTTTGCCCAAAAGGCGTTCGAAGACCGATGGATTGAAGCAGAAGACCGCGCCGGCAAAAGGCCTGGCGGATTCTGTACTTCCTTTCCGTTAAGCGAACAATCTCGCATTTTCATGACCTATTCAGGCAGCATGTCAAATGTAGCTACGCTGGCCCATGAACTGGGCCACGCTTTCCATTCGTATGCTCTAAGGCCGATGCACACACTTAACAGGAATTATGCCATGAATGTAGCAGAGACTGCTTCAACTTTTGCAGAGATGATAGTGGCAGACGCAGCTGTTAAAGAAGCCCAGACGAAAGAAGAAAAAATTGCATTGGTGGAAGATAAGCTGCAAAGGAGTGTGGCTTTCTTCATGAATATCCATGCACGCTTCCTATTTGAAACACGCTTCTATGAGGAACGGAAAAACGGGCTGGTTTCAGCTGAAAGACTGAATGAACTGATGACGGAAGCTCAAAAAGAAGCATATGCCGGTGCCCTGGATGAAGCCCATCCACACTTCTGGGCATCCAAGCTGCATTTCTATATTTCCGGTGTGCCATTCTATAACTTTCCATACACATTCGGTTATTTATTCTCATTGAGCATATATGCTAAAGCATTGGAAGCTGAAGAGAACTATGAAGAGAAATATATGGCCCTCCTTCGTGACACGGCAGTCATGACTGTTGAAGAACTCGCAATGAAGCATCTTGGAGAGGACATAACGAAAGAGGCTTTCTGGGAAAAGGGTATCGCCCTTTGTATCAAAGATGTAGAAGAATTTTTGAGTTTAACTGAATGAACGTCGAAGGCCGGTCCGCTTGCGGGCTGGTTTTTTTATTGTGCTCTTTTCGTAAACTTTGTTGATATTCAATATAAATTTTAAATAATGCCCTGATAATCGCCGTAAAAACCTCGGTGAGAAGGAAAGAAAAGAGCCTTTTTAAAAACACCTTTTTAAATTCCGATAACTTACAGTCTTATGTCCTCTAAGCCTAAGGTCTTAGTTGAAAATAAAGCTCAGGCTCGTTATGAAAAATATGAAGGAAAGGTACTATAGAGACATGGAAACGAAAGAACAAATGATTCTTTTGGAAATAGGCTGGACACCCAGTCTTAAAGGAGGAAGGAACATGAAAAAATTTGGTTTACTGGTATTGGGAGGAATCGCAGCGATTGTACTTCTTGCTAATATGGGGCCGATGATCGGCCTTGCGATCAGTCTCCTGGTCCTTTATTACTCATTCAAACAGTTTGTGAAGACCGATTCGACTTTTGCAAAAGTCATTTGGGCTGTCATCGGGCTTGCGGCACTAAGTGCATCTGCGGCCAACTTCCCGGCCATCATCGGTATCGCAGCGATTTACCTGCTGTATGTTGTCATCAAACAGTGGAAACAGGAAAAACCTGAAATCACCGAAAGCGGCGACCCTTTCACAAACTTTGAAAAAGAATGGGCAAACCTGAAAAACAACTAAACACAAGGAGAGATAAAAACATGGCAAACTTATTCAACCGATTAAAAGATTCTATCACATCAGATTTTCACGAAATGCTTGATCAAAAGGAAAAGAAAAACCCAATTGCAATGCTGAACCAGTACCTTCGGGAATGTGAAACGGAAGTAGAGAAAGTAAGAAAGCTGGTTGAACGCCAGTATCTATTAAAACAGGAATTCGAAAAGAAATATGCGGAAACCCAAAAGCTTGCAGATAAAAGAAAATATCAGGCAGAAGTTGCTTCACAGGCAGGCGAAACCGAGCTATATGAATTTGCATTGAGTGAACATGATCACTTTGCAGAGAGAGCTGAACGAATACAGCACTCGCTGGATGAAGCTGTTAAGGGTCTGGAAGAGCTTGAGAAAAAGTATGAAGAAATGAAACACAAATTGAAGGATATGTATATCAAGCGGATGGAGCTGATGGGACGTGAAAATATCGCCAGGGCAAATCATCGAATGAACAAGGTCTTGGAATCCTCTGAAGGATATACAGACAAATCATTCTCCAGATTCGAAGAAATGGAAGCCTATCTTGAACGTCTGGAGCATGGAGTGAACACTTCTTATTACAGAAACAGCATTGACGGCAGGATTGCCCAGCTGGAAAAACAAATGAAAAACGAAGAAACCCATTCTATTTCATAGTAAAATCATGGTATTCTAAAAAGGCGCAGTCTTCTGCGTCTTTTTGGAAGTTTCAAATCTAAGATTTAGAAAATAAAACGAAAGGAGGATTCCCCCATGTTGAATAAATTCAGGACGGAGCGATTCAGCTGGATCCTATTGATTGGTATCATCATGCTTCTGTTTGAAATGTCTTTTTATGATGGGGGAGTCGTTTTCTTTCTGCTAATCACTTTTGGATGCATATACTTTGGAAGAAAAAGGCTTCCTCGCACATCAGGAAAACTATTATTTTGGTTCGGGGTCATCAGTCTATCCCTGACCATACTCAACACAATGGCCTTCAAATTCTTTTTACTGGCTCTATTAGTCATGGTCATCCTCCGGTTTGCTGATTCAAAGAAGAATCCTTCAAAGGTGGAACCGCAAATCAAGCAGACCTTCCATGAGGGGGGAGAACCTGTATACATCAAAAGAGCGACCCTTCAAAACGTATGGTTCGGCCGACTGCAGACGCCGGAGCATGTCTACGAATGGAATGACATTAACATACAGGGCGGCATCGGCGATACAGTCATCGATCTAGGGAATACTGTACTTCCTAAAGGGACATCTGTGGTCTCTGTGCGCCATATACTTGGCAATATCGTCATCCTCGTTCCTTATGATATTGAAGTGAGCATCCATCATAATGGATTGGCTGGCGCAATCACTATTTTTGACAGAATTGAACCAAAATCATTTAACCAGTCAGTTTATTACCAAACAAGTGAATTTGATCAAGCTCCTCAGAAAGTGAAAGTCATCACATCTCTGGCTGTTGGAGATCTCGAGGTGAAAAGAGTATGAGTATTCTTAAGCGCCAGATACTCTTCAGCCTTACCTTGTCATTCGTCTTGCTTATCGTATTTACTGGCATTTTCACCTTCATCTTTCCCCTTCCGGACTGGCAATTTTTTATCAAAAAAGAAATCATGGATATCCCCTTGATTGTTTATATCCCGGTTATCACTATGATCATTGGGTTATCAGGGGGGATCTGGACAGCTCTCCCATTGAGGAAAAAACTGTACGATATTCAAACGGGCGTCATGAACATTGAACAGGGCCGCTTGATCGATGCCGGTAAAGCCTTCAATATTGTTGAATTGTCCGGTGTTTGGGACAGACTGAACAAAGTACAGGAGCAAATAAACAAAAGGACAAAGCAAACACAAAAACTTGTGAATGAAAAAGCGGAAGAACAAGAGAAAAGGATCCAGGAAATCGTCTCTCAAGAAAGAAACAGGCTGGCAAGGGAACTCCATGATTCTGTCAGCCAGCAATTGTTTGCTGCTTCCATGATGATGTCGGCAATCACTGAGTTAAGACCTGAGGAAGCCAACGAGACTGAGTCAAAACAGCTGAAGATGGTCGAAGGAATGATCAACCAGTCTCAGCTGGAAATGAGGGCGCTGCTTCTTCATCTGCGTCCTGCAGCGTTGAAAGGAAAGACCTTGCAGGAAGGAATTAAAGAACTATTAGTAGAACTATCTAACAAGGTGCCCATGGAAGTAGACTGGAGGATAGAAGAGATCGATTTGGATAAAGGAATCGAAGATCACTTATTCAGGATCCTTCAGGAATCCGTTTCGAATACGCTGAGGCATTCCAAGGCTGCCTCATTTGAAGTCATCTTGATTAAAAGGGATTCCCTTGTCATCCTGAGGGTTATGGACGATGGCATCGGATTTGACAGCGAGAAAGAGAAAACAGGATCATATGGCTTGCAGAACATGCAGGAACGCGCTTTGGAAATTGGCGGTTCATTAAAGATTGTCAGTGTACCAAATAAAGGAACCAGGCTTGAAGTGAAAGTTCCACTGGTGGAAACAGAGGGTGATAAAGAATGATAAGAGTTCTATTTGTTGATGATCATGAAATGGTAAGAATCGGTGTCACTTCCTACTTGACCGCCCAGCCGGATATCCAGGTGGTAGCAGAGGCGGATGACGGCAGTACAGCGATTGATCTTGCACTTGAACACAAGCCCGATATCATTTTAATGGATCTCGTCATGAAAGAGATGGATGGCATAGAGGCCACCCGCCGGATTATTGAGAGATGGCCAGAAGCCAAAATCATCATTGTCACCAGCTTCCTCGACGACGATAAGGTATACCCTGCATTGGAAGCGGGGGCAACAAGTTATATGCTGAAGACGTCAAAGGCGAGCGAGATTGCCGATGCTGTCCGTGCTACCTATGAAGGGCAGACTGTGCTCGAACCGGAGGTTACCGGCAAAATGATGTTGAAAATGAGAGGAAGGAACACCTCCCTGCCTCACGAAGAATTAACCAATCGGGAGATGGAAATCCTTTTGCTCATGACAGAGGGGAAGACTAATCAGGAAATAGCGGATGAACTTTTCATCGCCTTGAAAACAGTCAAAACCCATGTCAGCAATATCCTGGGGAAATTAGATGTAGCGGACAGGACCCAGGCAGTCATCTATGCTTTTAAACACGCGCTGGTTGAATAAAAAGCTGTTTCATCCTGGGGGACTCCGGATGAAACAGCTTCTTTTTTTTAGGCTCTTTTCGTAAACTTTGTTACTATTCAATATAAAATTTCAACTAATTTCCTGGTATATCGTCGTAAAAACCCCTGGTGAGAAGGAAAGAAAAGAGCTGCTCGTTCGCTTTCGGGAGTTAAACCTTTGTATACAGGGGAAAAATCCGGCACCCGGGATTTTTCCTAAGCCAGCAATCATCTGCGGGGAACCCAAGTATGAAATATCCACTTTCCTGCGGAGATTTCAAAATGCTTGATCAAACCTGTTAACCGCTTGATGGTTGTTCCTTGCTCCACTTTTTCTTTTTCATGATAAAAGCTGCAATCGCGATAATGGCGACAAGGATCAGAGAGATGAAAAAACCAAGGCGGATCTCTTTTTCAACGATTGTCCCGCTGACAGCAGCCAGGAGCAGGACCATTCCGGCAATGGAGAGCGCTTTTCCCCATACTTTATTTTCCAATATCTTAAGTGCGGAAATGATGATGAACGCCCAGTTGTAAAGAATCAAAATTCCGGCTGCTGTTGTGATGTATTCATAGATCTTTCCCGGTACGACAAGCGCAGTGATGACCGAAAGCAAAAGACCTGCAGCAGCCAAGCCGAGGGAAGGGAGCGGAAGTTTCTTAAACCTTTCAAGCTTCTTGGAAAAAAGCTTCGGTGCATCCCCGTCCTTTGCCATTGTAACCAATAAATTGGTTACACCGAACAAAGCGGCGGTCATTGTGGAAAAACCGGCAATGATGATCGCTCCATTAAAGACATGCGGAAAGAATTTCAGATTTGTATCACTTAAAGCTGTAACAAAAGGACTCTCATCCGGGGTGAACTTATCATAATTCACAAGAAGTACGGCAAAGGCGAGTGAAATGACATAGATGATAAGAAGTAAAATCAGCATGACTTTTCCCGCTTTTGGAGCATCCTCTTTCTTCTTCAGCTGCATTGCCATAAGGCCGATGACCTCGATCCCTCCGTATGCGTAAAAGGCATAAATCAAGGAAGACCAGAATCCCCTGAATCCTTCCGGAAAGAACTTGCCTGTTGAAGAGGGAAAAGCTGGTTTTCCATCACCGCCCTGTATCCAGCCAAACAACACAGCAGCTGCAAGAATGATAAACATTATGATGGCAGCTGTTTTAATCACTGCTAAAATATCCTCTACTTTATCGAAGCCTTTGGTTCCGAGCAGCACAACAAAAATGGACAGAATTGCATAGCCTGCTGCAAACACCCATAAAGGGACCTTTTCGAACCAGAACTGTGAAAGAAGCGAGAGGGCCATCAACTGGCTTCCCATGATTAATATATTTGAGGACCAGTAATTCCAGCCGCAGCTGAACCCTGCCCACTTTCCATAAGCTTTATTGGCATAATAGCAAAAAGAACCTTCTTGGGGGTCTTCGGCTGTCATCTTTGCTAAAAGGTTAAAAACAATATATGTTCCGAGCGCTGCCAGTATAAAAGCAAAAACAATGGAAGGGCCAGTATGTTTTATTCCGATACTTGAACCAACAAAATATCCTGTGCCGATTGTGCAGCCCACTCCAGTCAGGGAAAGTTGCGACCACTTTAAATCCCCTTTTTCTGAGCCGCCGCCATTGTCCTGGCTGTTGCTCCCTGTTCCGCATCCTGCACTGCTCATTGCAAATCCTCCTCCAAATACTTTCAAAAATACTCATCCTCTAGCTTGTGTGTAAAAAGAAGAATATATTGGAGGAAAAATCATCCGTACACATTATTGTGATTCCTGATACAAGAGAGCAGGATTATGCCCAGGCTCCAAAAAGATCAATTTTATAAATGACAGATATTTCTAAAGTGTGTGATAATAGTATCGAGGTGATTTAGATGAGGACAATTCAGGACAAAACCGTGATGCACAGTTACCCCGGTATGGTTGCTTTGGTGACGGTTTCCCATAATGGTGAAGACAATATCATGGCAGCAGGCTGGCATTCCTATATATCTTATGAGCCGCCGATTTATGGAGTGGCCATTGGCAGGGAAAGGCATACTCATCATTTAGTAAAGCAAGCAGGTGAATTTGCGATCAATTTTCTTCCTGCTCAATATGCAGGTTTCATTCAAGAGTCAGGGGTTTATTCAGGCTTGGATATCAATAAACTCAAACATGGGGGAATGGGATTCGAAAGGGGAAGGAAGACAAATGCCCCAATTTTGAAAGATGCCTATGTAGCATATGAATGCACGACAATCGATGTCAATTCATATGGAGATCACGATTGGTTTGCAGCTGGTATCACTGCATTTTACCGTGATGATGAATTATTCAATGAAAAAGGGCTCCCGGATTTTGATAAGCTGTCCATTCCGCTTTATCTTGGCCGGTCACAATATGCGATAATGGATGGAAGTACCGAAATAGAGGAGCATGTGGTGAAAGAGAAGAAATAAGAGCCGGATCATTATTGCCGGTCCGGCTCAGCGGTCACTCCATTCCCGGAGCTTTTTTGATCTCTAGGTATAGGATGAATGCGGTGACAGCGTGTGTAATAATTCGTACATAAGGGAAAAAGTTAGTAAAGGAAGCAACAATTCCAAAAGCACTTCCGAGTATTGGTTGATTCTCCGATTTGGACACCATCAATACACATGCATGCCATACGGCAACGAAGCAAAGGTAAAAGGGCATTAATTCTGAAGCGACCCCGCCGAATATAGGGAGTGCCAGAAGTGCTTCCATAGAGAAAGACAGCCATTTGATGCGTGATAGCAAAACAACCACCTCCTTCATCATACAATATGTAGATAATGGGTAAGTGGTGTATTAAAAATGCTGGCCAGAAATTTTTTTGATGTATCATCCATAACAGGGTCCCAAAAAATCTATTTATTGATAATTGGAGGAGAAGAAAAAGTGAAGCCGAGAATAGTTGAAAAAGAGGGGTTCAAAGCTTTAGGTTTTAAATGGCAGGGAACCTTTGATGAAGCCTCACAAGGGGGGATCCAGAAATTGTTTCCCGAATTACAAGCTGTGACTGAAGGAATTGAGAACAAAGTAAACCCTGGAATCGTAATCGGGGTGTCTTACCATAATCTTACCGGGGGACTTACCTATTATCTATGCAGTGAAGTCAGTGAGATTGAAGAAATCCGGTATGGCCTTGAGATTGTCGAAGTACCGGCATACACTTATGCGGTATTGGAACATGAAGGGCCGGATGTCATGGCCTCCTATCAGCGTTTATACAGCTGGATAGAGGAAAATGGCTTCAGTCTGAATCAGCAGATCCTTGAACATTTGGAAGAGTATCCTTCCGATTATCAGCCTTACTCAGATGAATTGAAATTAATTATTCATATCCCGGTGTTAAGATGAGGCTCCTTTAGAAAGATTTATAGCCGGCAAGAGCCCAAGAAAAAAGAATCCCGCGGGATTCTTTTTTTACGATAAATAAAAGCCGTTCTGCCGGATCGTTTCTTCTACGTCTGTGCTGGAAATTCGGTTTGTGTCATAGGTTATTTTCACTTCTCCATCCTGGGTATCCACAAGTGCCCTTTCCACACCGTTAAGTTTCAGTAAGAGGCTCTCCAGGTTTTGGATGGAGCTCCGATCTACAGCTTCTTTTATATATAGGGTCAATTCTTCAGTCACAAGTGATTCTCCTTTCCTTGAAGTTACTGCTAATTATATATACCCCTCCTGTACAGGAAGTATGTATCTTTTTAAGGACAGGGAAAGAGAGTTTGACTGCATAACAACAAATGAGCAGCCAAATTATGGCTGCTCATTTTATTAGGCTATTCTTCGGCTGTTTCATACCCTGAAGCAACCAGATCCAATTTGCCGGTAGCGGGATCGATGACAAGCCCATGCACTGGAACTTCATCATGCATCAACGGATGGTTGCGTATCATGTCTACACTGTGCGCAACGCTCTCTTCAACACTTGAAAAACCGGTCAGCCACTCATCCAGGTTGATTCCTGCATATTCCAGAGTATCGAAGGTATCTTCGCTTATGCCTCTTTCCTTCATGCTTGATTTAACATTATCAGCATTCAGCCCGCTCATTCCGCAGTCATGATGGCCGATGACCAGTACTTCATCTGCCTGAAGTTCATAAACGGCAAGAAGCAAGCTTCTCATGATGCTGCCGAAGGGGTGTGAAACCACAGCACCGGCATTTCGGACGATCTTGACATCACCATTTTTCATATTGATTGCTTTGGTTACCAGTTCAACCAGCCTCGTGTCCATGCATGTCAGTATGACAAGGCGTTTGTCAGGGAATTTTGTTGTGATGTAATCTTCGTACCTCTTCTCGGAAACAAACTTTTCATTAAACGTTAGAATATCATTCAATAGGGACATCATGTAACCTCCATCATTCATTGGTCACTACAATTTTATATTATTCTTAAGTGTTTCTTCAATTCTCATACATTGCTCTGCCAAATGTCTGGCAGCAGGCAGGTCTTCAATTTCAGCATGCAGCTGTTTCAACTGGTGAATGGCAGCCTGTATATCAATTTCCTGCTTGCGGATCTGGCCGGCTGCAGAATCAAGGTGGAAGGAGCTTGGATGGAGCTGTTTCTGATAAGACTCCTCTTGATTTGGGTTCCACAGCTGCTTTTGGATTCTGTCCAGTTTCTTGGAAATGTCAGAATAGTTCTGAGCTTTACTGATGACAGCCACAAAGAACTTATGTTTGTTTTCCACGAACTGAAAATAAACATCATGCAAATCAGGCATTCCGGATTCTGTCGCAGATTTCATATTGATCTCCAGCATTCCTGTGGAATGGCGGTGAAAATATCTCGAGAACTTGGTTGAACTCTCTTCTTCAATCATATCCAGAAAACTTGAGCCTTTCATCATTTTTGTTCCACTTGATGATGACTCGATTATATTGAGTTTGGCATCCAGAATAAATATCGGGATGGGTAAGTAATGGATTTCTTCCATTATCGTTCACCTTTAGGAAGGACGGGTTCTGATTTTCGTGCGTTTTTCGATGCAATGGCTTCAATGTCATTAAGGTCATTACACAGATGGATATTGTCGATTCCTAATTCTTCAAGGTTGTAGAGCGATACAACACGTCCGCCTACGAAGACATCAATGTCTCTTTCCAGTGCATCTATTAAACTTATACATTCTTTAAGTTTAGGCAGCAGCGGTGAGAGAGACACGGATATTCCTATGGCATCAGGTTCCCATTTATCAATGGTTTTGATGACTTCTTCAGTCGGAACACTTGAACCAAGGAATTTCACATTCCATTTATATTCCCTGAATACATCAGAAACCATCTTTAAACCAAGGGAATGCTGTTCGCCCTCGAGACAGAACAAGAGAATGGAAGGTGAACTCTTTAATAATTCAGGATGCAGCAGCTGGTATCTCAGCTGTGTCATGAGATAGTCGATGCTCGCTGTCGCCAGGTGTTCTTCAGCGACTGTAATCAGATTCTTTTCCCACAGGCTGCCGACCCTTTCCATGACGGGTTTTAAGATCTTCTCGTAGAAATCTATAGTTTTAATTGTCAGTTCACGGTTTTCCTGATACCATTTGTGGATTTCAGGGAGATCACCGTTAACAGCCAGTTCAGTTAGTTTCCTCACTTGTTTTTGCAAAGGAGACACTCCAGTTGTTATGACTTATCATTATTTTAACAGAATCTGCGTATTATTCATATTTTAGTGTGTTTAAGAGTACATGAAAAGCGACGAAGCTCAAATAAAAAAGGGCATCCCGGAGCTTGCAAGATTCCGGGACACCCTATATGTCAGTTTTCGTTTTTGGCAGAGAAAGCAGGGGTCAATTTATTAATCGCCTTTTTGACTGTTGATGCTGATTTCTTTGTATAACCTCTTTCAAGATACCCGGAATATTTTTTGTTCCAATTCTTCAGGGCAGCCTTGATAAGAAGGACCGCTGCTACAACGATTCCAGCTATGACCGGCCAGAATGACGATGAAACAACACCCTCGCTGTAGGCCAGGCCGATCGGAGAGAAGATGACATAAACAACCGCTACGCTGGAAAGCAGGATGATGGACATCGGCAGCGCATATTTCCAAGGAGTCATGGCGACCTTGGAATCTGCCTGGTAGTGATAAGCCTTTTCAAGTGGTTTCCATTTTCCGATGACAATCATCATCAATACTTCTATGGTAAAGAGGATTCCATAAATATGGATGAAGTTGATGCCAAGTTCAACGCCAAATAATTGATTGGTTCCCCAGACAAGCATGTAATACGTAATCACATGGAAAAAGATTACGGTTTTAGCTGCAAGTGAAGGGATCCGCTTAGACAGCACGCCTACAAGCAGGATTACGACAATCGGGATATTGAAGAATCCAGTGAATCGACGGATCAGGTCCCAGAGTCCTTCTGTAGCATTCATGAGCATTGGTGAAATGCTCATTGAAATGACTGCCAATAGGATACCAAATTTTTTGCTGACCGAAATCAACTGTTGGTCGTTCGCGTTTTTATTGAAATGAGGCTTATAGATATCAAGTGCAAATAATGTAGCCGCACTATTCAAAAGCGAATTGAAAGAACTTAAAACAGCCCCGAGAAGCACTGCCAGGAAGAACCCGGTCAAGTAAGTGGGCAGGATATTTGCAATCAACGTCGGATAGGCCATATCAACTGTCCTTAAAGAATCCCCGTATAAATGAAAAGCGATTACACCGGGAATCATCATCATGAATGGAACCAGTAGTTTATAAAAACCTGAGAAGATGACCCCTTTCTGTCCCTCAGCCAAGTTCTTGGCTCCAAGCGTACGCTGGATGACATATTGATTTGTCGCCCAATAGAAAAGGTTGGCAAAAATCATGCCGGTAAAGATGGTCGAGAATGGCACAGAATCTTCACTCGACCCGATGGAATTCAGTTTTTCAGGGTTGGTGGTGGCAATTTCCTTCATGCCTCCGACCAAGTTGCCGTCCCCTAAAGCAAAGAATCCGAGAATCGGCACAAGGATTCCAATGATGAGCAGTCCGATTCCATTCAAGGTATCTGAGACAGCCACAGCCTTTAATCCGCCAAATATGGCATAAATTGCACCAATGATCCCAATGACCCAAATGACGACCCATACCGATTGAGTATAGCTGATGCCAAGGAGGGCAGGTACATCGAATAACTTTAAGACAGCCAGTGCCCCCGAGTAGAGCATTGAAGGAATGGTCACGAATACATAACCGAGCATGAAAAGGACAACGGTATACTTACGGACGCCCTCATCGTATCGCTGGCTCAAAAATTCAGGCAGGGTGGTAAAACTTCTTCCAAGATATTTAGGCAAGAGGTAGAGTGCCATAATAATGATTGCAAAAGCAGCCGTTACTTCCCAGGCCATATTAGATAAGTTGGCACGGAATGCCTGTCCATTCAATCCGACCAGCTGTTCAGCTGACAAGTTTGTGAGCAAGAGGGAACCTGCGATGAAAGTACCTGTCAACCCCCTTCCCGCAAGGAAATATCCATCGGAATCATTGACTGATCCTTTCGTTTTTATGTATGAAATCCAAGCTACCAGTCCCATGAAAAATAGACAAGAGATAATGGTAAAAGTTAACCCGTTGAACATGAGAATTTTCCTCCACATCAGTTAATATCGTAGAATAATATATATCCGCTTCTGTAGAAGTTGAAACCTAAATGAAGTGGGATTATTAGGAAAAAATTATTATATTATCATTGTAAACGGTTTCTTATTTAGATATTGACAATTTAATGCGGCTCCACTACTATAGTAGATATTGAATTAAATAGTTTCCTATCGCAGGAGAGGTTCATAGCCCAAACCCTCTATAAAAAACTATGGATGAGACTTACAATTGTAGCCATATCCATGAAGGATATGGTTTTTTGTTTGTCTCATCATATACGTTGGCTGTGGATTCTCCTTATAGGTTGTATAAAAGGGAGGATTTTTTTTATGTCTGGAAGAAAAGATGAAGAACTTCAAGATGTTACACTATTAGGAAACCAAGGAACTGACTACTTATTTGAGTATGCTCCTCAAGTGCTGGAGACATTTGAAAACCAGCACCCAAACCGGGATTACTTCGTAAAGTTCAATTGCCCGGAATTCACGAGCCTATGTCCAAAAACTAGGCAGCCTGACTTTGCCACGATTTATATCAGCTATGTACCGGATATTAAAATGGTTGAAAGTAAGTCGCTGAAGTTGTATTTATTCAGTTTCAGAAATCACGGTGACTTTCATGAAGACTGCATGAATATTATCATGAATGACCTGATTGAATTGATGGACCCCCGTTATATCGAAGTATGGGGAAAATTCACCCCAAGAGGCGGAATTTCCATCGACCCTTATTGCAATTATGGCAAGCCGGGTACGAAGTTTGAGAAGATGGCGGAGTATCGCATGATGAATCATGACCTTTACCCGGAAACCATCGATAATCGTTAAGGAGGCCGGCGAATGCTTATCTATTTAAATTCTCTTTTCGTTGGTTTGCTTATCCTTTCGAATATCCTGGCCGTGAAGCTTTTCAGCCTTGGTGAATGGGCGGTTCTTCCGGCAGCTGTCATTGTTTATGTATTTACGTATCCGATCACTGATGTCATTGGTGAAGTATACGGAAAAGATGCTGCACGGTCTACGGTGCGCGCAGGCCTGCTGACACAGGTCTTTGCTCTTGTATTCATCGCGGCAGCCATCAATTTGCCCGCGGCCCCCTTCTTTGGGATGCAGGCGGAATTCGAATCAATCTTGAGCGGCAGCTTCCGCATCACGCTGGCAAGCCTGATTTCATACTTTGTCAGCCAGAATTTGGACGTTTCTGTATTCCATAAATTAAAAGCCAAGCATGGGACTGATAAGCTATGGATCCGCAACAACTCCTCTACTTTGTTAAGCCAGCTTGCCGACACAGTGATTTTCATCACTATTGCATTCTTTGGTACGATGCCTCTCGGGGCTTTGTTTGTACTGATAGGGACACAGTATCTGTTTAAGCTTGTCGTTGCTGTGGTCGATACACCGCTTGTTTATCTCCTTGTCCGGATTGCCCGTAAAGAAAAGGGCGGCAGCGGTGTGGAGGCAGCAGGATAAATTTGATTGAACCATCCTATTTTGGATGGTTTTTTTAATTGTACCGGAAATTATTAAAGGCTTGCAGTATGGACGTCCAGGATGGCTTGGGCAGCCGGCAGGTCTGGGCAGCATCTTGAATCACTAAATCCAAAGATGAGGAAGAAATACTGTAACGAATAGTGAAAATCCTTAAGGGAAATAGAGCGGATTACCAATGTAAACCTTTGCAATTTTTTCAATAGTTAAACCTTGATGATACCCCTTTACAAAGGTGTTTGTGACCTATATAATCCCGTTGTCTAAGAAAAAATCAATCGATTCATCATCATATATATAAAGGAGGTTGCAGTGATGCAAAAAAAGCTGATGTCATTTCTACTAATGAATCTCGGGGCATTTTTTGTTGCGGTGAATGTTCATTTCTTTCTATCGCCTAATAACTTGGCAACAGGGGGAGTCAGCGGGTTATCTATCCTGCTGAATTCTGTCATGCCTGGCGTGTCGATCGGTATGTTCATGATTATGGTCAATATTGTACTATTTATTGTTGGTATCATATTCCTGGGCTTCAGCTTTGGGGCAAAGACGGTCTATGCCAGCTTTGCTCTCTCAGGATATGTATGGCTGCTTGAGACAGCTGCACCATTGAAAGCCCCGCTGAGCGAGGACATCCTTATTCAGTTGATCATCGGGCAGTGCATCGCTGCAACAGGTATGGCATTGGTGTTCAATCAAAAGGCTTCAACCGGCGGAACGGATATCATTGCCATGATCCTGAATAAATACTTTAATATTGAAATCGGCCGTGCAGTGCTTTTTTCCGATTTGGCGATTGCTCTTTCTTCCACTTTCCTCTTTGGGACACAGGTCGGAATGTATGCTTTCTTCGGAGTTATCCTGAATGGACTTGTCATTGATTACACGCTTCAGCAATTCAATACAAACAAAGAAGTGGTGATCATCAGCAATCAAAGCGATGAAATTCGCACGTACATTGTTAAAGAACTTGGAAAAGGAGCTACAATCCATACTGCCAAAGGGGCATTCACTTCCGATAGTAAAGAAGTCATTACAACGATTCTCGGCAGGAAGGACTTTTCCAGACTTAAGGGATTCATCACGGAAGTGGACACAACTGCTTTCATTACAGTCCACAATATGAATGAAATACTGGGCCAGAATTTCAAGCGCCTGGTTTGAATGGAAAGGACTTGCTCATGAGGAGCAAGTCCTTTTTAGTGCTTTAAAGCGATGGGGGACTGTCCCCCATCGCTTTAAAGGGGTAAAGGATTTGGGCAGACTGCTTATTTTACAGAAACCCCTTGATTATAGTTTTCGAAAAATTTATACTATGGATATACTAAAGATTTTAAGGAGGTGTGTATTGAGATGAAAAGTTCTGTCGGGTTGCACGGTCAATTTTTAGAATACATCTACATTTGTCGTGCAATTTTTCATGGTTTTGCTTTCAACGGGATACGTATGCCCTTTTTTAGCAATTCCATATAGAACAGAACGGTAAGAGGTCTCAATACCCACACTTTTTATAGAAACGGGGGGAGAGCGCGTCACGCTTTCCTTTTTTTATGCCCGGATTCAAAAAGCCATGGTATAGGTCTTACTTATACATGGCTTTTTTATATACTTCTGAGATCCTCTTGCTCATTAAATTAATGAGAGAAGAAAGGATAGAAAAATTATGATAATATGCAGCGTACAGCAGATCAGCAAAATGTTCGGAGGAAACTCTGTTTTTGAGAATTTATCATTTGAGGTCCATGAAGGAGACAGGATCGGATGTGTCGGCCGGAACGGAACCGGAAAAACGACTGTTTTCAAATTGATAGCCGGTGTCGAACAGCCGGACACAGGTGAAATCCATACCAAAAAGGGAGCAAGGATCGGGTACCTGTCGCAGATTCCGAAGTATGAAGCAGGCACTTCAGCCAAAGATGTACTGAAATCTGCTTTTCAGGACCTTATCGGGATAGAAGCCAGATTAAAGGAATTGGAAACCAGAATGGGTACCGAAAGTAACCCGGAAGTACTTCAAAGGCTTTTGGAAGAGTATGGACAGATACAGGATAAATTCACGCTCGGCGGAGGATATGAAATAGAGTCTGAAATAGCCAAGGTGGCGAATGGCCTTGAAATCACCGGCCTGATGGACCAGCAGTTTACTGCTCTCAGCGGAGGGGAACAAACCAAGGTTTGTCTCGGCTTGATCCTTTTGAAAAAGCCTGACCTGCTGCTTTTGGATGAACCGACAAATCATCTGGATATCGGAGCAGTGGAATGGCTTGAAGGCTTCCTGAAAGAGTACAGCGGTTCGGTGATGATCGTCTCGCACGACCGCTACTTCCTCGATGAAACGATAAATAAAGTCATTGACTTGGAGGATGGGGAGGTTTGCCTTTATCATGCCAACTATTCTCAATTTGTGAGGGAGAAAGAAGAGAAGCTTCTCCTTGAATTCCAACAGTACCAGGAGCAGCAAAAAAAGATCAAAAAGATGAGGGAAGCGATCAAAAGGCTGAAAGAATGGGCAAACCAGGCAAATCCGCCGAACGCTGCCCTTCATAAAAGGGCAAGAAATATGGAACGCGCCCTCGAAAGAATGGAAAAACTGAAACGGCCTGTCCTGGAGCGGAAGAAGATGGGGCTGGAGTTTGAAAATGGAGACCGCAGCGGTAAAGTGGTTTTCAGCATGAAAGATGCCAAAAAATCATTCGGCGAAAAAATCCTTTTTAAAGAGGCATCCCTCGATGTCCATTTTAAGGACCGTACAGCTATTGTCGGTAAAAATGGAACTGGGAAATCTACAATCATCAAAATGCTGTTAGGGGAAATGCAGCATGATGAAGGAGAAGTCAAACTGGGCAGCAATGTCAGGATCGGCTATTTGTCACAGCATTTCACTACCGCAGATCCCGACAGGAGGTTGATTGATGCTTTCAGGGATGAAGTATCAGTGACCGAGGGAGAAGCAAGGCATATTCTTGCAGGATTCCTGTTTTACGGAGGAGCAGTGTTCCGTAAAGTCGGCCAGCTCAGCGGAGGGGAAAAGATGCGTCTGCGGCTGGCCCAGCTGATGCATAAGGATATCAATTTTCTTGTTCTCGATGAACCGACAAACCATCTCGACATCGATTCCCGAGAGGTCCTGGAAGACGCCCTTGAAGGCTTTCACGGCACGATATTAGCTGTTTCACATGATAGATATTTCTTAAATAAACTGTTTGAAAAGACTTATTGGATTCACAACGGAAAACTGTATTGCTTTCCTGGGAGCTACTCCTGGGCAAAAGAAAAGCTGGCAGAATTCCAGTTGAAGGAGGAGCCGGCCGGCAAGCCTGATGTGCCAATCAGCAGGGAAATCCGGGTCAAGGAGCATCACGGAAAGAACCAGGTTTCCATCGACTCAATTGAAGAGGAACTTCTTGAGATTGAAACGGAAATTTCTGCAATAGACCAGCAGCTTGCTAAGGAGACAGATCTCGAAGCACTTCAAAAGCTTTTTGCTGAAAAAGAGGAGAAAGAAAAGGAAAGGGAAGAAAAGTATACTTCCCTGGAGCTTCTTCTATGAAGGTCAGTGTGCTTCGAAAGTTTCGGGCTTTCTTAATCAGGGAATAACCGGAATAAAAGGACTGGAGGTTTGACATCATGGAAGAAATTCGCGGAGGAAATAGAAGAGAGACACTTGATGAAATTCATGAAATACTAGTGGACGGACTTCAGAGAGAGCTTCATCCTGACGAGAACAAGCTGATCACAGAGTGGACTGCCACTTTCAATCACGAGGAACGCGCAACAATCATCAATATGCTGAAGGAATTGCTTAATAAGCATAAGAGGCATGACTAAGACAAAAGAACCGCAGTGAAAAACTGCGGTTCTTTTTTTATTTTCAGCTAATCCCATTATAGGCAAGGAGAATTGTTGATAAATGAACACAACACGAATCAATAAATGATAGAGGCAAATGATATAATTGTGGAAAGATTAAACTGAGAGGGAGTTTGGATGAAACAGCTACTTGAAGAAGCCTATTCATTTATCAATATATGTTATGAAGAACTTGGAAAAACCACGGGGCAATCCGAACTTAGAAAAAGAGAAATTGAAGAAGAAATCAATAAGAGCGGCACTTATACCCATACATATGAAGAATTGGAACATGGCGCGAAAATGGCTTGGAGGAACAGTAACCGCTGTATCGGAAGACTATTTTGGGACACCATGCATGTCAGGGATGCAAGGGAGGCTGCTACCGAAGAAGAGATCTTTACAGAGATGGATGCCCATCTGAAATATGCCTCAAATAAAGGGAAAATCCGTCCGACTATCACTATCTTCCGTCCTTCAATGCCGGGCAGACCCGACATACGGATTTGGAATCATCAATTAATAAGATATGCTGGATATAAAGATGTGCTTGGAGTAACAGGGGACCCTGCCTCAATCGATTTCACCGGAAAGTGCGAAGAGATGGGATGGGAAGGGAAAAGAACCCATTTCGATATATTGCCTTGGGTGGTTCAAATAGGAGAAAGGAAACCGCACTGGAAGGACCTCAATCATGAGGATGTACTGGAAGTTCCATTGAGGCATCCTGAATATAACTGGTTCCATGACCTTGGGCTGAAATGGTATGGTGTCCCGATCATATCCGACATGAGGCTGGAGATTGGCGGGATTTCTTATAAAGCGGCACCTTTTAACGGCTGGTATATGGAAACGGAAATAGGGGCGAGGAACCTTGCTGATGAATTCCGCTATGATATGCTGCCGAGAGTGGCCGGATGCATGGGGCTTGATACCTCCAGAACATCATCATTGTGGAAGGATAAAGCTTTAGTGGAATTGAATATAGCGGTGCTTCATTCTTTCAAAGAAGCGGGAATCAGTATTGTCGATCACCATACAGCCGCACAGCAATTCAAGGTTTTTGAAAACAAGGAAAAACAGTGCGGCAGAGAACTTACCGGAGATTGGTCATGGCTCATCCCCCCGGTCTCGCCGGCTGCCACACATGTTTTTCATCGAAGCTATGAAAATGAATGGAAGTCTCCAAATTACTTTTACCAGGAAAAAGCCTACAGCTAAGGCTTTTTCTTTTTTATTCAAGGCTCATTTCGTGAAATTTGCTGCTATAGCCTTACTGTTGGGAAGTGAAATATCAGGTATAGGGGAAAGATCCGGGCCATAAGGATTTTTCCAGAAGGAACAGTTTGCAAAATCCTTATTATCTGAGCCAAATTCATAAAAGACTATTGTGTCCAAAACCAGTGATGAACAAGAGGGGAAAGGCATATAGAAGGTCTGCAGTGTCCAAAACAAAAGATGGACAAAAGAGAAGAGGCGTGCAGAAGGCATGGAGCGTCCAAAATAAGAGATGAACAAGACATAGCCAGGGGTACAAATAGAACAGCTCGCATCAGCCAGGCAGGGATCGTGACTCCACCTAAACCTTAAGTAAAGCTCTTTCTTGTTACAAGAAAATATTGAAACCAGTAGCGGAACTCATCGAAAAGCGGCTGGCGGTCATGGAAGGAAAAGTTCTCAAAGAAATCTTCAAGTTCTTCTGTACTCGCCTTATCAAGCAGTCCGGAAACAAATAGTGGATACCGGAAGCGTCTGTAGAGATCACTGTATCCATAGAAATCAAATAAGTCTTCCACCTGGTGTTCGAGCATGGACCATCACCCTTTCCTGTTACTACTAGTAGTATGGTCGCTCAGGATATGCCCAATTCTCATTAATTCAAAAAAATAGTTAGACGTACAAGCACGTTTGCTTTCAATACATATTATGTATTGTGAAGAACCTCCTTTCATCTTCATGACCGGCTGCAGGACGCTGTGCAGCCGGTTCTTTTATTCAGCCGTTTATTTTGAAAAGGCTGTTTTCGCATATATTGTTGCTTTCGGAAAAATCCCGGGCGCCGGATTTTTCCCCTGAATTTAAAGGTTTTATTCTCGAAAAAGAACGAGCAGCTCTTTTCTTCCCTGCTCACCGTTGTTTATACGGCGATTTACCAGGAGGATATTAGTTGAAATTTATATTGAATAGCAACAAAGTTTACGAAAAGAGGCTTTGAAAAAGACCCTGAAAACCATTTCTGGTTTTCAGGGCCTTGATAAGGATTTTATTTTGCAACCTTCTGCAGTTTGTGAATGACAGAAAGTGAACGTCCTGTTCCTATGGCAACAGATTCTAATGGATTCGGAGCAAGATGGACAGGGACGACTATTTCTTCAGAAAGCCATTCCTGCATACCGCCAAGGAGGGCGCCACCTCCAGTAATGATGACTCCTCGGTCCACGATATCCCCGCTCAGCTCCGGAGGACAGTTTTCCAATGTAGCACGGATGGTTTCCAGGATGTGAAGAAGGGATTCCTTCAGTGCTTCCTGAATTTCGTTTGAATCCAGAGTTATTGTCTTTGGAAGGCCAGTCACAAGATCCCTTCCGCGGATATCCATTGTCAGGGTTTCATGAGGGATCAAGGCGTAGCCGATTTCCATTTTCACTGTTTCCGCAGTACGTTCACCTATTAACAGGTTATATTTTTTGCGTACGTGTTGAATGATATCATCATCCATCTGGTCACCGCCGATCCGGATTGTGTTGCAGGATACGACCCCTCCATATGAGATGATGCCAACTTCAGTTGTGCCGCCTCCGATATCAACGATTACATTGGCTACCGGCTCGTCCACTGGCAGATCCGCTCCGATTGCAGCTGCAACAGGTTCTTCAATCAGCGTGACAGATTTCGCGCCGCTTCCTTTGACTGCATCCTGTATGGCTCTTTTTTCTACAGAAGTCGCTCCTGAAGGCGTACAAACCACAACACTCGGCTTTCTGATGGATAAGCCGATCTGTTTGCTTGCTTTTTTCATGATTTGCTTCAACATTTCTGTTGTAACATCAAAGTCAGCGATAACCCCGTCTTTTAACGGTCTTACTGCTACGATCTTTCCTGGTGTTTTCCCGATCATGCTTTTTGCTTCAGTCCCTACAGCAAGGACGGTTTTTGTTTCCGTATCGATTGCCACAACGGACGGCTCGTTAAAAATGATTCCTTTATTCTTGCTGTATACCAGGATATTAGCAGTACCTAAATCAATACCTATTTCCGTATTTGAAAGCATATTTATTCCTCCAACTGTTAGTCGTCATCTTGATTTCATGTTTAATACATTTTGAGATTGAAAATCTATCTACATATACTTCATAAATTATAGGAGATTTTTGACGGTTATTGTCACGGATAAATTTACCAGAAATTAATTGTTACAATCTGTTACAAAATGGCGTGTACCATGTAGCAGGTATTTTTATTGTCTTATCAATATTTAACCGGCATGGAGAATGAAGAAATGGTGTATGTCGAAATTTGTGTGTCAATGAAACTTAAACTGGCTGTAAAGTTGTAATGGCAATAATTAGGGTTTTGAAGGGGCATCAGAGCATGGGAATGGGTTCTTATGTAAGCCTGAATTATTCCTAAATGACCATGATAGTCAAAAGTATATGAATTATTTTACTCAAGATACTTATAACCAAAAGGAGCTGCTCTTTTGCAGAGAGGAAGCATAGATAACCCGGGGGAATTATGGCATGGGAGTTATGCGGAAGCAGCACTCCAGCTGAAAAGCCAGAATAAAAGCCGTCCTATTAAAAAAGGGACGGCTCTCTAAATCATAATGTAAACTTGCTGAGTTCTTTGTTCATTTCTTCTGTCATCTGATGAAGCTGTCCAACCTTTTCATTCATTTGGGTAAAGAAGTTCAGCTGTTCTTCAGTCGATGCAGAAATTTCTTCCGTACCGGCGGCTGTTTCTTCGGTAACAGCGGAAATATTCTCAACTGCTGAAGTGACTCTCGCCGTCATTTCATTTGAATGTTCCATGCCTTTTACAAGAGTATTCAACTGCTGATACACAATACTGATTTTATCTGAAATATTCTCGAATGCATTCTCGGTTTCCGCCATGGAGGAAAGTTGATTCTGAGAGAGTCTGTTCCCATTGTTGGTAAGTTCAATGATGGAACCGATTCCTTCTTTGATATTCATGACCATTTTCCCGATCCGTTCGGTAGCTCGAGAAGAGTCTTCAGCAAGCTTTCTTACTTCTTCTGCAACTACAGCAAACCCTTTGCCTGCTTCACCTGCCCTTGCAGCTTCGATTGCTGCATTCAAAGCCAGGAGGTTGGTCTGGTCCGCAATGCTTTTGACCGAAACGGCTGCCTGATCGATTTCATCCGTGTATTGTGCGAACTGCTCCACTGATAGCATGATGTCTTGGGAAGATTGGGATTGCTGTTCTGAGAAAGCCTTCTGTTTATCAATAGTGGCCTTTCCTGTCTGAACCATTTCCAGCGCCTCTTTGCTGGATTGGACCGATAGATTGCTTTCTTCTACATTTTTGCTGAATTCCTCTCCCATCGCGTTCATCATTTCTGCGGCAGAGCTGATATCTTCAGAAATGGATTGACTACCCCGTGAAAGTTCTTCCGTGGATACGGCAACCTGATTGCTGCTTTCTGTAAGGCTTTGCATATGGACGCTTACTTCGTCAGTGAATGTTTCGACCCTGCCGCCGATTGAATCGACTGACAGGACTGTCTGCCTGAGGTTATGTACCATATCAGCGAATGATTGCTGCAAAAGATCGATTTCGAATTTACTGTTTTTTCCTGCAGTCCTTGGCTGTATGGTTAAGTTTCCAGCAGCCACCATCGCTGCATCTTTGACAACCATGTTGATCGGATTGATGATCCTGCTGGAAATGAACCAGGAAAGACCGATTGACAATACAATCAGAAGGGCAGAGGCAATTACGGATGACATAATAATAAAGGCAATCTTTTCTTCTGTTTGCTTTAGTATGCCATCGTACCATTCGTTGGTTTGCTTTTTCAATAGGTGCATATCATTCAGGACACCTGAAATCCTCATCGACTGTCTTTTTACTTCTGCTGTATTCTGGCTGTTCAGAGCCTGTTCGGCTGCCTGCTTCAGCTCTCCGAATTTGCCTGCAGCCTTGGAAAGTGTGTCCCTTTTCTTCCCATCTTTAATGAGCTGTCCAAGATTGTTCATTTCTTCTTCCGTGCCGGCCAGCAGAGAAAGGACTTCGGATTTATTGGCATCAGATGATGTGAAAGCATAGTTCGCCAGCGATTGCTTTGTGACGATCAAACTGCCATTCAAGGATTCAGTGGCGGTTAATACATTCACATCATCCTTTGCCGAGTTTTGGATATTTACAATTTGAAATATCATATATGCAATAATGCTGATTGAAAGTACCAGCGGGAGTACACCCAGGATGGTCAATCTGTTTCGTAATTTCATTTATCTGGCTCCTTGTTAGTTTAAATTGATCGTAATCTTGCCGGAAGTGAGTTTTTCCTTGGCTGATTCAATGGCGCTCTTTTGCTCGTTTGAAAGTGTAAAGTTCCTGATTGCTGCAAGGCCGACTCCATCTTCGGCAAGACCAAGCTCATATACCTCCGTACCGATAGATCCATCCTTCACAAGCTTCTCCGCCATATTGAAGACCGCTACATCGATGTTTTTCATCATGGATGTGACCACTGCTTTTTCCGCAACAAAATATTGGTCAGAATCGACTCCGGCTGTGAAAATATGTTTTTCTTGAGCTGCCTGTATGGCGCCGACTCCTGTAAAGCCGGCTGCAGGATAGATAAAATCCACTCCGTCCTTGATTTGATTTTCCGCGATCTTTTTCCCCAGGGCGGCATCTCCAAAATTGTTGGCATATTCCTTTGAGATGCTGATATCAGGGTTGATGTATTTTGCGCCTTGCTCGAATCCCTTTTCAAACCGGTGGATGACAGGTACATCTGCACCTCCGATAATCCCAAGCTTTTGATTTTTGCTTGTCATCGCGGCGACCATCCCTACAAGGAAGCTGCCTTCATGTTCCTTAAAGGTGATTGATGTCACATTCTCCAGCTCCGATACACCATCGATAAGGAGATATTGCTGTTCCGGATGGTTCTGAGCCGTTTTTTCAAGGGCTTCCTGTACTGAAAATCCCAGCCCGATGACCAGGTCGTTATCTTGCTTGGACAATTCTTCAAGCTGTGACTCGAAATCCCCATCAGGCGCTTCCCTGTAATCAAAAAGAATTCCAAGCTCGTCCCGAGCTTTTTCCAGTCCCCTGAAAGCCGAATCGTTGAAGGATTCATCCCCCAGGCCGGTGTCAGATAGCAGTACACCGATTTTATATTCTTTTTCGTTTGTTTCGGAAGTAGATGCTGATGAACATCCCGCTAAGAATAATGCAGAGATGAGCAAAGCTGTAAGTATGCGTTTTTTCAATGATGTTCCCCCCATGCGTTATTGGACAACCAAAGAAGGCTGTCCGTACCTTTCTTTTATCGTCAGCAGCCAAATGTATATTAAGGGGTTCAGTAAAATTTATCAGGAACTAAAAAATGGCAGCTTTGGCAGGCTGCCTGTTTATCTATTCACCTTGATTATTCCAAGTAAAATGATTGGAGGGGTCTTTTAATAAGGCTGTTTTCGCATTAATTGTTGCTTTCGGAAAAATCCCAAGAGCCGGATTTTTCCCCTGTATTCCAAAGTCTTTCTCACGAAAAAGGGAGAGTAGCTCTTTTCTTTCTTGCTTACCGAGGGTTTTTTGGTGAATTACCAGGATAGTATTTGAACTTATAATAAATAGCAACAAAGTTTACGAAAAGAGCCTTTAATAATAGCCGGTTGGTGAACAGATGCGGCTGGTACGTGAATAAACCGATATTATTATCGGTTTCAACTATCGATGAATCTTTGATTCTTATATATTCAATGTTCTCCTTCCGAATGTATTCTTTCGGAGAAAGCTCAATACCTTTGGAAGTATGCAGTTCATAGTTCCTGGAACAAAAACGGTGAATGTTGGAGTTTGTTCTAGACCGGGCAATTATCCGAATCAACAATTTCATAAGAGTACCGGTGATTGATGAATAACTCATATTTTTAATAGGGCTGCTTGTGAACTGATGTATAGTAAAGCTTTCATGGCCGGCGAGTTTAACAGAAGACTTGGCTGCTGAAGCAGAATGGACATCTCCTGATAGTATGAAGCATTCCTCAGGGTCCCAATCAGCAATCCGGGAGAGAAACTCTTAGAAACCCTTCTCATTATATTTTCAGGCTTCAAGGTCAAAGTCATGTGAGACGGGCATCCCCAGTGAACGAAGGGGCAGCGAAAGTTTTTGTGAAGAATTCTCGATCAATCCAATACCGTATAACAGGGCAGGGGAAACGATTAACAACGGATCCTTTTTATTCCACAGGTATTTCCGTCTGCAAAGGAGAGATTATATCCTATCAAAGTGCCTGCAGGAAAAGTACCTGTATGTGGAGAAATGGATAACAGATGAATAAAAAGCCTGCTGCCTGCCCTGATGGTATCAGTCTTTGTATAGCTGTCGAGCATTTCATACTCATTGGTTTCTGTTTCCCGGCCGTTCGTGACTTTAAATACCTTTCCTTTAATTTCAAGTGGTTGGCTCGTTGCAAGCCAAATAGTAACTTGATGGGTATCTGCCCTGCGGATAATCGGACCGCCTAAGAGAGTGGGAAGCTTAATGGATTTCATTGAGATCACCCCTTTTTCTTAGTTGCAAATATCTTATTCAGGAGGGGCTGGCGATGTATGAATGGGTGGAGACACTAAAATGATGGAAAGGAAGTGGAAAATGAATCCTTTTGTGTTTTCTTGTATAGCACCGCATGGTGGAGAAATTATCCCGGAATTAGCAGGAGAAAAACCGGAGCGGATGAACATCACGAGACAAAGCATGTTAAGACTGGGGAATTGGATGAAAGAAGCTGAGCCCGGCTGCTTGATTGTCTTGACTCCCCATGGAACCCGGATTGATGGCCAGTTTTCCATTACAGGCTCTGAAACGGTGGAGGGGATTGTCGAAGAGAATGGCGAAAAGTTCTCTATGAAAAGAAAGATACATAGGGAGATGGCGGATCTTCTGGCCAGGGGGGCAAAAGCCGAAGGGCTCCCTGCAGGTGTAATTGGTTTTGGTACAAGTGCCGGCCCATTATCGTGCCTGCAGTTGGACTGGGGCGCAGCTGTACCGCTCCGGTTCATGCCGGATATCCCTGTAGTCATCATTACCCCTTCAAGGTCCATTTCATATGAAATGCATATTGAATTTGGCCGGATGATGAGGAAAGTTGTTGCTGCGAGTGGTATCAGGACAGGATTGATTGCCAGCTGTGATTGGTCCCATACTCATAATCCAGCCGGTCCTTATGGTTACCATGAGGAGGCGCAAATACTCGACGAGAAGGTTACATTGCTCCTCCAACAGGATAACCTGGAGGAGATGGCAGAATTTCCTGAAGAGTCAATAGAGAATGCCAAACCGGATGGCATTTGGCAAACCATGATCCTGGCAGGGGCGATTCCATTCGATGAACGGAAAAGCAAGTTTTTATCATATGAAGCTCCAACCTATTTTGGGCTGTTATGTATGGCGTACCATCAATAAACCCTTTAACCGCTGATTGGAAACTCTACGAGAAACACCCGTTCTTCCTTAAGAACGGGTTCTGTTCATCTTATTGATTCGCAAAGAACTCAGCCAATTCCTGACTGTGTTTCCGTCTTGCCTTTCTATGGGATGCCCTGTTATCCGCCGTTTCATTCAGCCACTTTTCCTCTTCTGTTTCAGGAATCACTTTAGGAACGGGACAGGGCTTTCCGTTATTATCCAATGCAACAAACGTCAGAAATGAAATGGCAGCAACAGCCGTTTCTCCCGTAAGCAGGTTCTCAGATGTGACTTTTACACAAACCTCCATGGAGCTGCTCCCTGTGTAGGTAACCATCGCCTCCAGTGTAACTGCATCCCCGACCTTTATGGGCTTAAGGAAGTCGACTGAATCTGTCGAAGCAGTGACAACTGGATTCCTTGCCATTTTGTATGCGGAGATGGAGGCAACATCATCAATATAGGACATGAGCTTACCGCCGAACAAGGTGCCGTGATGATTTGTGTCGGGAGGAAGCACATGGCTCGTCTTGATTGTCCTCGTATCTTTCATTCTTTTTGTTTCGCTCATTTTCTTATCACCTTTCAAATGTGGCTTCTCTTATATAATCCACTAAATAATATAAAACAAACACCATTGATTATTCTTATGATGGAAATTCCGCTTTTGATGCGGGGAATCAGCCGGGCAGGACTAAAAAAGTGAACTCGGTCCGGCTCATTGAAATTCATCCTTATAAAACGAAAAAGCCGGGAAGAATCGATGCTCCCCGGCTGAAAACATTATTGGTATTTTTCAAGTAGATTAGCTAAAACGTGCTTTTTGTAGGATTCAACTTTCCGCTCTTCATAACGGCGGATGCCCTTCTCCTTAAGTTGTTCCACGTACCAGCCTTTGCTTCCGATATGCATTGAAATACACCCTTTCTTTGCGATTTATTGATTGGAGTCAATCGGCTATTTTTCATTGAAAAAAAGTTAATCTTTTTCAACCGGGTCCCATTGTAACATCTATAAATCCATGACGAAAGGGGTGTATTTTAATTTTCCGGAAAAGTTTTATCAAGCTTTCGTATTGACTGCAATTGGCTGGTTCATTGTGCTTTTTTTATCAATCTGCTGAAACATGGCGAAGTATAGAACAGCACTTAAACATGCAAGAAATGCAAGGCCCATGAAGGTCGCCTCATATCCGGCCCATAATGAAAAGGTGATGGACAGCGGAGCGACTGTTTTTGCCAGAGTGAACCGCAGACTGGCAGCAGCGAAGTATTGTCCTCGCATATGTTCTGGAGCAAGCTTCGAAATGAAGTTCTGCTGGATACCGACCGTCATCAGTTCAGCGAATGTAAACACCGCCATGGATATGATGAATACATAAACCGATGCGGTCTGCCCAAATAAGAAGATGGAAACCGCATAAATCAAAGACGAAAGAACAAATACATTTCTCTCTCTATACTTCGTCATCCATTTCGTAACAACGACAGTCAACAGTGCAACCAGTAATCCGTTTTCTGAAAGGATGACGCCGAATATCTGTTCACCGGTCAGAGTGAAGGACAGCAATGAAGCACTCTCCATTGAATCTTTTATATAAACAGGAATCAACAAATCGAGCTGCATGAATGTTTGTCCCACTAACACTCCTGCCAAAATGAATAACAGGAAGGTCCTGTCCCTGGCAATCACCCTGTAATCCCTGAACTGGTCAGTTATTGCATGGTACCACGCTTTCCGTTCCTCTTTGGCTGCCTGCTGTACATTAAGACTCCGGGGAGCGGTTTCCCTAGTCATCTTGGCCAGCATCAAACCAAGGATCATGCAGATGATGGCTGAAACTAGCAGAAGCTCGAATCGATAATGCACATAAAAAATGCTTCCTAAAATCGGTCCGACCACCACAGCGATATTGATGGATGTATAAAAAATAGCGAAAACATGGCTGCGTTCCTTTTCAGGGACAACATCCGCGACCATAGCCTGGCTTGCCGGCCAGTAAAAGGAACCGAAAACACTGGCAAGGGTGAAACAGACAAAGCCGAGCGCGGCTGATTCCAGCCATGGGGAACTGGCGAATGCGAAAATGAGGAAGGCAAATCCCTGTCCAAACGAAGACAGTACCATCATGGTCTTCCTGCCGAATTTATCTGCGCAGTAACCCCCCATTAAGTTTGCAAATACCGCAAAGAGCTGTGAAGCAATGAGCAGCAGCCCGGCCATCTGCTTCCCGAATGCTTCGGTAAAATAAATCGTGAGAAACGGGAAGAACATCCAGAATGTAATATTCATCATCGCTTCTCCGAAAAGCCTGACTTTCAAGTTTCGATCCCAATCCCTGATTCTCATAAAAAAATCTCTCCGTTCCCTGAATTTAACCTTTAATATCATATAGTCGGAACCCCAAAATTACAAGAAGATTTTTCTGTGATAAAAGCTTTATCGCGGGTAGAAAGGACACGGCCAATAGGGTGTGTTAAGAAGAATCCTATAAAATAATCTTGAGATACCATTTTGCGACAAATAGAGGGAAGGCGGACGCATGAAATGACTATGAAAGACCGTCATTCGTGTAAGAGAAGAAAAGAGATTGAATGAAGGATCCATGAAACACCCTAATCCAAGAAAAATGTCCGTATGATGCTTCCTGGCGATCCGTTATGACTAAAATCAAAACCAAAAAGACCAATCCGCACAGATGCGGATTGGTCTGAATACTTTACTTCAATTAAAATGCCCAGCCGCCATTGCGGAAGACAGGTTCAGCTGTGCCGTCTTCAGTGATCCCATCGATATCCATATCAGCGGATCCGATCATGAAGTCAACATGGGTGATGCTGTTGTTCAGGCCGGCTTTCTCAAGTTCATCCTTGGACATTGATTTACCGCCTTCCACGCAGAACGCATACGCGCTTCCGATGGCAAGGTGGTTGGATGCATTCTCATCAAACAGTGTGTTATAGAAAAGGACATTGGACTGCGAGATTGGTGATTGGTGAGGAACCAATGCCACCTCTCCAAGATAGTGTGAACCTTCATCAGTCTCTACCAGGCGTTTCAGGATGTCTTCGCCTTCCTCAGCCTGGACCTCGACGATGCGTCCGTCTTTGAATGTCACTTTGAAATTGTCGATGACGTTTCCTCCGTAGCTTAATGGCTTTGTACTTGAAACGGTACCATTAACGCCTGTTTTCAAAGGAACAGTAAATACTTCTTCTGTCGGCATGTTTGCCATGAAGTCTACACCTTTTTCGGATACACTTCCAGCTCCGACCCACATATACCCTTCAGGGAACTCGATAGTGAGGTCAGTACCCGGAGCAGTGTAATGAAGCTTTTTGTAGTTCTTGCTGTTCAGGTAGTCGACTTTTTCATGCAGGTTCTGGTCGTGGTCTTTCCATGCTTGAACAGGATCCTGCTGATCTGCACGGACTGCTTTGAAGATCGCATCCCATAGCTTGTCGACCTGCTCGTCGGCAGGAGCGTCAGGGAATACTTTTGCTGCCCATTTTTCAGATGGAGCCGCCAGGACAGTCCAGCTTACTTTATCAGATTGGATGTAAGAACGGTATTTATCCATTGCCTGGCCGGCTGCTTTCTGGAAGTTGGAGATGCGTTCCGGATCTACACCTTTTAAAAGGTCCGGAGTAGCAGAAACAACTGACATGAAGGCAGCCCCATTTTCAGCAAGGGTCTCCATTTCCCTTGCCTTCCACTCAGGGAACTCTGTAAAGGCATCATCAGGAGCAAGGTCGTACTTGTAACGATTTACTTCATCATCATTCCAGTTTACATAGACGTGCTTTGCACCTGTTTCATAGGCTTTTTTTACAACCAGTCTGATGAACTCAGCTGCATCCAGGGAAGCGTTGACAACCAATGTCTGTCCCTTTTGGACATTGACTCCGACTTTGACAGCCAGGTCTGCGTATTTCTCAAGGTTTTGCTTGAAATTTTCCATATGTATTCTCCTTTTGTTCAGAATCTTTCTACTTCATTTTATCAATCCAAGAAGCTTTTGCAAATTTTTAAATTCTGTCATTTGGTAATTATTGCTTTTAAGAGTGTACGTGATTCAATTATATGTCAAGCAAATTAAGTTATCATAAGACAGATATAACTTTTTCATTCTGCTTTCACTGGAAATTTGCTTAGTTGTTGAATTGTAATCGTAAGACAACGTATATCTATTTACAGAAGAAAAGGACGAAATCATAAATCGATTTCGTCCTTTTTGAGTAAGGCTGGGAACTACTCTATATTTTCGGAGGGTTGTTCAGTGAGAACAGCAGCCGATAATCCTCAGGGCTCTGCACGAGATCCTTCAATGTGTACTGATCCAACACATCCAAGTAGGCATCCAATGCCTTAGCGAGAACGTGTTTCAGGCCGCACACCGGGGTGATGATACAGGTGTTATGTTCTGATGAAAAACATTCCACCAGGTTAAAATCATCTTCTGTCTTTCTGACAAGAGTCCCTATATTGATTTCACCAGGGGATTTGGCAAGTCTTATTCCGCCATTTCTGCCGCGGATCGTTTCAATGACCCCCATCTTTCCGAGTTCATGGGTGACTTTCATCAAATGATTTTTTGAAATCTGATAAGAGTCTGCAATTTCCTTGATATTGGCAAGCTCGTCCTTCTTTTTTGCAGCAAGATAAATAAGGACGCGCAGGGAATAGTCTGTATATAACGTTAGTTTCAATTGCTTCACCTTCAATGAGGGAGCCGTTACTGAATGCAGAAGCAGCTTCCAATGATACTTTCATTATACAATTTACAGCCAGGACTGTCTAAATGTGTCCATTTCTTTAAAGGTGTATTTAAAATATTGCTTTAAGTAAACGAGAGGATTAGTATAAAGGTGTATTAAAAATATATCTTTTAGGGGCGATAATATGTTAGCTCAAAAAACAATCGAAATCATTAAATCCACAGCACCGGTTTTGGAAGTGAAAGGTACAGAAATAACTAGCTTATTTTATAAAAGAATGTTTGAAAATCATCCTGAACTGTTAAATATCTTTAATCATGTCAATCAAAAAAAGGGACGCCAGCAGACAGCGCTTGCCAATACAGTCTATGCAGCAGCACAGAATATAGACCGCCTGGAAGCATTGCTGCCGGCTGTGAAGCAAATAGCGCATAAACACCGAAGCCTGGGAATAAAACCGGAACAATATCCAATCGTTGGAGAGTATCTGTTAAAGGCAATTAAAGAGGTGCTGGGTGATGAAGCCACAGAGGAAATACTTGAAGCATGGGGCGCTGCTTACGGCGTGATCGCCCAGGTCTTCATTGATGTTGAGGAAGGGATGTATCAGGAGGCAGCATCTCAAGAAGCAGGCTGGAGAGACTTCAAGAATTTCACAGTGGTGAAGAAGGAAGTTGAAAGCTCATTGATCACTTCATTCTATTTACAGCCCGAAGACGGGAAAATGGTTCCGGATTTTCTGCCGGGACAGTATATTACTATTCGGACAGCCATTCCTGGAGAAGAATATTTGTTCAACAGACAATACAGCTTATCATCAGCTCCCAATAAGGAGTACTTCCGAATTTCAGTCAAACGGGAAGCGGAACATTCCCCTGAAGGCAAAGTATCAAACTATCTTCATGACAGTGTAAGTGAGGGAGCAGTCATTGAAGTCAGCGCACCGGCTGGTGATTTTCATCTTGACGTGAACGACCATTCCCCTGTCACCTTGATAAGCGGGGGAGTCGGCATTACACCAATGTTCAGCATGCTTGAGGCATTGGCAAAAAACACTCCGTCCAGGCCTGCCCTGTTCATCCATGCCAGCCGTAATGAAGAAGTACATGCCTTTAAAAAGAATGTGGCTGAGTTAATGGAAGTACTTGATAATGGGCGGGCATTCTTTGCCTATGAAAAGCCGGTCAATGCCGGGACACTTTGCGATCACCGCGGATATATTGACACAGCTGTTCTCGATGGCCTTGTAGATAGGGACAGCATCTTCTATGTTTGCGGACCAGCTCCATTTATGAAAGCGGTGATCTCTTCCTTGATGTCAATCGGCATCCCTGAAGATAAGATCTGTTATGAATTTTTCGGGCCAGCGATGAAATTTCAACTCCAGGAAGCATAAGGAAAGCAGAAGTGTTATGGGATTTTCCAATCGGGCATGACTTATCGCAATGAGGGAAGTAAGTATAGTACGGAAGAAGAACGCACCCCTTCTGCTGCAAAAACTAATCATTATCCCTTGAAAGTTCATCAACTTTTAGTTAGGCACTTCTACTGATTTCTGAAATGAAGGAGGACGAAAACGTAATGTTTTCGTCCTCCTTCATTTTAAAGAATATTCAATCTCCGTCTACACGGTTCTTGAAAGCTTCTTGTGTGACGATATATTCTTCGTCTTCGATTTTTTCCTTTGTATGTTTTTCAGTTAGGGCATCTGATGGATTATTTCCCGGATGGCCTTTTTTCTTATGTTGAAAAGATTTTCCTGTGCTCATTTTGATCCCCCTTTCCGTCCGTTCCTCGTCGTAGTTTTTCCATGAACGGGGATTTTATGAGATACTATAAATTTCAAAAAATTGACTTAAAGGTCAGGTGGACTGACAAAAGTTAAGATCTATAATGGAAGTGAGGTGACTTTTTATTTAGGGAGGGGATATACGGTGGACTTATTTACAATTCTAGCTGAACAGAAAATCAAAAAAGCTTATGAAGATGGAGAGTTCGATCATCTTTCTGGCTTTGGAAAGCCTTTGAACCTGGATGATGATTCAAGTGTCCCGGAAGAACTTCGCATGGCTCACCGCATCATGAAAAATGCCGGTTTCTCAACTGAAGAGAATGCGCTCAGGCAAGAAATGCTTCAGATAGAAGATTTGATCCGCGATTGTGAGGATCAGCTTGAGAAGGAAGGGTTGAAAAAGGACCTTAATGAAAAACTTCTTAAATTCAATGGACTGATGTCTAAAAAAAGAATTAAAACAAATAGTTCCGTCTTTAAAAATTACGAACATAAAATAGAGAAGAAGTTATTATAAGAAGGCTGTTTTCGCATATATTGCTGCTTTCGGTACAAAGGTTTTACTCTGGAAAAAGAACGAGCAGCTCTTTTCTTCCCTCCTCACAGGGGTTTTCACGACGATTTACAAGGATATTATTTGAAGTTTATAGTGAATAGCAACAAAGTTAACGAAAAGAGAGTATAAGAAAAGGAGCAGTCCAAAACAGGGCTGCTCCTTTCCTGGTTTAATGAATTATTTATTATCGATATCCGCCTGGATTTTCTCGGCACTATTTACTGTGTCGTTCACATAACCAGCTATTGAATGCGTATCCTCATTTAAAGTCTCAATGGCTGCACTGACTTCTTCGAGCCCCGCAGATGCCTCTTCAATGACTGCGGCCAGTTCTTTAGTGGAGAGTTCAGCATGAACCGTCTGTTGTTTTACAGAATTGGAATTCGCAGATAAGGTATGAAATTCAGTTTGAAGCAGCTTAAGCTTTGAACTCAGTTCTTTGAATGAAATGCTCACATTTTCCACTGTCGCAACATTATCAGAAAGTTTGCTGCTGCTAAGGTTCATTTTTTGCAGTGCCGTCGAATTAGCCTGGTTGACTGAAGAAAGATTCTCGTTGATGAGGGAAGCCGTCGTGCTTGTCATTTCCGCAAGTTTCCGGATTTCATCTGCCACTACGGAAAAACCGCGGCCGGCTTCACCAGCCCGGGCTGCTTCTATGGATGCATTCAGTGCCAGCAGATTTGTCTGTTCTGTGATGCCCTGTATGGTTCCGATGAAACTGTTGGTCTCTTCAATCTTATTTGTCAATTCAGTGAAAGTGGCACTAAGATCATGAATCAGCATGTTCAGCTCGTTCATTTCAATCTGGAGCCCGTCCGCTTTTTCAGTACCGCTGGCAGCTGTGGCACTTGCTTCTTCTGAATGCTGAAATAATGTTTCCGCCATGGAAGCCATCTCTTCCATCTGTTTCATTGTTGCTTCGGAAATGGAGGCAATACTGTTGATTTGGTCACTTTGTGTCTGGCTTCCGGCCGAGATTTCCTGCAGTGCAGATTTCATTTCATTATGGGAAGAAAGATGGTGCTGGATTTGCTCGTTCACTTTTTTGATGCTCCTGAATATCGTGCCAAGTTCAGTTTCCAGCAGCACCTTCTGCTGTTCTTTTCTAACACCTTCCGCTTCTGCATCAGCCACAAACTTCTTTAGCTGGGCAAATTGATTTGTATTCAGTTTCACGACAATGGACAATAGGATTCCAAGCATTATATACACGAGTACACCTGGAATGAAGATAGTGTCAATGTCCCCAGTCCCGCCGAAGAACAGTTTATTCAAGATGAATAATACAAACCCGGATCCATATCCGATGGCAAAAAGTGAGAGGTTAAAGTGCAGGGCAGAGATGACAGCAAGGAAAAGCAGGATGATCAGGTTGTTCCCGGAACCTCCATTGACAAAGATATCGACACCGATAATTATATAGATCACCGGAATCGTAAGGAGAGGAAATAAATGAAATTTCTTTAAAGCAGCATGATAGATGAAAAAGAATGCCAGCATCGCTGCAAGCTGGGTGGAATATAAGATTGTCTCAATCAATGGATTTTTGTTTGCGAGAGTATATGAAATGGCTGCCAGTAAAGAAAGTGAATATAAGATAAGCATCAGGATATTCTTCTTCTTTAGATCTTGCAGTTTCAGATCCTCAATGGTCATATTGGGTCTCTCCTGTCGAATAATAGTCTATTTCTACTATTAATTATCGTCAGTTTTCGCAATTTTTCAATAGCTTAATTGGAAAATTTTTTAAAAAACCAGTAAATTAACAGCTCTGTGTCACTCAACCGACAAATCATATAAATGCAAAAATTGTCCTTCAATATTTTCCGCGGCTACCGATATAAACAGTAAGAAAAAAAGTATAGGGTGAATTCTATGGATAAAACATCGGTTATTGGAGTCGTATTAGGAGTAGTGGCGGTGGGGGTCGGAATGGTTCTTAAGGGCGTACCTATAGACCGGCTGCTGAACCTGCCGGCCATTTTGATCATTATCTTCGGTACAATAGGTGCAGTAACCATTGCATTCCCGACATCAGAGATTAAAAAGGTTCCCAAACTTTTTGGGATCATCTTTAAAGAGAATAAGCTGCAAGAACCTAAAGAACTTATTGCTATGTTTTCTGAGTGGGCTGATTTGGCCAGAAGGGAAGGGCTGCTTGCTTTAGAAGCAAAGACGAATGATATTGAAGATCCATTTTTGAAAAATGGGATGGGTCTGGCTGTTGATGGCCAAAATGCAGATTACATCCGGGATGTGCTCAATGAGGAAATTGACGCTATGGAGGAAAGGCATCAGGCTGGAGCTTTGATCTTTACTCAAGCTGGTACGTATGCTCCGACACTGGGTGTTCTTGGAGCCGTTGTCGGGCTGATTGCCGCATTGGGGTACATGGATGATATCGGGCATTTAGGCGAGGCGATATCAGCAGCGTTTGTGGCTACTCTCCTTGGGATTTTCACGGGATATGTATTATGGCATCCATTTGCAAATAAGCTAAAGCGGAAATCAAAGCAGGAAGTTAAACTGAAGGTTATGATGATTGAGGGGGTCCTTTCCATTATCGAAGGTGAAGCACCAAGAGTCATCGAACAAAAGCTGGCTTCATATCTGCCGGCAAGTGAAAGAAAACGACTTACTGATGAGGAAGTGGTCAAGGATGAAGCGGCGGCGTAAAAAACATGATCATGAAGAACATGTAGATGAATCATGGCTAATCCCATATGCGGATATTCTTACGCTTTTATTGGCCCTTTTCATTGTACTTTTTGCTTCAAGCAGTGTTGATGCACAGAAGTTCCAGGCAATGTCCAAAGCCTTTAATGAAATTTTTGTAGGGGGATCCGGAGTGATGGATTATCCGTCCCCTGTACCTGAAGTGGATTCTGGTGATCAGAAACAAGAAGAAAACCCATTGACTGTAGACGAACTGGAAGCAGCGAAAGAGAAGGAAAGGCAGGAGTTGGCGGAGCTTCAGAAGAAAGTGGATGGATATATCGCCGCAAATGAACTGCAAAAACAATTTGCAACCCAACTGACTTCAGAAGGTCTCTTGCTGACAATCAGGGATAATGTCCTTTTTCAATCAGGGTCGGCGCTAGTAGGGTCAAAGGATCAAGGGATTGCTAAGGAATTGTCAGGGTTATTGGAAATGGATACTCCCAGAAGCGTGATCATAAGCGGCCATACAGATAACATTCCGATCAGTAATGCGAATTATGACTCGAACTGGGAACTTAGTGTCATGAGGGCAGTTAATTTCATGAAGATTATCTTGAAGAACCAAAATCTTGATCCCCGCTTGTTCAGTGCAAAAGGCTTCGGAGAATTCAAACCGCTGGCAAGCAATGATACAAGTGAAGGAAGAGCACAAAACAGAAGAGTGGAAGTATTGATACTCCCAAGGATCATACAGTGAGTGAAAAGGAAGTACCTGTTAAATTACAGGTGCTTTTTTTGTTTTTCAGATAAAGGTGAAATAATTGGGACGTTTAGTGATAGGAGGGCCAGGGTATTTACTATTAGATTTTTTACAGGGGGTTTACAGATTGGATGGATTTTTGGAAGCAGTCGGAGCGGTCTCTGCATGGCTTTGGGGACCGGCGGTTATCATCATTTTAGCAGGTACTGGAATTTATCTGACAGTATTATTGAAATTTGTACAGTTCCGTTACCCGGTTTACATATTTCAGCAAACATTGGGAAGCATCTTCAAAAAGCCAAAAGGGGAAGGAACGGTAACGCCGCTGCAGGCACTGACTTCAGCACTTTCCTCGACAATCGGCGCTGCCAATATAGTAGGAGTTCCGGCGGCCATCATGTTTGGCGGTCCGGGTGCGCTGTTCTGGATGTGGGTCATAGCGTTGATCGGAATGGCTCTGAAATTCTCTGAAAGTGTACTTGCGGTAAGGTACCGTGAGAAAAATGCCAATGGCGAATTTGTCGGCGGACCGATGTATTATATGAAAAACGGTTGAACATGAAATGGCTCGGGGTCTGGTTTGCTTTTGCTTTGATGATTGAATTGATCCCGAGCATCATGGTTCAGGGGAATGCGGTTGCCTCCACTGTCCAGGAGTCGTTCGAGGTAGACGGTATGTACACAGGGATTGTGATTGCCATAGTCGTTTCCTTGATTGTATTCGGCGGCATAAAAAGAATAGGAAAAGTAACAGAAATGCTGGTTCCTTTCATGGCCTTCCTGTATGTTGGGGCATGTTTGGTCATTTTGTTTATGAACCTGGAAAAACTGCCTAACGTATTGAACCTCATCTTCTCTCATGCATTTCAACCAATGTCGGCAATGGGCGGGTTTGCAGGAGTTGCTGTGGCAGAAACCATCCGCTGGGGCTTTGCCCGGGGACTGTATTCGAATGAAGCAGGACTGGGGACTGCACCCATTGCACACGCGGCAGCGACCACCGATCATCCCGTAAGACAAGGATTATGGTCCATTATAGGAATTGTGATCGACACATTAGTTGTATGTTCGGCAACTGGATTCGTTGTTATTTCCTCCGGTGTGTGGACAGCAGAAGGTTCATTGGACAACCCCTCTGCCCTGACTACACAGGCTTTTCAAAATTATCTTGGAAGCACCGGCAGTTTTCTTGTCACCATTTCGCTTATCTTCTTTGTCCTGTCGACAATCGTTGTCATTGTTTTTTATGGAGCAAAGCAAGCTGAATTCTTATTCGTACTGAAGGCGGCATTGTTTGTTAAGTTTATGTATATCGCTGCCATCATACTTGGTTCAGTGGGGGCAGCAAAAGTCATTTGGCAGTTCCTTGATCTTGCGCTCGTGGCCATCCTGATTCCAAACATCATAGCCGTATTGCTGTTAAGCAAGGAAGTAAGAAGGCTGACACAGGAATTTTTCACATCCGAGGATTATTATCTGAAAGATATAAGTAAAAAGTGAATCCAAAAGCCTGCTTCTTGTATGCCATTCGAGAAGCAGGCTTTTATGCTGCCATTCGTCATTAACCGCTATTTTCCGGGAAATAATTCATCCGGCTGCCAACCGCTCTTTAGCACACCAGTTAGTTTTAAATGATGGAAATAAGGATAAATATCGATAAAAGGCGGTGATGATTTGAGAACGGATGTGTTTATATCAGGAGGCGGCATCGGCGGACTGACTCTTGCTCTTAAACTTGCGAAATGCAATATAGATGTAACAGTAATTGAACGTCTGCCCGGACCGACGCCTGTATATAAAGGAGAATTGCTTCAGCCAAAAAGCTTGAAGATCTTTGATGAATTGGGGTTGCTGGACAGAATCAAAGAGAATGGACATGAAATTGATGAGTTGAATTTAGTGGAAATCGACAAGAATTCAGGCTCGGTGGACGAGTCGAATATGAAATACAACGTGGTTCCCAGTAAATATTCCTATTCCTTGATGATCCATCATGAAAAATTGAAGGGAATCATCAGGGAAGCCGCAAGTGAATATCCTTCCTTCCATTACCGCTCAAATAGCAGCTGTAAAGGATATTCAGGGGGGAAGGCCATAGTGGAGGACAGAAAGGAAAAAAAGGAAGAATTATATGAAAGCTCCTTCTATATTGGTGCAGAAGGACGTGTATCAGTGACAAGGGAAGAAATGGGGATCAAGAAAGAAGAGAATGAATACAATCATCATTTCCTTACAGTCACTTTTCCGAGGCCTCCTTCATTTACAGAAGGGAAAATCATTTCTACATTTGACCGGTTCCTCGGGCTGTTCCCTCTGCCGAATGATGAAGTCCGCTCTGTGTATCTGATTCCTGCTGGAGAATACAAGGAACTAAGGAAGAAGCCAATAGAGTATTTTCATGAACTATATATTGAGTTATGCCCGGAAATGGAAGGGTACGTCAATCAGATCGACAATTGGAAGACCGTTCAGCTGATGGTGCCGATAGCCTATCACACTGACTCCTATACTAAAGGAAATAAAGCCTTGATCGGTGACGCTGTCCATACGGTGCACCCGATGGCAGGGGAAGGGATGAACATGGCAATCCAGGATGCCGATGTACTGGGAGAACTTTTAAGTGATATGTACGCCCAAGGCAAATTGAATGCAGAAAACCTGAAGTGGTTCCCTCACGTGCGTCGAGAAAGAGTCACAAATCAGATGAAACTGAGTCACCTTTCTGCACTTGCTTACTCATTTCCATATAGATCAGTCGGCAAACTTAGAAAAATGAGCCTTAAGAGAATCGAGCAGGATCCGATTCTGCATTTCAAGCAGATGCTTAATATTTCCGGGCTAGGGATGTGGCAGGATTCCCTTAAAGACAGAATGATCCAGGGAGGGCTGCTTCCAAAGCGGAACACACCCCTTACACAAGGGGAAAAAGAAGTGAGGCTCTTTACAGAGAGAGAAGATTACCCATGGAAATGGAAGGAGCAATTAGTATGATAAGAGAATATGTCAGGGTTTGGCGGGCGAGGGGCTGGATGAAAAAAAACATGCCATTTTTAATCAGCTGGCATGCCTATGTAGGATATGAATTGGATTTGTTCAAGTCGTTTGAAAAGCCTGCTTCCATTGAGGAAGTGGCTGCAGCAAGGGAGCTTGAATATGATTTGTTAAAACAGTGGGTAGAGGTAGGGATCATCCTCAAGCATTTTAAGAGATTGTCGGGTGAGAAAGTCAGGACTATGAAAAAGTGGAAACTGCCGAAGTCAAAATCAAACCGTTTTTCTTCCGGGATTATCCTGAAGGAGATGATGGAGCTCCATATCCCGTCTTTGCTCGCTTACCCGGAACTGCTAAGGAATCAAACGAAGCAGCACTTTGATTCAAGCGTGCACGGTCCTACTGTGGCTAAGACCTCCACTCTTTTGGAACAGCTTGCATATCCGAAAGTGGAGAAAGTCATGAAGAAATATAATGTAGATTCTGTACTTGATGTTGGATGCGGAGAGGCAGGATATCTTCGTAAGCTGGCCAAGAAGTTCCCGCACAAAAAGATGGTGGGGGTGGAAGTGAATGAGGAAGTTGCCAACAGCGCGAGGAAAATCGTGGAAGAACATGGGAATATTGAAATACTGAACAAAGATATTAATGAGTATCAACCTGAGGATCGTTTCAAACTTGTCATGGCAAACAATCTTCTTCACTATATTGAACCGGACGAGAGGGCAGGATTTTTCCAGAACGCTGCCCAATGGATCAAGAAAAATGGAGCACTTTCCATTATCACACCGATTCAGAAACCTAAGCATGGAAAAGAGTTTTCCAGTGCGTTCAATAGCTTCTTTATGACTTTTGATAATCTCTATCCAGTCCCCACTGAAAGAGACTTGCAAGGATTTGCGGAGAAATCCGGGTTGAAAATGATGTCCCTTGATCCCATTATCAAGGAAGGCGGCTGGTATATTGCAGTTTTCAAGAAATGAAATAGTTTCCAGCAATTTATAACAGCATCATGTTTTTCAATTGGCTGAGCGGGAATAATGTAATGTAGACAAAATGTTAAAGGAGAGGTTGCATATGGCTAAGATTGCATGCTTAATTACGGATATGTTTGAAGATGTAGAGTATACCAAACCTGCGGATGCATTTAAAGACGAGGGGCATACAGTGGTGACGATCGAAAAGGGATCAGGAAAAACAGTAGAAGGAAAGCAGGGAGAAGCAAAAGTAACGATCGATGAAGGCATTGATAGTGTTAACCCTGATGACTTCGATGCCTTGTTCCTTCCGGGAGGATTCTCACCCGACCAGTTACGCGGTGATGAGCGGTTTGTTAAGTTCACAAAGAGCTTCATGGACAGCGAAAAACCCGTATTCGCCATTTGTCATGGGCCCCAGCTCCTGCTGACTGCGAAAACATTGGAAGGCAGGGATGCTACCGGCTTTAAATCCATTAAAGTGGATATGGAATATGCGGGAGCAAACTACAAAGATCAAGAAGTGGTTGTATGTAAGGACCAGCTTGTCACAAGCCGTAATCCGGATGATATTCCTGCATTTGTCAAAGAATCACTTAAACTCTTAAAGAGTGCATAATAAGAAAAAGGACCGCCGTTATTGGCGGTCCTTTTAATGTTCATGAACATGTTTCAAGTTCTTGAAAATGTACTCATATCCATTTTGGAAGCCACCCTTTGGCTGCCCTCATAGAATAAAAAAAGGATCTTTTACTGCTTTCTCAAGTTCCCTAATTCTTCGACTATTGCTTGCATTTCACTGGGGCTGAAATGGTTTTTGCGGTCAACCATTTCATAAATGTCTCTCAGTTCTTCATACATTTCACCGTCGAAGTGGGAAGGCTTTATGGCACCTACATTTACAACTCTTAGTTTTTCCTTGATTTTTTCAATCATAAACTCTACATTTTCTGGGGATTTTTGTGAAAGATCCATGGTTTCATCCATCCTTTTTGGTTAATCATTACTAACATCTTTTCATTACTTACAGGGGATGTCAATAAGAAACCTTGTCGGGCAGGGACATGGAGCCTTTCGTTATGTTTGAGGACCACCGTAAATGGATAAATAATACTACTGTTCATAAACTTCATTTGACAGGTCTCTCTTGAAGTATTTCATTAGTGCTCTTTTCGTAAACTTTGTTGCTCTTTAATACGAATTTCAACTAATATCCTGGTAAATCGCCGTAAAAACACTGGTAAACAGGAAAGAAAAGAGCCCCTGCTTTTTCTTTTTCGAGAGTAAAACCTCGGAATACAGGGGGGGAATCAGGCACTTGGGATTTTTCCAAACGCAACAACATATGCGAAAACAGCCTTCATAAAAAGAGGGAAATAGTCATTATGAGAAGAAGTAAAAAGATAAAAGAGTTTGCCCCCTGGACTAGGCCATTATATGATTAAAGAACTAAAACAGGGCGCAAGCTAATAACATTAATGTATCGGAGGATGAATATGGGAACTAAGAGATTTATCAAAGGATTGGTTTTCGGAGCAATCGCAGGCGGGTTCGTTACATTGCTGAATAGAGAGACGCGTGAAGATGTAATGGCCAGCACGAAAAAAAGCGGGGAGTTGATTGGCCGGTATGCCCGCAATCCTCAATTACTGATGGATTCTTCTAAAGAAGTTTATGAAAAAGTCAGGGAGACAGCTAAACAAATAGAAGAGGACATGGATTTCATCAATCAAAAAGTGGCAGAAATCAAAGAACTTTCTCCTCAAGTAAAGGAAATCATAGAAGATACCAAAGAAACAATTCATTCTTCTTCTGAATCCTACAAAGAGGTTTTCAATGAGGAGGAACATCAATCCGTGGACACCAAAGCGGAGTATTAATGCAGAATAAGAGGTGAAAGGATGACGAAGAGGAGTAAAACTGGAGGAATTAAAGGTTTTGGCAAGAAGTTATTTCAGAAGGTATCCGATGGAGATGTGACAGGACTGGCAGCACAGCTGGCTTATTTCTTCCTCCTCTCACTTTTTCCATTGCTGATCTTCATGGTAACCCTTCTTCCATATCTGCCTTTTACACAGGAAGATATTTTAAACGTCATCAGTGACTTTGCTCCTGGTGAAACAATGCAGATGATTCAGTCAACAATCAATGAAGTCATGTCAAACCGGAATACCGGTTTATTATCATTCAGTATCATCGCGACCATCTGGTCTGCGTCCAACGGAATGAATGCGATTGTGAAATCATTAAATGATGCCTATGAAGTGGAAGAGACCAGATCCTTTATCGTAATAAGGTTAATGTCAATCCTGCTGACCATTGCGATGATCTTTGTATTTATTGTAGCCTTGCTGCTTCCGGTATTTGGAAAACAAATCGGATTATTCCTGTTTTCCCAATTTGGGTTCTCCGATCAATTCCTCACTATTTGGGGAGCTGTAAGGTGGGCGATTTCTCCAATCATTTTATTTATCGTGTTTGTGGGTCTCTATTTCATTGCCCCCAGTAAGAAAATCAAATGTTTAAGCGCCGTTCCCGGGGCTGTATTTGCCGCACTGGGATGGGTGGGAGCTTCACTGGCTTTTTCATTTTATGTCAGCAACTTTGGAAATTACTCAGCTACCTATGGAAGCATCGGCGGTATCATCGTCCTGATGATCTGGTTCTATCTCACCGGCATCATCATTATGATCGGCGGCCATATCAATGCAATCATGAATGTGAAGAATACTGGGGACTGTAAGTAGTCCTGGAAGGTCTTAGATTTGCAGTCCGTCCAGCCCCAGCGGACAGCGCCTCGCGGATTTAGTCCTTCCCTGGAGGGAATTCCAGTTCCAAAGCCAAACCGGCCAGTGTCCTTCCCGACACCTTGAAATAGTTTACCATCGGCTCGCTGTGCTTGCCGTGTTCCTACATCTCAAACAGTGGCCCTCCAATCCTTACGGTGCTGAATGAATTGGAGGGCTTGCGCTTTATAGTTTACCGGTTATTACCGGTAAACTTTTTTTGAGTTTGAACAGACTAATCATACGGGGCTGTTAAACAAAGGCTGTTTTCGCATTATATTGAATAGCAGCAAAGTCTACGAAAAGAGCCTGAACAAAAGAGCCTTGAACATCCGAGGGAGGAATTGACCATGACAAAGAAAACCAAAAAAGATGGCGGAACTAAACAAAACAGCAAGCAAAAATCAAAAAATAAAACATCCGGGTCTGCTAACGGACAAAACGGTTATCATTAAACTGCAAAAGGGTTTCCTGCCCGGAAACCCTTTTATACATATTGAACTGGAATTCGAGGCAGCCCTAAAGGTGAAATCCAGGACTCTTCAGTAAAACCTTTAACGAAGCAGCCGGAGTCCGTTTAAGATAACAAGTATTGTGCTCCCCTCATGCCCGATAACCCCCAGGGGCAAGTCAAGAACCTGCAAGAAGTTAGAGGCTATAAGGACTAAGATAACAGATAGTGAAAAAATGATATTTTGCTTCACTATCCTCTGCATCTTTCTGGATAAGCGTACTGCATCGGCGATTCGTTTCAGATCATTTTTCATAAGGACGATATCTGCTGTTTCAAGTGCTACATCCGTTCCTTCCCCCATCGCTACTCCCACGCTTGCTGCAGCCAGAGCCGGTGCATCATTGATACCGTCGCCAACCATGGCGACCGTTCCATATTGATCAATCAGCTTCTTAAGTTCAGTCACTTTTGTTTCTGGAAGGCATTTCGCTATATAGCTATCGACTTCCGCCTCAGCTGCTATTGCTTTAGCGGTATTTTCGCTGTCTCCTGTCAGCATGACTGTTAAAATACCGTCATCCCGCAATGACGTTAAAGCAGCCTTTGTTTCTTCCCGGATGACATCTTTCAAAGCTATTAAAGCCTTTATTCCATTATCGTCCGACACAAATACGGTTGTCTTTCCTTCTCCAGCCAGTTGTGCCGCTTTTCCTCCGGCGAAATGGCTTGCATCATCAATCCCCGCAAAATCTGCTTTTCCTACTTTCCATTCCTTTCCACCGATGAAAGCTCTCACGCCCCACCCTGTCACATCCTCAAGTGAATCAGGCTCGTTCAGTTGCAGATCCGGATACATCCTTTTCGTGTGTTTTACAATAGCCTGGGCAAGGGGATGGTTCGATTGTTTTTCAATGGCTGCAGTAATGGCCAAAATTTCACATTCTGAAACGCCTTCTCCTGTGATGATATCAGTAACTTGAGGTCGTCCTTTTGTAAGTGTTCCAGTTTTGTCAAAGGCAATGGCTCGAAGATTGCTCAGGTTTTCAAGATGCATGCCGCCTTTGAATAATATTCCGTTTCTTGCTCCGTTGGATATGGCAGATAAGGTTGCAGGCATTATCGATGCTACCAAGGCACATGGAGACGCAACCACAAGGAGGACCATTGCCCGGTAAAAGGTTTCAGTCCAGCTCCATCCAAGGAGAAAGTGCGGTAGAAACATCATGAGAAGCAAAAAGAGAAGCACAATTTTTACATAAGTACCTTCGAACTTCTCGATAAAAAGCTGAGAAGGGGATTTCTCACTTTGAGCTGAATGAACAAGGTCAATTATTTTCTGGAATAATGTTTCATTGCTCGGTTTTGTAATCTTTACCGTAATGGCACCGTTCAGGTTGACAGTTCCTGCATACACTTCACTTTCCACTGCTTTGCTCACAGGCAGCGATTCTCCAGAAATGGCAGCTTCATCAATGGTGGAGGAGCCCTTGATTATCTGGCCGTCCGAAGGGATCCTTTCACCCGGTTTGATAAGAATAAGATCCCCGACTGAAAGGTCGGAAACGTGAATGCGTTCCTCCACTCCGTCTGTTATTCTTAAGGCTTCTTCCGGCTGTAAGTCCATAAGGGATGAGATTTCCCTCTGGCTTTTATTCAATGTATAGGTCTCTAAAGCACCGCTGATTGCGAAAATGAAAATCAGAATGGCGCCTTCGGTCCAATATCCAATGATGGCAGAACCAATTGCAGCAAAGACCATCAGCATTTCTACATTCAATTCATGTTCTGCAATGGTTTCTTCAATGCCTTCCTTTGCTTTGGCAAAGCCTCCGATGACAAAGGCAAGGAGATAGAACGTAACGGAAGAGGGTGAAGAGACATCTGCCAGCAGCCACCCGAGCAAGATGAAGACCCCGCTGATGAGGGCAGCGATCAGTTCAACATGTGGCTTGATTTTTTCTAAATAGGACAGGGATGATTTACTCGAAGGTTCTCTTACAGTCATTGACTTTGCGTGTGAGCTCATTTTCTCTTCTCCTTTTGGCAGATATTTTGTTTATTTCAGCTGCCGTGCCGGTGCCATGCCTGGCGAATTCCTTTCCTTGCGAACCCAGTACCAAGTCCGGATGCAGCTGCGCGGTCTTTCCGCTTTTTTAGTGGCTCTTTTCGTAACCTTTGTTGCTATTCAATATAAATTTCAACTACTATCCTGATATATCGTCATAAAAACCCCGGTGAGAAGGAAAGAAAAGAGCTGCTCGTTCTTTTTTGGGAGTAAAACCTTTGTATACAGGGGAAAAATCCGGCACCTGGGATTTTTCCGAAAGCAACAATATATGCGAAAACAGCCTTTTTAATTGATAACAATAATCAGCTTCATTTCCCCATTAAAACGACGAAAGCTGCCACCTTTTTATGGGTGACAGCTGTATTGCTGGCAAAGACAGAATTGTTCGTATTTGATTGTGTTTAATTCTACCATACAGCTTATGTTTTGGGAAGGAAGATGTGCCTTTACTCATGTTGAGGTGATGGATGAGGCCCCTTTTCTTTTCCGTAAAACATGATTGCCAAGAAAATGACTAAAAGAGTGAAGCTGATTATCATAAAGAAACTGACATTTTCAAACAGCTCAATGAAGATTCCGCCCGTATAAGGACCAGCAAGGCTTCCAATGCTGAAGGCGACTCCGCACAGCAAGTTGCCTGTAGGAAGGTACCTGTTTGGCATTAAGTCAGTCATATAGCTGATTCCAAGTGAGAATGTAGAACCTACCACCATGCCGGAAATGAAGAGCACGACAGTCAATGCGGGAATGAAAGCTTCCAGGAATCCGGCAGCAGTAAAACTGATAAAACCAAGTAATAGAATGGTGAGGAGAATTTTCCTTCTTCCATATTTATCACTCAAGATACCAAGCGGCAGCTGAAAAACAATCCCGCCAATTGCAAACGATGTGAGGAGGATGGACACGCTTGTGACATCAATGCCATTCCTGAGACCATAAACCGGGAAGCTTCCATTCAGTGAGGCTTCCAGGAAACCATACCCCAGAGGAGGAAGGAAAGCGACCCAGCCATATTTCGTTGCCTCCTTGAATCTGGACATCGTATTGCGGAATGAGCTTACTTCCATTGTCTGCTCAGGAAATTCATTTTTTAAGATGAAAAGGAAGACCCAGGCTGCCAGACAAAGTAATGAAGAAACGATGAAAGGGAGGGATTCATTGATTTTAATCAATGGTGTCATCAATGGGCCTACCGCAAAACCTACACCAAAAAATAGTCCATACAAAGAGATATTCCTTCCCCTTCTATTTTCCGGAGAGAAGGAAGTGATCCATGTCTGTGTCCCAAAATGGAGGGCGTGATCGCCTATCCCGATCATCATCCTCAGAACAAACCAGAACCAGAATGATTTCCATAGCGGAAAAAGGGTGAGTGACAGAATTACCAGCAAGCCCCCTCCAATAATGATCGGTTTATAGCCGAATTTTCTAAGTGGTTCTTCCATAAACGGTGAGATCAACAATATTCCAATATAAAGGCCGGCAGCGTTCAGCCCGTTATGTGAGGAGGAAAGTCCGTCTCCTTCGAAAATTACAGCAATCAGAGGCAGCAGCATGCCTTGCGAAAACCCGGAAATCGCTACAATACTGATCAGCACCCAAAAGCGGAACTTCATTTGTTTATCCATATATCTATCTCCCGATGTATTATTTCCCCTATGATGGTATCGTCATTTCAAAACATTGGCAAGATAAAAGATTATGGAGTAAACTTTTTGACAGGCAATGAGAAGGAGTGATGACTATGGAATTTAAAATGAAAGAAGGCGGATTTGTAACTGATCTTTCATATGGAGAATTAAATGTATCGGGGAACGAGGAATATGGATTTCGGCCTTATCAGCTGATGGTATCTTCCATTGCAGTATGCAGCGGGGGAGTTCTCAGGAAAATCCTTGAGAAGCAGAGAATCAACTTTGAGGATATCTCCATCTCAGCGGATGTTACACGGAATGAAGAAAAAGCGAACAGAATTGAAAAAATCGCTTTGCATTTTACTATTAAAGGTACGAATTTGAACGAAGAAAAAATTCGTAAGGCGATGGAGCTGACAAGGAAGAACTGTTCTATGGTGCAATCGGTCAGCGGGAGTATGGAAATCGAAGAAACATTTGAATTAAGATGACGTAACACATCAAAAGCGCTAAGAGGCACAGCCCTTTTAGCGCTTTTAATGTATGAATGTAAATATTCTAAAGGCTCAGTTCCTGTGGTTCTTTTCCTGCTCTTTCAAAGTAAAGGATGGTTTTGGGTGTAAGCCTGAGCAGCATATATTCCGGGTCGTCGGGAGAAGTGATCCACGGCTTAAGATGGTCATTCCAAAACTTGTTCTTCAATTCCTGGGAATTTTCCAGTTCAGCAGCAGCTTCAATTTCCACATAGTGCTCATGATTGTTATCCCGGTCGAATCCAAGCAGGATATGGACTTTAGGGTTCTGGGCAATATCCTCTGCCTTGTGGGCATGCTGGTTAGTGGCAGTGAATAAAGTCAGTCCTTCGTTATAAAACATCATGAAACGTGAGTATGGCTGGTTGTTCCTTATTGTTGCCAGTGTCCCGATTTTATGATTGGTGAACAACTCTACTATTTTGTCTTTTAATGTTTCGGACATTTTTTTAACCTCCTTATATTTATGATATTAATCTGTGTTATAGGAGATTGTTTTAATCAAGCTTTTACGGAACCAGATGAAATTATACAAAAATAAGGAGAAAGCCAATGAGCTTTCTCCTTGTTTCAGGGAATTAAAATCTGTTCACCGGATGGACCGGCGGGTTAAGAATGATTATAGTTATTAAATGAATTTTGCAAATATTCAATTTATAATAGGATAATTTTTTGAAAAAGAAAGGATAACTACGATGACAACGGAAAAACTATGGGAGACAAACATAAGCAAGAAAGGAGCTTACTGCATGAAACTCTTACGCATCGTACTTATGATGTTCTTAATTTCATTTATGATAATGCCGTCAGTTTCGGCGGAAAAGCAGGAAGAAAAAAAGCAGGAGCCGAAACAGGAAAAGATTCAGAAGAAAGATGAAGGTAAGACTGAAGAAAAGCCATCTGAACCTAAAGTGAACATTCCATCTTCAGTATTGAATATCGCCAAGGAGAATACGTATCCTAATCCGACACAGGATCTGCCTTATCTTCAGCCAAGCGACTTGACTGCTGAGCTGATTGAAACATCCAACGTCAAAATTGAAAATCCCAACCTAATCCGTATGTTCAATGAGTCGAACATGAATAAATCCCCATTTGCAATTGGATTAAGAGCGACGATCTATATGGGGGAATGGCCGCTGAATTATGAGTCGACTGAAACAGCACCGAACTGGGAGTATCAAAAAATCAATACCAATTACTTCGATAACCGGGGCGGCAACCAAAATTATCAAATCCACTATGTACAGGAATCACAGAAGACAATTAAAGGCGGGCTGACAGCAAAAGTGCCCCATTCAGATGACGTTCAAAAAATGATGCTCTTAAAAGCAATGGAAAACACTGAACTCCCTCTTTCCTTCCAAACAATAGTAGGAGCAGGAACAAAAAAAGATCATGTGTACAATATTTCGCCGAAGCGTCTGGGCTATTTATATGGATATGCACCTGCCGTAAACGAAAAAGGAAAAGTAACATACGGAGAAGTGTATCTGGTCATGAAAGGATCAAAACGTTCCATAGTTGTCAAAAACGTTACCTCCCAAGGGATAGGCGCATGGATCCCGGTTCAGGATCATGTATCTTTCGGATTCATTACGGCTGACAAACCAAGATAGGAAAAGAAAACACTGATCTCAATATAAAAATTGGGATCAGTTTTTTTCTTTACTTTGGAGGTCTTAGGCGGCATGCAAGCTTGTTATTTACAGCAGAATTCGGTACGATGATAGAGGAAATTTCAATCAAAGGAGCGAACACATTGGGTAAAGCTGCAAGCAACAGAGATGACCAGGTGTTATATTTGAAACAAAGACTGAACATGTTTCTTGAAGTCATTGAATCAATTGACCCTGAAACAACAGAATTAGAAGACATTGACAGATTGATTCAAATGATAGACGATTTAGAAATGAAGGTTGATCAGTTCAAAAAATAAGGGCCTTTAGGGGCTCTTTTTTTAGGTTGTCCGTATAGTGGACTGCTTTTGCTTTCGGAAACATTTGAAAATCCGGATTTCCCCCGGGCGCAGGGGAATCTGTCTTTGAATAGTAAGAGTACATTATAATCCCGGCTTCATTTTAAAACAGCGCCAAAGCAGGGAATGGGGAACGAATTCTTTTCTTCCTGTGATGTCAGGGTTTCATATTAATACATACGGGAGAGACGGTTGATGAATATTTCTATCATTGCGGCAGAGGACGCAGAAGCGGCGAAGGGAATCGTCCTGCAGGGGTTCAAGGAGCGTTTTGGAGTCATCATTGACGGGTTGAATCCCGATCTGGATGATATTATGACCTATTATAAGGGTGAGAATTTATTCTATGTAGGGAAATACCAGGGGGATTTGATTGCAACCGGGGGTCTTTTGAGCGAATCACCAACGGAATACCGCGTTGTCAGAATGTCGGTGTCGGCCAGATATCGGAGCTTGGGATTAGGGAAGCAGATGCTGTTGTTCTTAGAACAAGAAGCGCGAAAAAGAAATGCAGCAAGCATGGTCTTGGAAACAAATCAAGAATGGTCAGATGCAATTAACTTCTATAAAAGAAATGGTTATGAAGCCTTCCAGATAGAAGCTGATAGAATCCATTTCAGAAAAATTTTCAGCCCTGGACTGTAATCGTTTACAGTCTGGTCTTTTTTTCTTCTAAGTATAGGAGTATAATGAATTGTGAAAAATTCAAAATTTTATTATACACAAATAGACATAGAAATATCAGTGGGAGAAGGGGAAACTCATGAATATGAAAAACTTGCAGGAAAGCATGTACCAGCTTATTGTTGAAACTTCGACGAACTTACCTAAAGATGTCCGGAGAGCGATTAAAACGGCGAAAGAGAGAGAAAGTGCTGGAACCCGTTCTGCGATGAGTCTGGCGACGATTTCCAATAACATCAAAATGGCTGATGATAATGTTTCGCCGATCTGTCAGGATACAGGACTGCCAACATTTAAGATCAAGACTCCTGTCGGGGTAAATCAATTAGAAATCCAAGAGGCCATCTATACTGCCATGCAGCAGGCAACAAAGGATGGGAAACTGCGTCCAAATTCAGTCGATTCCCTCACAGGTGAAAACAGCGGCGATAATCTCGGGCTGGGTACGCCGGTCATTAAATTTGAACAGTGGGAAGAAGATTATATTGATGCCCGCCTGATCCTTAAAGGTGGCGGTTGTGAAAATAAAAATATCCAATATAGTCTGCCATGTGAACTGGAAGGGCTTGGCCGTGCTGGACGCGACCTTGACGGTATCCGAAAATGTATCATGCATTCAGTCTACCAGGCTCAGGGGCAGGGCTGCTCAGCTGGATTCATCGGGGTTGGAATCGGTGGTGACCGCTCGTCTGGTTATGACTTGGCAAAGCAGCAGCTATTCCGTTCCGTAGACGATGTCAACAGCCACGAGGATCTTCGCAAGTTAGAGGAATATGTTATGGAACATGCCAATGAACTGGGCATCGGGACGATGGGATTCGGCGGAGAGACAACTCTTCTGGGCTGTAAGGTAGGAGTCATGAACCGTATTCCAGCGAGTTTCTTCGTATCAGTAGCCTACAACTGCTGGGCATTCAGAAGGTTGGGCTTTAAGCTTGATGCGGCGACTGGGGCAGTTCAAGAGTGGCTGTATCAGGAAGGCGAGCTTGTGGATCTTTCAGCAAGTTCTGCACAACAAGAAACGGCTGCAGCCGCTGAAGGGGATATTGATGCCGAGGTTATTACACTTAACGCACCAATTACCGAAGAGAAAATCCGCAGCCTCAAGGTCGGAGATGTTGTCCGCATTGACGGAAGGATGTACACAGGAAGAGACGCGATTCATAAGCATCTCTCCGATCACGAGTCACCGGTTGATCTTGATGGACAAATCATTTACCATTGCGGACCTGTAATGATGAAGGATGAGGATGGCAGGTGGCATGTTAAAGCAGCGGGGCCGACGACCTCAATTCGTGAAGAACCATATCAGGGCGATATCATGAAAAAATTCGGTATCCGCGCCGTTATCGGAAAAGGCGGAATGGGTCCCAAAACCTTGGAAGCCCTTGGTGAACATGGAGGAGTCTACTTAAACGCTATCGGCGGAGCTGCACAATACTATGCAGACTGCATTAAATCAGTGGAAGGCGTCAACTTCATGGAATTCGGAATTCCAGAAGCGATGTGGCACTTGGAAGTAGAAGGCTTTACAGCAGTTGTGACCATGGATTCCAATGGGAACAGCCTTCATAAGGATGTCGATAAATCATCTCTTGAAAAGCTTGCGCAATTCAAAGAGAAGGTCTTCAATTAAATAAGCGTTTTAGCTTTTAGTTTGGCCGCTGCCTTTTGGCAGCGGTTTTTTGATTTCTGAGAACAAAATGGAAATCCATGTGCAGCCTTTGATGCGGTGGACATCATAAGTGAAAAACTCAAAATGTTTCCGGCCGCATGATCACTTGTAGACCTTGCAGCCGGAAAGAATAACGTTAAATGGTTAAAATGAGAATCCACCTCCTCACAACGGGTCTTTGAGCATTCCGGTGGTTCTCCAGAAATGAATCGGCCGCGTCAAAAGGGACCAATGAATGCACCGATTAGTCTTCAGAAGGAAATCGACCGTATCAAAAGGGACCAATGAATGCACCGATTGGTTTCCAGAAGGGAATCAACCGCGTCAAAAGCGACCAATGAATGCACCGATTAGTCTTCAGAAGGAAATCGGCCGCATCAAAAGGGACCAATGAATGCACCGATTAGTCTTCAGAAGGAAATCGACCGTATCAAAAGGGACCAATGAATGCACCGATTGGTTTCCAGAAGGGAATCAACCGCGTCAAAAGCGACCAATGAATGCACCGATTAGTCTTCAGAAGGAAATCGGCCGCGTCAAAAGGGACCAATGAATGCATCGATTGATCTTCAGAAGGAAATCGGCCGCGTCAAAAGGGACCAATGAATGCACCGATTGGTTTCCACAAGGAAATCGACCACATCAAAGGGGACCAATAAATGCACAGGTGGTTCTCCAGAAATGAATCCGGCCGCGTCAAAAGCTGGGCCAACAGAACAAGTGAACCCCATATTAGATTTCCCTTTCTTAGATAACATTTTATTTCCATCAATTAGAAGGCATGATTACACAGACCTTCTGAAAAAATAAATGTAGTAGATCATATAGAGAAGGGTGATTTCATGAAGAAACTGATGATAGTTATGATTACGGGATTCTTGGTTTTCGGGTTTCTTGCAGGAAATAGTGCTTCTGCAGTTTCAAACAAAAGCATAGGCTGGGGCTTCAAGAAGGGAAGCGGCGGGAAGCAGGCGGAAGCAGGAAAAGCGTATGATGAATTGCTTGAGAAATACGGGGCTTTTTATAAAGATTCTCCCGGCAAAAAAGTATTATACATGACCTTTGATAACGGGTATGAAAATGGTTATACGGAAAAAATCTTGAATGTTTTAAAGGAGGAAAAGGTTCCGGCAGCATTCTTTGTGACAGGTCATTATTTAAACAGTGCACCTGACCTGGTGAAAAGGATGGTTGATGAAGGCCACATTGTGGGAAATCACTCCTGGAGCCATCCAGACCTTACAACCGTGACTGATGAGAAACTTCGCAAAGAACTGGATCTTGTTAAAGAGAAGACAGCAGAAATCACCAAGCAAAAGAACATGTCTTATCTGCGTCCGCCAAGGGGTGTATTCAGTGAGCGGACAATGAAAGTTGCAAAGGAAGCTGGTTACACTCACGTGATGTGGTCATTGGCATTTGTCGACTGGCATACAGATAGCCAGAAGGGTTGGAAATACTCTTATGACAACATTATGAGGCAGATCCACCCTGGTGCCGTTTTGCTCCTTCATACAGTGTCAAAGGATAATGCGGAGGCTTTGCAAAAAGTCATACAGGATTTAAAAAAGCAGGGATATACATTTAAAAGCCTGGATTACTATGAAATGGGCAAAGGTGCGGAAAGCCCTTTGCTAACTCCTTGATACCCTTGCGGCGAAGCATTTAATGTTTCGTCTTTTTTCTTGGCTCTTTTCGTAAACTTTGTTGCTATTCAAATGAATTTCGAATAATATCCTGTTAATCGCCGTAAAAACCCCGACAGGCGGAAAATCGGGCACCTGGGATATTTCCGAAAGCAACAATATATGCGAAAAGAGCCTTTTCTGTGAAGTACAGCGCACTGCCGGAAAATGGCTATCATTTATGCCGGAGAGGCAGAAATGGTATAATACGCATAAATGTTTAAAAAGTGAGGGGTATTATGAGAGAACTGAGGGTTTCGGTTTTACCTCCTTATAATTTTGATCTGGTTTTGGACAGGCTGTCTTTGGATCCATTGAATTCTGTGGACATTTCCAGCCGGACTGTGAAGGTTCCTTTTTATGGGGAAGAAGATGAAATCTTGGAAGTTACGGCAACCGGCACGACGGATGACCCGTCTTTTTTGGTCCAGATGGAGAAAGAAGATCGCGGCAATGCCAGACTGGATTATTTGAAAAAGGTTTTTCAATGGGAAGGCACGCTCCAGGAAATTCACCAGCATTTTTTAGATACAGATCTTAAAGATATTTTTACCGAACATTCAGGGACCCCTGTAGTCCTGGAATTCAATCCATATTCAACGTTGATGAAAAGTATCATCCACCAGCAGCTGAATCTGGCTTTTGCCCATACACTTACCCAAAGGTTTGTCCATAAGTTTGGGAGGGAGAAAGATGGGGTTTGGTTTTATCCGGCACCAGGAGAAACCGCCATACTGGATGTAGATGAACTCAGGGAGATGCAGTTCAGCCAGCGGAAAGCGGAATACGTGATCGGCGTTTCTAAGGAGATTGCTGAAGGTCGTTTAAACCTTCAGGAGCTTGAAAAGAAGCCGGATGATGAAATTTTGAAAGAGTTGGTGAAGCTAAGAGGGATAGGCCCGTGGACAGCCGAAAATTATTTGATGTTCGCCCTTGGAAGGCAGAACCTTTTTCCGAAAACAGATATCGGCATTCAAAATGCTCTGAAGAAGCTGTACGGGATGGACAGAAAGCCGACCCTGGCAGAAATCGATGAAATGAGTGAGGCTTGGAGCCCATATCTAAGCTACGCTTCGTTATATTTGTGGAGAAGTATTGAAAATAGGAAGTGAAACAGTGAATAATGATAAAACAATGAAGATTAAAGAAAAGCAGCAATTCCCGCTGACCATTAAAAGGCTGGGGATCAACGGGGAAGGCGTCGGTTATTTTAAAAGGCAGGTTGTATTTGTCCCTGGGGCGCTGCCGGGAGAAGAGGTTGTCGTTGAAGCGGTCAAGGTCCATCCGAAATTTGCTGAAGGCCGTGTGAAAAAAGTAAGAAAAAGATCGGAACACAGGACGAAGCCGCCTTGCCCGGTCTATGAGCAATGCGGAGGCTGCCAGCTGCAGCATTTAAGCTATGAACAGCAGCTGGTCGAGAAAAGGGACATCCTCATCCAGGCACTTGAGCGCCATACAAAATTCAATCTGGAAAAGCTTGAAGTCAAACCAATGATCGGTATGGTCGAGCCGTGGTATTACCGTAATAAAAGCCAGTTCCAGCTCGGTTTCCGGGACGGAAAAATCATTTCCGGTTTATACAGCCTGAACTCCCATAAGCTTGTCGATATCCCTGAATGCATTGTTCAGCACCCCTCCACCAATAAAGTGACGAATGAAGTTAAGCAAATTTTGAGTGATTTCAACGTGCCGATTTACAATGAAAGAACCAAAAAAGGAATTGTCAAAACGATTGTGACAAGAGTGGGAGTGACAACAGGGGAGATTCAAGTCGTCCTGGTTACAGTCGGGAAAGAGCTGCCGCGCAAGGATATGATCGTTTCAGAAATTCAAAAACGCCTTCCGGAAGTTAAGTCGGCCGCTCAAAATATTAATCCAAAAGCGACTTCACTCATTTTCGGAAATGAAACCATTCATCTTTATGGCACAGAATCGATAGTAGAGCGGCTTGATAAGTTCTCCTATGAGCTTTCTGCCCGGGCGTTTTTCCAACTGAATCCTACCCAGACGGTCAAGCTTTATAATGAAGTGAGAGAGGCAGCTGCTTTGACTGGACATGAAAAACTTGTTGATGCCTATTGTGGTGTCGGTACAATCGGAATGTGGCTTTCAGATGGAACAAGGGAAATCCGCGGTATGGATGTCGTGAGAGAGGGAATTGAAAACGCACGAAAGAACAGCAGGAAATTCGGGATGCCAAACGCCGTTTATGAGGTGGGCACTGCCGAAGAATGGCTGCCGAAATGGAAAGGCGAAGGATGGAAACCGGATGTTGTTGTTGTGGATCCGCCGCGTACGGGGTGTGAGCAAAGCTTCTTAAACACAATCCTGAAAGTGAAACCAAAGAAATTCATTTACGTTTCCTGTAACCCTTCCACACTTGCAAAGGATCTGAAAACATTAAGCAAATCCTATGAAGTGGAATATATCCAGCCGGTTGATATGTTCCCGCAAACGGCGCATGTGGAAAGTGTGGCAAAGCTTGTATTGAAGAACAAATAGTTGTAAGAGAAGGGCTGCTGAATTGGCAGCCCTTTTACTTATCACCGCATTAACGCAGCCGGGGACTGTCCCCGGCTGCGTTAATGCGGTGAAGTGTTTATAAACAGGGTTATTCACAGTGAAAATGCTAATATTACTAATTTTCAGATAGTTATTCACATAATCCACAATATGTTGTGGATTATTATCAACAACTAATTAACATAATTTGGAGGAAAATGTGGATAAGATGGCCCTATATACCCAGGACCATCTTATCGTGTTTAGTTATCGTTTATTACGGTTGGCAGCGGCTTGACGCTGGTTAGCTGCATTGGCGCGTCCTTGTGCTTCCATATCCTCTTGATCGGCAAGTTCTCTGGAGAATTCTTCATCGATACCATCAGACTTCAAGTTTTTTGGAACCTGTGGAAGTTTGTTTTTATTTTTATCACGTGTTTTATGTCCATGTGATCTGCCCATAACAACCGTCCCCTTTCAGATAAAGAGATAAAGGAGCGGAAACTTTGTTTCCGCTCCTTTAGTATTAGCTCTGTATATGTTTTTAAAAGAGGTATTTTTTGATACAGAAACTGATGTATAAAGTGGATTATCTTTTTTTCTGTGTATAGCCGCCTGCTCTGTCAGCACGTTTGAATTCACGGGAATACGTCACTTCCTGCATGGAAGATAGTGCTGATTTTGTTCTTTCTTGACGTTTTTTCTCCAAAGGGATCATCCTTTCTCAAATGAGTATAATCCCATTTTTTCCTATAACGGGAGAAATCATACTTATCCCCGGTAAATCTCAGTAAGTGCTTCTTTCAATTCAGGATATTTGAAGGAATATCCATTTTCCGATAACACAGAAGGTACCACCTTCTGCCCTTCCAGTATCAATGTGCTCATATCCCCAAGAGCTGCTTTGATGGCGAAGGCAGGTGCCGGCATCCAGTGAGGGCGGTTCAATACATCTGCCAGCGTTTTCCCCAGTTCCTTCATCGTGACTGGGGATGGGGCTGTTACATTGACAGGTCCATCTATTTGCTTGTTTTCGATGACAAAGCGGATTGCTTTTGCTACATCATGGAGGTGCACCCAGGACATCCACTGTCTGCCGGACCCTACGGTGCCCCCCACGAAAAGTTTATAAGGAAGGGCCATTTTTGGGAGTGCGCCCTCATCTTTCCCCAGGATGATCCCAAAACGGGTATAAGCTGTCCGAACACCAAAATCTTTTGCTTTGCCTGCCTCGGACTCCCACCTTTTCACGGTTTCAGCGAGAAAATCTTTACTTGAATCCAGCGAATTTTCAGTATGTGTGATTGTTTCTGAGGCTTCATAAATTCCGATAGCGCTGGCATTGATGAAAACAGAAGGTTTCTTTTCTACGTTTTTTAGAATCCTGATCATTTCCTGGGTTGCATCAATACGGCTCTTCAGAATTCTCTGCTTTCTATCATCCGTCCAGCGGCCGCTGTTGATCGATTCTCCGGCAAGGTTGATAAAGATGTCGCTGCCTTCCACCTCTCTTTCAGGAAGGGCTCCATCGGATAGCCACTTGACATAAGAAACGTTCTGTCTGCTTTCATGTTTGTCGGGGTTTCTTGTTAAGATGGATACTTCATACCCATTGCCAAGGAGTTCTTCAGTCAATGCACTCCCTACAAATCCTGTTCCGCCTGATATGACTGCTTTCATCCTGATACCTCCTTTTCTATACTACAGTGAAAAAATGAAATTTGAATTGCAATTGTCCAGCTCCGGCACCTTAGCGGCCGGCTGGTTTTCGGTTCTCTCCTTCAGATGCGTCATCACCGGCCTTTGAGTTATTCATGTTTTCCCTATTTTATAAGAGCCTGCCTGCTGATCCCTTGTGCTGCTGTACAGGGAGCTTACATCCTTTTCTATATATTTTACCCCTCTTGATAATAAAAAACATTTTCGATGTGTTACATTAATGAGGAGGTGTTAAACATGGGAATCATCACAAAGATAACCAAACAAGTGAAGAATGAAGAAAGATATAATATCTTTATTGACGGCGAATACTCCTTCAGCATCGATGAAGAGATCCTGGCCAGGTTTCAGCTTGGCAAGGGCAAAGAAATCGACGAAATGGCAATTGCGGAAATAGGCTATGAAGACGATGTCCGAAGAGCTTTCAACCTTGCCATTCATTATCTGTCCTACCGAATGAGGACAGAAAAGGAAGTGTCCGATTACCTGAAGAAAAAAGAACTTGGTGATGCTGTGGCAGGGGAGGCAATCCATAAACTGAAGGAGTACAACTACTTGAATGATCATGAGTTTGCCAAAGCATATGTGAATACGCAGATCAATACATCTGATAAAGGGCCTGGAGCTGTTGAAAGGGAGCTGATTGAAAAAGGGGTGGACAAGCAGTTGATTGAATCTGCACTTACGCCATTCACTCAGGAAATTCAATTGGAAAAGGCGATGGGTTTAACCAATAAACTGTTTAAGAAGTATAAAAAGGATTCACTCATTGTGGCAAAGCAGAAAGTTGAACAGAATCTTGCGCGGAAGGGATATCCCTTTTCTGTCATTAATCTGGCATGGCAAGAGACTGACAATGAAAAATCAGAAGATGAAAAGCTCGAAGCGGTCCTTCTTCATGCAAGAAAGGCGCATAACCGGTTAAAGTCAAAATATACTGGTTATGATTATCAAATGAAGATGAAGCAGAACTTATTCCGCAAAGGTTTTTCTATGGAAGAAATTGAAGAAGCCATAGACAGGCTGAAAACGGAAGAATAGCTGTCACCATCTCTATTCGTTGACCTAGCAGATTTCGATTAGTCATCATCGAATCGCTGCGCTCTTCGTGATTCCTATATCTCATGCGAGAGCCCTGAAATCCGATGTTAAAGCGCTAAGAGGGACTGTCCCTTTTAGCGCTTTAATGTACTATTTTGACTCGATAATAATCTCGGCTGATATTTTGCTTTCTTCATATATTATCTCAGCCACTTCGCGCGGGGAACGCAGCCTGCTGGGATCTTGTACATGTTCTGATTCGTCCCAGAAGGGTGTATTCATGCCGCCCATGTATGCATTGATGATCTGGATGCCGGTTTCCTCAAACTCCTTCTGCAGGCTTTCTGCGAATCCTCTCAAGGCGAATTTGCTGGCAGCATAATAGGATTCATGTTTCTTTCCGCGGAGTCCCGCTGTGGAGATGATATTGAGGATCGAGCCGGAATCCTTCTCCACCATGGCTGGCAGTAAAGCCTTCGTTAAATACACAGTTCCTGAAAAATTGACTGAAAGCATTTTATCCATCTCTTCAAAGGGCATGTCCAAAAACGGACCAAAGATTCCTACTCCTGCATTATTTATGAGAAGCTGAACATCATGCTTATCGTTTATCTCCTTACTAATTTTCTGTACGTCTTCCGGGCAAGCGATGTCCAAAGTAATGCAGGAAGCTGTACTGCCATCCACTGCAATCTCCTCTTTTACTGACTGAAGTTTCTCTTTTGTCCTGCCAAGGAGAAGGATATGATATCCTTCATTGCTGTACACTTTTGCAAGCTCCCTGCCAAGGCCGGAGCCCCCTCCTGAAATTACAGCTGTTTTCATATGTAATCCTCCTCTATCGCAGCTTTTGCTGCTATGTTGTTTTCATGATTTCCGAATAACCACTCCTGTGGTTTCTCTTCGCCTAAATTGCTGCTTTAAAAAATTCCTGTAACAGGAATTTCGCATTAACGGCAAAGTTTGCAAAAATAGCCTGGGAAAAATCCCATCCATTTAAGAATGCCTTCATCAAGTAAGTGCTTTTCTTATTTTTTCCTCTGTGAGCCGGAATAAACCAAACTTTATTTATCCTATCATTTTTTCTATAATAAGGGTGAATGGAGTGAGCAGTGTGGAGAAAGAAACAAGATATAGTGAATTAAATGAATATGAATTGAAACAAGAGATTGCCCAATTGAGGGAGAAGGCCAGAAAGGCAGAACAGCTTGGTATGGTAAATGAGTTTGCTGTTTTAGAAAGAAAAGCCATAATGGCACAAGCCTATCTTTTGAATCCTAAAGAGTTCAAGCCGGGTGAAATTTATGGGATTGAAGGCGATCCCGGTGTATACTTCAAAATCGATTACTTGAATGGCGTCTTTGCCTGGGGTTACCGTCTTGGCGGAACGGGCAAGGAGGAAGCGCTGCCGATTTCGATGCTGAATCAGAAGAAATGACAAAAATGGAAACAAGGAGAACGAGGTCACCTTGTTTCCATTTCTTATATTACGATCTTTTCCGGGTCTGTCGTTCCAGTATGATCAAGTCCTGAGTCTGAATGGTATGCCCGTTAGCCTGTGAGTGTGCATGTTTGGCATTATAGAATGCCTGGTTGAAAGGACTCACATAGTTTTTATCAAAATGATTAGAGTTGTTCTTTTTTCCCATACCCAAAACAACCGCCTCCTTAATAAATGGCTTAGCTCGAGAACTTAAACAGAATCACTTTCACGCTGGTTCGATGCGGCCATGCGTTCCTGTGGGTGAGTGTTGATGGTTCCATCAGCCCTTTTGGAAGCATACTCAGGCTTTGCCCGCGGTTCACCTTCAAATTTGTTATTATTCTGGTTAGGGAATCCTCTTTCTTTATTGCGCATCGTATTCCTCCCTGGAAAAAATGATGGTCACCCCGCAATCAGCAAACCTGCTGTTGGATCTGCTGACTGCGTACCTATAGTATGGAGTTTAATCTTAACTGTTATCATTTAAAATATTGGGAATGGAGGGTTATCAGATGGATACATTTCATGAAGATTTAACAAAAGAACTTTTGGAAAAGAATGGAAATCTTTCGTATGCAAGGGCAAGAACATGGGTTGAGCTGCTATGGGAGGATTTTGAAACAACATATGCAAAAGCCAGGGGTGAATATCTTGGAAAAGAAATGACCGGCCGCCTGGTGAAACAATGGATAGATAGTTATGGAGGAAGGCTCCATGAGTTTGCGGCAAGGAATCAGAAATACAGTCATATGCTTGAAGATGAAAATGACCTCAGTCATTGAAAAAGGTGCCGGCTATTCGGCACCTTTTTATTAAAATCATTATTCTTTAATCGGGAATGATCTCAAGTTTCTTCCTCAGCTTTTCTTCACTGTAAATCCAGCCGGTATAAGAACTTTCTATTTCTAAATCATTGTCAAGCTTAACGACCGCGACAAAGGGGTAATGCCCGTTGCTGCGGTATCTTAAATCAATGAACCTTACTTCATACCCATCCTCTTCGAATTCTTCTATTTCCCATCTATATACAGGTGAAAATGATAAGAAGGCAGACAGGTTTTTGTCTTTCTTGGCCGCATTGATGACAGGGTTATCCGGTACGGGAATCCTTTTATATTTTTCAAAGAAAGTAATGGAACTTCCGTAAGCCCGTGCAACATAAAAGAATTCCTTTGTTACGATTGCCAGCCTCCATTGGTAGAAGCGCAAAGTGGAAGAGACAATGATTTTTTCTGCATCGGGAATCTTTTTCCTTACCGCAGATTTAACAGCATTTTGCACGAAAAACCGCAGGAAGTAATACAAAGTGATGATCAAATACATGAATAGGAAGGTTGGACCGGGTTCAAAGCCGAATCCCCAGAGAATCAGCCCGATAATATGAATGCCGAAAATAATCGGATCGAAGGTGTTAATGACCCCCAAAGCGACCCATTTCGACGAGAAAGGCCTTATTGCCTGAGTGCCATAGGCGTTGAAAATGTCGACAAATACATGGAGGAAAACGGCGAGAAATGTCCAAATCCATAAGTGCAGCAGGTTAGCCTCTGGATAGAATGGATAAAGGACGGCCAATATGAGAAGCGGCCATATCAAAACCGCGGGTATGGAGTGAGTGATTCCGCGGTGATTACGGATATAGACAGCATTGTTTCTTAATTTCAGTACAGTGTCGATATCGGGTATCTGTGAACCGATAATAGCACCTATCAAAACGCTTTGTGAGGTCGCGGCGCTTTCAGCCACCACTGGATCAAGTGTAGCCAGGCCGCCGATGGCGAACCCCATAACGATATGAGTCCCAGTATCCAAGGTTAATCCTCCTTTATAGGGTGTTAGGCAAAAGTGTTGGAAGAGTTGATTCCAATCATATAGGTCTTGTTTTCACAGCCGTAAGTGATATTGTATAAAAGGAGATAATTTCAATGAACCATTCATTTCAAATGTATATTCAGTACGAAATCAAAGAACCTTTCATTGAGCAGTATCAACAGCTGATGAAGGACATCCTTCAAAGCCTGAAGTCTTATGAGGCGATGGATGTCCAATGGATGTCCCCTCCGGGCAGCACCACTGTCTTTTTGGAGGTCATCACCCTGCCGACGGAATCTCATTACCATGCGCTTAAGAAACTGAGAAAGTCCCGGAAGCATCTCGTATTTGGTACGCTGGATGCCTGCATTTCAGGGGGGCTTGATAAAATGGATTGTTTTGGATTAAAGCAGTGCTGATAACATAAAGGCAGACTTCATTAATAGTATATTCCCTCAATAAGTGAAGGTTTAACATCATGGAGGTACAAAAGTGGAAAGTAATTCTTTAGCACATATAGGAAAAATTGACATAGAAGCCTTCAGGAAGGATCTGCTTGATTGGTTCACTGCTGAACAGAGGCAGCTCCCCTGGAGGGAAGATAGTGATCCATATAAGGTCTGGGTATCGGAAATCATGCTTCAGCAGACAAGAGTGGATACAGTCATCCCGTATTTCCTTCATTTTATCAATAAATTTCCCACAATTGAAGCGCTTGCCTCAGCAGATGAGGAAGAAGTCTTGAAAGCGTGGGAGGGGCTGGGATATTATTCGCGTGCCCGCAATCTGCAATCGGCAGTCAAGGAGGTCCGGGACACATATGGCGGCATAGTCCCGTCAGAACCCGTTGATATAGCAAAGCTTAAGGGGGTAGGTCCCTATACTGCAGGGGCAATTTTGAGTATTGCCTACGGAAGACCAGAACCTGCTGTGGATGGAAATGTTATGAGGGTACTGTCAAGGATCCTGCTGATTTGGGATGATATAGCCAAGCCTTCTTCCAGAAAAATATTTGAAGCGGCGGTCCGGGAACTTATCTCGCATGATAATCCTTCCTATTTCAACCAGGCGTTGATGGAACTGGGAGCATTGATATGTACTCCCACCTCGCCGAAATGCCTGCTGTGCCCGGTAAGGGAGCACTGTGCGGCATTCCATCAAGGGGAACAGGACACCCTTCCGGTTAAGACAAAGAAAAAGAGTGTTAAAAGGCTGCAAATGGGAGCTGTGGTCCTAAAGACTGATAATGGAAATTATTTAATTCATAAACGGCCGTCAAAAGGACTTCTCGCGAATCTTTGGGAATTTCCCAATGTTGAACTTGATTCATTCGGTTCCCACAGAAAGCAGCTGGAAGAGTTTCTGCGTTTGGAATATAATGTAGAGGCAAAAATCGATAACGGATTATTGACGAAGATAGAGCATGTATTTTCCCACCTCGTCTGGAATATTGATGTGTTCACCGGCAGTGTTAAGGACATCAGCATGATTTCAGAAGAATTGAGGGCTGTTGAAGAGGAAGAGCTTGTTCAATTTGCATTTCCTGTGTCCCACCAGAAAATATGGAAAAGCTACAAAGAAAGCTGCCTGAAGGATTGATTCCAAGGCAGCTTCGTTTAATCAATCATAAGTAACCTTCGTGCCGTGTGAAGCATCCGCTTCGCTTCGTTTCAACCCGCCTCGATTTTCGATTTCTTCTATGATTTCCCGGTGGATTGTCTGCCCCTCGGAATTCAAGTAAGGAACCATCTGCTGCAGGGAATGATGGAAAAAAGCAAGTTCGCTTTTGTTCCACTCTGTTTTAGGCATCATGGAGAGTTCGGTCATGTCTCTTCCAACGTACATAATTAATCTTCCTCCTTAACATGATTGCTTTTAGTTTCTCTGTAAACGTTGTTGAATATGCTTTTAAAAGCTAAAATGAAAATGATTAGGAAAGGGGCAATTTGAAATGACAAATAAGGTAGCATTAGTGACAGGAAGCAGCAGGGGTGTCGGAAAAGCTTTGGCTTTAAGGCTGGCTCAGGCAGGCTATGACATTGTTGTAAACTATGCAAGGAGTAAAAAGGCTGCACTTGAAACTGCTGAAGAGATTGAAAAGCTGGGAAGGAAGGCGTTGATTGTAAGGGCGAACGTCGGGGATGTAGAAAAAATCAAAGGAATGTTCCATACAATCAAAGAAGAATTCGGAAGGCTGGATGTTTTCATCAACAATGCTGCATCAGGTGTGCTGAGGCCTGCGATGGAGCTGGAGGAATCCCACTGGGATTGGACGATGAACATCAACAGTAAAGCGCTTCTTTTCTGTGCACAGGAAGCCGCAAAATTGATGGACAAGGAGTCAGGTGGAAAGATCGTCAGCATCAGTTCTTTGGGTTCCATCCGTTATTTGGATAACTACACTACTGTCGGTGTCTCCAAAGCGGCAGTGGAGGCGCTGACTAGGTATCTGGCAGTGGAACTTTCAAAAGAAAATATCGTAGTCAATGCTGTTTCAGGAGGAGCCATTGACACAGATGCATTGACTCATTTCCCTAACAGGGAGGAGCTGCTGGAGGACGCTCGTACCAAAACGCCTGCAGGCAGGATGGTGGAAATCGAGGATCTGGTGAATGCGGCTATGTTCCTTGTTTCAGAAGACGCTTCAATGATTCGCGGACAGACCATCATCGTAGATGGCGGCCGCTCTTTATTAGTATAAAATATAGAGAATAAGAAGGATGAAAATTCTTCAGACCAAAAATTTTTTATAATTTTTTTGGAATAGTAATTCTCCACGTTGGTTAAATTAACATTCGTGGAGGTGATTACAATGGCAAAACGAACTCAATCTGGTACTAACGCACAAGAAGTTAAACAACAAAACGCTCAATCTCAAAACGGCCAAGCTGGTCAATATGGAGCTGAATTTGCTTCTGAGACAAACGCTCAAGAAGTAAGAAAACAAAACGCTCAATCTCAAGCTCAAAAAGGTCAAAACCAACGCTAATTTTGATCTTTAATGAAAAGGCACCCTGCTGGTAACAGGGTGCCTTTTTCTATTCTTGAGTTTGGAGGAAAAAACGTTTAAAGCGGTTCTATGGCCAGACAAGATTACACTGGAATCGACAAGGCATACAGCACCGGTTTTGAATATGAGTACATAGGGGAATCTCCACAAGAAGGTTTATGAAAATTCACCGACAAACAAACCCTTCAAGCGACATAACTAGTCAAAGGGAAATTACATACTTGCAGGGAACTTATTAGAAAGACTGTTTCGTAAGAACTGTTGCTTTCTGGGAAACCCCTAATACTGGATTGCCCCTTGAAAAGAGAGCAGCCCTTTTTCGTTCTTTCAAATCAGAGTATCAATATATTAACAGCCATTAAAAAGGAAAGCTGGTGTTTTGGTATGTCTCAATTTAACAAGCTTATTACCGATCAGTTAGTAACGATGGATAAACTTCTTTTTCTTCAAGCTGAAATAGAGCGCTGCCAGGAGATTGAGAAGGAACTGACTGAACTGCAGCAGCAGTCGAAGCTCGAATCAATCACCAGGGAAATCACCATAATGAAAGAAGAGTTGAAGGAGATCCAGAAAGTCTTTCAGGAACAGACCACTGAGGTCATACAGATGTATTCTGAAGAGAAAGTGCTGGTTTAGGGAAAATTAATTGAACTCACAATTCAATGAGAGAATCAACAAATATTTACAAGGGGACGGAATCAATTATGATTTCGTTCCCTGCTTTTCAGTCTGGACAGGTGTTTTGATCATAAGTATGATTTATACGGCCGCCTGCTTGGGCGGCACCATCAGGAGTAATCCTCCCCTCCCTTCCGGCGGTAAGCCATCATGCCAGGGCGGCCATTTTAAGATTCTATAGTCAGTGATGGACCGGCCCTTAATGAACAGGGACGGTTAAGCCGTTTTGATGCAGTTCTTCACCACAACGCTCCTGCTCTTGGTGATACCCATCTTTTCATACGGACCCTGATTAACCACTGCCGGGCATTTGCCTCGCTTTTTTCATACACCGCCCACGCAGGGAATGCCGTGCGCCAACAGCAGAAAACACCTTGCATTTTATCTTCAATAAAAGAGCCATTGCCAAAAACAATGGCTCTTTTGTTTTAAAATTTTTCTCAAAACGTTATAATAATAGAATAGACCTAACAGATTAGCGGAATATTCTGCAGGAAGGCAGGGGAGACTGATGGCGGTTCCCAGCGAAGGGCAACCAATACAAATACATAGTTATAAGCATGATGGCAACATCCATCGTGTTTGGAATGAATTGACAGTTTTAAAAGGAACCAGAAATCTTGTGATCGGGGGAAACGACCGTACGATGGTGACGGAATCTGATGGAAGGACATGGATTACCCGTGAGCCGGCCATCTGTTATTTTCATGCGGAACTTTGGTTTAATATCATTTGCATGATTCGTGAAGATGGGATTTATTATTATTGCAATTTAAGTTCACCTTTTGTTTATGACCATGAAGCACTTAAGTATATAGATTATGACCTCGATATCAAAGTGTTTCCGGATATGACCTATACTCTTCTTGATGAGGACGAATACGAACAGCATAGAAAACAAATGGGGTATCCGGATGTCATTGATCATATATTAAAGAGAAATGTAGACAAGCTTGTTCGCTGGATCAGGCAGCGGAAAGGGCCTTTTGCTCCAGATTTTATTGATGTATGGTATGAAAGATATCTTTATCACAGGAAGTAAACAGGAGTATATGTTCCGAGTAAATGTGAATGCTTCAGTAAACCTGTTGTAATCAACAGGTTTTTTATTGTTTTCACAGGGAAAAATACCGAGAGGAGGATGAATGGATGGACAGTATTAAACGTTTTATGCAGTTTGTTAAACCTTATAAACTGCAGATAATCGGTACACTTTTAATTGGTATCATAAAATTTGCAATCCCTTTGCTGATCCCTATACTGATTCAGTATGTTATAGATGATATTGTGGGAAGCAACACACTTTCCGGCGGGGAAAAGACGGAAAAGCTCCTATGGATAATGGGTGTCATGATTTTTATTTTCGTTATTGTCCGCCCGCCCGTGGAATATTACAGACAGTATTTCGCTCAATGGACAGGCAGTAAGATTTTATATGATTTAAGGGATAAATTATTCAGCCATACACAGAAGCTGAGCTTCAAATATTATTCAAACACCAGGGCGGGAGAAGTCATTTCAAGAGTAATCAACGATGTGGAACAGACAAAGAACTTTGTCATTACGGGGTTGATGAATCTCTGGCTGGACGTGGCGACCATCATTATTGCTCTTGCGATTATGTTTACATATGATGTGGGTCTTACGCTTGTATCGTTGATCGCCTTCCCGTTTTATGCGATTTCTGTGAAGTATTTTTTCGGCAACCTGCGAAAACTGACCAGGGACCGCTCCCAGGCACTTGCAGAAGTCCAAAGTTACCTTCATGAAAGAGTGCAAGGGATGTCCGTAATCAAAAGCTTCGCTATGGAAGGCCATGAACAAAAGCAATTCAGGGGGCACAACAGCCACTTCCTGGATAAGGCACTAGTACAGACCAGCTGGAATGCAAAGGCGTTTGCCGTCGTTAATACGATAACGGATATCGCTCCGCTGATAGTCATCGGCTATGCAGGGCTGCAAGTAATCAATGATAACCTGACCATAGGGGTAATGGCAGCGTTCATAGCTTATGTAGACAGACTCTATAATCCTCTGAGAAGGCTTGTCAACTCTTCCACAACGCTTACTCAGTCCATTGCTTCCATGGACAGGGTCTTCGAATTCATGGATGAGAAATATGATATCGATGATGAGCCGGGGGCTGTAGAATGCAGAAATGTTAAAGGTGAACTTGTCTTTGATGGAGTGCACTTTCAGTATAATGCCGAAGATGAAGAAGTTCTCCGTGACATCAACTTAAAGATCCCGGCAGGAGAGACCGTAGCGCTTGTCGGTATGAGCGGCGGAGGAAAATCCTCGCTTGTCAGCCTGATTCCCCGGTTCTATGATGTCACCCGTGGAAAAATCACACTGGATGGCAGAAACATCAAGGAATATCAGGTCAGAAGCTTGAGGAACAATATTGGTATGGTTCTCCAGGATAATATTCTGTTCAGTGAGTCGGTCAAGGAAAATATCCTGTTTGGTAAGCCGGATGCTTCTGATGAAGAGGTCGTTTCTGCTGCCAAGGCAGCCAATGCGCACGACTTTATCATGAGTCTGCCGCAAGGGTACGATACCAAAGTCGGCGAGCGGGGTGTGAAGCTCTCCGGAGGCCAGAAGCAAAGGGTTGCAATTGCGAGGGTATTTTTGAAAAATCCGCCGATCTTAATTCTGGATGAAGCGACATCCGCCCTCGATCTTGAAAGTGAGCACCTCATTCAGGAAGCGATGGAGAAATTGGCCAAGGATCGGACTACTTTCATTGTAGCGCACAGGTTGTCCACCATCACCCACGCGGACCGCATCATTCACATTGAATATGGCGAAATAGCTGAAATTGGAAGCCATTCCGAGCTGATGGAAAAACAGGGCCATTATTATAAGCTGTTTCAAGTACAACAGCTTGACCAATGATCCGGGAACGGTCATCATACATTTGCACTAAATTTTGATCATGTTAGAAATACCAAAGAAATACAGATATATTATTTTAATGAAGTATAATTAGAAATTACGGAGCTGGATCAAAATCGATCCAGCTCTTTTTCTATGAAATAAAGAGCGAAATAACGCTTTTTTTGTCGGAAATCTTATATTTAATATCCTATTCCATCAACAGGAGAACTTTTCACTCCTGAAAGCTCCTGAAACAAAAGATTCTACGTAGGAGTAAATGACTATAGAGCGGCTTTCTATCTACTAATTGTTCAAAGGCTATTGATTCTTTCGAGAGGCAATGTATAATAAATTACAAGACATTTCAGAAATGTTATAAAATTTTAAATAGTCTTTCTTAGGGGGGTTATAGAGATGACAGCAAATACTCCTATTTTAAAAGTGGAAGAGCTCCAGACCACTTTTTTTACAGATGACGGAGAAGTACCTGCAGTGGACCAGGTTAACTTTCATGTGAATGAAGGAGAAATTTTGGGGATTGTCGGTGAGTCCGGCTGTGGAAAAAGCGTTACGTCTTTATCAATTATGGGACTGGTGCCAAGTCCTCCTGGAAAAATAACAGGCGGTAAAATCCTGTTCAAAGATGAAGATCTGACAAAGGCAACTGAAAAACGAATGAGAGAAATACGCGGAAATGATATAGCTATGATTTTTCAGGAGCCGATGACTTCCCTGAACCCGGTCTTTACGATTGGCAACCAGCTCACGGAAGCCATCAGAATACATAAAAAAAACAGTAAAGCAGAAGCAAGGAAAGATGCAGTCAGGATCATGCAGCTGGTCGGGCTGCCAAGAGCAGACGAACTGCTGAATGAATATCCTCATCAGCTTTCAGGCGGGATGAGGCAAAGGGTCATGATTGCCATGGCGATGGCCTGCGACCCGAAAGTATTGATTGCCGACGAACCTACAACGGCTCTGGATGTGACGATCCAGGCCCAGATCCTTAAATTGATGAAACAGCTCAATAAAGAAATGAATACAGCCGTAATCCTGATCACTCACGATCTTGGCGTCGTTGCGGAGACTTGTGAGAGGCTGATCGTGATGTATTCAGGAAAAGTGGTTGAAGAAGGAACGGTGGAGGACATTTTCAATGACCCTAAGCATCCTTATACAAAGGGGCTTATACAATCCGTCCCTGACATGCGGTATAAGAAGCAGAAGCTATATTCCATTCCGGGAAGTGTTCCGAAACCAGGATCGATCAAGCACGGATGCCGGTTTGCAGCCAGATGTGAGTTCGCTTTTGACCGCTGTATAAGCGAAACACCTGAACTCTATGAAACAGCACCCGGCCATACAAGCCGCTGCTTTTTATATGACAGCAAGGAGGAGATGGCGAATGACAGAACCGCTGTTAAAGGTTGAAGGGCTCAAGAAGCACTTTCCGATCACAGGAGGGATTATGGGGCGGCCGGTCAATCATGTTAAGGCTGTTGACGGCGTGTCATTTCAGGTGAGAAAAGGGGAAACCCTTGGAATTGTCGGAGAAAGCGGCTGCGGGAAGTCAACCACCGGCAGAATGCTGATGAGATTAATAGACCCTTCTGAAGGAAAGGTCACTTTTGAAGATAAAGAGCTTACGAGTCTTTCAAAGGCAGACATGAGGAAAATCCGCAGGGATATCCAGATGGTCTTCCAGGATCCATATGCTTCGCTTAATCCCAGGCATACAGTTGAAAGAATTCTGGAAGAACCTTTGATTGTGCATGGGATGGGATCCGCGAAGGAAAGAAAGAAGAAGGTCCATGAGCTTTTGGAGATTGTGGGTTTGAGCAGCTATCATGCAAAACGCTATCCCCACCAGTTCAGCGGCGGGCAGAGACAGAGGATCGGCATAGCCAGGGCGCTGATGACCCAGCCTAAGCTGATCATAGCCGATGAACCCGTCTCTGCGCTGGATGTGTCTATTCAAGCACAGGTCCTTAACTTGATGAAAGAGCTTCAGGAAGAGTTTGATCTGACCTATATATTTATCGCTCATGACTTAGGTGTCGTTAGGCATATAAGTGATAGGGTGGGCGTCATGTATCTGGGGAAGATGGTAGAGCTGAGTGAAAGTGAAAATCTGTATGTTGAACCGCTCCACCCATATACCCAGGCTTTATTATCAGCGGTTCCGATTCCGGATCCGGCTTTCGAAAGGGATACAATCCTTCTGCAGGGTGATATCCCGAGTCCTTCGAATCCGCCGTCAGGCTGTGCTTTCCACACGAGATGTCCACATGCAATGGACGTGTGCAGAAGCAAGACGCCTGAATTCAAGGAACATTTACCAGGGCATTATGTTGCTTGCCATCTCTATGAAGACAGCAAGTGACGTAAGCATATATAAAAATTATTGGAGGGGATTTATTTGAAGAGAAGGAGCTGGGCAGTACTTTTAGTGCTTCTGATGGCAGTTTCCACCGCGCTTTATGGCTGTGGTTCTGACGAGGGGTCAGGAGGTGACGACTCTGCTTCAAAAACATTGATTTTTGGACGCGGAGGTGACTCGGTAGGGCTCGATCCAATCACTGTAACAGATGGTGAGTCTTTCAAAGTCACAAAGAACATATTTGAAACACTTGTTAAGTTCGGAGAGCAGGATACAGAAGTTCAAGCTGGCCTTGCTAAAGAATGGGATGTTTCTGAAGATGGATTGACATATACATTCACACTGCAGGACGGAGTCAAGTTCCAGGACGGAACAGACTTCAACGCAGATGCTGTGGTATTCAACTTTGAACGCTGGATGAATGGTTCTGCAGATGAATTTCCTTACTATGGATCCATGTTTGGCGGATTTAAAGCTGACGAAGGCCATGTAATCAAGGAAGTGAAGGCCGTCGATGAAGGAACAGTAGAAATCACATTGAAGCGTCCTCAAGCACCTTTCTTGAAGAACCTTGCAATGAGCCCGTTCTCCATGGCAAGTCCGGAAGCGGTTGAATCCCTTGGCGATAAGTTTGCAAAACAGCCTACGGATGCCGGTACCGGACCATTTAAATTCGTTGAATGGAAAGAAAATGACAAAATCGTCCTTGAAAAAAATGAAGACTACTGGCAAGAAGACCTGCCGAAACTTGACCAGGTCATCTTCAAGTCCATCCCTGAGAACTCAGCGCGTTTGAATGCCCTGATTTCAGGTGAAATCGACTTGGCAGACGGGATCAATCCTAGTGATGCAGAAAAAATCACTTCGGATGAGAACCTGCAATTATTCGAACGCCCATCGTTAAACGTTGGCTATCTGGGATTGACGTCTACAAGAGAACCATTTAACAATCCTAAAGTGCGCCAGGCCCTTAATCACGCAGTAAACAAACAGGCAATCATCGATGCGTTCTTCGAAGGGAAAGCAGAACCGGCTAAGAACCCGATGCCTTCAGTAATCAATGGATATAACGATGATATTGAACCATACGAATTCGATCTTGATAAAGCAAAAGAATTGCTTGCAGAAGCAGGCTACCCTGATGGATTTGAAATGGAGCTTTGGGCAATGCCGGTTCCACGCCCATATATGCCGGATGGCCAAAAAGTAGCTGAGGCAATACAGGCAGACTTTGCTAAAATCGGGGTAAAAGCGGAAATCGTATCATTTGAGTGGGCAACATACCTGGACAAAGCCAGCAAAGGTGAAGCTGATGCATTCCTTCTAGGCTGGACAGGTGATAACGGAGATGCGGATAACTTCCTTTACACTCTACTTGATAAGGATAATATCGGAAGCAACAACTACTCTTATTACAGCAGCGATGAGCTTCATGAAGTTCTGATCGAAGCTCAGTCGGAAGTCGATGAAGATAAGCGTTCCGAGCTTTATAAGCAGGCTCAGGAAATCATTCATGAAGATGCTCCTTGGGTGCCTTTGGCTCACTCAACACCGCTATTGGCAGGAAGCTCTAAGATCAAGAATTTCAAACCGCATCCAACTGGCTCTGACTTGTTGAGCGGCGTAGAAATCGAATAAAGAAAGAACAAAGGGGGGATTTCTCGGATTTCTCCCTTTTGTACATATTTTATGAGTTTACGGGGGAGCCAGGGCAATCAAAACCAAGGCTTACCTCCGATTCAAGAATGCGGCAGCAAGATTTTATGCCTTACTAAAAGAGGTGACCAATAATGTTTCAATATACGATTCGCAGATTACTGCAGCTTATCCCGGTCTTATTCGGAATGACTTTTATCGTTTTTATGATAATCAGGGCAATTCCTGGTGACCCGGCTCAAACCATTCTCGGTCAGCAGGCAACAAAAGAGGCCGTGGCGGCGCTAAGAGATCAGCTTGGATTGGACAATCCATGGTATGTTCAGTATTTTCACTATTTAGCAGGGCTTTTCCAAGGTGACCTTGGGGAATCCATCAGAACGAAATCAGCTGTTTCAAGTGAGATTTGGCCTTATCTTGCAGCTACCTTTGAATTGGCTTTAGTGGCCATGATCATCGCGGTGGTCATAGGTGTCAATGCAGGAATCATAAGCGCTTGGTTTCAAAATTCCTGGTTTGATTATACGGCTATGATCCTTGCATTGGTCGGAGTGTCTGTTCCAATCTTCTGGCTTGGATTGATGGGGCAATGGGTGTTTGGAATCCAACTTGAAATCCTTCCGACTACTGGAAGGGAGAACATAAGAAATCCAGTGGATGCGATAACGAATCTCTATTTACTCGATACTCTGATTCAAGGTGATTTCCAGAAGTTCGGAGCTGTCCTCAGGCATTTGATCCTTCCGGGACTTGCACTTGCAACCATTCCTATGGCCATCATTGCAAGGATGACACGTTCAAGCATGCTCGAAGTTATGAAATCAGATTATATCAGGACAGCAAGGGCAAAAGGGCTGAAGATGTTCCTTGTTGTTTATAAGCATTCATTAAAAAATGCAGTAATACCAGTACTGACGGTCATCGGACTGCAAATGGGCCTTTTGCTCGGAGGAGCCATTCTGACGGAAACCATTTTCGGTTGGCCGGGAATCGGAAGATATATATTTGATGCCATAGGGTACCGTGATTACCCTGTAATCCAATCCGGGATCCTGGTAGTGGCAGCTATTTTTGTAACAATCAACCTTATTGTCGATCTTCTGTACGCAGCAGTCGATCCTCGAATCAAATACAATTAAAGAGAGGTGTCCATCATGGCAGAACTGGCACCAAACACAGGTGAAATAAAACAAAAAGCTTCAGAAGAAACCATCTCTCCATGGAAAGAAGCATGGAAAAGTTTTCGTCGCAACAAGACTGCATTGGTTGGCTCGGGGATCGTGCTATTCTTTATCATCCTTGCTGTTGCGGGTCCTCTTATAGCTCCACAGGGCATCAATGAACAGAATCTGGATGCCCGGCTCCAAGCGCCTTCTGCAGATTATTGGCTTGGGACGGATGACTTTGGGAGGGACATTCTATCCAGGATTATCCATGGTGCAAGGATTTCACTAACGGTAGGATTCTTTGCGGTTATCGGTTCAGCAATCGTAGGAAGCTTGTTAGGGATCGTCGCCGGCTATTATGGAAGATGGGTGGATACCATCATTTCCAGGTTCTTTGATATCCTGCTGGCTTTTCCAAGCATCCTGCTCGCGATTGCAGTAGTTGCAGCATTGGGTCCCTCGCTGCGAAATGCCTTGATTGCCATTGCGATTATCAATATACCGAATTTTGGACGGTTAATCAGGTCACGGGTATTAAGTGTTAAACAGGAAGAGTATGTTATGGCTGCAAAGGCGATCGGGATGAGTGACAAAAGGATTCTTTTCAGTCATGTACTGCCCAACAGTATGGCGCCAATCATCGTTCAGGGGACGCTGGCCATTGCGACAGCAATCCTGGAAGCGGCAGCACTTGGGTTCTTGGGACTTGGAGCTCAGCCGCCTGATCCCGAGTGGGGAAAAATGCTTTCAGACGCCCGCAGATACATGCTCGATGCTCCATGGACCATGATATTCCCAGGTCTGGCCATCATGCTGACCGTGTTGGGATTCAATCTCATGGGTGATGGTCTAAGGGATGCACTTGATCCAAAAATGAAGAATTAAAAAAAGATGCCCGCCGAGGCATCTTTTTTCTGTCAATCTTCCGTATCTTTGACCGTTATTTCATTTTCTTCCTTATGATAGGATTGGAAGCTGGTAATCAATGTATCAAGGTGCTCTAGCTGTTCATCATATTCAAAAATCGCAGAGAAAATATGAAGGATATGAAAGGTGTTGATATCATTTTCATTATACGATTTATTGATTTCATCCATAAACAGATTCATCATTTCTTTTCTGTTTAAACAAACGGTATTGGTATACTCCTTCTCCGTTACTGTATGCATTTTGCCGATAAAGCGAAGAAGCTGCTGTTCATGAAAAGTCAAAAGGCAGTCCAACTGCTCTGTAATGGAGCTTCTTAAGTTTTCCGGAAGCTGATTAATTTCATTTTCATACCGGTTAAGGCGCTTGAGGATTTCGAAACTTCTTCTGGCAGAGGAGATCATTTGCCTGTATATGACCAGTTTCCTGCTTTTTGCAATGTCGCTTGTTTTTAAGTAATTGCGCTCTTCTTTGTATAATAAATAGAGCTGCTCACTTTTGGTCAATCTTTCCCTGATTTTCTCAAAATCTTTCTTTAACAGATGAAAATCAGACGAATGCCTGTTGCTCAGGCGGATCCACTTCAAAATTTCCTCGGTAACATCTTCAATCTTGTGATACAGCTTTGTCTCATATTTCGGAGGGATAAAGATCAAGTTGACTACAAAAGAAGCAAATACCCCAGTCATGATTGTGGAGAACCTGATCAATGAAAACTGTATAAAATCTTCCTGCGGCGCTTCCATTATGGCAATGAGCGTCACAAGAGCAAGTCCGATGGTATTCTCGATCTTGAGTTTTAAGATAATGATCAAAGCAATGATTGCTGCCAGCCCGACGACCAATATGTTATGGCCAAATAATAAAACAAGTACAACAGCAAGAATGGCTCCAACCAGATTGCCTTGGATTTGCTCAATGATAGTAAGATAAGAGCGGTAAATGGTTGGCTGGACGGCAAATACTGCCGCAATCCCGGCGAAAACCGGATTTGGAAAGTTAAGCATGTCTGCTGCAAGCAGGGCGAGTACAATTGCGATCCCGGTCTTGAAAATACGGGCACCTAACTTCATTTTATAAATATCCTTTCCATAGTACTTATTTTGTATCATTCATGGTGGTTAAAATACAAATAGACTATATTGTAGATTTAACACAAAGGAAAAAGGTTAAACAATTTCCTTTTGCATAGACCTTATTTTACTGATTAGGTTGGAAAAAGGGAATAGGGAATTTCCTCTGTCATAAACAAAGGCTGTTTTCGCACTCATTGTTGCTTTTGGGAAAATCCCAAGAGCCGGATTTCTCCCCTGTATTCCAAGGTCTTTCACTCGAAAAAGGGAGAGTAGCTCTTTTCCTTCTTGTTTACAGGGGTTTTTTCGGTAAATTACCAGAATATTATTTGAAAAATAAATTAAATAGCAACAAAGTTTACGAAAAGAGCCTAAACAAAAAAGGCTGATCCGGATTACAATCCAACATCAGCCTTTTCTCATAGCAATAATTAAGCGGCATCAGAAAGCATGATGACCTGCAGCAAGCGCAGTCCCATCAATGAAAAAGGAGTGTGCGGGTTACTTATGCTGCTGTTTCTGTGCATGCGATTCTCTGATTACTCGGTTGAAACCGATGGGTCTGCCTGCTCTTTCGATGGAATGACCTGAAGGAAATGCTCATCAGGAGATTCCAGGAGGTTTCTCAAGTTTTCTGCTTCTTGAGGCTGCTCATTCTCAAGCACCTGGATGTAGTTTGCCAAAAGCTCAGTTACATCTTGTCGCCCTTGTTCATTCAATGGCTGCAGCTGTACTTTGGCTCCCTTGGCGATCCTTCTTTTCAATGCCTCTTGGGTCAGTCCCATTTCAGGCTGATGGCGAAGGTAGACGACACCGCCGGTCATTCCAGCACAAATCCATGGGCCGGGGTCACCGAGAACAATTCCGCGGCCATTTGTCATATACTCAAAGGCGAATCCCTTGATATTGGCATTTGCCCCGATATTGCCATATTCCTTTGACGGGATAGGTTTTGTGACAAGACCGCCGATGATCATATCAGCACCTGACAGCCTGATTCCGGCCCGTGCATCAGCATTTCCTTGTACCATCAAGAGGCCATGCTGAGCACCATAGCCAAAACCTTTACCGGCAGAACCATTAAAAAAGAGATTGTCTTTCGTCTTCCCTTTTGTAACGATGATGCTTCCTCCGTAACTGGATTTGCCAAGGCCGTCCTGAGCGCCTCCGCTTACGGAAATATTGATGCCTTCAACGTTATATGCCCCAAGGCCGTTACCTGGAATGGAGCAATCTTTATAAGCAAGCTGGACAGGTTTCAATTCAGACTGGAGGTCTTGCAATTTAGAACGAACCCGGTATCCGGAAGCACGGCTTCCCAGCACACGCTGATTGGAAATCACTCCCGAGAATTCCCGTGAAAGGTGCAGTTCCTCAACGCTGCTGTCAAGATATTCTCCTGCTACAGCCTGCAATACTTTCGGCTGCTCAAGCGAGGCGGCGGCTTCTTTTTGGAATTGTCCGATTTCCAGCGGCTGCAAAAGGGTGGCCAAGTTCATAAATTCCTTGCCGCTGGCCTGTTCCAGTAAATCCGAACGCCCGACTGCATCTTGAAGTCGCTGGATTCCCAGGGAAGCAGCCAAGGCTTTCAATTCTTCTCCAAAAGCAGTGAAGAGGTTTGTCAGGCCGGATACAGCAAGGTCCAATTGTCTTGGTACAAAGCGGCGGAGGCCGTGGTCCTTGGCCTGGGCTTCAGATTCGATCTGAGTGGCGATACCTACATGGCAGGTGTCGAGGTGGCAGCCTCTGCATGTCGTGCAGCCAATCGCAATCATGGAGAGTGTACCAAATCCGATTCTATTGGCACCAAGAAGCATGACCTTCATGACATCCTGCATGCTTTTGATCCCTCCGTCCGCCCATATCTCCACTGTATCCCTTAAACCTGCTTCAAGCAGGGCGTTATGGGCCGCCTTCACTCCTATTTCGACGGGGAGCCCCACATGCTGGAGGGCATGAATCCTTGCTGCCCCGGTACCGCCGTCGAAACCGCTCAGTGTAACAATGTCAGCGCCCGCCTTGGCAATCCCGACCGCAATAGTTCCGATATTTGGCACAACCGGCACTTTTACCGCGACTTTTGCTTGATCATTTGCCGTCTTTAATTCATGGATCATCTGTGCTAAATCTTCAATTGAATAAATGTCATGGTTATTCGATGGCGAAATCAAATCCGATCCAATGGTGGCATTACGAGCCTGCGCAATTTTTGCTGTTACCTTGGATCCGGGAAGGTGTCCGCCTTCACCTGGCTTTGCTCCTTGGCCAATCTTAATTTCAAGCAGATTGGAAGAATTCAGTAGCTCTGCATTGACCCCGAATCGGCCGGATGCAATTTGCTGGCCGCGTGTTTTAGGGTATTTACCAATCATATCTTTAATTTCTCCGCCTTCTCCATTCAAGCTGACCATGTTCAGGCGGTCTGCCGCTTCTGCATAGGCCCTGAAGGCAATTTCGTTCTGAGATCCGAAAGACATCGATGCGATTGCAAAAGGAAGACTGTGGTCCCCGACGCTTATATCCACTTTAGCTGGATCAACAGGTTTGTCTGATTTCTTAAGCGAAGTCAGATGCCTGATTGTGACAGGCTTTGTTTCTTCCTGTTCGGTGATTTTTTCTCTATAGCCGGAGTAATCACCTGTCCGGGCTACATCCCCGATTGCTTTCCAAATGCGTGGAAACAGGTGGAAGCTTTTTGCGATTCTTTGTTTTTCATCGAAATAATCAGCGGCTCTTTGGATTGCATCTTTTTTCATTTCATCATAATTGAATGCAAGGCTCTTGGAACCGAAGAAATTAACAATGTTCAATCTCTCTGCAACCTCGCTGCTCAAGCCGATGGCAGAGAAGAGCCTTCCATATCCCCTGAGTTCATGGATCCCTATAGTCGATATGACTTTTTCCAGGCCTTTCTGCAGGGAAGCATATAAATTAAGGACTGGCTCACTGGTCTCTTCTTCGAGGACCGTCAAGAACATATAGTATGGGCTGATGACATCAGCGCCAAAACCGTATGCCACTATCACGTCATGGAGGGAGCGGATAGCCGCTGACCGGAGAAGCAATGAACAATCCCTTCTTAAGGATACATCTGTAAGCCTTTGATCAACGGCTGCAAGGGCAAGATGTGGATCGAGCCAAAGCCTGCCGTTATGATGGGAGTTCCCGTCATCCAATACAATCAGGCTTTTACCCGAGGCTGCAGCTGCCTGGGCTTCGTCTGCCAATCTATCTAAAGCCTCCTGAATCGTTTCTTCTTCTGTGAAGGTGATAGATATAAAGTGACAGAGATTTTCTTCCTGAAAAAGATTTACAAGTGCGTCATAGCTTGGCTGCTGTAATGTCTCTGATACCTGCCAGCCGGCTTTTCCTTCTATTACAAGAGGAGTGAGCAGCTCGACAGCAAGCTGCCGTTCTGTTTTCAAGTTGTAGTGCGGCCTTTTTCCTATGATCGTTCTGGTAGAGAAGTGCTCCGTTTCCCGGTCTCTGTCAATCGCGGGATTCGTAACAACCGCAACGCTTTCTTTAATGAAATCCGTGACATTTTTACGGTTGGGATTGATGGCTGCAAGAGGTGAATCGTGTCCAAGTGAACGGATTGGTTCGGCACCTTTTTCAGCCATTTGTTCTACCAGTTGAACCTGTTCCCTTTCCCAGCCGAAAGCGTTATATTGTCCGTTTTCAATGCTTGTTGGGTAATTCATCAGGATATGTTTCGGCAGATTTAGCGTTTCAAGCCTGTATTTATAGCCTTTAAAATTGATCCGGTCTTCAAAGCGATGGTAAACTTCGCTTTGGAAGTCAGGATACTCAAATTTTTTGATTCTATCATTCTCCCAGGAGAATCCAACTTTTTCGCCGGGGGAGAGAGGCTTTGGATCTGCGGTGAATTCAGATGACTGGATGATTCCCGGTTCAGAAGCAAATACATAGGCGCTTTCAATCTCAAGCATCCACAGCGGACGGAGCCCCAGCGAGTCAACACTGAAGACAGCCTCGTCACCAAATCTTGAGACGATGCCTGCAGGTCCTTGGGCGAAATGCCCCCATGTCTCCCTTAAATAGGTGTAGAGGTCCTGAAGATGTCCCGGATACTGTTTGATTTCATTGATGATAGGAGGAAACACGAGTTCCATGGCTTCAAAAAGGGAGTAGCCGTCCCTTCCGATCAAGGTTTCAATGGTTCTATTCAGATCTTGAGAATCACTTCCATTTTCCACAAGCGGTACATCTATCTTTTTTGCTTCTGCCCTTAGTTTGCTGATGGTATTGATTTCACCATTATGGCCTATTACACTGAATGGCTGGACTCTGAAAAAGTTTGATAGTGTATTGGTTGAATAGCGGTTATGGCCCAATGTCATGGTGGAGGCAGCTTTTGGGTGAGTCAGGTCTTTGTAGTAGCTCTGCAGTGAGGCTCCTGCTCCCATCACTTTATATACAGCATGGTCAGGGCTCAATGATGCGGCATGTATACCGCTGTTTTCTTCAATAGCGGCGAGCAGTTCAAATAATTGCCTGTATGTTTCGGTTTTCTCCTGATTTTCTGGAGAAAGCATGGCCACTTGCAAAAAGTGGGGATTTTCCTGAGCGGCAATCGGCCCCAATGAATCAGGTCTGGTTGAATCGAGGTCAGTCAGCAGCACGTGAAAACCAGATGCTTCGAGCTTACCGATAATTTCTTGTTCACCTTGGACTGCTGGGATTCCTTTTATGAAAAAGTGGCCGACGGTGAATCGGGGCGATAATGCTGAAGAGGGATCGATAGAAGCGGTTTCAAGTTTCTCGGACCAGACGGCTCTGGGGATGTCGATATGTATCCCGGCTCCGTCGCCTTCTCCGTTAATGAATCCAGCACGGTGATCCATGGTTACCAGGGCTTCTATACAGCGATCAATATTATCTTTAGTCGGGACTTTATTTTTCTCGATTGATGCTACAATCCCACAAGCGTCATGCGCACCGTTATGAAATTCTTTAAAGAGTTCTGGACTCCATTGAATTCTCTTTTCTTTCAATAAAAACACCTCCGCAAAGAATACAGAATATATAACGAAATATTCTGAATAATAATTCCATTTTATCATATGAATTGTCAGAATTCAATTTTTTATTCAAAATGATGGATGGTTATAGGCGCTGAAAGTGATGGTGATATTCTGTAAACGCTTTCATTATAGGGTAAAAGAAATACAAGGAGGGGATCCTCCTTGTATATAATTGCATTTTTATGCGTTTTGTAATTGTTCGAAAGCAAGATTTACCGCTTTGATGGTTTTCTCGATATCTTCTTCCGTATGAGCGGTGGTCATAAACCAGGCTTCATACTTTGATGGTGCAAGATTGATGCCCTGACGCAGCATGAGGTTGAAGAAATTTGCAAACATCTCCCCGTCAGTAGCTTCAGCCTGCTCGTAATTCTCTACCTTCTCAGTAGCGAAGTAAAGAGTAAGGGCCCCTTTCAACCGATTAATGGAGATAGGTGTATTGTACCTTTCAGCAGCTTTTAGGATGCCATCTTCCAGTTTCGCCCCAAGTTGATCCAGGCGGTCATACACACCTTCCTCTTTAAGGACTTCGAGACAGGCGATTCCTGAAAGTATCGATGCAGGGTTTCCTGCCATTGTCCCTGCCTGGTATGCAGGTCCAAGAGGTGCGACTTTCTCCATGATTTCAGCCTTTCCGCCGTAAGCCCCAATCGGAAGGCCCCCGCCGATGATTTTCCCCAAGGCTGTCAAATCGGGTTTCACACCAAGCATATCCTGTGCTCCGCCATACATGAAACGGAAGGCTGTGATAACTTCATCGTAAATGACAAGGGATCCGGCCGCATGGGAAATATCATTCACCTGTTGAAGGAAGCCTTCCTTTGGTTCCACGATACCGAAGTTACCGACAATTGGTTCAACGAGCACCCCTGCAATTTCGTCTCCCCATTTTTCCATGGCTTCTTTGAAAGGCTCAATGTCATTGAATGGAACGGTGATGACCTCATTGGCAATGCTTTTTGGGACACCGGCTGAGTCAGGTGTACCGAGTGTGGAAGGACCTGAACCAGCTGCAACAAGCACAAGGTCGGAGTGGCCGTGGTAGCAGCCTGCAAATTTGATGATTTTATCCCGGCCTGTATAAGCCCTTGCAACCCTGATCGTCGTCATGACCGCTTCAGTCCCCGAATTCACGAAGCGGACTTTATCCATGTTCGGCATCGCTTCTTTCAGCATTTCAGCAAACTTCACTTCGTATGGAGTAGGTGTACCATAGAGTACGCCATTTTCGGCAGCCCTTGTAATCGCTTGGGTAATATGCGGATGTGCATGCCCGGTGATGATAGGGCCGTATGCTGCAAGGTAATCAATGTATTGATTGCCATCCACATCCCAGAAGTAGGCACCTTTTGCTCGTTCCATGGCAACTGGTGAACCGCCACCGACAGCCTTATAAGAGCGTGAAGGACTATTGACGCCTCCAACGATGCTATCCAATGCCTTTGTATGTAAACGTTCAGAGTTGGTGAAATTCATTTTGATATAGTTCCTCCTTTACTAAATCTCTCACTCATTTTAGTACTATGCAGGGGAATGCGCAAATAAAGGGTTCATGCAGGGCAGGCATCATCTGCACTTGTTTGCAGGGCGCTGTGTTACACTATGACATGGTTTGAATTGAAGGAGGAGTATAAATGCGCAATGCTATAGAAGTACACAATTTGCGGAAAGACTTTAAAGCCTACTCCAGCCGTTCTGGTTTGAAGGGTGCTTTTCGTGATTTGTTCACCCGTAATTATAAAATCGTTTCTGCGGTTAATGATATCAGTTTTACAGTAAAGCAAGGAGAAATGGTCGGCTATATCGGGGAAAATGGTGCGGGTAAATCCACCAGTATCAAAATGCTCACCGGCATCTTGACGCCTACATCGGGCGAAGTGACGGTCAATGGCATGAATCCCCATAAAGAAAGAGAAAAGTTTGTGAAGAGTATAGGAGTCGTGTTCGGCCAGCGTTCCCAGCTGTGGTGGGATATCGCTGTCCAGGAGTCCTTCCAGCTCTTAAAAAAGGTATATAAGGTCCCTGATGAACAATATAAAGAGCATATGGGCCATGTAATTGAAACACTAGAAATTGAACCGCTCCTGGACAAGCCTGTAAGGAAACTTTCCCTTGGGCAAAGAATGAGATGCGAGCTGGCTGCAGCGCTGGTACATAATCCGCCTCTCCTATTCCTGGATGAGCCGACAATCGGACTTGATGTCCTCGTTAAGCTGAAAATCCGTCAGTTCTTAAAAGAAATCAATCAAAAATACAATACAACCATACTGCTTACAACACACGACCTTTCAGATATTGAGGCCCTTTGCGAGCGGGTTGTCATGCTTGATGAAGGCAGGATCATTTATGATGGTGCTCTTCAAAACTTGAAAACTGAATGGGGAGAGCACAAAGAAATTCAGTTCCAATTTATAGAACAAGTTTCCGTTAAAGGATTGAACAACCTTACATCAGATCTTGGGGCAGAGTGGCAGCTGGACGAGAAGGAAATGAGGTATTCAGCCATGATTGAAGCGGACGATAACAAGATTTCTGATCTGATCGGCCTTGTAGTGTCAGCTTATAAAGTAAGGGATATGAAAATCAAAGAAACGACAACGGAAGAAATCATCCGGAATATTTACGAGCAGGGAATAGTCGATATTAAACCAGCTGAAAGAGAAACAGTGAAGGTATAGGGGGGGATCGGCATTGTCTAAATATATCGAAATGATCCGGATACGGTTTTTGATGATGCTTGCATACAGGACGAATTATTACAGCGGCATCCTGATTTACAGTATTAATATCGGTGCTTACTATTTTCTATGGCAGGCGATCTACGGCGGGAAAGAGGACATCGAGGGTCTGTCCGTCATACAGATGACAACCTATATCGCTGTTGCCTGGATGGCGCGGGCCTTTTATTTTAATAATATAGATAGAGAGATAGCAGCGGAAATCAAAGAGGGGAAAGTGGCTGTCGAGTTGATCAGGCCGTACAGCTACCTTGGCATGAAAACAATGCAGGGTCTTGGGGAAGGGATTTTCAGATTATTATTTTTCTCCGTTCCCGGGATGTTTATTGTTGCTCTTGTGTTTCCGATTGAGGTGTCAGCTGACCTTTCAACCTGGCTTTTCTTTTCAATGTCTATAATATTCAGTTTTATGATAAATACACAGATCAACTTGCTGACAGGCATCACCACCTTCTTCCTGTTTAACAATGATGGATTGATCCGCGCCAAACGTGTGGTGATTGACCTGTTCTCAGGCCTTCTGCTTCCTATCAGCTTCTTTCCTGTCTGGGCACAGGGCGTAATGAAGTTTCTGCCATTTCAGAGTATCAGTTATGTACCAAGCATGATTTTCACAGAAGGGTATACAGGTTCCGAAGTATATGAAGCCCTCGGACTGCAAATTGTGTGGGTACTGATCTTATTTATCCCGATCAGTGCTTTATGGCAGCTTGCCAAAAAACAAATGATCATCCAAGGAGGGTAAGAGGTGTTCTACGTATCAATGTTCTTCAGGTATGTTTCACAATATATGAAAACAAGACTGCAATACCGGGCCGACCTTGTGGTTGAAATCCTTTCAGATCTTCTGTTCCAGGCTGTCAACCTTGTTTTCATCCTTGTCGTTTTCGGTCACACTCAATTTTTGAGCGGGTGGAACCGGGATGAAATCATTTTCATTTATGGCTTTTTCCTTATTCCCTTTGCGCTCTTTTCAACGTTTTTCAATATTTGGGATTTTAATGAGCGGTACATTGTGAAGGGGGAAATGGACAGGATTTTGACCCGGCCGATCCATAGCCTTTTTCAAGTGATATTAGAGAGGATGGAACTTGAATCCCTTTTTGGTGTGATTACAGGAATTTTAATAATGTTTTATGCAGGAAATAACCTCGGCTTATCCATCAGCTGGCTGGATCCCATCCTGTTTGTATTGTTTGTGATCGGCGGAGCCCTTGTCTATGCCGGCATCTTCATTGCCCTTGCAAGTATCGGTTTCTGGTCGGATGCAAAAACGTCAATCATGCCGATGATGTACAATATCGGAAATTACGGCAGATATCCTGTCGATATTTATAATAATGTCATCCGTTTCGTCCTAACCTGGATACTGCCATTTGCCTTTGTAGGTGTATATCCGGCTGCCTATTTCCTTGGCAAGGAAGAGTGGTATATATTTTCTTATATAACCCCCTTGATAGGTGCAGTATTTTTCACGCTTTCCTTTATTATGTGGAATGAAGGTGTGAAAAGATACCGGGGGGCAGGTAACTAGAAACCAGAAGAGAAATGACTATAGGTTATTCGTGAATTTCTGACAGGAGTTTCAATTTGTATATTCTTAAGGGTTCTTTGAAAATCTTTCAATAGTGTCTTTAAAAGGGCATTCAAGTACATCACCAAAGAGAAACGCCGGCGAAAGTGTCTTGAAAAGAAATTTGAAGGACATCAACCGCAGAGTTTCTGCAAGACTGTCCTGGATAAGTTGAAAAGGTATTAATACGCCAGGCATTTCCCGAAAATATCTAAACAGCTTGAGCAAAAGTAAAATAGATACTTGAATCATCTCCAAAACAAAACCTCCCGAAAATCAAGACCTTTCCACTTGATTTTCGGGAGGTTTATTCATTCTTTAATGTGTTTGCTGCAGGTAATTAAACATTTTTTTCTTCAATTCTACGTAAGAATGAATAGACAAGCTCTGGAAGAAGGATGATGACAGTGGCATATACTTTGATAACCGCGATTGCGATATGCATGATCATGAGTTTGAGGACATTATTCTTTCCCTCTAAATGGAGGGAAAAGCATCTTTCGATTAAAAACTTTCTGCTGCTGGGGATCTCCTACCTCGTGTTGATGATTGGTTTTGGCCTTGTTTACGTTCTTCTGGAGGTGGAAGGGGTTGACTTGCTGGTGGAAGAGGGGGAAGTCATTCAAGGAGATTTCCTCGACCATCTATTCACCTGCTTATATTTCAGCGGTGTCACGCTTTTTTCTGTGGGATACGGAGATGTAACGCCTATAGGAATCGGGAGGGGGATTGCGCTTGTGGAATCATGGCTGGGATATACAATCCCTGCCGCCTTTGTCATCAAAACATTTTTTGTGGATGGCCATAGAGATAGACCTCCATGGAAGTCAAACGGTTGAGGCTTCCCGGCATTTTGGGTAAGCTAAAAGTAATCAAATGTTAGGAGGAGAAGTAATGACAGTTGAAGCAGGCAAGAAGGCACCGCAATTTGAACTTGAAGCAAGCAATGGGGAGACCGTGAAACTTTCAGATTACAAAGGGAAATATGTAGTGCTATATTTTTATCCGAAAGATATGACCCCGGGATGCACTACAGAAGCGTGCGATTTCCGGGATCAGCATCAACAATTTGCCGAAGTGGATGCAGTGATACTTGGAGTGAGTCCAGACCCAAAGGACAGGCATGAAAAGTTTGTTGAAAAGCATGGGCTCCCATTCCTCCTTCTTGTGGATGAAGATCATAAAATCGCCGGGGAATACGGAGTCTGGAAGCTGAAGAAGAATTTCGGGAAGGAATATATGGGGATTGAAAGGTCCACATTCATCATTGACAAAGAAGGGAACATTGCAAAGGAGTGGAGGAAAGTAAAGGTGAAAGGCCATGTGGAGGAAGCTTTGGAGTATATAAAAGAGAATCTGAAGTAATGCCTATTTTTACAAAGAGGAGGCTTTTGTCCATTCACTTTCCTTTCATTTACATAGATTAAAGTAGGGCATACCTCCTCAAATAAGTCTCGGAACTTTAACGGCTGCAGCGTGCAGCCGTTCTTTTTGTATTTCGATGAATTCACTAAATCGCCGGTCCGGCATAATATATCGCAAAATAGGAGGTGCCCAGATGAAAATAAATACAACAGTTCATGCCGAGAATGCGGCAGAGACAAAGGAGTTCGTTTGTGAAATTGAAAATCTTAAACAAGAGAATGAAATCTTAAAAGCCGAGCTGGAAGAACTTAAATTGGCTAACCAGCTTCTTCAGGAGCGTCTAAGTTCACATAAAGGAACTGATCATCCCATTGGAATCCTTGATGACTTCGCTGTAGTCCTGCAGGGGTTGCTGCCGCTTAATTCAGAAGATGACAATGAGGAGGGGGTCAGTCTTTTTGGCCTTATAGAAAAAGCAGAGTCTGAATTAGCGGGACATTTGCACACGGATGGCAATCCAGGAAGCAGATATGTAAGTGAATTCCTGGGGCAGCTATGGGAAGAAGGCGAAAAAGCAGGCGGGGAGGATAAAAAACTCTCAAGTTGCAATGAGAGCACATCTGAAGACAAAGAAAAAAGGGAAGGTACAAAAGGGTTTGACTGAAACAGGAAGATCCAGGACATCCTGGATCTTTCTTTAAGAATCATTACAATAGGAAATCAAAAATGTAAATGATAAAATGTTCTTACAGAAGCACCCTTGAAGCAGAGGTGAAGTGATGAAGATATTATTTACATTCCAGCCGCCTGAAGAAATGAAAATGAAATGGGCTGCGGCCTTTCCGGCCTGTGACTTTCAATTCTATGAGGGGATTCAGTCAGCAGGGAAATCATTGGCTGAGGCAGAAGTAATTGTGACATACGGGGAAGACCTGAATGAAGAACATATCTTAAAGGCAGAGCAGCTGCGCTGGGTCATGGTCATGTCAGCAGGTTTGGAATTGATGCCCCTTAAGATGTTAAAGGAAAAAGAGATTTTAATTACAAATGTAAAAGGAATTCATGCTATCCCGATGGCTGAGTTCGTGTTAGGGCTGATGCTTCAGTATGCCAAACAGTTCCCAAGAATAATGAAAGATATTGACCAGGGGATCTGGCACAGGGAAATACCCGGGCTGGAACTGGCTGGACAAGCTTTGCTTATACTTGGCGCAGGTGCAATCGGAAGTGAAATAGCCAGACTGGGCAAAGCCTTCAGGATGAATGTCTTGGGAATCAATACGAGTGGCAGGAAAGCAGAGAACTTTGATAGCATGTACCAGATGGATAACCTTGAAGGTGCACTGGGAGAAGCTGATTACGTCATCTCTGTTCTCCCCAGTACGGACTATACAAGGGGGTTGCTGGGAAAAGAGCATTTTCAATGTATGAAAACCTCAGCAGTCTTCATAAATATAGGCAGAGGGGACTTGTTCAAGAGCACGGTCCTGGTAGAAGCCCTTGAAAATAACGAAATTGCTCACGCATTTCTTGATGTCTTTGAAACTGAACCCCTTGAAAGTGTCCATCCTTATTGGAACATGGAGAAAGTCACGATAACTCCTCACCTCTCAAGCAGAACAAAGGAATACCTACCGCGTTCTGCGGCAATTTTTGAAGAGAACTTAAAAAGCTATATGAATAATGGAGTAAATTATATTAACGAAATTGACTTGGAAAGAGGGTATTAAGTGATGAAGATCTATACAAAAACAGGGGATAAAGGTACCACATCCCTGGTGTACGGACAGCGTGTTTCAAAGGCGGACAGGAGAGTGGAAGCCTATGGCACGTGTGATGAAGCGAATTCTCTAATCGGGCTTGGGTTAAGCTATATTAAGAATGAATATTTTGAGGGACGGGATGAATTCGAAACAGTCTTTCATAAGATCCAGACGACTTTGTTTCATGTAGGGGCAGAACTGGCAACCCCCGCAGGAAAGGAGGTCAAATGGAAAGTGACTAAAGAAGATGTGGATGAGCTTGAAGCAACCATCGATAAGTGGGATTCCGCATTGACACCACTATCCAATTTCATCCTGCCGGGTGGCCATCCTGCCGGAGCAGCGCTGCATACTGCAAGAACAGTGGTCCGAAGGGCGGAGAGGGAAGCTGTAAGCATCGATGAGGAAATCAATCCGCTTGTCCTGTCTTACTTGAACCGCCTTTCTGATTTTTTGTTTGTGGCAGCAAGGTATATTAATAACCAGCTTGGTGAAAAAGAGTTGAATCTTCACGAAGGCAAATAAAGTGATTAATTGACAAAACAGGCAGTTCGTTAGTACACTAATTATAAACATTATAAAGTAAGAATCTTTATGGAATAGAGGTGCATGACGATGTCAGATGTCCAATTGAAGGAAGCGATCGACACGCTGAAGGAAACCGGAGTCCGTATTACTCCCCAACGTCATGCGATTTTGGAATACTTGATACATTCTATGGCGCACCCAACTGCTGATGATATCTATAAAGCATTAGAAGGTAAGTTCCCGAATATGAGTGTAGCGACAGTCTATAATAACCTGAGGGTTTTCAGGGAAGTGGGGCTTGTGAAAGAATTGACCTATGGAGACGCATCCAGCCGCTTCGATTATGTGACCACAGACCACTATCACGTAATTTGCGATGAATGCGGAAAAATAGTTGATTTCCACTATCCGGGACTGGACGAAGTCGAACAGCTGGCTTCACATGTCACTGGTTTCAAAGTTCGCAATCACCGAATGGAGATATACGGAACCTGCGATAATTGCAGTATGAATAAAGAACATTAAAAAAAAGAATTGCCGGTCCGGCAATTCTTTTTTGTTTATTTAGAACGGGCGTCACCCTTCTTATTATAATCTTCGTTGAAATCTTTACCTTCAAGGCCCTTGTCCAATGTTAACGGTTCGTTGCAATACATGCACATATCGACACGACCGAGAACTTTGGTCGGTTTTCCGCAATTGGGGCAAACCACCTGGACGGCTTTTGTGGACAGCATTCCGATCCAGAAGTATACTACAGTACTTCCAATGATGGCCAGCAACCCGAGAAGCATAAAGATGGTCATAACAATAGGATGTTCTCTAAAGAAAATTCCGCCATACATAATGATAAAGCCAATAAAAATTAGACTTAATGCAAATGTGCGGATTTTATTGATTTTACTGGAATATTTTTTCGCCATTATTGTCCCTCCTACAAAAATACTATACCATATTTATTTGGGAATGAGTTGCGTCTATTTAAGATTGTCGAAATTTGACTGCATTAGAGGGAGGATATTTTTTCTTGCCGTCGAAATAGTAATCCTAATGAAAGTAAGTGGAGGAATCATAAATGGAAGATATTTTACGACCCATATATCAAGAAAGGGCCAGCCAGCCAAATACATTGGGAGTTCTGATGATTGATCAGCGCCAAAAAGCAAGCCCGCTGACAGACACGTTTGATATAGTTTTACTCATTATAGTGAAGGAATCGGAAACGCCTGTTTACATCAAGCATTATTCATATGAACAGCAAAAGGCCGCCTTGCATATTGTAAGTGAGGAAAAGCTGAAAGAATGGATGCTGCTCGGCACTAATAGAAAAATCGTTGAATGGCTGTTCAATGGAAAGATTATTTTTGACAGGAACGAATACATCAGTAATTTAAAAACGGAATTGAGGGACTTCCCATTCTATGGAAGGAAGATCAAAATCGGGCTTGAATTCTCCAAGCTCATAAGAAGGTATCTGGATGGAAAGGCGTTTTTTGAAAACAGGCATTACCTTGATGCATATAACCATGTAGTCCATTCCCTTCATCACCTTGCCCGTCTGGCGGTGATCGAGAATGGCTTCCACCCTGAGGTAACCGTATGGAATCAGGTTAAACAAATTGAACCTGAAATTTTTAAACTCTATGAGGAACTGATCAACAGTGAGGAAAATCTTGAAAAAAGGCTGGAACTTTTATTCCTGGCAAGTGAATTCCTGATCCATTCCAGACTGAAGATAGGTTCGGAGCACTTGATCAGTATAATGGCTGAAAAAGATCAATGGAGTTTTAATGAGCTTCAGGAACAGGAAGAAGTCATACCTTATTCAGTAGATTTAAGTGTTCTTATCGAGTATCTGTCTGAAAAAAACATATTGGAAACAGTCAATGTGGAAACCAAAGGACATGGGCTTTACCATAGATATTACAGAGTTCCAAAAAAGTTATATTAAAATATCATAAATCTGTTGACTTCGGTTTGGATCCTTGTTATATTAATAAACGTCGCTGCTGAACGAAATAATATTTTTTGGTTGGCAGCGACTGAGTTTCACAAATAACACCCTGAAAAATCTTTCAAAAAACTTTCAAAAAGTTATTGACTGGATAACAAAGAGGTGTTAAGATAATAAAGTCGCCAAAAATGAGCGGCGAACGATTGAACCTTGAAAACTGAACAAAACAAGACAAAACGTCAACGTTAATTCTAGTAAGAACTTTGGTTCTTAAAAGTTGCTAACACTTA
>NZ_QXIR01000019.1 GCF_003581585.1 Bacillus salacetis
CGATTTCGTGTTTTCCAGAATCGACCGCCCCACAGCGCTCCTATGACCACATCGATCTCCCTTTTCAGAAGTCGACCACGCTTCCCCAAAACCAACAATCTAAATGACTACCTGAATCTCCAGCCGGCTCCCACAAACCTACTACTTTCAGTAAAATAACAAGAAAAAGAGACAGTCACCTGTCCCTGATTCTCATAAATTAAAATTCCTGTTGCATTGTTCAATAATAAATTTCGATAACCTCAATGATTCTTCGATTTTCTGCTTATTGGATTCATAAGCACTTGTTCCCTTCCTGGTCCGTATATTGATGTCTTCCCTGATGATCCTATGATACTCAGTCGGGAGAACTGATACACCGTACTCACCAGATGCTGATTTAGAAATGACCCCTGATTCATTTAATGTATAATATTGCCGCAGCAAACCAAGTACAGTCCATTCTATTTCTTCATCGATTTCTCTGGCAGGCATTTGCACAAGCTCCTCGATTGAAGAAGCTGCATTATTGACCCTTACACCCCAGTACGAATTCATATTTTCCATGACATAGGACCGAAGATTATCTGCATCCGCGATAAACTGCTTTTCTTTAATATCCGGCCCGAGGATGGTGATCCCTTTCTCTTTCAAAAGCCACCAGGTTACCGGGTTGTAATGGGTCCCGAATCGTATTTCCCCTTCATTATAGTAAGGAAGGGGTTTTTCGCTGCTATCAGTGGATATTCCCAAATCGTCCCATACCAAATAAGGTCCATCCAACTTAGGTGTATATCTGCTTTCAATAATGGTATGTATCTCAGATAAAACATTGAGCTCATCCAAAGATAACCGTCTAGTCGTTAATGCGGCAAAATCGATATCACTGATGTTTGGATTATAAGCATCAAGCACAATCGAACCGTGTAGGTATAAACCTTCAAGACGATTGGGGAGCCTTTCCTTCCAGAGATGGATGTATGCTTGCAAAACCTCCTGTATGGAGCTGTGCAAATGGGTATCCTTCACTCCCGCCTTCATCTAATTCCTTCTTTCAAATTGACGGTATCCTCAATAGCTTCGTTTCTCACTTCAATAAAATATTTCTTGAAAACGGCTTCCTTTCCGCCATGTTTTTCATACCAGTTGTGGATCCGTTGGAGATGGGCTTCATCGCTTCGCACGTTCTTTTCAATTTTCTCGTAATCCTCATAGCTGTCATATTCCCATATCGCAAAAATTTCCGCCGTCCCGTCTTCCCTGTCCTTCATCCATCTGCCGACAAGGCGTGAGCCGTATTTTAATTGATTTGGAAGGTTGATCGTATTGAATAAATCATTAAATACCTCTATGAATTCACTTTTCACTATGTAAAACTTTCGTCTGTAAAACATCTGTTTCCCCCTTTGTACTATTCAAGCAGGTCAATTGCCTGCTAAACCTCTTTTTGTTTTACCACCAGGTGAGCGGGATGTCCGGGAATTTCTTGTAACGCCTTCCTCAGAAATTCAGGATACAGGGTGATTGCTTCAAGGTCATGAACAGGAGTCCATTTATAAATCAGCCTCTCTCCTTCCTTCCCGAAGAATGGCTCTTTATTCAATTCCATTGATTCATCCTCAGTCTTTACCAGGTAATATAAGCCAACCTCATGAATATCAATTCCGTTATATTGAAAGAAGTTTTCCACAAACCACACGAGTCGTTCTATCTCTACGCTGACATCCAGTTCCTCGATGAATTCCCTTTGAATGCTCAGGGCAGACTCTTCACCTATGGCGACCCTTCCTCCAGGAAGCGACCAGCTTTCATCGGATACAGCCCGGTGTAAAAGTACATGCCCGTCTTTTACCCAGATGCCTGCTACACGATAGTTAAAGGTAGCTTTTTCAGTCTTGTATACAACATCCATTTCGTTTCCCTCCCCTTATCGAACCACATACTTCCAATTATTCCAAAAAACGGACCTGGACTCAAGGGGGAATTTAATATTCAAAGTACTCAACTGTCTCTTTTCCTGTTGCCATATCCTTTACTTTGTATTGATTATTCCTGACCTCTTCTTCGCCAATGATTATAACGGTGGGAATGTTTTCCCTGTTGGCTTTATCCAGCAGCTTTCCAAGTTTTTTATTGCTCATTTCCACCTCAACTTTAAAGCCTTTATTCCTTAAGTCACTGGCAGCCAGGAGTGATTCCTTAAAAGTCCCGAGCGGTATAACGAAGTAATCTGCAAATGGCTCTCTACGGGCATCATTCTTCACGGAAGAACTGATTGCTGTATAAATGACATCAAGCCCGAAAGAAATCCCTGCTGTTGAGAAACTTTCGTTAGTTCCTAACAATCCCCCGATAGCATTATCATATCTCCCGCCGCTGCCGATGCTGGATTTGATAGACTGGTCTTCCAGGAAAATTTCATATATGGTCCCTGTATAAATCTCCAAGCCTCTCGCCAAAAATGGATTGAATGCACATTGCTTGCTGATTCCCAGGTAATCCAGATAGGAGCTCAACTCCTTCCATTCAGCCAGCCCTTCTTTGACCTGTTCATTTTTCTCAGAGTACGTTTCAAAATAATCGAAGCTCCTATTGTGTTCATTGCTGAGAAAGTCCTGGATCAACTTAATGGTGAAGCCGGAAATCCCCACATCGGCGAGTTCGGCGAGTACAGCGTTGAGTCCGGCTTTTTCAAGTTTATCCAATATCAGGACAGTCCTGTTCATCAGGCTTCTTTCAACTCCGAAGAATTCCAGCATCCCAGTCAAAAGTTTTCGGTTGTTATATTGTATGGTCACTTTCAAATTAAGCTTTTTGAAGGCATCTATGGCCATCATCATCAATTCTGCCTCAGCAATTTGGGATTCCACACCAACTATGTCGACATCACATTGTGTGAACTCCCTGAACCTTCCTTTCTTGATAGGACCGTCCCTGAACACCTTCCCGATTTCGTATCTTTTGAAAGGCATTCGGATTGAAGGGTTCATTGCAATCACTTTTGCAAAAGGAATCGTCAGGTCATACCGTAAAGCCAAGTCCCTTTCTCCCCTGTCGGTTAACGAGTACATCTCTTCCAGTATTTCGGCTCCTCCTCCATATTTAGAAGCCAGAAGTTCGGTATAGTTCAATATAGGCGTTTCCAGCGGCTTGCATCCATATTGAATGAATACATCCTCCAAAGTCCGTCTGATGTCCCGTCTGACAACTTCCGCATCAGGTAAATAATCCTGTGTCCCTTTAACATTTTGATAATCCATTTTTTTCATCTTTTCTCCTCCATATTCTTTTTAAAGTCCCTTTTCATTAACTTTGTTGCCATTCACTAAAATATCAAATGAAATCCTGGTATATCGCCGTAATACCCCGGTGAGCAGGAAAGAAAAGAGCTGCTCGTTCTTTTTCGAGAGTAAACCTAAGAATACAGGGGAAAAATCCGGCACCTGGGATTTTTCCGAAAGCAACAATATATGCGAAAACAGCCTCTTTAAAATACAAAAAACCGCACTTGATTTAAGTGGAATAACTTAATCAAATGCGGTTCATTAGAAATAACCTTCCTATTTACGATTTCTTTAAAATCGGATAGCAAGGTTACTCGATATGATGATGAAATTGTAAGAACGATGAAGGAACAATGCCTGTAACCATTTTTACTCACCTCAAATTTTCACTTAATTTACCACATGAAAGAGGATTTTGCAATATATTTACATTATTCCAGCTTATCCTTTTTAAGCTTCTCCAAACGCTTTCTGTGATTTAAGTCAATGACCACATCGCCAACACCCATCGCCATCATGCCGTTCAGCAATGCGAAGAAGGGTAACGTTGACCCTCCTCCACCCGTAAATAAACCAAAGATGATAGAGATAGCGCTGATCATCACAAAAGCCATCCCTACTAAATACAATGCTCTGCCAATAAACAATGGTATCTTCTCCCTTTACCTTCATGACTATATTTTTGTTTATGCAAAAAAATCAAATCCCGGATTTAAGCGTTATCGATGGAATTACTCAAACATTATTCACCAAGAACTTTCTAAAAAAATAGTGGACCATATATCTATTTGACACGGCAAAAATTTGAAGCATTCCTGCAAGTAAAACACCACATTTCCCAACGGAGTGACTCTTTTTGGTCCGTATTTGTAAAGAATGAGCCAATTTCTTTATCATCACGGCTCTTTTTGGTCCATTTTTGCAAGTAATAGACCAAGATTCCGAACTACCCTTCACAAATTGGTGTATTTCTGCAGATAATAGACCGATTTTTCAAGCTTTACTTCTGAATTTTGTGCATTTTTGCGAAAAACAGACCAATTTTTCCACCGCCACGACTCTTTTTGGTCTTTTCCCATAACCTGACTACTTTCTTAGGTTCTTCACGTAACAGATACAGTCATGAACCCTATCGAACCTGTTTCGCACTTTTTCTTTTTCAGGACCGGTATAATGGGCAAAGGTTTGGATAGGCTTGAACCCAGCCGTTTGTATCTCTAGAATGTCTTTATGTTCTTTGGATCCATCCATATATACATGCAGATAAGAATCCATGGAGTCAAATTGATTCTGTTCATACCAGTCCCTCACCCATTCGTCATCACGTGTCCATGCTTCTAAATAATCCAGGTCAGCCTCAGAAGCCAGCTTTTCCGCTTCACGCCGTAAGTTGGTCCCTATCCCCAGCCTCCGATAGTCTGGATGGACTGCAACATGCCAAATCATTCCTCCACGGCCGACACCTCTTGAGCAGACCTGTCTCTCCATTAGCTCATATTCGATATCCAACAGTCCTATGACTCTATTATCATGAACGGCAACTAATTCGATAGAGGGTTTTCATATGTATCTTTTTCTCGAATAACATCATCAAAATAAGCCGTATCAAGAAAAGATAACACCCTGCACCTTAGCCAGCCTTCCTCATCCGTTTGCTCGTATCTTCTGATTTCCATCCCCGCACCTCTTTTGCCTTTCTCTTAGAAATCGACTTCAATGAATAAAATACCTTTTACTACCAACAATATCATAAAAAATGAAGGAAGGTGCGATCTGTTTGAGTGAAGAAACGAAAGTGGCGAATAAGCTGCAGGAAATGATGACTTGGAATCTGGTTCCAGTATCCGCCCAGGAAGATATTAAAGAGATATGCAATGCTTTAAATCAAGGAAAGGTAAACCTTGCTGAATTGGAAGATCAAGATCCATTTGTGGTGGAAATCCTCCATCAGGCCAAGAACGAAGCATGAGAAAAGGGACAGGTTTGCGAGCCTGTCCCTTTCTTATATCAACTTACACCTTACCTTCTCATCAAGTATGTTCTTCGCCTTCTTTCAATTCATGGCCGACAAGCTTCTTCACGAGGAAATATCCCGCAAAGATTACAGCCATGATCCCGATGCTGATGAACAAGCCGATCCGTTCACCATCTTCAAAACCTGCCCCAGTGATAGCCACACCGATCAAGACGATTCCCAGGTAGGATGTGTAAGGAGAACCCGGCATTTTAAAAAAGGTTGTCTTACTTGGATTTTCCTCATAACTATCTCTGTTTTTGATTTGGGAAGCCAATATGATCACCCAGTTCATAATCAGGATGATCCCCGCCGCTGTAGTTAAATACTCGTACACCTTGCTTGGCAGCAGGAAGGATATCACGATGGTTGCTGCAAGAGCAGCCGCATTCAAACCCAAAGCCCGTGTCGCGACTCCCCTTTTATTGAAATGAGAAAACTGTTTCGGTGCGTCCCCGTCCCTTCCGAGAGATACAACAATTTTTGTGATGGAAAACAGGGCGCCAACCATTGTGGAAAAAGCAGCAGTGATCAATATCAAATTGAAAAGGGTCCCGATATACGGGATTTGAAAAGCCGTTAGTGCTGTGACAAATGGACTTTCATCCTCGCTGATAGCTGTCCACGATACCATGGAAACCACAAAGAACAGGGATAGGATATAAATCGCCATAAGCACGACCACGAGAGATAGACCAGCTTTAGGAGTATCCGCCTTTCTTTCCAGCTCAGTGGACATCAACCCAACGACTGCAATTCCGCCAAAAGAAAACAAGACAAATATCATGGCCGTCCATGTGCCCATGAACCCATTTGGAAACCAAGTCATCCCTTCCTCCATTGATTTGGCTGTGTCCACAGGCGAAACAGCCCCAAATAAAAAAAGAGCTCCGAAGACGATAAACCCGATCAATGTGGCAATTTTAACAACGGCAAACAAGGATTCAAGTGTACCGAAATTTTTCACTCCCAAGAGGATGATGCTGAAGCCTGCCGCTGCATATATAATCATCAATAACCATAGCGGTGCGCTTGGAAACCAGAATTGTGTGAACAAGGAAAGCGCAGTAATCTCACTTGCCATGATCAATATCCCCGAAACCCAATACATCCACCCGCTCATGAATCCCATTGAACGGCCAAAAGCTTCCTGGGCGTATTTCTTGAACGAGCCTGCCCCTTTGTCATGGACAGACATTTCAGCTAAAGCACTGAAGACCAAAAACGCAATGATACCGGCAATAAGATAATCCAGTAGAATGGATGGGCCCGCCCTTTCAATCGACAATCCGGTACCCAGGAAGAATCCCGCACCAATCACCGAGCCGATCCCGATCAATGAAAGCTGCCACCAATGAAGCTTATGGCCTTTCCCTTTCTTCGCTTTTTGCTTCTGCTGCTCCTGAACCGTTTGTTTAACAATATGTTCATTCCGCATGTGTTAACGCCTTCTTTCCATGAGATTCATGTTACATGGATTCTTTTCCCTATTTAATTGGAGTTATCCGAAATTTTGTTATCTGTGTTAGTATATCCCGCATAAAACCCTGTCACTCGGGATTTTTAAAAAGTCAAAAGAAGGATGCCTGGTCGATCAGGCATCCTTCTGAAGTGATTTTTACCAAGACGATATTCAATCGGCGGTCACTTTGATTCCAAATTCCGCCTTCGACAGAGCATCCTCTTAAATTTTTCGACCGGGGAAGAGTTTTACAAATACCAAAGGTTCATGCCTTGATGATGTTCTTGTAATAGTTCCCCCAATGAGGCTGTGTACCATCAATATCCTTGTAGCCGTAGACTTCTGAAAGCTCCCAGGTGCTGAAGATACTTCCGGTCTTATCTAAAATTTCCGGGTCTTCAGCCAAACAGCGCACAGCTTCTCCAATATAGTAAGGAGATTCGGAAGCAATAAAATGCGGATCTATTTCTGCAGCTTCTTTCCAGTTTTCCTCCGTGACTCCAAACAGCTCCAACATCGCCTCGGACCTCAAAAATCCTGGTGTGACAGCAATAGAAGCGACATCGTAGTCCTTTAAATCAGCAGCCAGCGATTGAGCTATATGAATGGCTGAAATCTTGGCAAGGCTGTAGTAAAAACTTCCTCTAGGCTCATAATCGATACCATCGGTTATTTTAATTACCAGGCCTCCCCTACTTTCTCTTAGTAGAGGTATGGCATAATGGGCGGTCATGATATGCAATCCGACCGCCTGCTTCTGCATTTGCATCCCTTTCCCTAAGTCATGCTCCCCAAAAGGCCTTCCCCATTCTGTCAAAGGATCTCCGCCCCATATATCATTGACAAGGATGTCAAGCCTGCCGGTTTCTTCTTTTATCCTTTCAAACAGTCCTTTAACTTCGGATTCCACCGTATGGTCCACTTTTACAGGGATTCCAATCCCGCCTGCTTCAGTAACCATTTCTGCCGTCTCTTCTATCGTTTCGCTGCGCCCCATCGGGGACTGCTGATTCCTGGTAGTCCGGCCAGTTACGTAAACCTTTGCACCAGCTTCCCCTAACTTTACCGAAATATCGCGTCCGGCTCCCCGCGTTCCACCTGCTACGAGAGCTATTTTTCCTTTTAATGACTGCATACTATGCCTCCCTTCGATTCTATATTTCTAATGAGATCTCGTTCCTTACATCCTTCTTTTTAAAGTCAAAGATCAATATCCCGATTCCAAACAGCAGCAAACCAATCCCCAGCCAGGACGTCCAAGCGAGCCGCTCGCCGATAAAGAACACACCAAGAAGTGCTGCAGTGAGCGGCTCTGCCAGGGCAAGTGTTACTCCCGTTGACGAAGGTACATTCAACAGCCCTTTGGCAAAGAGATAATATGAAACCCCAGTTGTGACCAGGCCGAGATGCAGGCTGACTGCCAATCCCCTGAAACCGCCAATCCAGGATAGATCATACAGGAACAATAATGGAGACAACATCACGGCTCTGAGCGTAAATACAACAGCTACTATGGAAATGGATGAATGTCTTTCCACCAGCTTCCCGCTCACAAAGGAATAGGCTGCAAAGGATAGTCCTGCCCCCAAAGCAAGGAGTATTCCAAAAGGATCAACCGTTACTGACTCTTTATTCATGAATAGAAGGATACATCCGATGATTGATAACACGGTAGAGGTCCACCATACCCTTGCAGGGCTTTTTTTCAAAAAGATCCACTCAAGTGCACCGGATAATACCGGAGCACTTCCTATGGCAATCACTGTCCCGACTGCCACTCCGGTCATGCTTACTGCCGAGAAGAATAATGGCTGATAACAGGCCATGCTGATGGATGCGGCAAACGTTTCCCTTATCGGCCAATTGCGGAAAGTGACTTTCCCCATAACAAGGATAAGGATCAAAAGAGGGATCCCGCCAAACGCCAGGCGGACAGCGCCGATGACGAGGGGATCCGCCCCGCGGGGAGCCAGGGCCTGTGCCCCTGTTGTCCCCCATAAAACAGCCGCTAGTAATATCAATAAAGGAGCATGCTTTCTTTGCATGGATTTCACCTCAATAAAAAGAACTTACACTCATTATAAAAGATCACAGCGTTCGTATCTTTACAGAGTTTAAGTTCTTTTTTACCCATTATTAAGCCTTCTGAACTGCTGCGGCGTGATGCCTGACTCCTTTACAAACCACCTTGTGAAAGAGGATGAGTTTTCAAATCCTGCTTCCCCGCTGATGGAAGAAATCGTCCTGGAGGTATTCATCAATAAGCATTCCGCTTTCTTCATTCGGAGATGGGATATATATTGTTTCGGACTTTTCCCGGTTTTCCGTTTAAACCAGTTTGAATAATAGTTGGGATGGTAATTCTCGATCCGAGCTAAATCTTGGAGGTTCAGAGGCTTAGTGAAATGTTGTTGGATGTATTGAATGGAAGCCGGCGAGGCCGTCTTTAGCTTATGCGTAACGAATCTGGTAAGATCCATAAGTGCAGATGATTGACCATCGTCTTCTTGTGCTTCCTCCAATAGCAAAAACCGGATCGAATTCCACTGCTGATCAAGCGGCATATACATGCTCTCCGTGTAATCAGGCAGGTAGTGCATCGGAATATCCAATACCATGAATTCATTGCGGTCCTTTGAATGGTATTGGTGATTCATTTGTGGGGGCAGATAGTAAAAATGATCCGGAGTAAGGGTTATAGCTTCGCTGTCAGTATGTATGTTCAGGGAACCCTGCAACGGAAAAAGTAATTGTCCGAAGCCATGGCTATGTGACTGGATTTCGTATGAATAAGATCTTTTATCACAAACAATATTATATGTCATATCCAAAGTACCCCGTCTTTCTCTGTGCCTCATTATTTACTGTAATTTTTTTCAGCTCTTCTTACACTTAAAAATGAAAATAGAAATGCCATGACGATAAATGCTATCCAGAAGCCATTATCATGGACTGCCAGCAGGATCCCAGCGGCTGAACACAAGAGGGAAGTTAAGAATCCGAATATAAGTTTTACATCTTTTAATGCAGATGAATTCATAGTGACACCCTTTCCGGATAGTTACCCCAATTTCTGACGCTATGTTCAGAAATTGGGATACCAATTCTTTATCTATAAGAATCATGGGTAGGTTGGAATAGTTCCTCCGCTGCGTTACGGACTACAGAAAAATGCTCAACATTGTAGTGGCCGTGCAGGGTCTTGTTGTGGTGCTTGATGATTTGCTCTGCACTCAGTACATCATTGTCTGTAGTGGAATGCCCGTCAGCAACCAGCGTGACGTCAAAGCCGCTGACTGTAGCCGTTCGAACAGCACTGTCAATGCAGTGCTCCGTTGCACATCCCATCATGACCAGGTGCCTTGCGTCCATTGCTTTTAAATACGGTAAGAGCTCTGTACCGTGGAATGAATTGGTCGCAGATTTATCAAACATCATGGAATCCTCTGGAACATGAATCGTTTCGTGGACTTGGAATCCGGCTCCCCGGCCTTCGGCAACATCCAGGTCCCTTACAAACAGAATGGGTATGCCTGACACTTGAGCTTTCTCAATGACCAGATTAATAGTTGATAGTAATTGTGTTTTATTAAAAACTGAACTTGTTTCCTGATTTCCTTCAATCAATTCTTGTTGTGCATCGATAATGATTAACGCTTGATTCAAATGATTTTCCCCTTTCAATTGGAGGGGATCCGAACCTCAATAAATTATTCAGTCGAACCACCCGCAGTATAATTGCAAACCGTTTTACCATTCTTCATTTTGATCGACCTCCTGAATAATTTATTGCCTGTTCATTCATAATTGAATTTTTCAGACAATTAAATCTTATCATATTTTTCCATCCAAGGACAGCATTGTATCCGTCCACTACAGTTTAGTAAGTAAAAGCAATATAAAATGAAATTCCCCAGCTTATGATGAAAAAGGTTAATGTAGCTGCAAAAAAAGGAGTGAATACCTTTACCTGTTCGACACTGTAATCATGTTGGTAGGAACCATTTGTTAAAAATCGCAAACTTGCCCCTGCCTGATTGATACTCGCCCTCCTCGTGAAAGAAGTGATCCAGCCTATCCCGAAAAAGATTGGTGCGCAGATAAAGCTTGTATCAAGTAAACTCCATGTACCGTTGCTGCTGATCAACAGGACAATACCCCACTGAATCATCAAGAATACTGAAACCACCAGCAAATAAGCAAACGTTCTCGAAAACTTTGTTTCTATGTATGTAAGAACTTTGTCCTGAACTATCGCAATAGTGATAACAGCTATAACGAAAAGCGAGGTTGATGCCATTTTCAAAATAAACAACCACTTCATCCCCTTTTCCTTTTTTAATAATCACCGGATTCCTGCTTGATCACTCTCCTTTAACTGGTATGGTTATATACGGATGATAACTTTCGAAAGTTTCAATTAATTGTAAAAAAGTTAAAAAAAATCCAATAGAAAAGCTGCAAACTCTTTGGCTTATTTGCAGCTTCAATCTTTGTATGACCTTTTAAAGACTCTTTACATATACTTTGCTCCCATTCAATATAAAATTCACATAATCTCCTGGAAAATTCCCGAAAAAACACACCGGCAAGCAGGTAAGAATAGAACTGTTCTTTCTTCTGCGAGTATAGAGCCTTGCCAAAAAGCAACTATACATGCGAAGATAGCCTTTTTATAAAATGACGGAGTTCCTCATAAATGCTTCTTACCTTTTCGTCCATAGTAAGGACAACTTGATCAGGAAGGGATTGAACAAAGGTTTTCACAAGATGTATTAAGTTACACCTGCCTTCAAACACTGAATTTTGTCCATTTGAATATATGAGAATGCCGACAGTCTCATTATCCAGCATCTTGAAATACCAGCTATATTCTAAAGGTTCATCGTACAGGGTAAAATGGATTTCCTTTCTAGGGACAGGTGCGAGATTCGGTATTAACTGATAAATCGAATAGAGTAACACCTCTAAGGGGTTATTGAATAGGCAGGAACATAAAAATTCAAACCTTCTGTCATCAAGCTCTATAGCTCCTGATGCCCAAGTATCTCCCTTGTTGTATTGATAGCTGAATTGTATTCTTTGAGCAGCATTCATCCATTTGATCCCCTTCCTCCAAGAGACTTCACTTAAAATATTTTCGTAAATACAAAACCAAATCATCATCATTTACGCAGCTTCCGTATTGTTCTAATTGCCTGCCCCTATACCAAACTCCGGAACCGTCGGGAATATAACCACGCTTCACATACATTCTCTGAGCAGTTCCATACCCGAAGTGAAGCCCCGCTGCTAAAGAGACGGAATCACTCATTTCTTCTGCCTTTCTTTCAGCAGCGTCCATCAGTTTACTCCCAACACCATGATTTTGAAATGATTTCAGCACATTCAAATCGACTATTTCAGGGATTTTTGCAGCAGCAAAAGGACCGGCCGGCGTTTCCGGGATCAAAACAACATAGCCGGCAACTATTTGACCGCATTCCGCTACAAAGAAATCGATTTCTGCCCTCGATTGCTGTAAGTGATAAGTCCTGAATAACTCCAAAGGCTTTTCCCAGCCCTGTTCTTTAAATCCTTCCACAAGTTTTTCACCATCACTTTCGACGGCCGGACGGATTCGTAAATCTCCTTCTTTGTAATAAATGATGTTAATCATCTCCCTTCTGAATGATTCTATTCTAAGAAGCAATGTGCCCTGCGCTTCTGTCTGGAAAAACCTTACCTGCTTAAAACGGGCCATCCCTTAAGAGATGGCCAGTAAATCTTATATTGCCCTTGCTTTAATGACAAACCGATGCTGTTTCACATCAAAAAACCCTGTAGATTGAATGGTTTGATGGATTTCATAAAGCATTTGTTTATGCTCATGAATACTGAAATCAGGAGCCTGCCAAGGTATCGCCTTTAAATAGTAGACCAATGCCCCGATATCAAAGAATCGCTGCACCGGAAATTCTTCTTTCCTGAACAATACTTCAAAGCCGCTGACAGACAGTTCTTGAACAGACGTGTCCAGGTTCCACTCCTGATACTCGGTGTTCCCTGAAAGTCCTAATGCTGCATTGATTCCCAAACAATACAACCCGCCAACCTGCTGGGTAAGGAAAATTCCGTCTTTTCGAAGGATCCTTCTTACCTCCATAGGAGAATAAGACTCATGCTGATTCAAGATCAAATCGAACTGATTATCATCAAAAGGAAGATCAGAATCTTCCTCAAAAGTAAAAACTTCAACACCTAACGGTTCAAGCTTCTCTTTTGCAATCGGGAGATTAGGTTCATAGCCTTCCGTCGCAAAAACCGTTTCGGGAAACGGTGAAAGCTTCGAGAGAAATTCTCCCCCTCCGGTCCCCATATCAAGCAGTGCCTCCGCATTTCTCTTCAATGAAGTAGCCATGCTCCCATAAGACCAGGAAGTCAGCCCGCTCCTCATGCGCCCTGTATCGGAAATGAAAGAAAAATCCCAGCCGGAAAATTTCGTTTCTGCTTCTTCTAAATCACTCAAAAAATCTTTGTCAAATTCATTCATTACTATTCCTCCTTAAAATGGTATATCCGCAAATAACCAAGTAACAAGGAGGTCCTCTTATATCAATGAAAGGTTGTTATATATGATGTTCAAAATTCATTTAATTGCCCTCCATTCCATTCTATAATCGAATTAATTCTATTTTGTTCATAAAAGTAAGTATTTCAATTCTCATTTCCAAAAGCCTGCAGGCAGTATTACCTTTTATGAGATGAATGCTTTTTCAGCAATTTCTGCACGGCATTTACAACTAATTCTGGTTCATCGTCCTGAATATAGTGTGCACTGTTTTTAGCAATCACAAATTCAGCTTCCGTAGAAATATCGGTTAATTCCCTTTGCATTTCGATCCAAAAATCCTGGGAATCAGTTGAATAGTGTGCCTTTTTGCCTGCAGCAAGTACAATCAACGGGATATCCAACTTCTTTTTTGCCTTTTTTACCTGCTCTAAGCTATCCAGTTTCCTTCGTGGACGAATTGCTTGTTGTACCGATCTTGGAATTCCGCAGACATAGTTGGAAGGAAACGTTCTTTATAATCCTCAGGAGTTGAATCGACTAGAATCAATCCGCAAACCTCATTCTCAAATTCCGTTGCAAATAACCTGGCATTGACTCCCCCAAAGGAATGTCCAACTATTATGTATGGCGGTTGTAAATCTCCTGCTCGAAGGAGTTCGTGTAATTCCAAAACCATTTGCAAGCTTGTTCTAGGATGCATACTTGGTTCGCTTCTACCCAGACCGGCCCGGTCGTAAATAAGAACATTATTGTTCTTCGAGATATCATCTATTACTCTATCCCAGGCCTTGGAATAATCTCCATATCCAGCGTCCATTACAATTGCCGGTTTATCGGAATGTGCTCTAAAAACTTTTACAAATAATTTGGAGCCATTTACATCAAGCATCATTTCTGTTTTCATCATATGTTCCCTTCCCTGCCGGAACTTCATCCTATTTTCCTTATCAATTCGGGGTCAGGATTCATTTCCTTTAAATATTTTTGACCGAATGCCTCTATCAATTCATGTTTATCTTTCATAAAACTGTAACCAATTTTTACGTGTCCAGGCAGTTCAGTATGATTACCTTCTGTTAGGAATAAATAAATGCTGGTCGAACCTCCGCTGGACCGATATATCATATAAGACTCTATATCTTCCCAGTCGGTGGCAATTTCCTGCTTTTTATTCAGGGTGATCACTGCAGAGTCAGTCAATTTCACAAGTAATGACGGCCGGATCATTTCTTTAAAGGTATTAAAAGTTGACCATAGAAACAGCATGAACAATAAAGAGCCAATAACCAACCTTGGCCAGTAAATCACAGGCTTCATCCCCAAAAACACTATCCATCCTGATAAGATGACTAAACCAATGGAGAATAGAAATAAAACCGCCATTTGGAATCTTGAATTATAAAACTTTTTTTCTCTCATTTCACTCACTTCCTGCCGCCTGAATAAAGCTAGATTCTTAAAGCACTCTATCAAAACTCTCTATTGTCAAAATATTCTTTTGCTTTTACTAACGGCATATGGCCAGCATCCTCTTGAAAATGGAGTCTCATTGGCCCATTCAGCTGGTTAATGACCCAATATTTCTGCGGTGTCCAATCCTCGATGGACCATTTAACCCTTTTATAGTCCAATATCATTTCAAACTCGCTATCTCATTGGTCCATTTAACCTTTAAATAGCCTATCATCCTATCAAATTCGCTATCTCTTTGGCCCATTTACCCTTTAAATAGCCCATCATCCTATCAAACTCGCTATCTCTTTGGCCCATTTACCCTTTAAATAGTCCATCATCCTATCAAACTCGCTATCTCTTTGGCCTATTTACCCTTTGAATAGTCCATCATCCTATCAAACTCGCTATCTCATTGGTCCATTTACCCTTAAATAGCCCATCATCCTATCAAACTCACTATCTCATTGGTCCATTTAGATGGTTTTCAGCCCTGCATCCGGTGAATACCAGAATTCCACCTGCCGCTGTCCCCACCAATGCGTCCCAAGTAAACATCCATCACATAATATTAAGAATCTGTGCGAAGATGGCAACAGATAAACTAATGAACACGGTAATCAGCCAATTGATTTTAGAGGTCATCCTCAGCAAAATATTGAGTACGGAACCAATACACATACATAATAAGAAAACAAATCCAACCATGATCAGGAATTCCATATCCATTCCTCCCTCTTAAACCCCCTGCTCTTCCACGACCTCAAAGATCCTGGAGTACAAGGACCTGAGGTATTCATCTTTCTTTTAATCATTATACAAACTGAAGCCCCAAGTCTTTAAGGAATCATCTTTTTCAGAAGGAAGAATCCCAACTGCATAACTGGTTCCTTTGCTCCATTTCCACGAATCAGAGTAAGATTCTGTTTCTATTGTGAACGGAATATGATTGTTTGCTGAAAGGAAGAAAAATGGAATATCAGAGGCTAGATAAACTTCCGCAAATTGACTCTCTGATGCCTTTGAGAGATTACGTTCTGTTATAAAAACTGCGTCATATGAGCCTGCAATGTCTTCGTTCAGTTCATCAAAGGCAATCTCTTTGAACCTGACTTGCTCTTCTTCAATGACCGGTGGTTCACCAATGACGGCAATGTTCAATGCTTTACCTTCATACACATCAAACTCGGGATCCTGGCTGCAAGCTGATAGTACACCGATACATACAAAAACAATGAAATAAAGAATGTGTTTCATTTTCATATAAGAACTCCTAACGAAAAAATGATGCCGCTATTTTTCTTCTAAAAACTGATTAATCTCTCCAAACAGCCCTTCCTTATCTAACAGGCTGCGAAACCCATCCTTGACTACATTTTTGGTTCCACTGTCCAATGGTTCCTTGACCCAATCGACTGTCGTTACCCCAAACTCGACCTCCAACCCATTGTCATAGACAATCCGCAGGGAGGACAAGTATGGTCCCCATTCCTCAATTTGAAACCGGATTATGGTTTCATAAACGAAGTCTGAAAAAACAGCTCTCATCACCGCTTTTTTGTCTGTTGTAATGATCACTAAATCGACATCAGAACCTTCGTGATAGTCACCCCTGGCGAAAGAACCGACAACCGCAGCAGCCAGAATGCTATCTTGAGTTTCAGTCCAGTTTGTGAAACGATATAAAAGAGTATTGGCTTTTTCTTTTAACAGCAACGTTCGTTTCCTCCGTTTGCTTGTACTTCTACTTCCTTTATTTGTGGGACAGTTAAAGCAAGTTCCCGTTATTTTCGCTTTTTTTTCATCCCGCCTAATGCGATTCCCAGCGCAAGCCCTATGGCAACTCCCATCGGAATATTATCCATTGCCGCGCCGATTCCCGCACCAAGTGCAAGTCCCATACCTATTCCCAATCCCATGTTGTCGTTGCTTTTCTTATTATTACCCATATTGCATCATCCTTGTTTGAAATTTCTGTTTATAAAAGTATTACGGATTCCGGGATAAAAAGGTTTCATAATTCTTTAAGAATACTTTACAAGAACCTTAATGGGATTGATGGCTTTTTTACTTAGTCTCTCAAAACAATCTATCAATTCATCAGAGGTAATCTGATAGTCGAAGATGCGGGATAAATATGGAGCTTTCCGGCATTCCGCAAAGAACCACTCAGCGTGTTTGCGATAATCCAAGCCATCACTCGAGCCGGTGATTCTCAGTTCTTTTTCGTAAAAATTTTCATTTAGATAAAATAAATCCCTATTGCCGTCAGACAGAATGCAGATTTCAGCATTAGGTTTCATCGCTCTTAAATGGGCTTGGAAAGCTTCGCTGCTCGCTGAACATTCCAGACCATATTCGTAGAAGGAAGAGGGAACTTGTTCTGAGGCAGAATATGTCTTGGATGCACCAAAAACAGAAGCCATTCTTCTTCTCTCCCCATTGGGCTCCAGCACATCTACCTGCTCCACCTTCATATGGTTCTTTAAAAAGTGAACGGTCAGCAGCCCTATTGTTCCCGCACCTGTTACCAGTACTTTTTCATTATGTTCAGGATGAAGTTTCAGCACTCCTTTACCAGCATCACAGGATAGAGTATTCAGCAATGCATACTGGTAGTCTAAGGAGATTGGAACCTTCACCGCTTTGGCTGCTTTCACGATACCGGCGGTTTTATGGCCGTAGAAAGCGAGCACACGGTCTCCTGTTTTAATATCTGTAACATCGCTTCCTGTTCCGATGACTTCACCATAGCTTTCATAACCCGTTTCCCGTGGATAAACCGGATCAGCGTCTGTCACGTCACTTTCACAGTATTGCGGCAACTCAGCACCGATACTGATAGCACCGGCAATTGTCCTGATTGATATTTCATCAGGCTTGAGTTCCTCAAGGTCAACTTTTTTCCATTCCAGCAGCTGTTTCCCTGTTAAGACAAGCGATTGTTGGATCATAGGCTCCCTCCTTCTCTTTATAAAGTAGTTTAAGTGCTTCGATGATTTTTTGATCAGCATGGTTATCGCTCGACCTGTCTGGCAAATCAACCGCAGCCAAGACAAAAAGCAGAGGGCTTTCCCTGAAAGCACCAATTATTCCAACGTCAACTAGTGCAGTCTCCAAGCCGCCGGTCATGTGATTGAGATGGTGGAATGGTATTCCTTCCACCCGGTCATTCTGCCTTACCAATCCATTGATGATCGGAAGCCAGCACACCGGATTCTTTTTATAAGAATAATAAATACGAATCATCAGCTCCAGCATTTCATCCAGTCGGCCTTTATTCTTGTCATCTCTCGGGTTTTCTGTAACATGGATGGCGGGTAAATCTTTCTGAATCCGGTCATTGATTATCTCCCAGCCGCCTGCATGAGTCGCAACACTGTTGGCAACATAACTGTCATGACAGGCAATCATAACTTCCACTGCTTCCCTCAAAGATAATGAACTTCTGCCCTGAAGGTGCGGATAAAGCTCTTCACTATCCTCAGCCGGGTTAAAGGAAATATTCTCAATCGTATCTTCCCAGCAGAGTCTCCCTTCCTCAACCAAACCCGCCACTGCAAATCCAGTCGCTGCTTTGGCGGCAGAAGCAAGAGAAATCATCATGTCGCCATTCATCGATCCGGCCATTTTAGTCTTTTCAGTAGAGTAAACGGCGAGACCCGCTTTTCCTTGTTCTATTTCTTTCAATACCTTATACACGTTTTCCAATTTGGCTTAGTGCTCCTCTCTGAAATTCCTTCTATGTACTATCCATCCCAGGACTTTGCTTAGTGAAAGGAATCAATTCCATTCCCTCCTGAACGCATCTGACAAAGCCTATACACCCTCCAATTATTTCAAATATCTGATTATTAAACAATCACATTCGCAATCTTTTAGTATACTTAAGATAAATGGTAATTTTTAAAAATTTTATTGAACCAAAGTATTGGTTTTATACTCTAATGTTAATGGAAGGGTGCTGGGAGGTGGGATTTTGCAAGAGGCCAAGCTAATCAAGAAAGCGAAGAAAGGCCATCATGCTTCTTTCATTCAATTGATGAAGGACCATGAGTCTTCGATGTACCGTGTGGCCAAAGGGATTCTGAAAAAGGATCATGATTGTGCAGACGCGATTCAAGAAACGATTTTGATCTGTTTCAGAAAGATTTCTTCCCTCAAGGAGGAAAAGCATTTCAAAACCTGGTTAATACGGATTCTGATCCATGAGTGTTACAGACTTCTGGAGAAAAGGAAAACGGTCATTCCGTTTGAGGCTCCCTGGATTGAAAGTGAAAAAGAAGAGATAGAATTAAAAATGGCCGTTCAAGAAGCAGTTTCTTCCTTGAATGATGAATTAAGGATCGTGACAATGCTCTATTATTTTGAAGACCTGGCCATTAAAGAAATTTCTGATATTCTTCAGATCCCTGAAGGCACTGTTAAGTCTCGGCTTTCAACCGCGAGGCGGCATCTGATGACATTGTTAAAAGAAGAGAACCCCCTTTTCAAAAGGAGTGGACGAAAATGAAAGATGAGGAATTTGATACAAGAATGAAAGATTTGTTTACAGATGACAGAGTCCCTTCCCCTGTTAAAAAGAAAATCGATAGTACATATGAATTGATCAGGGAAGAAGGAAAGAGAAAGACCTCTTTTTCGTTTTCCCGGGGAGTCCGCGCAGTCCTTATTGGCGTTGGTTTAATCACCCTTTCCGTCGTGGGTGCCTATGCGTCACAGGGTTTCACCTTATTTAATTCAGACGGAGACGTTTTAATGGAGTTGACGGAACCCAAAGAAGAAATGAAAAAATGGGATCTTACGAATGTAGAAAACTACAAAGAACAAGTGGAGGACGGCCAAGCACTTGTGTATTATCAGGTGAGTGATTATCCTGAAAAGAATTTCACAATTTACCGCAAGCCTCACGTGTACAAGGATCTTGACGCTTTCAAGGAAGCGATCCTTCATTCATATACTCCAGAGAAAACCCTTCCTTTTGGCTACATATTCAATAATGGAAAAATCACTGTAGATGCTCGCCAAAGCCAATTCGAGGCGGTGCAGCAGCAACTTTATTCAGAAGCCAAAACAAGCGATCAGGAAGTGGTTGCCAGGGTTGTACCTGTTGAGGAAAGCCAAGATCAGATAGTGGCAATCGCACAGTATGATAATGGAGAAGATCAAGTATTTGTCAGAAGCTCTTCCAAGATAGAACTATATGAGAATATGCCGCTGAAAGACGGGGAGCTTGCGATCTCCAAAGTGGCGGTCAATGGTCATGAAGCTTTTTATCTTAAAGACGAAGAAGGAGACTTCCCATATCACTCGGTTATTTGGATCGAGGGACATGCTGATGACAAAATCATGTATGAAGTATTGAGTCATGCTGTGGAAAATGTAAAAAAAGAGCAGCTCATGCAGATTGCAGAGAGTATCAATAATCACTAGAAACCTGTATCAATAAGGAGTTACTTTATGAGAAAAATCAAGTCGTCCGTACTGCAAATTTTCTTCATTCTGACCGGCATATTAGCCATCAGCATTCTGCCTTCAATCGTGAACGAATTATGGCAGATCCTTGCGGGATTCTTTTCACTGTCCAGTCTGGTCTATGTGAATCCCATTTCAGAAGTCGAACGGGAGCTGTTCCCTTTCTTTTGGAATGCTTATGAATATTCCCTTGGCGTGTTTTTTTCCGCCCTGTTCTTATCTTTATCGGTTGCAGTCATCATATTGTTCTTTTACTTTCTGCTGGGCAAGCCTTTTCAGATTGTCATCGATGCTGTTTCGTTCATTTTCAGTTCGCTTCCGGATATTTTCATCATTGTCGGCAGCCAGCTTCTCGTTGTCATGCTGTTTAAAAGAACTGGTGTCTTCTTATTCGACTTTGTTGCATTGGGAGAAGACAGGGCGTATGTACTTCCCATCCTTTGCCTTTCCATCCTCCCTACCATGTACTTCATCAAGACAATGACCGTCCTGATGAAAGAAGAATTTGAAAAGCAGTATGTGGAATTGGCCAAAAGCAAAGGAATGTCCTATTTCCGGATTTTGTTTGTCCATGTGTTCCGAAACATGATTGTAAGCATTGCCTATCACGGTAAAAATGTGATGTGGCTGATGCTGTCCAATCTCCTGATCCTGGAGTACTTATTTAATATGCTTGGAGTCACCACTTTCTTGTTTTCGTATAATACGCCAACCCTCTTTGCGGTTACATCCATCCTGCTGTTTGTTCCGATTTTTATTTTTATTAAGATCGTACAAAGAGCAGCAAATTCTATGACAGGGAATGAGGTGGAATTATAATGTTGAGGGTATTCAGACAGCCACTTTTCATTCTTGGATTTACAACGATCTTCCTCATTTTAGCAGCAAGCATCATCCATGATGTCTACTACGATTCAGTCATTCCACAGACAGAATGGTTAAGGGACAGTGAAGGAAATATGATAGCGGGACCGCCATTGAAGCCAGCGGAGGATTTTCCGTTGGGGACAGATGAATTCGGGTACCATATGCTGCAGAAACTGCTGCAAGGAGCAAAATACACATTCGGTGCTGCATTTCTGACGTCGCTCCTCGGCTTTTTATTGGCTTTTCTCTTTGGAGTCCTGCTTGCGTTTTGGAAGAAAACAGGCTCAAAAACCATGGTGAAGGGAATGACATCGTCCTTTTATTTCATCCCCCAATCGATCATTGCCTATAATATTCTTCACTCTGTTTTGTGGGAGCCGCCAGAAGGATTTGCTTACACATTAACGGAAAGGATAATTTACCAAATCGTGATGATGGCCCTCATCCTGGCGCCGACCACTGCTTTGTTGATAGCGGAAGAGACAAGGGAAATATTGAAGAAGGAATTTATCGAAAGCTCGATCACGCTGGGTGCATCCCGTTTCCATATTTTCCGTAAGCATGTTTTCCCGCACCTGCGGCCGAGGCTGTCGATCATTTACCCAAGGATTGTTGTTCAGGTCCTGCTCATCATCGCACACTTAGGTATCTTTCAAATTTATTTCGGAGGAACTTCGGTTTGTTATGATATTTACTGCGACCCGCCGATGCCGATTGCCAATGAGTGGTCCGGACTGCTGGGGATGTACATCAAACAAATAAACTACCAATGGTGGCTGGCTGTCGGGCCTTTAGCCTGCTTCACCATCACCATCCTGGCAATCAACAGCATGGCAGCCGGAATAGAGAAAGGCCTGACACCAAGAAAACCGTACAGCGGCAGATGGAAAATTTGGAGAAAAAGAAGGTCTGATCATACTTCGGATGCATCCTATACAGTTGGACCCGGAGATTTTGATAGGGTGTCCAATCTATAATGACAAAAGGTCAGCCAGTCCAGCTGGTTGACCTTCAGTTAATTAAAGAACTAATTTTCTACAGCCCTGGAAGAATCAATACGCAGTTCCCCATCTTTCCACAGATAACCGTTCAAATAGGTGGTGTCTTTCGCTCCCAGCCTGTAACTGACAAGGACCTTATTTCCCTCATTAAGCTTTTCTATAAAGCCTATTTCATAGTTTTCGGTACCCAGCCTTTCATTCAGATCCTGTTCGACAGCTTTTTCCAACTTCATTTCATCTATATAGGAGGGCAATAATAAAATCACTGCGAAAAGACAAAGGGCTAATCCAAAGTATGATGCTTTTTTGTTTCTCTTTTCAAGGGTTCTAATAGTACCACATCCCTTCAAAAAATTCTTACCAAAGGTAAATGGTGTACGCAATGATCATGATAACACCGATCAACACAGCTGCCGCCAGCCCCATGACACCCACCAGTCCCACCCATCCGGTCGTAAAGGTCATAAAAAACAATAAATAATAAAAGCCAAGCAGAATCAAAGCAACGGGGACATTAAAAGGAAAGATCCTCTTCCATAGCAGCAAAAGCAATGAAGTAAAGGATAGAAGGACAACCAGGAGTACAGTAGAAGAAGAATCCCAGCGAAAATCCCTTCGAGACTGAGCATCCGCTCCTCCGGGTGAATCAGCCAGATCTCTCAATTCCTGAAAAGCCTCAGAAAGCATCATAAGTCCCAGGATAATAACAATCGCAAAAATGAACCAATTGATCTTTCTAAGCGTTTCCTTATTTCTCATTATTCATCGCCCCCTTATTAAGCTGACGAGTGCCGGTTAAATAAAGTTTCGTTTGGCTGGGGATTGACTTGGTGCATTCTTTGCTTATTCGACCAAATTCCATGGAAGCTTCATATGAATTGGTGCATTCCTCAGATAATAGACCAAATTCCAGGAAAGCTGTACAGAAGTTGGTTCATTCCTTGGATTTAGCGACCAATTCATCGGGCAAGGCAACAAAAACTGGTGCATTCCTCACGATAATAGACCACATTCCAGGAAACTGTACAGAAGTTGGTTCATTCCTTGAATTTAAAGACCAATTCATCGGACTAGGCAACAAAAACTGGTGCATTCTGAAACGAACTGCTTTTAATCAAGCAATCATCCAAGCAAGAAGCAAAAGATCTTGTTCAACTATACTTCTCAAGATTTAATTCTGCCTTTAACCGCATACAATGCTTCAGGTCAATATCATGGATATTTGCAATGGCTGTTATGTAGTAAAGAACATCATATAATTCTTCCTCAATGGTCCCTTTAATTGAACCTTCTTCTTCCAGCCTCTTATTTTTTCTGATGGCTTCAGATAATTCCCCTACCTCTTCAATCAGCTTCTGGAAATAGGCATTCTTCAATTCGGGTTTATGGTCTTTCTTTTTAATGTATTGTTGTAACTGGTTTAAGTTTATATTCCGATCATCGAACATTGGCTTACCTCCTTCTTGATTAGAATGAATTAATGTGCTGGCAGTTTTCAAACCGCCAATTACAGCAGCTTCGCCATATAATATTCATCATAGTACCTTCCGTGGATGATAAGCGAGTTCCTTTTTGTCCCTTCGATATCGAATCCGCTCTTCTTATAGAGTGCTACCCCAGCTTTATTTTCTGTGACGGCCGTTAGTTCAAGGCGTGTGATGCCATGTTTTGCTGCCCATTCCATCACCTTTTCAAACAGCTGGCTGCCGATGCCTTGTCCGCGCCTGTCCTGAAGGATACCGATCACCAAATAGGCAGAGTGTTTATTTTTCTGGACCGTGCCTCCCATAGCAATTAAATAGCCCAGCAATTGCCCTTTCTCTTCAGCTACGAAAATAGTGGAGTTCCGCTGCATTTTGATTCGTTCCAATTGCTTTAGCTGTTGTTCTGGAGTGGTTTTCCTTTCCCCTGCCCCCATCAGCATGAAATCTGAATGATTTTCGACTTCTTTTATGAGATTAATAAACCCTTCCGCATCAGTGGTTTCGATTTCTCTAATAACCAAATCTTTTTCCTCCTTATTTGTAAAGACTATATTCCAATTATTTCAAATTAATAGTGAAGACGCAACCGGGTTTTCTATTATGAACGACTTTAAAGCGTCCAGGCACCCCTATGACAAATCACCATCAGCCAGCAGTTGTTCTCCACACTCTCACTCCTCTTTCTACCATTTACTAAAAGGTTAATCTTATAAAAGCTTGGACTATAATGGATTTCATATAAGATTTGCCAAAACTGGTCCGATTACATGTATTGTGATGTCTGCAGTAAAGTGGGCAATCATAGCAAATTCAATGCCGGCATACAGATATAACGCGCCAAATACGATGCCGCCTATTCCATTGATGATGAGCATGCTGACAAAAAGCCCTATGGTCATTTCAAAATTTGAAGCTGCCATGCTGTAGTGCATGATGCCGAAGATCAAGGCAGATGCACATATTGCGAACCATTTTTTAAAAGGAGTTATAATTCCTTTTTTCACTTTTAAAAGAAGCCAGATAATAAATGTAACGAGAAACAAACGGAAAACAGACTCTTCATTGACTGCAGCTCCGAAGGAACCCAATATCCCAAGCCACCAAGCAGGCTCATTAATGGAAGAGTCATCTACCCCCAGTGGCTCCGAGACCAGCAAACTGAATAGGATGATCACAATTCCAGCCAGTGATCCATAAAGGGAAGATTGAAGTATCCTCTTTTTCACTGGTATCGCGGGTTTGCTTTTATCTATGAAACTTTCAATAACAGGAATCTTTACGCCGGTCTTTTTGCCGATCCATAGAGCAAGGAACAGCAGGATTCCGGCTTCAAGCAAAACCTGAAGTGCATAAAATAGTGTGAAGGACCATTTGGACAGCCCCATCACTTCATTCAGCTGCTCCCTGGCAATGGCATACGGCGATATCGCTAATGCTCCCAGGACATTGAGGATGAGCAGGGTGAAATACGCCTTCCAATCAATCAAGGATTCTCTTTTCTTTATGTACGCAGTTGAATCAACTTCTGAACTCAACTCAACTTCATTATGATATTCTTCTATTTTTGTGCGCAAGGCGTCAATGAAAGGCTGGGGGTCGTCCATGTAGATCAGGGCTTTATTCACAACTTTCTTTTGGCCGAAGTACCCTCTGGCCATAAGCGGCTTTTTAAAGATGATTTCATATTTCAATTCATCCGTGACACCAAATATCCGTGTCAGGACCCTTGGAAGGGCTGCGACATGAAAAACATTTTTTTCATGCACCATTCCCCCGCTTTTATGGTAGTGAGTTTTGGCAGGCTGTATCGTTTCAACTTCGCCTGCATGAAAGGTTAATGATCTTCTGACTCCGATGTTCAGAATGAAATTATTCTTTATGATTTTAATCGGATTATTTCTGACAAGATTATAATCGCCGAGCATATAGAGAATGCTGTACACATGGAGTACAAGGAGGATATTCGCTCTGAGAGGATCGACTTCTTTCAAATAGATATGAAACACAATGCCCTCAATGACCTGCTCGTGGAGAAGAGCAAGGAATAACCAGAAATAAAGTGAACCTTTATGATAGTGGAACATTTGAACATGAGGTTCTTTTTTCTTTGGTTTCCATTTGAAAAAAGAATAGAAAAGGATCATCCACTCTTTTCTCACAACCGTAATAAAAGGATTTTCTTCGATGTTACCCCTTCTGTATTTTACAAACAGTATCACAGCAAAAACTTCAAAAATCGTGACTAATAGAATGATTGAAATGATGAACTGTGTGTCCAATCCGACCAGCCCTCTCTATTTGTATTTCTTCAGTTGAAACCAATAAATGAGGTACTGTGAAATACCCATAAAAACCAGCAGAATAATCGGAAAATAGGGGATCTTGTTCATAGAAGCAGTTAATGCAATGGCAAATGGAATAGCGAATGCATAAAAGATGTAGACTTTACGTGTCGCTTTGAACGTAATCCACTGCATCCCTTCATCTTCCTCCCGCAGTTCCATGGGAACGACACTGGGTTTGACAGGATGATCAGGATTTCTCCTATTGTAAAAAGGGATAACAGCGATGATGATCAGGATTGGAATCCCCAACACCATTGGATCAATAACCAGCCAGGAGGGGATATGCACAGCATAATACTCTCCAATCATGATCAGGCCGAAGCAAAAAATAAGAAACGAATTAAACCAAGGTGATTGATACATTTTCTTCAACAAATCAACTCTCTCCTTCCAGACGAAATACTTCCTCTACAGAAACGCCAAATACGTGGGAAATTTTTAGTGCAAGCGTTATAGATGGAGCATAGTCACCTTTTTCAATAAGACCGATAGTCTGTCGGGTGACATTCACTTTATCTGCGAGATCTTGCTGGGTAAGACGAAACCGCGCCCTTAATTCCCGTACAGAATTATACAGCATTACCATTTATCCCCTTTCCGACTATTGTTTTAAATGTAATATATCCTTTGCATTTTGTATAGGATTCTTTACTTCGCTCATTGGACTTTCACTAAAATTTGTATTTTTTGTTAATTTTGCTCTCATTTATTGACAATCTTACTTGATTCTGAAGGTTTCGGCAGTAATCATTGCTAGTATTGATCGGATTCTGCAGTGGGATGTAAATTGCTGCGTAGCATGGTGGAATCAACCAAATTCATCATAGCATCGTGCTGATATAATGGTGCATTCCTGAGAAGAATTGACCAAATTCTTAGTCTTGAGCTGATATTATGGTGCAATTCTGAGAGAAATAGGCCAAATTCCTGGTATCGAGCTGATATTTTGGTGCATTCTGGGGTGGAATCGGCCAAATTCTTGGTATCGTGCTGATATTATGGTTCATTCCGGGATAGAATCGACCAAATTCATAGCCTCGTGCTGAAATTATGGTACAATTCGAAGAGGAATCGGCCAAACTCAAAAACGGCAAATGAATAAGAGGCTGTGACACAAGTTGAAAACAAATTGATTTAAGTCGAAGTTCACAAAAATAAAACCGTAAGAGGTCAAGATTATATACTTGACTTCATACGGTTCATTCATGTTATTAGGCTCTAATTAAAAGATTTTGCTTTCAAGACTATTTACCGATTTTTCCTGAACGCAGACGGATTGAAGCGGAAGGTGTGCGGCCGCCTGGGGGATTAGCGGGACAAGTGATATCAAAGATACGTACCCGCTGGAACGTAACCCCACAGGCAAAGCTGAGGAGGCTCACCGCCCGCCCCGCTGATTCGTGTCCTGGAGTGGAAATCCATTCTTTTTACTCAGCCATAACCTTTGCGAAGAGAGCTTTTTATTAAGGTTTTGTCCCAGCCTCTTTTGAGCACATTTAGTTTGACCCGCCGCCGCCCCACCAGAAGTTGTTTTTCGCTCTTTCTTCTTCTTGAGTGATTTTATCGCTGCGTTGTTTTTTACCAGAGAGGATATTCATCAAAAAGCCCAAGATACCAAACACGACAATCATGAAAATCAAGGTCCAGATCATTGCTGATTCCTCCTTTTCTTTCTATTTTTGCCATATAACTTCCAATGCTTATATCTATTATACGCTAAAAAAAGAGTGAATGATTGGTTTTATCCCATTTTAATGGAAAATGGACACTATTCTAAACTTTTTTAACAATCCTCGCATGTTTCTGTTTTTTCTTTTTTGAGCAAATACCAAAAGAAAAAAGCAAATAATACAGGTGTGATGACAGCAGACATCGTTAGTTTTGTTCCTTCGTCAAAACTCGTACTATTGATGATGAACTCCGGTACAAATAGAATGACCGGTAAAATGATGGATATCCAGGTTTTGGTCCAAATGGAAATGGCAATGAATATCAGTATGGTGGCTACTATAGCAGCAATTTGTCCTGCCGTACCAAAGACAACCATTTCCGTCTCCATTCTCCGGTTAAGGATGAGTAAACCTAAGAACATTCCCATCGGAAATACACCCAAAAACCCAAAAACGATCCAGTGCTTATAATCGGGCGGTGTCGCAGCCAAGTACTTGAATGACAATGAGATTAGCATAATAAACAAAACTAAAATCAATGGATATCCAACCAACTCCAGAAGAGTATATTGAAGTTCATCTCTCAGTGCATCACCCAGGACGATATAGGATAGCGATCCTATCATAATGACCGGCAGATACTTCATCCACCCTAAAGCATCAAATGACATCTCTTGAGCAATTTGCTCCATATAGTGCTTTGGCGATTGCCCAATGATGTCTTCAACGCTTTTCCCTTGCGATTCGGCCTCGAGCAAGTGATCCTCAAGTTCACTGATGATGTCTTCGATTTCCTTTTCATTCTTTCCGCTTGAAAACAAGTACAGCCTGAGGTTTTTCAAAAATTCCTCACTTTGTTTGGATACCATCAACCCTTCTCCTCCTTTAATAAATGATGGACACTTTTCGAAATAGAATCCCATCGCTCCGTAAATTCAGTTAATTCTTCCTTCCCTTTGTCCGTAAGCGCATAATATTTCCGTTTCGGCCCCCCAGAAGGCAGCTGTTTCTGGCTAGTTACGACAAGCCCCTCTTTCTTCATGCGCAATAATAAGGGATAAATACTGCCCTCCTTCACCATAGTGAATCCATAAGCATACAATTTTTCAATCATTTCATAGCCATAGGTCTCTCCCTTAGAAATAATTGAAAGAAGACAGCCCTCCAATATGCCTTTTAGTATCTGACTTGATGACAAATACGCTACCTCCCTCTGCAGGAATACTACCTTGTTATGCAATATAGTGAAGCAAAAAAATAAACAACAAACTGTCTTGCTTTGCAATATAGTTTAAAATTACCATAACCTGGAGCTTTTATCAAGGGCATTTTGTTTATATTTTGAAGGATAAATAAAAATTTAGTGTGATTAAATCAGCCGGTGACCTGTTTTGAAGATCACCGGCTATATTAGAAGTTATTGTTGAACAGTGATATAAATGATAATTGTTAAAAAGAAACAAATGGTTTCAATATTAAAAACATAAGGATTGGAAACAACTTTTTCAAATAATTTTAATGGTTTATTCAAACTGTTATTGACCAATAGAATTAGAAAATAAAAAATAAACATGACAAAAATAAGCATTACGCCAGCAAACATTTTCATGTCATTATCCCAAAACGCGAGAACTAAAAAGAAAGCCCAAATACATTTAAAGATATTAGCAAGCAGCTCAAAAGGTCCGCACAAAGTTGCCATAATATGATTGCTGCGCTCTTCGTGTGCAGATGCAGTCTTCTCTTCCCTTGCAATATGAACAATATGCCCCGTTTGCATGGCCATTGTTACAACCATCATGATCAAATAGAGCAGCCCGAAAATCATTCCTATTCGTAAAGCTTCATAGGTAAGTATTTCAGTTAAAAAGAAAGGTAAAGGCAGCCACATCGAATACATCACAGCCATAAGCATGTGAAGAAATCCATACTCATTGTTTTTTAGTAAACTTCTCAAACTAAAAACGATCAAAAGGAAAATCCCAATTCCAATCCAGCCGAAAGTTAGTGTAGCTATTAACATAAATATCCCCTAACACAATATACACTTCTTGAATTCGTACTACTTGGCCGAAAAATTAACTCTTCGGCAAAACTTCTTCTATCCATTGATCGATATCCTGGCGGTTCATTTCTCCTTGGACCATTCTCTTAACCGTCCCGTCCTGAGTTATAAAAAAGGAAGCAGGGAGATTGTGGATCCCATATCGATCATAAACTTCACCATCTTTATCCATCACAACAGGTATTGATAGGCCGTTATTTTCAAAGAATTTATTCACCGTAAATTCAGATTCCCGTATATTGATGGTTACCACTTCAAAATTTTCATCTTTATAGTGCTCATAAGCATCCTGGATTGCCGGCATCTCCTTCTTACACGGTCCACACCAGCTTCCCCAGAAATTGACGAGTACTGCCTTCCCTTCGTGATCGCTTAGCTGAAAATCATCTCCATTTAAGGTGGAGAGGGCAAAATCAGGGGCTGCATCGCCTACCACCACTCTTTGATTCTGCTCTTTTTGAAATAGATTTGCATACAAGGTATAGCCAACTGCACATAAAAGAACGAATAGTATCATCGTTCTCATAATCAATCGTTTCTTTTTCTTCATAAGCATCTCCTTCGGCATCAACACCACCAGCCTGGCTGAGCCTGGCTCAGATCCACCCTTTTGAGCCTGGCTCAGATTCACCTTTTTGAGCCTGGCTCAGATTCACCTTTTTGAGCCTGGCTCAGATTCACCTTTGTGAGCCTGGCTCAGATTCACCTTTTTGAGCCTGGCTCAGATTCACTCTTTTGAGCCAGGCTCAGATCCACCTTTTTGAGCCTGGCTCAGATTCACCCTTTTGAGCCTGGCTCAGATTCACTCTTTTGAGCCTGGCTCAGATCCACCTTTTTGAGCCTGGCTCAGATTCACCATTTTGAGCCTGGCTCAGATCCACCTTATTGAGCCTGGCTCAGATCCACTCTTTTGAGCCTGGCTCAGATTCACCTTTTTGAGCCAGGCTCAGAATCACTCTTTTGAGCCTGGCTCAGATTCACCATTTTGAGCCTGGCTCAGATCCACCTTTTTGAGCCTGGCTCAGATTCACCTTTTTGAGCCTAGCTCAATTCCACCTTTTTGAGCCTGGCTCAGATTCACTCTTTTTAGCCTGGCTCAGATTCACCCTTTTGAGCCTGGCTCCATTATCCTGACCACTTATCACCCTGTACAAATCATTATTACATTTCCGTCCGGATCCCTGACTGTGAAAAATGAGAAATCATCGTATCTTGTCACTTCAGAAACAATTTCTGCCTGCATTTTTTCAACAAAAGTGAAGGCTGCTTCAATATCATTGGTGTGAAAGTTGAATAGAGGATACCCGTTTCTCTTTGCCTGCTTTGACATCCCCTCTGGTCCTGCATCCAAGGTCAGTCCCGTATAGTGGTTAATCTCGATATTGTAAACGGGATCAGCAACATTTCCTAAATCGTACTTTAGGCCGAGGAGATTCGAATACCACTCTACTGACCTCTTTAAATCACTTACATGAACAAAAATCGTATTGATTTGGTTAATGATGGGGCTTCTCATAGCTAACCGCGCTCCTTTAGTTTTTTGGCTTACATAGGTACTAACGAAGGAAACGGGGAAAACCTTACAAACAAATTTAATAAATATGATAAAAGTATTGGGCATTCATTTCGACACCGAGTTCTTCAGCGGCAAGTTTCATAAGATCCCAGGAGAAGCAATAAAACCTCCAATAAATGATTTCACCTTCAAAAGTCTCAACGAAATGAATATTGTTCAAATAGGATCGGCCATCCTGTTTTTCCTCCATTTCAATAACAACAGGACACCCCCATAACTTTTTATATTTAGCTTCAATGACGTTCTGAGTATCGGCAATTTCTTTCCAGTCTCGAAGGGAATTTTTCCTGGTTTCCTCCAGCCCCATTTCCAGGCCGGCATGCGTGATTTCAACTGAGACGTCCCTGCTTAACACAGAGGCAATCATCTCTGGATCCTTCTTTCGGAACCCTTCCAGTAGGACATTAAGTGGTTCATGCGGTACCAGGTCCTCAGGCTTTCCCTTGTCCTTGGATCTTACCGGCTTGTTATCTCGCAAAATGGACCTCGCCCTGCTGAGATTAGCATAAACTGCATTCTCCGAGGTGCCCGCTATAAGTGCCGTTTCTTTCGCTTTAAACTGAAATGCTTCCGACAGGATCAAGGTGACATATTGAAGCGGAGTCAGACGATCAATGAGAAAATCAAGGTCGTCTATCAACTGAAAATCCATACCTGCTGAGTTATCCTGGAGGTAATTTTCATCCATTTGCTCAATCGTAAATCTTTGCCGCCGCTTTTGATCTATCCATAGATTCGCTGCCACTTTAAATATGTATGCTTTCGTGTTAACCGGCTGATGAATTTTTGCCAGAACACCAAGCGATCTTAACAGGGTATCCTGGACCAGGTCTTCTGCCTCCCAGGGAGAACGGGTAAGTTTCAAACAAAAATGCCAGAGGTCCGATCGTACAGGCTCGATTTCCTGTTTAAACCGCTGTTCAATCTCTCTTATCTCATTTCCCAGTGAGTTTAAGTTGTTTGAAGTCATCGGCTGCTCCTTGCAATATTAATAATCAAATATTACTCATACTCTACCATCCTATAAAAAAAACGTGTTACTTCTCTTCCGGAAACCAATAAGTAATCATCACAAACAAAAGTCCAATAGAGAGTCCCGACCATTTAATAATCGTTAATGTAGTTTGAGAGAGATCCCTAGAGATGCCTGTTAAGCTAATAAAAATCATGAATAACAATGTTGCCATCACCATTATGAATCCGATCCACTGCAGTATCCTTCGCTTGTCATTGATAGTTACCCCTCCAGTAATGATTGTCATATGTCACTTGGCTGTGTCGCTTCCTGTTCAATCATAACATCCCAGGAAATGAGCGTTGTACTGTCTCGAACATTAAAATCTCTGATTTTTTCCATTAATACCCTGATCCCACCCTCAACGGGATTACTCATCAAGGTTTCATAGATGTCCGAGGGGCTGGAATATGGGTCACCGGGACATTCAACAAGTCCATCCGTTGTCAGGAGGATGCGGTTCAGTCCTTTTCGGAGTTCCCTTACGCCGCTGCTGTAACAAGGGATGGGTTGGGTGAATGTATTGACTTCTCCTACCCATTCGAAAAATTGTCTCTGGTTGAGTTGATATTGACCAAGATTTGCAAGCTCGGGGTTAAACAAATGGGCGATACAGTCACCAACAGAAAACCACCATAAATACTTACCTTTTCGTAAAACAATAAGACAAGCCGTTTCGCCTTGCACTTCCCTGCATGCTGAAAGAAATTCCTCTTCCTGAAACAAATTGAGGATGGTTTTCTCGATCTTTTTCATCGTTACTTCTACAGAGAGTGACAGCAAGTCGAGGATTTCTTCCTTCTTTCTATTGAACTGCAGGATTACCAATTCCGCACTGTCCGCAGATTTGTGGGCGTCTAATATCACTGCAAACTCAAATGTTTCTTTTTCATCTGCCCAAATCAAGCAGCCGTCTTCATTTTTGTATTGCCCCGCCCGTGAATTACCGCCAAACCGTCCCAGGGACATATGATGGAAGTTTTCGATATTGATGATGTCCACATAGTCTTTTTGCTTACCGGTCCAGCTGATTTCTTGAATGCTATTTGCCATCTCACAGATTCTCCATATATTCTTTTAGACGTATGCACAGATCGACTACTTCCCGGCTGCCGCCCATCGGAGCATCTTCCCAATCATATACTTCCATCGGTCCCCAGTATTCTTCCGGTGTACCCGGGTATCTGGCAACAATGTGCATATGAAGATGCGGCACGGAATTTCCCGACACAAGGGAATAGATATGCTCGGCATTTTCGGATTCCTTCAGAGCCTTACTCACTCTCGACATGGTCACCCCAAATGCTTCAGCTTCCCCTTCTGTCATATCGGCCAGGGATGGAGCATGCCTTTTCAAGTCAATCATGATATGCCCCAAATAATTTGGCTTTCCATTTCTATCGATGTGTCCGACATAAACATATTCGTCCTCAAAAATCTTCACACCTGAAGTGTTGATTTTACCGGCGTGCTTATCACAAATAAAACAGCTGTCGATCATTTTAATATCCCCTTTTGCAAGAACGGACTCACCGTTCTTTTATTGTTCTGCTTTCTTTTCCTCGACTTTGATTTTTAGTAAAAGGACGGTGTCTTCATGCTCAATGACGTAGTCGATGGTCTCTTCATCTTGAAAATCAATGGTTCTCATCGAGTTACCGGAAGTCCCGCGGTAAACAGCGAGAATCTTTGTTTCCCCCAGGTTCAGTTCCACCTCGTCTTCTCCAAGCGCATATTCCCCTGATGTCATCATATCTTGCTTGAAAATTGTTTTCACTTGTTCCGGCATTGATTTCACGCCGGGTCCATAAAGAAAGACCTGCGGGTCCTCTGAATTCGGGTTGATGATGCCAAAGCCCAGGTTTCCTTTTTCCACTTGTTCAGGACTGTTCCCATAGGAGAGCTGTGTCAAAGGCTCAGTCTCCTTCGCTCCATTCCTGTACTCTTCGACCCAAAGCGTAACCCACCTGTCATCTGCATGAGGTAAGTGGAACTCAAAATCGAAAAGCACACCTAACGACAAATCAGCAAACGTTTTTTCATAATCGGAATTTTCATTTATAGAGATAACTGGAAGTCCCTGTTTCGCCGAGCAGCCAATAAGGAATAGAACTGCCATCAAAATAAGGAACGAAAGGTGTTTCTTCAGCACATGGCTCTCCCCTTTCTGTATATCAGCCAATATGAATATTTTACCATTAAATATGGAAGTTTCCTTCATTTTTTTGAATATTTTGAAGAGGGATTCTGTTAGAATAATGAAAACGGATTATAAAGGACTGAAGTGTAATGGAAGTGGAGTATTTTATTGGAGTTGTACCTCCAAAAGATTATTTAAACACAATAGAGACTTTTCAGTGTAAGTGGATTGAGCAGTCAGGTGTAGAACCGCATATCACATTAAAGGCGCAGGGAGGATTGACGGCTGATAAGGGCTGGATACCTAAAGTGGAGAAGGTGTGCGGGTCGTTCGCCCCATTTCATGTTTCCCTGGAAAAGCCAACTTATTTTGGAGATAACATTTTATTTCTACAAGTGAAATCAACTGGACTGCAGAAATTGCATCAGCAACTAGTGCAGGAAATTTCACCATCAGAAGACCTGATTAAGAAGTATTATGAACTTGAAGCCTTTATCCCTCACCTTACTCTCGGGAAGGAACAATATGGCGGAAACATTTCCAGCGGCCTGGCAAAAAAGGAACTAAAAGAGATGGAACGTTTGGCAGATAAAGAGTTGGCACCCTATCCTGAGTTTGAAGTGAATTTTGTAAGAATCTATGAGCTGAACACTGAGAAGCAAAGGTACGAGAGGTATTCGGATATACCTTTAGACAGCTGATGTGTGGTAATTCATGATTTTTTCAAAGGTGCCATCCTGTAACTACTTTAAAAAGGTCAGAGGCGCCTGCCTTTGACCTAAAGACCAACTATGTCTGTTCATCAATTCTGTGCCACTTGAAATCCTCGCTCTTAAATTCATTTGTACCTTTTGGGTATCCATAATAATAAAGCTTTTTTCCTTCTTTGTCATAGGCTGCCGGGTAAAGGAAATCTACTTGTTCACTGAATGGAAATAAGAAAGAAACTCTTTCTCCTTTATTTACTTCTTTTCTAATAATATCCGGTTCAACACCCGCTTCAATATAGGCTATTTCTTCGTCATAAGAGATTACACTCAATAGGGTTGCTGCATCCTTTTCTGTGGAAACACTCATCCCGCCAACAGTTTGAACTTTGTCTTTACTAAACGGTATGTAGGTTGAGAAGCTGCTGAGAAATAATAGTCCCGACTTTTCAGTATGTATCGTTTGGTACATCTCTTCCTGGTCACTTTTAAATAAAAATATCACAGATGAGTCTGCATCATAGCGTTCCACTAACTCTGCATCTTTAGAAAGAAAAGAATTGCTTTTCGCAGCACTGAACGCCGTAAACCTATACCCGCTTATAAAAAATACAAAGACGGCTATAATCATCAGTGGTAATACAAATGGCCATTTCTTCATTAGAAACACCTCCTGAAAAAGTGTATGCTAAACTTACCCAAACAAATCTTACATGCAGGTTGTGGCTTTATGAATTTGTTCGAAAAACTTTATACGCTTATCATTTTCTTAGCTGTCGTCACTGGGCTGGTCATAGGACAGTCCGGCGTTATCAGTGCACATGCAGATCGTTTCGTAGCCCCGCTGCTGGTGGCCATGCTTTACATAACCTTTTTGCAGATACCGCTTGAGGAAATAAAGAAAGCCTTCAAGAATAGAAAATTCACCTTTGCATCAGTTATCATCAATTTTGCCTGGACGCCGGTCCTGGCTTGGGTTTTAGCGCTGATATTCCTTGGTGACAAGCCATCACTCTATATAGGGTTCATCATGCTGATGGTCACTCCGTGTACGGATTGGTACTTGATCTTCACCGGTATTGCGAAAGGGAATATCGCTCTTTCAACAGCAATACTGCCAATGAATTTAATTTTGCAAGTCCTGCTGCTGCCTGTCTACCTTCTGATTTTTGGAGATACAGCAGGTGTTATCGAGTATGACTTCCTTCTGAATAGTATATTGCTCGTGTTGATCGTCCCGCTTATCTTATCTGCCTTAACGAAATTCATATTAAGAAGCAAGCAGGAACTCAGAGAAAACCTTGTCTCAAAACTCGCGGTATTCCCGATCCTGTTTCTGAGCCTGGCCATCGTCGCCATGTTTGCCTCAAAGGGACAGATGCTGTTTGAAAACGTGCATCTCCTATGGCAAATCACGCTGCCAATCCTTTTGTTTTTTATAGTGAATTTCTTTATCGGACAATCAATAGGCAAGCTTATGAAGTTCCCAAAACCAGACAGAACGAGCTTGAGCTTGACCACCCTTGCCAGGAATTCACCTATTGCCCTGGCCATTGCCATGACGGCCTTTCCCGATCAGCCGCTCATCGCTCTGACTCTAGTAATCGGTCCGCTGCTCGAGCTGCCTATCCTGGCTGTTATTTCCCACGTATTACTTTTGAGTTCCAAAGATTGAAATGTTCCTATCTAATGGTTTTTTCGTAAAATATGCTGCTATACTCTCCCTCTCGAACCCCGGTCGAGAAGGAAAAAATATATATACGGAATCACCCTCAGCTTAAGAAAGAAATGGCTTGCCAAAGGATCAGCCCAATACCGGCAGTAGCAATCAGCAGATTGAAGATTGCTGTTTTCATGTCGCCCTTCTTTCGATACTCAAAGAAATCCTTCGCTCCTTTTAATGTCCAAATGAGTATCAATACAAGCCAACCTGAGATATCATTGCCGGGATGTTCATCAAATAATGATTTTGCAGCGATTAACAAAAGAGCAACCATCACAATGTAAAAAGCAATGATTCCAGGCGATATCTTTGTTCGTGCTTCTTGTGTCATTCAACTCCATCCTTTCAATTGATTTAAAAAGCAGGAAATAAAAACAAAACAGAGCCTGCGAGAAGAGAAGAACCTATCCACGTGAAAAATAACTTTCTTTCTGTTTTAATGGTGGGTTCGGTCAGGATATGAATCAGGGACAGGACAAAAAGATTGATCCAAAATAAGAAATAATAAACAACCAAAAACATGATCCATGTATGTGCGTTGATAAGAGCTTGTAATGAAGTACCAAAGAATAGGATAATAAACAACACAAAGGAAATCATCAAGATCAATAGAATGATAATGTACATCTTGTACCATATCCTGTGTACCATAAACCCCTTTTCTTTCTTGGCAAAATGGTAGATCATCCGGTTAAAAATACAAAACAAAACTGAAATCCCTATAAATATAACCAATTGTTTTATGGCTGTTTGTTCAATCGTGCTGCTAACATTTGTAAAATAATAGTTCCCTGTATAGGCCAAAAGAAATAACGCCAGAATACATACCATTTGTCTCAAGCCGTAAAACCTCATAACTTTTTCCCGTCTCCGTCTGGTTTCATATCAAACATCCCCCAAATCTATTACAGTTCACGATCCTTTACCTTTCCAACCTTCTCTATTCCTTACGAATGGATGGAGTGAAAGTTTCGCTGTTTGTCCATTGAAGGTTGACTCAATCATTGGTTCTTAGTGTAACGAAGGAAGACCAAATCATGCTCATGCTTAAAGCCTGTCTTACGATATAAATGGAGCGCTTTCTTATTTTCTGTATTCACGCATAATGAAATCGTCCTCATCTCATCGAACGTAAACAGCCATAATAGCGCCCCGGTAATCAAGCTCATACCGACTCCCTTCCCTCTATCCTGTTCATCCACTGCAACAAATTCAATGGCAGCTTCCCCGAATTCCGGCTCGGCTTCAACATAAATATAGCCCGATAAATGACTGCCTTCTTTAACCATGAAAACTTTTCTATATTGATTCCTTCGTTTGATGATTTTTCTGCCGCTGTAGTGTGTATCGGGGAAGGTCCTGTCGTGTAAATCGATCATTTCCTGCACAAGGTCATCCGAAAGTTCCTGAATCCCGCCATCACCAAGCCTGCTGGCAGCCTCCCTGTCAAAGGTCAGGATGGTTTGCCCGCTTTCGGGCACAAACCCCAGAATTTCTGCAAACCCTATTACTTCGATGTTTTTTCGATTAGGAAACATATAGATGAAAGTGACATAGGCAGGAAGCAGCTTAACTGCCTCACCCCATATCTTGTTCAGCGCTTCCCTGTTTGTGCTTTTTACGAATGGCCCCCATACCTCTGCTGATTGGTTTTCACTATCTATATCAAAGCCGGCAACTCCAATCAGTTCCTGGTCAGTTAAAGCCACGATAAAACAGTCCGATAGATCGGAATCCGCAAATTCTTCCCTGAAAGAATCTGCAATTTCTTCTTCCCCTTTTCCTAAATAGCCTATGTGTGATTCTTCAACCCTATTAACCTTTGAAATGAATTGAGAAACCAGGCAAATATCGTTATCATCCATTCTTCTAATGAGGTCCATTTTGCTTTCCTCCTGTTTTAATCTTATAAAGAAAGAATAAAAAGCAAAGGACTATCCCCGCAGCAGCTGTGATAACACCATAAGGAATGGCAGTTTGCCTTTCTTCTTCATCCCACTGATGCTTTACCGTATCAACACCCAATGTTTTCCCGGGATGAGATTGGAGAAAGCTTTCAAAGGTTTGTTTTCTTTCTCTATCAGGATCTTTCACTTCTCCATCCAGCATCAAAACCATCCCGTTGGCTCCCCTGATTGGAATCAGAAAATCTGCTTCTTTACTTCTCTCAAGGAATAAGAGGAACTCTCCACCCTCTTCCTGGAACTCTTTTGCCCACCCGACATCATTGTAGTCGATCCCAGCGGTTTCTTCCTCGGAAGCAGTTCCTCTGTAAACAGTTTTCACATGAAAGGCGAGTCCTTGAAATACAAATTCCCCTGCTGATGGTTCACTTGTAAAATCATATTCGCCAACAAGAATGACGTCTGCCCTGTCAACCAATTCTTGTGGATCGATTTCAACCCAGCTTGTTGCATGAACAGAAGTAGTCATGCTCAAAAGGATAATAGAGAAAGCGACATTGAAAGCAAAACAACCAGATTTTTTCATATCATCTCCGCCTTTTATGAATTAGACGTAAAATATAGAAATAAGTTCCTTTGACCAAAACTAGTATTTAGATATACTTAAGAAGGATTTCTATAATGATATCCGGCCGGTCCTTGTGGATTTCATGATCGCTTCCCTCAGCAATCACAAGTCCAGCAGTCTTATTTAGCATTGCCAATTCCTCTTGCAGCTCACGCCATACCTTCTCATGAAGATGTGCCTCAGTCTGAGGAATGCCATGGTCAATAAAAGGCTGTGCAGAGACAGCCTGGTCACGGGCGATGACTGTCAGTGGGATAGCAGGAAAATCCCCGGAAGCGTTTATTATCTCACTGTCTCTTGGCCAGTTCTGAAATTCCCTTGCAATCGTGTGAAATAAATCCGGACTTGTGATGAAAGTTTTATAGTCATTGAATGCATGTTTGGGTAAGGTTTTTTCTGCATCATGAATCGCAGCTTCCATTTCTGTTTCTAACTCAATACTGCTCTTCTTGGAGGACTGGATATTGCTTTGGATCATTTTTTCTTCACTTATATAGGACCACATGACAGGTAAGTCGAGATCATATATCCGGTAATAATCCGGTGAGGTGGAATCAATCAAGACCAGCCCCTTCACTTTTTCAGGAAACATTCGTGTGTATTGCTGCACACAGAGGCCGCCAAATGAATGTCCAGCGAGAACAAATGGCTTCTGGATATCCAATTGCCGGACAAGCAGATCCAGCTCCTCCGCTATTGCTCTCACATGGCGCGGTTCATTTGAAACCTTGCTCTTTCCATAGCCGGCTCTATGATAAAGGACGATAGTGAAATCACTCTTCAACTCTTCTGCAATATCCAGCCAGCTGTAAAAAGAGTTGCCTATACCTGTCTCAATAATAAGTGTGGTATCCCCTTCCCCGATTACTACAAATTCTAAATCCATTTTCAGCGTTCAACCCCTAATTGGTTTTGTTCCAATTATTTCAAACATTCAACTTACTTACAATACATTCCACAAAATCAACCCAAAACAAAAAGGACAGTGCTCCTGTCCCTTGTTTTAGTCATTTCCTTCTTCGATTCTATATTCTAAAATATCTCCCGGCTGGCAATCCAGCGCTTTGCAAATCGCTTCAAGAGTGGAGAAGCGGACTGCTTTGGCTTTACCGGTCTTCAAGATGGACAAGTTGGCCATTGTGATCCCCACCCGCTCAGATAGTTCCGTTACACTCATCTTTCGCTTTGCCAGCATCACATCAAGATTGATAATTATTGGCACTGCATTCACCTCAGATCGTTAAGTCATTTTCCGATTTTATATCAATTGCGTTTCTCAAAAGTTTCTGAAGAACAGCTGCAAAGACTCCGATGACTACGGAGGCAAAGATAATGACCATCCCTATCAGGATAACGCCCGGCGCATCGTCAATTTCCGCCATCATATAGAAGAATGGCAGACCCGCTGCATAAAGGATACTGATCATTGCGGCATACAGCTTGATCTTTTTCAAAGCGCTCACAGACAAGTCAGAAAAAGCATTGTTTTTGTCGATGTAAGTCAAGAGCCTGTATGATTGATACAAAGCAGCAAAATAAGGAATTGCCGATATATACATTACAACAAAGATGGCATACAGCCACGTCAATGCCTCATAATCGTGTTCAGCTGCTTCCATGGCCACCATAGGCAGACCCAGAACACAGGCAGCAAGTATGGGCAGCCCGAGTAAAACCAGTGCAGCTTTCAAAAATAGTGTTTCCCGCTTCATGCAAAGCACCTCACTTAAACGAATGTTACATTGATTTTAATATAATATTTATTGATAATCAATAAATATTTATTGCAATTTATTATTTTTCGAGTGATTTACCAAAGAATCAGTTTGCTGGCAAGGTCTCCGATAGTCCATTCATACGACTTGACTGGAAGTTCATTATCAGACTCCTTACATACAAAAAGCTGAAGATCCAATTCCCTGACCTCCAGCTTGCCAATAAACAGCAACAGGTTATTCTGCTGTCTGAATGGCTTTAATCAATTCCTCCGTACCTCCATCACGGGCAAATCTGATGGTATTGATTTTGCCTTCTTCATAAATATTGATTCTCCCTGTTACCTTCGTTTCACTGGATTCCGTTCCGCCACTCATTAAATCGACATGGACAGTGAATACGTATGCATCTTCACTTTCTTCATCCTTGGTTATTTCTATATCAGCGGCCTCCAACTGATATCCCTTGGCATAAGCCAATTCGGTGAAGGTCAGTTTATTGGTCATCACATAATCCTCAACCCTGTTTTCTTCGAAGTAAAGTCCATATTCCTTCAGATAATAAGACATTAGTTCACTTTGAAACTCCTGGACGTTGTCATTCTTGATATAGGTTTCTTTATTGTCCAGAATCGCTTTCAACTCTTCATCGGGTCCGGAAAAGATTTTCTTCAGAACCGTTTCAATGGTTTTTATGTTTTCACTCTGGGGAGCGGTTTGTTCCCAAGCAATATTATTCATAAATAGATAGCCTCCGCCAATCAGGAAAATGGCAGCGAATGCGGCTGTTAAAAGGTGGTTTGACCAATGAAAAACCTTATTTTTGCCTTTCTGCTTTTCCATACTAGTCTTAAGGCTTGAAAACACTTCCTCTTTATCCGTTTTATCCAGTTGGATGGAATCCAGTGATTTAAGCGTTTTGTCAAATTCAGTTTCATCCTCATGTCGTTTCATGGTCATATCCCTCCTTTTGCATTTGAATTTTCAATGCCTTCATCCCTCTAAGCAAGGTTGTTTTCACTTTACCTTCGCTCCATGCCAGTACTTCAGCTGTTTCCCGAATGGACAACTCCTTGATTTTCCTTAATATAATGACTTCCCGGTAAGATCTTTTCAGTCTGCTCAATGAAAGGTACAACTGCCTTTCCGCTTCACCCAACTGCGTGATTTTTTCAGGTGTATCATGATTTGCCGGGAAAGCCTTGAAGGAATCCGACAGGTAGCGTAGAGGCTTCCTCTTACGCAAATAATCAATGGTGATATTCCTCGCTATTCGATACAGCCAATTCTTGTCACTTGTTTCTCCTTTAAAATGGTCCAAATATTGATAGGCTTTGAGGAATGTATCGTGAGTTAAATCTTTTGCCTGTTCATGGTCACCTAACAGAATGAGTATGAATCGGTAAATTTCGTCACTATATACCTGATACCATTCCTGGATCTGCTGCTTTTTCAGTTCTTCATCCAAACTTGCCACCTCGCTTTACCAAAATGATTAATTTCTGCCTCTAAAGACGGGTGATATTGAAAAAAGTTTCACCTTTCCCTTCAAAAAAGAATCCTGTTTTCGCATATGGTGTTACTTCGGAAAAATGCCAATTGCCGGTTTTACGGTTATTTACCAGGATATAAATTGTAATTTATATCAAACAGCAACAAAGTTTACGAAAACAGCCATAAAAAAAGCACAAAATCACGATGATTTCATGCTCGTTCTTTCGTTCTTATATCCTGCCTTTCACAAACGTCCTTTGGATTGCGTCTTCGAGGGCCATCTGCTCCATCCGTGATTTGGCATACTTTTTGGTGACATTGATATCCTTATGGCCGGCAAGCTTAGAGACCACTTCGATGCTGATCCCCTTGTCGACAAGCTGCTGGCAGAATGTATGGCGGAGCTTATGTGGATTGACATCAAATTTTTTCAATATATATTGTATCGATCGTTCAGTTAACCGTTCTTGTGACTTCGAAACAAAAAGTGCGTCGTTAACCGCCCATTCTTCTATGTATTTTTGCAAAAAATGTGCTGCTTCTTCAGACAAGGGAATCACCCGCTGATCGCCAGTCGGTGCCTTGACCGATATACGTTTGGCACCCAGGTCCACATGTGATTTGTCCAGTCCGCATAATTCCGAGACACGGATACCCGTATGGAGAAGAGTATAAACTATCGCTGTATTCCGGCTGTTTCCATCATCTTTAACCTCTTTTAATAAATCCCCGCATTGAAGGGCATTCAGGCAGTCAATTTCCTGATTCTTTTCTGCTGTCCTGATGTCGATTTCAGTGGTTAGTTCCGGTTTCTTCAAGAATTTAGAATACGTCCTGATCACACCGAGAATTTTATCGGTTGTAACAGGGCTCCGACCCTGTGCCTCGAGAAAGTGAATGTAGTTCTGCACTTCCCCGCGGGAAAATTCATTCAGGTTCTTTTCGTTCATTTGAAGCCAGTCCTGGTATTTCTTCAGTTCTCTTTCATAAGTTATTACCGTGTTAGCTGACTTTCCTTCCTGCTTAAGCCATGCTGTAAACTGTTCGATAAGATCATTAGGAGACTGTTCCAAGATTCCAACACCCCTGTAAAAAGACTTGGTAGCTAACATGTTAATGGCAAGCAAACAGGAAGTCAACTTCTGCGAATCAAATTGCCTGTATTTTCAAAATCATTTAATCGCTGCTCCCATGTCATGGTAAAATAGTTACCATATTCATTTCGTGATCCCAGAGTTTATCAGGTAAATGTCAGGCTGGAAACCGCGAAGGGAAGCCGTGCTCATTGTATGGTTGACAGCGGCGGTCACCGGCTGGGAGCAAGTCCTTTTGAATCCGGGGAAAAAACGCACTGGAAGCCCAATGCGTCCCATTCCTTTTCCCCCGCTCTATCTGTATGGGTATCCCCAGCCGGGTCCACAGCATGGATACACGGGCGGCGGTGGCGGCGGTGGTGGCGGGTACCCATAAAACGGCCTCGGGTAAAGTAAGGCAGATCCCAACAATCCTCCTGCCAAGCCTCCCAGGAACGGCCAGCCGAATCCAAAGACCCGCTGGTCCTGCGGTTGATAAGGGCTTCTATAATACATATATACTTACCTCCATTTCTCTAGGTATCTATACTATATATATGCGGAGAGCCTTTGTCGGCTTGGGCATTTTGCCCGGGACGGCCCGATATTAAGTGGAAGCAAGGAAATTTTGATCGATCTGCACTGCCAGTTTTATCTCGAGTGATGGATGGCTTCGCTTGCCCTGCGAACCGACTCTTTAGGTACAAAGAGCTGATATGTCGAAGCAAAGCCGTAGCCTCCACCCTGTCCTCCTCCTGAGCTGATGGATTTGGTTTTATAAGGGATCCCTTGGTTTTCAAGTTTTCCTTTGACTGTTGAATACTCGCCGACATCCTGTGTTGAATAGACCATTTCCCATTTAGCAAATACCTTTTTGAAAAGTTTTTTCAACATACGATCTCCTCCTGTAAATATCTTCAAGCGAAAGGATTATTTATCATGTTAAAAGTAGCAGCAGCCAGTTTTGAAGAAGTATTGAATAGACTTGATGGCCGGAAAAAGAGGATGCCAGCTTTTGTGCATTCTGTACTTAGTCGGACAATCAAAGGGCAGGTGTTTGTGGATTCTGGCTCAGGCCAGTCATTCCTTATCGGAACAGATGCCGGTATTTATTTTGTTGCAGGAAATACTCGTAATCATCCATTCAATCATTTTATTTTTGAATTTGGCCGGCAAAGAAAACATAATGATGGACGATTCACTTTATTTTCTTCCTCATCATCCTGGGATCTCGTGATCAAGGAGCAGCAGTCTATAAGTTTAAAGCAGATGAGGCGGTGTTCTTTTATTTTCAAAGACAAGGATGTGATAGCCGAAAAGAATCTGCCAAACCAGTATTATATGAAAAAAATTGATGAAGACCTCGTTAAAAATAGCAGCGAATTCAATGAAGGGTACTATCAGGAGTACTGGGGTTCGGTCTTTAATTTTATCGAAAATGGCGTTGGTTATGCCATTTTGCACAAGGAAAAAATAGTTTGTGAGTGCACATCCATCTTCTCTTCTGATCGTTTTGCTGAAATTGATATCGCCACCCACAAGGATTATAGAGGAAAAGGATTGGCATCCCATACAGCCAAAGCATTCCTAAAGGATTGCCTGATGAATGGCATTATGCCTCGATGGGATTGTGATGTGGCGAACGATACGTCTGTCCACCTGGCGAAAAAACTGGGATTTTCCGATCGTGTAGAACATTCAATCTTTTATTAAGGAATTGACAGGAGCGGCCCACACCATCAGATCAGATTCATAGTCGAGGTCGCTGACTTTTTCAAAACGGCATTTCTTGTAACTGGAAATAGCTCGTTCATTGACTTTCTTTACTTCTAATACAACCTTAGAGGCCCCTCTTTCCAGAAGATATTGCAGCATCATTTGGATCATCCTCGTGCCTATCCCCTTCCCCCACAGCCGGGTATCACCGATGAACTGGTCAATTCCGAAATAATGGTCTTCGTCCAGTCCGTATCTCTTCAGTTCGGATTGAGGAACCTTATAGTATTGAATATACCCAATCGGCTGCCGGCTGTATTCGACTATACACGGCACTACGTAATGATGCCCGTCGATTCGGGGGCCGTATTTTTTTATGACCCTTTGCTTCGTTGAAGGCGGCTCTTCATAAAACTCCAGAACATTGCTGTCATTCAGCCATTTAACCATCAGGTCTATATCATCCCAGTTCATGAGCCGTATGTGCAGCTCGTCTTTTAAAATCACAGATTTCACCAACGCTTTCCAAAATAATCAATGCTTCACGAAATACTTTTCAAAAAATATAAACCAACATAAATAGCAGCACCGCTAGCCATAATGATAAGGAACATCAAGCTCGTTTATGGCTTGGTATACCTCGCCACTCACAGTCATGGCGAACGAATTATCAGCCATCATACTCCTGTGTAGGAAGATAATCAATGCAAGAGCATACCGCCAGCAATTTCAATCCATCCTTTTTTCACGGCTCCACCTCATTATGTTGATGATTATTTTTAGTACTTTCGTGCCCTTTCACTAAGGTAAATCTGTATTTAGAGGTATGTTCTTTCTTTAATCTTGCCGCTTCAACATACGGTTCGGGCTGGAGGGATATGTTTCTCTTTTTATCGTTACCCTTCCAATCGCGAATCGTCGTGGAGAGGTATGTTTCTCCTCTAATCGTACCCTTTCAGATCGCGAATCGTCGTGGGGAGGCACGTTTCCCCTCTAATCGTTACCCTCCGGATGGCGAGACGGACGGGAGGGGTATGTTTCTCCTCTAAACGTTACCCTCCAGATGGCGAATCGCTATGGAGAGGTATGTTTCTCCTCTAATCGTTACTCTCCAGATGGCGAATCGCTATGAAGAGGTATGTTTCTCCTTTAATCGTTACTCTCCAGATGGCGAGACGGACTGGAGGGGTATGTTTCTCCTCTAAACGTTACCCTCCAGATGGCGAGACGGACGGGAAGGGTATGTTTCTCCTCTAATCGTCTCCTCTCAGACGGTGAATCGTCGTGGAGGGGTATGTTTCTCCTCTAATCGTTACCCTCCAGATGGCGAATCGCTATGGAGAGGTATGTTTCTCCTCTAATCGTTACCCTCCAGATGGCGAATCGCTATGGAGAGGTATGTTTCTCCTCTAATCGTTACCCTCCAGATGGCGAATCGGCGTGGAGAGGTACGTTTCCCCTCTAATCGTTACTCTCCGGATGGCGAGACGGACGGGAGGGGTATGTTTCTCCTCTAATTGTTACCCTTCCGATGGTGAATCGGCGTGGGGAGGTATGTTTCTCCTCTAATCGTTACTCTCCAGATGGCGAATTGCCCTGGAAAGGCACGTATTCCCTCTAATTGTTACCCTTCCGATGGTGAATCGGCGTGGAAAGGCACGTATCTCCTCTAATTGTTACCCTCCAGATGGCGAATCGCTATGGAGAGGTATGTTTCTCCTCTAATCGTTACCCTCCAGATGGCGAGACGGACGGGAGAGGTATGTTTCTCCTCTAAACGTTACCCTTCAGATGGCGAATCGCTATGGAGAGGTATGTTTCTCCTCTAATCGTACCCTTTCAGATCGCGAATCGTCGTGGGGAGGCACGTTTCCCCTCTAATCGTTACTCTCCGGATGGCGAGACGGACTGGAGGGGTATGTTTACCCTCTAATCGTACCCTCTCAGATCGCGAATCGGCGTGGAGAGGTATGTTTCTCCTCTAATTGTTACCCTTCCGATGGCGAATCGCTATGGAGAGGTATGTTTCTCCTCTAAACGTTACCCCTCAGACGGCGAATCGGCGTGGAAAGGTATGTTTACCCTCTAATTGTTACCCTTCAGATGGTGAATCCGCGTGGGGAGGTATGTTTCCCCTCTAATCGTACCCTTTCAGATCGTGAATCGTCGTGGGGAGGCACGTTTCTCCTCTAATCGTTCCTCTCCGGATGGCGAGACGGACTGGAGGGGTATGTTTCTCCTCTAATCGTCTCCTTCCAGACGGCGAATCGGCGTGGAGGGGTATGTTTCTCCTCTAAACGTTACCCTCCAGATGGCGAATCGCTATGGAGAGGTATGTTTCTCCTCTTAACGTTACCCCTCAGACGGCGAATCGTAGTAGAAAGGTATGTTTACCCTCTAATTGTTACCCTTCCGACGGCGAATCGTCGTGGAGAGATATGTTTCTCCTCTAAACTTTACCCTCCAGATGGCGAATCGCTGTGGAGAGGTATGTTTCTCCTCTAATCGTTACTCTCCGGATGGCGAGACGGACGGGAGGGGTATGTTTCTCCTCTAAACGTTACCCTCCAGATGGCGAGACGGACTGGAAGGGTATGTTTCTCCTCTAATCGTACCCCTTCAGCTCAAAAAACGGACTGGAGAGGCAAATTTCCCCTCTAACCGAGCCCTCCAAACAACAAACTACCATTCAATTGGCATCTCACCCACTAACGTTAACCTTAATTCGTTGCCCTCAACTTCACTTTTTAACTGTAACCCAGAGTATAGAAACATTAATAAAGCTTATTGGTAAGCAGACCCCAGATAAGGACAATTACTGCATTAATAAAGTAGACAATCGCATAACCAACAGCAATCATTCCCGCACCAAATCCCGCTTCGTCAAAGGGACTGATTGAAATGGCTGTCAAAAAGAAAATCACGGGAGTAAGCAGTAATAGAACAATCCCGGAAATTACCCGTCGTTTCAAACTGCGGCCAGAGAGTTTAAAGACCAAGGCATCTGTCCCTGCAATCAAAATAGCCAGAATCATAATAAATAATAAGAGCATTGTTTATCAGCACCCGCCGTTCGCAGTGTATTAAGGAGTAGTCCACAAAAAAGTGGTGACTACAAAAGGGACAACAACAGAGATGAATATTATCAATGCATTTCCCAAGATGGATACCTGTTTGAATCGGCCCTTCCCTGCAAAGAGAGCAGCCACCAAACCAATGCCCGAAAGGATTACTGCTGGCATCAGGAGCCTATCATGGCCCATCAGTACAGCAAAGTATGAGGCAGCAGCCATTATAAAGAGCGAAAATGAAATAGGGCTTAGTTTTTTCTTCAGTTCTCTCACCCCCATACTTGAATGGACGATATGCGGCATGTATTAGTTTCAAATCCGTTAGTATCCTGAATTAATTGTTTCTTTTATTTAGTGAAGAAGCTCTGGATCCGCTTTTAAAGTCATGATGGGATTTTGCCTGACCATGCAGAATGCATACGAATCGGCTCAACAGGACCTTGATTCTCCTTCATGAAAGAAAACGTATAGGAATTCTGGAAGAAAGGGTAAATGCAGCACAGCTCCTCTATTCAGATATCCTTCCTTCTTTTGCTGATTTGATTTTTTCAATGATAGCACTTGCAATGCCGGGTATTGATTGGGTACCGTCCACAATAAAATCCGAATTCAGTTTCACAGTATCAAGCATGGCAAGGTACCCCTGCCTTCCTCTCTTAATATAGCTCTCCATATCCATCCGTATGTCAGCCGATGAACTGCTGCCATGGTCCCTCATCATCCTGCGGGCCATGGCGAGATCCAGGGGTGTATCAATGAACACTGCAAAGTCTATAAGATTGCGGGTTTCACGATGTAAATAGGCGAAAGGAAAATCTACAATTATGTAATCGAGAGGTTCAGAGAGTAATTTTTTCATCTCCACAACTAAGGGGGACAAGTTCCACTCTTCCGGTTTGCACCCGTTTTCAATCCATTGCATCATGTCATCTGGACCGTCAAAGTCATAATCATCAAAGAACAGCGCTTTACACTCTGGCAAAGTTTCTTGTAAATGATTGGTAATGGTCGTTTTCCCTCCGCCTGATACGGCGGCAACGACTATGACGAGTGGCAGTCCATGTTGTTCCATATTCAATTGGAAGTCTCCTTTCATAAGCACTTTACCAGAGGGTTCGCTCTACTCCAAAGGTATTTTCTCCGACAAAGTCTGTCCGCTTTCAGCTTTCCACTCAACTTCCAATGTGATATTCTCTGCGAACTCTTTGATATTATTAACATTCGAATTAAGGCTCCCTCCGCCTTTTGGTATGCTGATGTTTTTGTCTTTATCCTTGGCTCTTTTCGTAAACTTTGTTGCTATTCAATATAAATTTCAAATAATATCCTGGTATATCGTCGTAAAAACCCCCGGTGAGAAGGCAAGAAAAGAGCTGCTCGTCCCTTTTCGAGAGTAAAACCTTTGTATACAGGGGAAAAATCCGGCACCTGGGATTTTTCCGAAAGCATCAATATATGCGAAAACAGCCTTATCCTTAGAGAAGCCGGAACTGTTTCCATGAGGATGAGACATTGAATAATTCACCTCTTTTGGTGCTGTCTCACCTTTGTACCTCAAATTGCCTCCTACGTAGTACTTTTCCTGATCGGCTGTAAAGACAACTTGGATAGTCCCTTTCCACGAAGATGACTCTCCTCGGATTACTTGTGTCTCATCTCTTTCGACGCCCATACTGCCCGAAAGAATGGCAAACAGCAGAATAATCGGCGCTATGGTTTTAATGAAACCCCTCCTTCAAGGTTTCTTATAAAAAAATCCGATTAAAGTTGTTATACAGCCTGCGGCAAAGACAACCTGGACATAATTTGTTGGTGGACTTTGACCCGGGATGGAGAGGTTTTGAATGAATATGCTCACAAGGATAAGGGCTATCCCTACTAACATGATTTTGACAGGCTCTTTGATTTGAACTCCTCCTCACCCTGATTTGGACTTGATTCCAAAAGCGATCCATCTGCCATCAATATCTTCTGCAACAAATTCTCTGTTATTATAATCCGTTCTTTTCAACTTCCGTATAATTGTCACCCCGGCTTGGATGAACTCTTCCTGTAGCTGATCCTGATTCTCCGTTATGAAATAACCATCGTATCCGTACCCATATAGATGACGGTTGGGAATGGCCGTCTGTCCATTTGTACGGGTCAGGATAATTTCTGTATGATCTCTATATAAACAAATATGAGGTTCCGCTGCGTCCATATAGGAGACAATTTCAAAACCCATTTTTTCCTTATAAAACATGGTGGTCTGTTCTGGAGACTCTGTAGGAAAAATACAATGCGATTTCATTAAAAATCTGCTCATATGGAGAAATTCTCTTTTGAAAATCCGCAAAGACAGACCTCCGTCTTATAACGAAGGGTGATCATTCCCTCTTGCTCGTGCTTCTTATACAATTGACGGAGGGCTTCAATGAATTCTCCATACCTCTCATCAGTTTTTGATGGCGTGTAAGAGAGCGACAGTGCTCCTCCTACAAATGCTTCTTCGGTCAATGTATGCTCGTAATCATATAAACTTTTAGTGTAAGCTTTACCAAAGAACTTCATTTTTTCTTCATCAGGATCTAAATCAGAAATTCCGGCATTCTCCTTTACTTTGAACCGATGCAGCAAACCAGTATATTCCTCAGGCAGCCTGCCGTCCATCCTCATTTCATTGAACACTATCATGACGCAGCCATCTTCTTTAAGGATCCTTTGGAATTCCACTTTACACTTTTTCTTATCAAACCAATGAAAAGCCTGCGCAATGGTAATGAGATCCACACTGTTATCCTTCAGACCCGTCTCTTCTGCCGCGGCATGCACGAACTCTATATTATTGTCATAGAAGCAATAATCCCTTCCCTCTTTAAGCATTTCACCATTAGGCTCGATTGCAAGTACCTGACTTCCCGTCTCTGCCAGGATTTTGGTCAGAAGGCCAGTGCCAGCACCTATATCTGCAATGGTACAACGTTCATTTATTCCTTTTTCCTTAAGTAGCTGTAGAATTTCTCTTGGATAAGAAGGCCGGCCAATTGCATAGTCCCTGGACCTGCCATGGAATTCAGTTATCATATGTTCTCCTCCTGTCCGGATTGACAGCCAATCCGCTACTCCCTATACCAGTCCACGTCAAAGTCCAAGCCCAACGCTTCTCCAAAGCAAGCCCCAAATCTAATGAATCCACAGCCCCTTGCCGTGATGATGTTTCCATCACTTACGACAAGGTCATCAGAAAAATTCTCCTCCTCAAAGCAACCAGCCGACTTTCTCCCATCTTTGGTCATTCCAATCGTATATTTCTTCCCTTTCAGCAAGCCTGCTTTCGCCAGAAGATAAGGGGAGCTTGAAATGCTGCCGATGATATCAGCGTGATTCTTTACTTTATCAATAAAATCGATATACGCTTGTTCATTTTCAAGAGCAAAAATATCCATGCAGCCTGTCATTAAAAGACTGTCGATTACATCAGGATCCAGTTCATCCATCGTTGCATCCGGCATGCAGTTCAATCCGGACTCTCCCTTGATCGGATTTGAATCCACTCCCACTGTCACCACTGTTTTTCCTCCCTGCATCAAAACAGACAAGGCAACACTTAATTCATACTCACTGAATTGTGGATATAAAAGAACCGCTGTCTTTTTCATTGTTTCCACTCCCGCTTTCATTCCGTTAATCGATCTGTAAGCTCGTTGATTTCCTTTTCATGCTGCTCGCTAAACTCACTGGTGATTTCATCTTTAAAGCCATTCCACATTTTCCTTTGTTTTTCAGGAGAAAGATCTGCCTGGACAATTTGATCATATAATTTATTTTCCAATAATTTGCCCTCAATGGACTCGTAAGCATAATCCCGGTAATACTCCTCGATCGTCAGGTCCAAGTCTTCAAGCATCTTACTGAAATGATCGTCCTGACTTTGGCTGGCCATTTCAATATTGAAGTCAATAGCATCCTCGATTTCCTCTTCGGACACAGACAAGTCTCTGCTTTCAGCTTCATATTTCAATATGTATTCCTCCACTAATTGCTCAATAGCGACACTCCGGGACTGTTCTTTCGATTGAACTGGGTCAATTTTATTTAAAGTCTCCATTCTTCTTTCCAGCCGATCTTCTGTTACATACTCATTAAGACCATCTACACCGGATAATCCTGTTTGCTTTTCAACTGCTCCACAACCTGCTGATAAGGCACTTGTCAGCAGGATAATACTAAATATCCTCCGCAATAAAAAACAACTCTCCTATTGTTAACAAAATTTTCAGAATGCACGTCTGACCCTTATTTTACCAGAGCTGGGTAAATACTTAAAATGATTAAAAGCTTGAAGGCATAAAAAAAGACTTAGATAACTGGTGCTCTAAGCCGTCTTAAAAGGGATTTATTTTTTCTTTTTCAAGCGTAATCGTCTTTTATCAGCAGCACTAAGAATCATTAAGAAAGCCATAAACCAAACAATTGCTTTGATAATAATCGTTATCGAAGAAGGAAATGGCAACAGAAGGGTAATCACAAATAATAATATCTCACTCAATAAAATAACAACCAAGCCTAGAAAAAATGCGGCTTTCTCTGGTAACGCCATAACTGCTTGCAACATGGTTCACCTCATTTTCGCTTTTCGAGATTTTAAATACAATTTCACTTCATGAGGATGTCCTGGTACGTCTTCTGTCTGCTGTCCTTGTCATCAAACCAGCGGCAAGTGAAATCAGTGAATAAATAATGATCGGAAGATACCCTGCTTGGAATATATTTGTTACTTGTAAAATTAACAGTAATACTAATACAGTCAGAGAAACAGAAAAGGCGCTGCGGCTGGTCTTCGTACCAGCGATAGAAATGATTATCACAAGAATTGGCATGAAAACGTATAGCAGCAGAAACACTGTACCAATCATCATAAATCCCCCTGCCCAAGATATTCTGAAAAGGACCTACATATATTACGATTAAAATTGCTAATTGGTTTCACACAACTCTGATAATTAGGGGTGCAACAGACTTAACGAGATCACTTGAGGTGCTACTTAAAAAAAGAAGAAGAAAAGTAAGATATTAACCACTGTTATGACCGAGCCAATAATCGTTGATGGATGCAATGCCAATTTAGATAAACAGCTCCAAATCCCCATTATGATAGAGGCAATTCCTGCTATATAAATCAGGGAAAGCAAAGTCCATAATAAGGTTTGACTCCCTCCGCCAAACCCAACAACGAAGATCCCGATAAATGTCAGTGTCACAAGGATGCTTAAGAATAAGAAAGTGTAGCTTTTCCATAATTTCTTTGTCATTCAATATCCTCCTCATTAAGTCGTTTACAATGAAGGACAACATATAGAGAAATCCAATTCTGAATCTGCCACGCTGACAAGCGGAATCAAAATGGCTATGACAGCAAGATGATTTTCGGCTGAAGTTCAGGCAGATCATGTATTAGGCGGGTTAAACGTTTGTCCCATCATAGCGATAAAGACCAAGGTCCCCGCGCTGAATAGAGCAATATATATCGCCACTCCAGCAAGTATGTTTTTTTCCGTTTTTTTAGTGATAGCCATAACCGCGAAAACCAAAGATAGAATGATGGACAACACTACAAGAGCCAAACCGGAATAGAACCCAATCCTTATGAATCTATAAAGTATTGCAATGAAGAATGGCAAGGGGAAAATGCTGAGTATCAAAGACCAGCAGCTTAACCACGAGAATGTTTTCAATTAACCACCACTCCTATACGTGACTATGCCCCTAACTAAGAGACTTGGTTTATTATTGGTGGAACTACTCAATTTCACTTACTTATTAGTTAGACGATAAGCTGTTGGAATAAGTTTCGGATGTGCCATTGGGGACTGAATGAGTCAGGATACAAAAGGGGTCACTTTCATTGTTTAGTTATTGTCTTTCAACCAAAGATGCAGGGAAACTGGTAGTTACAATCCTTTTCAGCTGCCGTTCACCTGCAGCTTTTGAGAGGATGATTGCGTAATACTCTCATGATTAAGCATCACTCTTACTAATAAAATGTTAAATAAAGTACAGTAGCTAAAAGAAAAACACCCATAATAATATAGGCTGTAAATTCTCCTTGGCTTTTGTTCTTATAACTCAAAACGGCTAATGAAACTAAGAAAAGACACAATAGTGTTTGACCTATTATGGTTATATACAAAATTCCAGGTGATGAATATCCTGTTTGGTTGAAATAAATAAGCGACCCGAAACTCCATAGAATCAGTAAAACTCCGACAAAGTTAATCCAGAAGCTTTTAGACTTTGCCATCTTTATCCCCCCTTCAAGAATTAGACGAATAACCAATTGGTTCAGTTTCGGTTTACAGAAGGATGACCATGCCGCGGCCAATAACTACTTTTTGTCTTGTAAAAAAGTTTGCTTCATTTTCGTCTTTCTATATAGAACAACAGTATAAATAACACAAAGACTAACTCCGCAGGTTCAAAAGAAATAAGCTAAAGCCACCTTCTCTTCCCAGTTGCTGAACGCCTGAAAGATATTAATGGCAGCCAAAAAGAAAGCTATGTATATTTGAACCCCAGGGACGTCTTTCGTAAATAGCCCTCTCCACAATCTTCATAAATAGAACCAGGGCCGCAACCGGATGAATTTTCAATCTTCAGTTATTGCCCGGTTTGTTTATATTCATTAGCAACCCACAGTTAACCAAAGAAATGGTGAAAACAATTAACAACAAGAAGCATGCTGACTACTCCCCAGGCTGCTGTCCCCCATATCCACCTTATGATGGATTTAGCTTTTGCCGAACTCTCATCGCTTCCCAAATTTGCCTTGATAGAAGCGAGCTTACTTTCCATCCTTTTTTTCATGGAAAAGAGTACAAAAAATCCGGATGTTATGATACCTATAGTTATAACCAAAATGAACAGGTCCACTTTGCAACCCCCACTTCCCCTGTGAATCTCCCTTAATGACGTCTATGTATGTGCTTCTTACACGATTTTCTACATAATAATAGATTCATTTTTATAATTTACCTAAATAAATCTTGTTAAGTATTGATCAAATATTTTGTTCATAACCTTCGGGGTGTTTTCTATATAAATATTCATCTGTTCAGCATTCGACTTGAACTCAGCAGAGTTACTTTCTTCTGATGGAAAATCAGATATTCCTTTAATGATGATGCATTCCACATCATTCTTCTTACAGATATAAGCTACGGCAGCCGCTTCCGTATCGGCTATTACTATTTGGTTTTCTTTCAGTTCTAAGTAGTCCTTCCACATAACAACTGCTTTATCCGCAGTGCCGATTGTTCCGGTATGAAAATCATCCCCATAATTTGATAGATCGAAATCGACTATGAAGGACTGTTTGATAAAGGGCTCAATTTCTTTTACTGTGCAATCGTATTGGACGGCTTTATCTGGTAAAAAAACATCCAAAACACTGAACTTATCATCTATTCCAGCACAGGTTCCAGCCACGATGACTTTAGTTAAATTGAACTTTGAAATCATATACTGATTACCGCCAACACCGTTTACTTTTCTCACACCGGTACTATAAAAGATAAGCTCAGCACCATTAATGGTCCTCATAAAATATTCGCCGTAAGGGTAGCCAAAGCATTCGTTGTCCTGTATGCTGAAGTACTTCAGTGCTGCTTCATATTCCCATTTCGTCGCTATACTAATTCCTATCATTGAGTTATCACCATGCTTTATGTAATGAAAAATTCCTGCCCCTTTCGATCAACAGCCCGGATGGTTGGCAGGTCTTACTTAACTTATTTCTACAAATGAAGACCAGGAGTATGCCTGTACATTTTCATATAATGACAGATTAGCTTATTTGTTAGCTATTACATTTAATAAGTCAGCAATCTCCGCTAACCAAAGTGCAGATAACCCAGTACCTATAGCTATGCAAACCAATGCAAGGACGCCGATCAATTTAAAAGTGCAGTCGTCAAATTTCACCTCTATGCCTCCCCTGGTTACTCATCTGAAAATCACTCTATCTATATTTACCTTTTCTGTTCTATTAATGAATTATCCAATTTTTTCTATTGTAACACATAATCCTTTCCAAGAACCTGTCCTATATAACGCCTCCCTTTTGATGGGGGTATTCCGAATAAAAATAAGGAAAGCAGGTCTGATTCATACCTGAATTAACCTGCTTCCCTTGTTTTACGTTTCTATCAAAAATGTAACATAGTCACAGCTTAATGGAAGACGGCAAACATTATTCCTCTTCTTCCTCACAGCTGGTAGAATACAAAATTTCCACACCGCACAGGGTTTCGACCATTACATCTTCAAATACCTTCGCAGCTACCCCGGTAAATGTCTGGCACAGGTTCGATATATCATCATTGAAGAATTGAATCACTTCCGGCGTGAAGACAGGGTATACCGCATTAGTCCCGCCAGGTGTCTTCGGCCGGACAACGACCTCCTCGAAATATGGATTGCCGGACAACGCTGTTTCTACCAGTGCCGCCACCGCAAAAGCTTCAAGCGGGCAAGGCAGCGGTTCAACAATTTCCTGTTCAGCATTGATGACCAGTACATTGAGCGTGATATTCCCGAACTCGACAGTCGGCTTCAAAAGCGTAGCAAGAGCTTCGGCTTTTTGATTATCATTCACCGTCACCAGTGCAAGATAAATTGCCCCCACCGGGATCAACGGGCCAACCGTTACATCCGGATCCGCTCCAATGGTATACTTCAATTCATTGAAATATGTTACCCACGGCGGAGCAAGCCCAACACTTTGGTTGTTTTCCATCGTCTAAATTCCTCCTTCATGAATCTAGTTTTGTACTACGTAATATAGTATTCATTTAAGAGGAATTGGTGTGGGGAGGTTCCGGCTGGATCGTGGTTTTTTAGCACTATCTCTAAAACTTGTTGACTAGTCTTCTTTATTCGTAAGGAATTCCTTTATTTCATCTAACTTCCTATCCATGTCATTTATCCGTTTGTATATATTATTAAAAAAGTGAGCAACTCTAGATATCAAATAAATGGCCAGCAATAAAATGATGGCGCCCATCAAAGGATCCATATAATTCCTCCCAGCTCTTTGTATTATTATATTACTCTTCTAAAATAGTAAAACCTTTTTAAAACTCCTCTTTTGTAAAAAAAGTAAATTATGATTAATGGGAAACTCCCCTTTCAGAAAAAGTTTTCAGTGCATAACAGGGTGATTTGACGAGAAACACACCATTATAATAAGTAACAGAGTATATAACAGGGTGTTTAAACGAAAAACACCTGATTATAAAACAGAAACAACATTACAATAGGATGTTTAATCCAAAAACAACCCATTATAAAAGCAATTCTCGTTTATACCAAGATTATTCTCACAACCAAAAACCCCGCTGCAAAGCAACGGGGCTGTACCTACTATAGTTCATAAATTTCCCTAACCAAAACAGCGGATTTAAAATCAAACACCGGCCCAAACATCTTTGGCGTAGCGCCCTTCATCCTGCAAGGCTGCAAGCCATTGTTTAGACTCCTGCTCTTCCACACCATGCTTTTCCTGATAAGCTTCCATGAGGGTCGTTTCCACCTCGGGAGCCATCCTGCTTCCGTCGCCGCAGATATAGAGATGGGCGCCCTTATCCAATAGAGCCAGGAGTTGGTCCGCATCCTGTTTCATGATGTCCTGAACATAGGTCTTCGGCTGGCCCTCAACACGAGAGTAGGCGGTCCGTACGGAGACAATCCCTTGATTATCTGCTTCTTCCAGCTCAGAACGATAGAGATAATCCAGTTCAGGATGCCTGCAGCCATAGTAAAGGACTGCTTCCCCCAGTGCCGCGCCTTTCTGTTTTTGAATGCTGCGGGCTTGCAGGAAGCCTCTGAAAGGCGCAATCCCAGTTCCCGGTCCGACCATGATGACAGGAACCTCAGGGTCCTCCGGCAGCTGAAATCCAGATTGAGGGCTGCGTGTGAAACATAAAATGTCTTCACCAGGCTGGCGATCAGCCAAATAGTTGCTTGCTACCCCTTTGTATTCACTATTCCCGCTCCAGGCAGGTCCTTTTACCACACCGACCGTAATGCTCAGACGGTCTGCTTCAGCCTGAGGAGAGCTTGAAATGGAGTAATATCTTGGTTTCAGCGGTGGCAAGAGCTCCAGGAACCGCTCAAACGGCAGTTCACATGCCTCATATTTTTCAATGAGATCCAGCATGGACACCCTTTTCTTCAAGATCGTCTCTTGATAGACGCCCTCTTCGGTCATTTGTTCCAGTTCTATTTTATGGGGCGGGCAGACAGTTGCTGCTGCAAGTTCGCGGATTTGTGCACGGGTTGCCGCTTCTTGCACATCCACACTACTTCTTAACAGCTCATGAATGGCCACAGGACGGTCCAGTGGCAGATGAGCTGCACTGCGGCCGCTGGCAGTCAGTACTACCTGGTCATTTCCATTCATATCAAATCGCTTAAGAATCCGGGTGACATTCTCATCGCTGTTTTTCGGCAGCACACCCAGATGGTCTCCCTCCTTGTAAGCCAGTCCTTCTGGAAGGGCCACCTCTATATGGCGTGTGCTTCTTTCACTTCTTTCAGATTGCAGCTCCCTATTTTCCAGAATATCCGCATTGACCGCTTCATACGTCCGTGCAAGCGGCGAGCCGCTGGTTTCGCTGACAAACTCAAGGCTCAATGTGCTTTTGTTCTTTTCAAACTGTTCATTCTGCTGGAGGCCAAACGTATCTTTTGCATCGTCCCACATTTTCTGTTTCCATTCATCTAGCTGCTCTTCAAAATCGCCGCTGACATCTCCTTCTCCTCTCGCCGAGAAACGTTCTGCCCCTTTTTGTTCAAGCAGCTCATCAATAAGCCGCGGAACATCTTGATAGGTACTCGCCCAGTTATGGTCGCCGCAGCCGAAGACCGCATATTTCACTCCAGCCAAATCACCTTTTGCCGATTCTTCCAGCCACTGAACGAATTGGCCGGCATTATTTGGCGGGTTTCCGTTATAGGAAGAAGTGACGATCAGTACAGCACCATCCTTGGGAAGATTTCCTATCCCATCGTTAAGGGAGGTGATTTCCGTGCGGATTCCAAGCATCGTCGCCGTATCCGCCAGTTCCCTTGCCACCCCTTCTGCCGTTCCGGTATCCGAACCGTATAATACATGCAGCGGGCGGTCGTTCACACCGCTGATCGAAGCAGGTTTAAGATCCGATTGATGATCTGCATCCCCATCCCCTGTTTCTCCATCTGTCTTTTTGAAATACGGCTGGATCGAACTATTGTCGCGTGTTTTGACCCTGATTTTAAAATCATTCGGTTTCAATGTCAGGGTTTGTTTGACTTCCATCTCATAATTCGTATGATCGATAAACTCAAAGTGCTTCAGTAGCATCCCAAGCACAAGGGTGGCTTCATGAAGGGCAAACTGCATGCCGATACACGCACGCTGCCCGTTTCCGAAAGGTTTATAGGCATGATTCGGTACTTTTTCTGCATCCTCGAATCGTTCAGGTCTGAACTCCTCAGCATCCTGACCCCATGCATCCTTATCACGATGCAATTGGGGAATCAGGACCATGACCCGGTCTTCTTCTTTTTTAAGCTCATACTTTCCGCCGATCACTGTATCTTCCTTGGCATATAGGCTGAAAGCAGGCGCAGTCGGCCATAGACGCAGAGATTCGTTCAGGATCATTTTGACATACTTCAATTGCAGGACCTGTTTATATGACGGAATATCGTCGGTTAAAACCTCGTCGACTTCTTCATACGCCTTTTTCAGTTTTTCAGGATTGCTTAGCAAGAAATAAATGGCAAAGGATAATAGTCCGCTGGTTGTTTCATGACCCGCAATCAGGAAGGTGATGATCTGGTAGCGGATGTTTTCATCATCCAGCTTTTCACCCGTTTCAAGATCATTCACATTCAACATGCGGGACAGCAAATCATTTTCTTCAGAGGAATCCTGTTGCTTCCGTTCGGCAATGATGCTGTCAACTAAAGAGAACATCCTTTGAATATCGTGTTGAAATTGGCGCTTGGTTCTGATCATCAATTTATCCTGAATATCCAGGCGCTGCAATTGGTGCATCGATTCATTCAGGGCACGCACCATACTCACGATGAATGGATGATTCGTCTCACGGTAGAAGCTGTTGAATCGGTAGTTGAAGCCGCATAATCCTATCGTATCCAGTGTAAGGCGGGTCATATCCTCCGGCACATCCACTTCTTCATTGGGGTTGAGCCTTCCCCATTTTTGAACAAGCTGGAGGGCGATATCAACCATCATGTCATGATATCCCTTCATCGCCCGTTGGCTGAACGTCGGCAGTAGGATGTTGTGGGCTTTTTGCCAATTGGGTTCGTGTGTCCAACTCGTAAATAAACCATCCCCTGCATATGGACGGACCTTCTCGAGCGGGCCTTCTATACTTTTATCGAATCGGGATTGGTCACAGACTTCCTTTACCAGCTCATGTCCGGATACAACGATCGTCCTGTTCACCGGCAGCTGCAAGCTGAAGATCGGACCTTGTTCTTTGGCAATATCCATCATGGATAGAACCGGCTTGTCTTTATCCACCAAAGGCAGATTCCCAAGCGGCCCATACGTTTTCGGCTGCGGAATTTCGTTTAACTTTTCCAAGAAGAACATCCTTTCAAAGATAATATTTTTGTGGTGAAATCATTTCGGTTCTTGATCACAAGGATTTTTGATGAAATTCACTTTCAAACTGCGTTTAACCGTTTCTCTCCATTGTTTCTCGTCCTGAATAACCGCCGTGAACTTTGCGAGCACATGTGGAGCGGCCTGCTGATAGGCGACAGACGACATTAGCATGACAATCAATTCTTCCGGGTGCTGATCGGCCAGCACGCCCATTTCAATTCCTTTGGCAATGAACGGATACGTTTGATCATGGAATGGCTGAATCAATTCATTGAATAGGTGGTCGAACCGCTCTCCCTGCTGGACCGTTTCATTCATGATGAACAAACTGAATTCCCTGTGTTCAAAACTCATGTCGACCAGCCGGTCAAACAGATTCTCCAGCAATCTCTTCATCTCAAAAGCATCTTCTACATGATCAAGCTCAAAATCATTAGTCTGCAGCACCGTCCAGGAAAGACTGGATATCACTTCATCCCACAGTGCCGCTTTGGAACCAAAATGGTACTTGATGAGCGCCATATTCACCTTCGCATCCGAAGCAATTTCCCTCAGACTCGTATCCTTGAATCCTTTCGTAGAAAAAAACTTTGTCGCGGATTCGATGAGATCAGCCTTTGCCACCTCATTTTCCTTCAACGGCCTTCCTCTACTATTCCTCAACCCTTCTTGAGACACATAAATCCCTCCCGCCCAAATAAGTCGAATTACCCATTAATTAATCATTTGATTAATTAATTTATTTTAATAAATAGTTTACCATTTATGAGAATAAAAAAACATTCAGAACCTGTTTGGATTTAGTAAAATTTGATGAAGTAATCGACCAAAAAACCGGCAGCCCTCTTAAAAATCGGCCTATTCCTCAAGGAAATAGACCAAATAAAACGTTGAGCCTGAAAAAATTGGTGCCTTTCTCGAATGAATGCACCAATTTTTTGACCGCTCTTATAAGAATTGGTTCAATTTCTGCGGGAATAGACCAAATAATCAAGAAGCCCATCAATATTGGTCAACTGCACAAAGGAACGCACCAAATAAATAGCCCGCTCCACCAAAATTGGTCCCTTCCTCGCGGGAATTGGCCAAAACCATAGCCAACCACAAAAAAATTGACCCATTCCCCAAGGAACTGGCCAACCCTTATCTCACAACTCCCCTATATACTCCGATTGCGGCCGGTAAATCACGTTATTTTCAGCCTGTTCCAGCACATGGGCCGTCCAGCCGATCACCCGGCTCGCCGTGAATGTCGGGGTAAACAACTCAGGTTTGAGGTCAATCGATTTCATGATCGCAGCTGCGTAAAATTCAACATTCGTATAAAGTGACCGCCCCGGTTTCACCTCTTCGAGAACATCGATTGCCGTCGCTTCGACATGAAGCGCTAGATCCAGAGAAGTGTCCGCTCCGCTGGATTCCAGCAGTTTTTTCCTTAAGGCCACAGCCCTTGGATCATGTGTTTTTTAAACCCGATGGCCGAAACCCATCAATTTCTCTCCATTCTTCAACTTTTCCCTTATGACGCTTTCCGCTCTTTCCGGTGTTCCGATTTCAGTCAGCAAGTCGATCACGCCTGATGGTGCGCCGCCGTGCAGGAACCCTTTCATCGTGCCGATTGCAGAGGTGATGGCAGAAACCAAATCCGATTCGCTGGACGCCGTCACTCTCGCCGAAAAAGCGGAAGCATTCATGCCGTGTTCCAGAGTCAGGATCATGTAGGTTTCAAGCGCATTGACCACTGCTTCCGAAGGTACCTCCCCGGTTAACATATAGAGATAGTTCGCTGCATGGTCCATTTCAGGATGTGGTTCGATGAATGGTTTCCCCTCCAGCTGGCTGTTTCGATAGGCAATGATGGAGGGAATCACGGCCGTCAGCCTGATTGCCTGGTCAATCGTCGGTTTCCAGGAATAAGAGGATGAACCTTCTGCCGATACCGCTGTCCTCAGCACACTCATCATATCCATATCTTCAGGAAGATGATCTATGATGGTTTTCATTGATTCTGTCAAAAAACGATTTTCTCGCAGCGCCGACTTCAATTCCTCTACCTCCGCTTCTGAAGGCAACTCCCCATGCCAAAGCAGGTAGGCAGTTTCCTCGAACGACAAGCGGTCAGCCAATTCGCCGATTTCGTGTCCACGATAAATCAGGATCCCTTTTTCACCATCTATATGACTGATCTTCGTCCTGGCTGCAACAATTCCTTTTAATCCTTCCTGATACATTTCTACATCCCCTTTTTAATTTGATTAGTTTCATTGTATGATAGTCATATAATTAAGAAAATTAATGATTTTAAAAGAGATTGATTACTATTTTTAATCAAAGGGGGATGGGCATGGAGCTTAACTGGTTGAGGACGTTCATCACGGCAGCACACTATACTAATTTTCGTAAAGCGTCAGAGGTGCTTTTCATTTCGCAGCCATCTGTGACTGTACATATTAAACAATTGGAAAAAGAGCTTGGGGTTTCCCTTTTTGATCGGGAAGGAAGAACGCTGAAATTGACGGAAGCAGGGAGAATATACTTAAATCACGCGCAGAAGCTGATCGGTTTTTATGAAGAAGGCATCACGGAGCTCCAGTCGTACAGCCAGGGATATACGTCGAAACTGACGATTGCGATTTCACCCCTGATTGCTGACAATGTCCTTCCCTATGTCCTAAAGCAATACTTGAAAAAACACCCGGAAGTAGAGATTTCTGTCAAAATCATTGAATCGAAGGAGATCGAGAAAGCCGTACTGGAGGAAAAAGTCGATATTGGGCTGTCGTGCCTTCAGACCTTCCTTCCTGAGCTTGAAACGAAATTGCTCTACACGGATAAGGTGATCATGGTGGCACCCCATGATGGACGGGATGCTGAATCTGCCTATCCTCTCGACGAAGAAGAACTCCTGGCTGACAACTATCTGCTGACCCATAATCATCCTGATTATTGGAACGACCTATGCCGGACCGTGAAGCTGTTTTACCCCGCGGCAAGAATGATGGAAGTGTCCCAGATCCATATTACGAAACGGTTTATTGTCGAAGGACTCGGTGTATCGTATCTTCCCTCTTCAACTGTAAGAAGAGAACTGCTTGAAGGAAGGCTCCTCGAAGTCCGTACCAATACCTTCGAATTACCAGATGCGAAAACGTACGCCATCCTTAAATACGAACACAAGGAACAAAAGGAATTCTTGAAATTCCTTTCCGGATTCAGGCTGTAGGGAAAGAGTGAGGCGTCCCTCTTCCTACTCATCAAACAAATTTATTATGGAACGCATGCTATGCACCCGCCCTGAGAAAATAAACAGATCATCATAGTTATGCTGAACAAACTCTTCGAGGATGACGAGTTTTTCATTGACTTTTTCAACATTCTTCAACGTCTGTTTTTCTTCATCCTCATATTTAGTCAGGCGGAATAGTTCGTCTGCCAAAATCTGAAACCGGAACTCCTCCACAAGCAAGTTCAGCCGGTACAGGATATCCTGATTCAACACAATGAAAGAATTCTGCTCATAAGTTCGCTTGACCAGGTCCAGGAACCCTTGAAGATTGACTGCAAGCAGCTTGGCTCTTTCGATATTGACATTCATGTCCACGCCTCCCCATTTTTCCTTCCTATTAATATATAAGGCAATTTATAGGGATTGATGACGATTTTAATAGTTTTTATGGAGAAACCTTTTAATTTCCTGATTGATCTCAAGCAAATGCCCTTGTGAAGGGAAATGACCCATGTCATAAGCTTTAAAGATTGTGGAGACCGGTAATATTTCATGAACAGCCGGATTCAACTGTTTTGCAGGGAAGAAGATATCCCTTTCCCCTGCTATCACCAAAGTGGGGGCTGTATAATGCTGGAGTTCTTTCTTTGCCGTTAATTTTGGCATGTCCTGCTCAAGCCTTACATATTTAAAAATATCCCCGATGATTTCTCTGTCTTTCTTTTTCAACGATGAATCCGATAGTGCATCTGCTATCTTTTCGAGGTGTTTCTCAGAAGCCGTCCTATTGAATAAAACCATGGGAACCAAAACATCTTTGATCATTTTGAGCTTGGGCCCCATTTTAATCCCGGCGGGCGAAACAAGGACGGCGCAGGCGATCTTATCCGGTTTGAAGGCAGCCAATCGTAAAATAATGCCCCCGCCATAAGAAGGTCCGATGAAGGCACACCGTTTGACATCAAAATAATACATCAGTTCTTCAATCCACTCTGCAAAACTGTGATCCTTGGCGGATATCCTGTTTTCATCACTGTAGCCCGGGTGCCCGATCGTATCTGGGGCATAGATCCGATAAGACTCCGCTAACTCGGTAAACCAGGACAGTGTCATGGGATTGATGCAGTTTCCTCCTTGAAAAATAAATAACGGCTTTCCATCGAGTGGCCCTGCAGCAAGAACGTGAGTGAGGCCGTGGCTTGTATCCACGTAGACTCTGTCGATCATGATACCCAATGATTCTACATAGCCTTCATAGTGCCGGTTGATGTGCTTCTTCCCTTCTGAGCTCTTATAAATGGATGTGTGTTTCATCATTCATCCCTGCCTTACTTTGCATATTGATATATAAATTCAACATGACGAGTCAATTTACCTACCAAACATCTCATCTTTCCAATTAGTTTTCAGTATACAAGCATACATAATCGTTTTGTTTGTGGTTCTGTTCCGAAACAGATAGAATGGGTGTAGCTCACATAGAAAATAGGTGAAATTACATATGACAGAACTACTAGTCGATGCATACGAAACAATTGAAGATGCAGCTGATCACGTACTGGAGCTCATCAGCAAATTTGTGGATGTTAATACCTTTTTCATAGCAAGAAATGATAAAAGAGAAGTAAACATTGTCCGTGCTTTTAACAGGGACGAAGTTGTCCTGCCAACAGGCTTTGAAACACTCTATGGCGATTCGTTCTGACAATTCATTGTCAAAGGTGGGCGGGAACCACTAATCATAGAAGATTTGAATGTTTCAATGCTTACGAAAGACATGGATGTCACAAAAAGCCTTGGCGGCGGCTCACTTATCGGAGTCCCGATTTATTATAAGAACGGGGAAAATTACGGTACACTTTGCGGAATGGATCTCCGTCCATACCATTTTAGTGAAAAGCACAAGGACCTATTCAAAGCAATGGCGAAACTCCTTGGGAACGTATTGGACTTGGAGAGGAAGACACATCAGGTACAAATGTTATCTGTTCCCCTCGTCCCCATTTTTGATCATGCAGCAGTCCTCCCCCTCATTGGAGAAGTGGATTCTGAGAGGACAAACCTTATCATGCAGCATACCCTTCAGGAGGCGGCCAAAGGTGATTATGAATATATCGTCTTTGATCTATCGGGATTGGCGCAAATTGATTCTGAGAACGTTGGAAATCTGGTAAAAATCGCGGATTCATTGAAATTGATCGGTGTGACAATGATCCTGACAGGTATACATCCCGATATTGCCAGGAAAGCAATCGAAACCGGAAGCGACTTCTGTAAGATCCGGGTTGAGGGAAGTTTGAAGGAAGCGATTAAACGGATAAAGGGTGATTAAATGAATATACTTTGGGATTTCGACGGTACATTGTTTGATACATACCCCGCATATACGAAAGTGTTTTCTGCCGTTTTGGGAGAAAAGGCAAAGCCTGAGGATATTTATAAGCAATTAAAAATCTCCTATACCAATGCATTGAATTACTATGAGGTGTCTGAAGAAGATCAGGCTACTTTGATGGAGTTGAGGAAGAAATTAGCTCCTGAAGAGATGAAGCCGTTCGATCATGTTGAAGAAATCCTTAAGTGGGCAGACAAGAATGTCATAATGACGCATAAGTCAAGGAAAGGCGTCCTGGCTATTCTCCAGCATTATGGCTGGGAACACTATTTTTCCGATATCGTGACCATCGATGATGGCTATGCCCGCAAGCCGGATACGGAAGCGTATGTATATCTGCACAACAAGCACCACATCGATCTGGCCATTGGCGACAGGGAACTGGATCTGATTCCTGCCAAGAAGCTGGGAATCGCCACCTGTATATTCCAGACTGAATGTGAAATAGCAGATTATCAGCTGCAGGATTACCGCGAATTTTTCAAGCTGGGGTTATGATTTTGATTTTTACCGCTGCAGCTGAAGCGGTAAAATTCTTTCGGTCATGTCCACGAGAAAAGGACAATGTCATACTGCCGGCACCATGTTTGGCAGCTAATAAGACCCGTCATATGACGGGTTTTTTAGTAAGAAGATTAATCTTCTGCTGTTGATGCTGCCATTAGCTATGACAGCTCTTTTTTAATCAATCCATATTCTTCTTTAGTAAATGAATCTTCCCCATACCTCACTTTTTCATAAATGGGGATGATCTTCACCGGACCATTTATCCTTTCGAACCACTCGCGGATTGTTTCCTCTTTTTTCTTTTTGTTGGTTTGACTCAAATTTGCCTGCCAATTTTGTATCAGCTTGCGGATGTCTTCTTCGGCTGATCCTTTAATATTATTAGATATTCCACAGATTGATCTATCCAGATCTTGTTTGGCGTGGTCATTTTCAAGCTCGGAATGATCCCAGCTTTTTTTCTTTCTCTTCTTTCTTACAAAGAAACCAACGATCAGGACAATGATCAAAAAGATGGCTGTTATCAGTAAGATAAGGTTTCTTTTAGAAAATACTGGATTGGCATTACTTTTGAAACCATCCAGTCCATCCAAAAGCTCAGTGACTCTCTGCGAAGCTTGTACAGCCACACCTTCATCATCCCCGGAATCCTCAAGAAGTGTGATATCTTTGGTAGTTCTTTCATTTTCTGTAAAATTACCCACATATTCTTTTTGCTGTTTTTCCTGCATTTCTCCATAATATGTTCTTACTTGCTTGGAACCATTTTGTGCCAATGAGGAAAATAGTAGAGCAAGAGATATTGATCCTGCTAAAAAAAGTAATATAAACGTCAGCTTTTTCAATACAAGGTACCCTCCAATCTTGCCGTTCAGTTGGGGTGACTGCTTAATCGAATCGGAGCCACCTCGTTGAAAACCTCTCTTCCATTAAATTAGTTCAATAGAACTTCCCGTAATCCTCCAGAGAATCTCTGATGAAACGAATTTGGTTACTCCACTTTCCATCATTTATTGATTAATTCAAAAAGTCATTGCATTACAAAGTAAAATAAATTACTCTAAAACAAAAGGGGGATGATTATGATTAAAACTGTTTTAGACTTTTTAACTGTCCAGAAAACTGCAATCGATTTAATTCAGCAAGAAAAGTATAGTGAAGCAATTTCTTATTTAGAGGAGGCGAAGAAGGAGTTTCCATCTAAGATTGATCGAATAGGACACTGGCTGGCAGGAATTTATTGTATTCAAAATGACCAAGAAAAGGCTCTATCAGAATTAAGCGAAGTTCTGAATAAAGGCTCCTATTGGAATCCAAGCCTATTGGCAAGTGATTCTGATCTAGCGCTCATCCATGCCACTGACAGGTTTGCGGAAATCATACAAAGTTGTGAAGAATTATATGAAACTCATAAAAATAATTCCAGGTCCCTTCATTTCACAATAGGAAATCATTCATCAGATACCTCTATCACTGCCTTGCATTGGAAAGGTTCCAACGCCTGGGACTTCTCAGAGCAGATAGCTGCAGATGAGCTAAAAAAAAGATTTTCAATATCCTTCATACAGTCTTCGCAATTATTCAGCCATGGCTGCTATCATTGGGATGATTACAATGCCGCTAAGAAGGATATAGTGAAATCACAAAATGAAGTGGATGCCGGGGTTGAAACATCCTTTCGCAACAAGATCATACTGGGGGCTTCCCAAGGAGCAGATACAGCGATCAATATGTATTTGGAACCGGAAACAAAATACGATACCGTCATCGCCCTGGTACCCACCATGGCAAACCTGAGCCTGATTGAGGAGAGATTTAAGGACCAAGGAAAACAAACAGGCAAGTTGATCATAATCACCGGAGATCATGATCCTTTCTATCAAAATGTCCTGAAGGCACAACCGGTCTTTGAAAAATGTTCTATTCCTCATAAATTGATCGTCATTGAAGGAATGGGGCACACACTGCCTGATAACCTTGAGGAACTAATAATAGAAAACATTTAAACTTGAACGCATTAAGAGGAGAATTTAATAAAAGAAGCAATAACCGGAGGCCGCTGCTTCCAGCTATTGCTACTTTTACTTAGGCTGTTTTGGTATCATGTTCTTCAATCAAGATACACCTCTGATAAACTATTTATCTGCCTCTACCTCTTCACAGAATCATTCATCTCACTTTCCACCTTTTTAAAATAGGTATAGAATGCGAACCAGAAAATCAAATAGACGACGATGAAGCCACCGATCCCCACTACTATCGGGATGAGGTTGAATGGCAGCCAGCCAATATATAAAGCCAGCGGGAACCAAATGAAGATGGATATGACAAAGTGGATGGACGTTTGTTTCAAAGGGCTCCACTGGTCCACTTCAAATAACTTTGAGGAAGCACCGAAGTAAATTCCCATAACCATGCTGCCGAGCATGCTAAGCCAGATGTCCGACACTGCTGCATCAATGTCCTGCAATTTCAGAATGGTTAAGGCGGTGAAGGTGAAAAGTGCTGTGAAGCCAAGGCCGATGAGGCTTCTTCTTAATACATCAATCATTTTGTATCAACTCCCAGTATTAATTTTTGTTTAAGCTCCTGGACATATTTCCGGGACACGTACTCCTTGCTTCCAGAGTGAAAAAACACACAAAGGCTTCCGTTAAAAGCCAATTCGAAACGGTTGATACGGTTCAAGTTGCCGATCGCGGATTTCGATAGACGGCAAAATCCGTGGCTTTCCAGTAAATCTTCTGCTTCGTAGAGTTTCATATTCAGCTCGATGGATTGTTTGTGGATGGATGCAAACACTTTTCGGTTTACGGCGAATACATAATCGATTTCATCCGGGGACAATAATATTGATTGCTCCCCTTCTGAACCTACAATCCGATTCGGAGATTTCTGCTCCAGTTTCTTCACCAATGCCTCCAGCTCCTCAGACCATTTCCCGGCATGAATCGTAATGAAGGTTTCGTCGTACTTTTCGTGAATCTCGATATTGACCCTCATCCCTAACCTCCTTTCTTCATCCTTACTATATCAGCCTCATTCATGAAAATTGGTTGTTTTTGCATAACATGCCTCTATTTATGTATGACTGGCAGGATTAATGTAATAAAAAAGTTCAGAGTCAAATGCTCTGAACTTTTGTTACGATATTCAGTCAGCGATTTTCCGGCCAGGAACCCTGCATTTTTCTCAGTTGAATGATCTGGCCTGTGTGGTAGGCATCGTGGAGCATGATGTCCAGCAGTTTTTCTTCTAAAGAACTTTCAACGAAATCCTGTTCAGGCAGACCGTTTATAGCCTGTCTAAGATTCGCCTGGGCTTTTTCCACTCGCTGCACTACAGCATTCCACTCATGACTGGAAGAATCGGTAAGCGAAAAAGTTTCCTCGCCATCCAGGTTGTTTTTCCATTCACGGCCTTCCAATTCTGCCGCAAGCCTCTCTTTATAATAAGTAAGGTGGTTCACATTTTCCCAAATGGATTTCGTTGCTTTTCCTTCGGGTTTCCAATCTGCCTGTTCAGCAGTAAGGCCCTCGATTGCATGATTGAAAGGGGCATACCAGCTTTCTTTATCAAATGTTTTGTCCAACAGATTTATAAGTACATCTTTCCTCTGCATTTCGTTTCCTCCATTTCCTCACTTCATTTAGTAATTAAATTCTCCACTTCTTGACCACTTCCTGCTTAAATCTTGGGAATGATGTGGTTTCATCCATTTTATCGCAGTATAGTACGCAGTGTTTTATCAAGTGTTTCAAATGTAAAGGTATATCCTGCATTTTCCAGACGGTCCGGCAAAACCCATCTGCTTTTCAAAACCAATTCTGTCTCGGTCTTGATTAAGGCTGCCCCCATTTCCAGCATCCATTTCGGTGACGGGAGACCAAAAGGCACATTCAGCGTATTCCTTAGTTCCCTCATTAACTCCCGATTAGAGACGGGGTTAGGTGCAGCACAATTAAACGGGCCGCTCAAATGTTTATTCTCTTGTAAAAAAAGAATGATTTGGTACAAGTCTTCTATATGTATCCAACTGAACTTCTGCTTTCCTGTTCCCTGGCTGCCGCCAAGTCCAAATCTCACTAGGTTGCGGTAAGGAGTCATGACACCTCCGCCTTCACCAAGTACGATCGCAATACGCAATGCGATTTGTCTCGTATTGGGTAAAACAAAGGAAAAGAACGTTTCTTCCCATTGTGCCGCAACATCTACAGAGAATCCTGTCCCGAATTTGCCTTCCTCTTCCGTCATCGGCCGATCCTCCGCATGACGATATATCGTGGCCGTACTCGAATTCATCCAGGCTTCGGGTGGATCCACACAAGAAAGAACGGCCTCTCCGAGTGTTCTTGTGGTCCTGACACGTGAATCCATGATTTCTCTCTTGTTTGCTTCATTGTATCGGCAATTCACTGATTTACCTGCCAGATTGATGAGCATTTCCGATCCTTCCAGAGCTTCTTTGATTCCTGCTCTGTCATCCCAGGAGATATGAGGATGCTGCCTTGATATAATCTTCACTTCATACCCAGACTTCCTGAATTTATCTTGTAGGTATTCCCCTATGAACCCGGTCCCTCCTGCTATGACCACTTTCTTCATTCAATCACTCCTCAGTTCCTTACAGCATGGTTATTTTAAATTTTACTAGAAATTCAAGGCGAGCGGGAAAAAAATCAAAAAAAGAAGAACCTCTCTGATTCAAAGAAGTTCTCCTTTTTTTAAAAATGTAACGATTAGATGGGTGCCTGACTTGAGATAACAATACTGGCATGTATTTTCTTCCTTTTTAACATGTGAGCCAGTGCACGATTGTTTTAAATTGGTTCACCAGACAATGGGGAAAAGTATCACTTTTTATTTTTCCCCAGCTGATCACGATTTGGAGCCGCCGGCGGTTCTTCCAGCCACCTGTTTTCTATCATGATGTTGGCGCCATCTTTGGCATATAGCCCAATTTGAAGAGATAACTTTTCATACAAAAGTGTCAAATCGGATCTCTGGCTTGCTGCTGCGGCCGCAGCGTAGTTGCCGAAACCGGCTGTGCTCATCAGGCTCATATGAAACATCATCAATTTTTCCGAAAAGACAGCAGTTGTACTATCCGTAATGGCATGGTCTGCCGAAATAGGTGCCTGAATATCATCCTTCAGCAAGATGGCCGAGAACTTAGAGATATGGTCTTTGGAAATCTCTTTTCCTTTTTGCATATATTTTTTGACTTCCGGCGACTGGGCGGTCTGCATGAAACCAGATGTCAGCATGACACCGGTTTGATTGGTTTCAATGTTTAAACTTAAGTGAGAGATTTCTATGGAATTCAGTATTCTGTGAGAAGTCATGGGATTCATCCCGCTCAGATAGCTTTTATCATGGATAAGGCTGACTTGTTTCGGATAAGGAATGTACGGCCTCCTTAAATAAAGGCCCATCGCAAGTGCGACATCTGAAGCCAATTGATACAGCTCCTCCACGTTCCTTAAACAACTGCCATAAAGCTGGCGCATATCTTTTCTTGCTGCCAAAGCCAGGCTTGCAGTATGTGTGACCATCCCCACCCGGCTCATGTGCAGGATATAGGTCAGCTTGAAGGTATCCGTAAATAAATCTGGAGCACCGAGCTCCACGTCTTTCTCAGTGAAACCATAAGGAACCGGCATGTTTTCCATGTGGTAGATTTTCTCATATTCAAACAAATGCCGTAAAGCAATATCATACGCTTTCTCTATAGCCGGCTTGATATCCTCATTCTTCACTTTTTCCTTCATGAACCGGATGACCTGGATGGTCATGCTGTCGTAAAGAAAAGAAGACCATAATGTGCTGATTTCAGCTGCAGTTAAACTAATTTGTTTATTTTCCATCGCTACCTCACCATTATAAGAGTAATATGCTTTTATTATGGTGGGAACGACGGATAATATACATTTCCCTTTAGCACATTAAAGCGGTGGGGGACAGTCCCCCACCGCTTTAATGTGCTAAAATGCTTTCTTCTGATAGATGATATGGGTGACTCCCCAGGATACGGCATAGACAGCGATAGCAGACAATACCGCACCAGTATACATAGCCGAAACAGAGAGATTCAAAAGAAATTCTGTAATGGACGTTAATTGTTCACCCAATATGAGGGCTATCTGAGGCCCGATACTTGCCAATACTAGAAAACTGATGAGCACGAAGGTGAAAATGTAACCCGGTTTGAAAAGATAGAACAACGGAAAGGTCAAAGCAGCAAATAGTAAAAACAAGCTGCTCGCCATTGCTATATCCTTCAATGAAAATGGCTTGCCCATTAAAGTAAATGCCAGGCAGGTCACAATTATGGCAATACCCATATAAACAATAGCGCCCAAATATCTGGAGGCAACAATTTCCGTCCTTGTATACGGCAGTGAATTCAATAGAATATTCGTTTCTGCCTTTTCATCATAGGCATGTGTATTAAACGGAATGAAAATACTCGCAACGAGGAATGTTAATACCGGATGTGAATTCATTAAAATGAAAAACAGGATAAATGGAATGAAGAATAAGAGCTGTTTCTTCTGCAGGATTACATCCCGTCTGATCAAATTAAACATGCTGCACATCCCCCTTCAAGTAATACATGATATCTTCCAGTGACGCCGGTTCAATCACAACCATATCTCCGAACGTATCTTTTACAGCCTGAACATCATCAGTCAGGGCCTCGAAACCGGTCGATGCACGGGTAACATGGACAAAGTGCTTTTCCGTATCGCGGTCCAGAAGATCCAGCCCTCCCTTAACAAGTGCGTAACTTTCCCCCGTCTCGTGAATGGAATTGTGAAACTCAAGCTCTCCGTTCCTCATGAAGGCAATGTAGTCCGCAATCCTGTCCAGATCGGAAGTGATATGGGTGGAGAAAAAAATCGTGCGGTTCCCATCGATCATCAGTTCCTGCAGCAGATCAAGCAGCTCCCTTCGAAAAATCGGGTCAAGACCTGCAGTCGGCTCATCCATGATAATCAACTCAGCATGATGAGAGAGGGCAATAGCCAGTGATGCCTTCATCTGCATCCCCTTCGAAAAGGTTTTGATCGCTTTATTCAATGGAAGATCAAACTTCCCGGCATAATGATAAAATAAAGAATCATCCCAGCGCTTATAAGCAGGGCCCACTATTCTCTTGATATCCTTCAGGGTCAATCCTTCAAAAAACACATTGCCATCGTAAACAAATCCGATAGGTTCTTTTATCTCTTTTTCATGTGTTGCATAGTCCAGACCGAACACCTTAACCTCCCCATTATCAGGCTTCAAAAGATTCATCATCATTTTGATCGTGGTCGACTTTCCCGCACCATTGGCACCAATGAAGCCCGTCACAAAGCCCTTCTTCACTTGTAAATCAATATTTTTTACGGAAAAATCTTTAAATTGCTTTGTGACTTTTCTTAATTCAACTACATTTTCCACCTTGTTCACTCCTCATATAAAATGGTCAGTAATTCCTTAATCTCCTCAAGCGGCAGTCCTATCTCTTTACTGTTGGCGATGACGGAACCCAGCTGCTCTTCAATGACTTTCAGCTTCTTTTCCCGAATGATCTCCAAATTCTGTTCAGCGACAAACGAGCCTTTCCCTACTATCGAATAAATGAATCCTTCCTTCTCCAGCTCCTCATAAGCCCGCTTAGTCGTTATCACACTAATTTGCAGATCTTTTGCTAGTTTACGCATTGAAGGAACAGGATCTCCCTCCTGAAGTTCCCCTGCCAGAATAGATGCTTTTACCTGATTCGTAATTTGCTCATAAATAGGCTCCTTTGAGCGGTTGGATATGATTATTTGCATGAGATCCCTCTTTTACACTTGTGTCTTCTTCAGCACTATCCGTTATAATGTATATACTTAATATACACATTATATACACATGATGTTTTATTTTCAACAGTCATTTTTATTAATAACATGGATTCACTCAACAATACGTTACAAGCGTACAAGCATAACTGGAAAATAATGAATAATATAGTTAATAACTATTACTACTTTTAATAAAAAAACAAAATCAGTAATCTATTAATCTTTTTAGAAAGGAGTTGGCAGTTTTGCCGATTACCGTGATTGAGAATTGGAAAGATTTAGAACCGGAAGTATTGAAGCATATTAAACAAACGGATGTTGTCGTCGATATAGGCTGCGGTATCAAGCCGCAGAATTTATTTACACCAAAGGTTCATATTGGTATCGAACCTTATTCAGAATATATTGAGCACTTGGAAAAGAACCTTGCAAACCGTGACCGTACCTTCATATTTATCAACAGCACCTGGGACATATTGAGAAAATTCCCTTCCAATTCCGTTGATACCATAATATTTACAGATGTAATCGAACATCTCAGCAAGATGCAGGGAAAGAAATTGCTGAAAGAAGCAGAGAGAGTCGCGAAGGTTCAAGTCATCCTGTTTACATCATTAGGATTCCTTCCTCAATGCCACCCCGATGGCAAGGATGCCTGGGGCCTGGACGGAGGAAAATGGCAGGATCACAAATCAGGATGGGAACCAAAAGACTTTCATGATAAGTGGAATATCTATCTGTGTGAAAAATTCCATTATGGTAAAGACGAAGATAATCTCTTTGAAGAGCCATACGGAGCATTCTGGGGAATCTTAAACATTGAACCTGGGGAGGAACAAAACCAGGCATTCACCGTCCTTCTTCCCGGTCAGTAGCGTTCAAAACACTTCAACATTCAAAAAGAGCACCGGGATCCATTTCCGGTGCTCTGAATTGCGATGAAACAATATTCTATTTCTATACCAGAAAAATAACTCCTCAGGAACTTTTGCAGAGATTCTTTTTGATTCATGGTAATCTCAGGAGTTGTTTCGTACTGTGTTCGTACCTCTACAGATGGGCTTATAATTTTAATAAGGTGATTTTCTTCGATAATCGTAACCCCTCAGCTCTGGTTCCTCCCTATAGCGGAACATTCCTTCGCTATTTGTACCCCTTCAACTCAATTTCTCCCTTGCAGCGGTACATTTCTTCGCTAACCGTTACCCCTCAGCTCTGGTTCCTCCCTATAGTGGTACATTTCTTCGCTATTTGTACCCCTTCAACTCAATTTCTCCCTTGTAGCGGTACATTGCTTCGCTAACCGTTACCCTTCAGCTCCTGGTTCCTCCCTGTAACGGCACGTTTCTTTGTTATTCGTACCCCTTCAACTCAATTTCTCCCTTGTAGCGGTACGTTTCTTCGCTAACCGTTACCCTTCAGCTCCTGTTCCTCTCTGTAACGGCACATTCCTTCTCTATTTGTAGCCCTTCAACTCAATTTCTCCCTTGTAGCGGTACATATCTTCGCTAACCGTTACCCTTCAGCTCCTTTTCCTCCCTGTAACGGCACGTTTCTTTGTTATTCGTACCCCTTTAACTCAATTTCTCCCTTGTAGCGGTACATTTCTTCGCTAACCGTTACCCCTCAGCTCTGGTTCCTCCCTATAACGGCACATTCCTTCTCTATTTGTACCCCTTTAACTCAATTTCTCCCTTGTAGCGGTACATTTCTTCGCTAACCGTTACCCTTCAGCTCCTGTTCCTCTCTGTAACGGCACGTTTCTTTGTTATTCGTACCCCTTCAACTCAATTTCTCCCTTGCAGCGGTACGTTTCTTCGCTAATCGTTACCCTTCAGCTCCTGTTCCTCTCTGTAACGGCACGTTTCTACCAAACCAAAAAGAACTCACAAAAGCAACAAACTAAGAACTACCTAAACACTGCTCAATATTGCCATCACCCCGTTATAAAGCAGCCTGTTAAATCATATGTATCATAGCCTTCCTTCAAAGCTATCCCCGCCACATTTTGACCGTCCGTGCAATATTCCCGGCTAGCTCCTCCGTATACTTTTCTGCATGAAGAAGTGCAGTTTCCAAGGGGATTGCCCCTGGGACGATCGAGTAAACGGCATCAATCCCATGCTCATAAACAGCTTGCCAGCCTTCTCCCAGAGTGCCTGCCACACCGATAACAGGCAGGTTTCGTTTTTTCGCCATCCCGGCAACACCAATCGGCGCCTTACCGTAAACAGTCTGCCCATCTATTCTTCCCTCGCCTGTGATAACCAAATCTGCATCGACCAGATGGTGCTCCAGTCCGGCTGCATCCATAACCAGATCGATACCTTTTCTCATGTCAGCTTCCAAAAAGGCGAGAAATCCTGCTCCAAGACCCCCGGCTGCTCCTGCTCCCGGGATGTTGTCCACGTCTTTTCCGATATCCCGTTTTATCACATGAGCGTAATGAGCGAGGCTGCCTTCGAGAATGTCAATCATTCCTTCAGTCGCACCTTTCTGCCTGGCGTATACTCTCGATGCCCCCCTCTCCCCTGTCAACGGATTATCCACATCACATGCGAGCTCTATGGTAACCTCCTTAAGCCTGGGATCCAACGTGGTCAAATCGATAGAATCAAGGTGACGCAATTCTTCCCCGCCAGGCCCTATTTGCTGTCCGTCTGCTTTCAACAAACGCACTCCCAGTGCCTGGGCCATTCCTGCTCCTCCATCATTTGTTGCACTTCCACCCAACCCGATGATCAGGTGAGTCACACCACTATCCACTGCAGCAAGAATCAATTCACCAGTTCCCTTTGTCGTTGTAAGTAACGGATTTCGCTTTCCGATAGGCACAAGGTGAAGGCCGGACGCAGCTGCCATTTCAATGATGGCCGTTTTCCCATCGCCTGTTATGCCGTAAAACGCGTCAACCGGTACACCAGCCGGACCGGTCACTGCAGCGCTCTTCATCTCACCTTTCGTTGCATCCACCAGGGATTGCACAGTCCCTTCACCGCCGTCTGCCATGGGTACCTTCACAACCTCTGCTTCAGGAAAAATCTTTTCTATCCCTTTTCCAATTGCATCGGCAGCTTGCAGTGCACTCATACTTTCTTTAAAAGAATCAGGCGCTATGACAATCTTCATTTTCATCCCACCTTCCGGATTTTCGAATTTAAAATATACCCATTACATTTGAACCCGGACCCGCCTTTTAAAACCGGCCAATGTTTCTCGCATTCTTTAAATTTTATGTAAAAATGACAGGCAATTCAGTCTCTAATGATTCCATAACTTGAACCGGTGATCACTTCTTCGCCTCTCTGATTTCGATAGATAGTCTCCAGTTTGACTTTCTTCAATCGGTCCGACGGCTCTACATGAGTTAAGGTAACCTCACATGTCACAGTGTCCCCAGTGAAGACAGGACGGATAAACCTACTGACCATTTCCCTTGCGATGTAATTCAAGTCTCCGCCAATCTTCGTTCCAATGCTGGCAGTTAACAATCCGTGGACCATCAAACGTCCATGCTCATCTGGATGAACATGATGTCTGCCCTGGTCTCCTGAAATTCTACCAAACTCCAGTACATCTTCCATGGTAAATGTCCTCTGCCAAGAATATACATCACCAGCTTTCATCAAGATTCCTCCAAATATAAGATAATTCTCCCTCACATTTTATCATTTTCTAATTGCAGCGTTTTCTTTTTTGGCGATTCCATAACCTAATGACAGCTAAAGCAGCATACCGAATAACAAACCCATACTGAATTCACCATTGAAATATCCCCATACTTCCCAACCGGCGAGGATCCCCCTTGAAGCCTGCAGCAAACCCTTCATTCCATCGACCCTCCCCTTATTCACCCTATTGCCCGCGAGTATCTTTCACATATTTTTGATACGCCTTTTCACTGCTCAAGGAGATCAAGTAAGTGCTGATGAATGAGAAGATGGCTACGAACAACAGATAAACAACTGTGTTCGGCTTTGGACTCTCCATAGCAAAATAAGCAAAAACCGTGATGATTACGGAGATTCCCATTGCTTTCATTAAGTGCGGTTTAAATCTTGCTTTCATCTATATCTTCCTTTCGGTAACCGAGTAGCATTACAACAGTAGTTAGACGGAAACACCATTCATTAAGTTTCGTTTCCAAGTGGCCAGAAATTCAGTCAGCAGCTTTTAAAACATCTTCTCAAGTCGTCAAAATGCTTAATTTGCAACCTGTAAAAAAATATTGGGAAAAAGTCACACGAACCGCAAGCAGGATAAGGAAAGGAATCCTCTTTAATTAAATAATGAACTACTCTTTCATTTTCCAGACTCTTGTCACTTCCAACAGCTCCATATCTCTAAATTTCATCCGATAAATATCGGGCTTCGTTGTGCTATGCAGAAAATTAAGATCAAATGCGGGGTCGAAATATCCCATCATCAAGGTCATGACAGCTCCGTGCGAACCAATGACGATGTTTCGATTCTTGTAGGATTTTAAAAGATTCACCAGGACGGTCACCGCCCGTTTTTGACAGTCGGCATTGGATTCTCCACCATTCAGTCCATAATCAAAATTCTTAAATGATTTCTCCAACAGCGGCATTAAGTCCTGGTCAGGCACACGCTGCCCTTCTGAAGAGAACACCCTTTCTTTCAAATTTTCCTGAATGACGACATCCTTGCCGATATGACGTGCTGTTTCTTCCACCGTCAAAATCGACCGGAGATAAGGACTGGAAATCACCTCATCAATTTCTGCATCCTTCAATAGATCCGTTACCACCTGAGCATCCCTGATCCCCTTTTCGGTCAGCCCTCTGGTTCTTTCATTTCCATCCTTCGGTGAATCTCCGTGCCTCACCATATAAACATATGTACTCATCATTATCCTCCGCTCCCAATTTCGGTTTAAATGATCCCCAATTCCCTTTGTCTTTGATGCTTGACATCCAGATACTCCTGGCCGAAATCAGGATTAATATTTTCAAACTTGCTCATTCCTTCGCCCCACCTCTTTAACTCGTAAGTAAAGATCTTATTAATTATCGTCGGATCATTTTCAATGAAATGAAGGACCTCTTCTTTACTTTCTGCATCAATCACGATGGCTCCTCCAGTTAAATCTTCATATGGGCCAGCCAAAATAATGTTTCCCCTGTTAAATTCCTTCTGCACATAAACTGCATGTTCCGGCATAAAAAGCTGGTTATGAAAATGGACATTCTCTCTCTAGTTTTCCGCTGGAGTGAGCGTAATTAAGTATCTCATTTGACCTCTCCTCAATGTGAATGAATTCACATATTTTGTCTGTAAAAATTCCCCTGACTGGAATCATTGTATGCTTAACGCCCTTTACCCTATTATAGAAGGGATTCCGGCTTATAGCCGGGTGTTCCACGCCAGTATTTTATAACAATACAACACTATCTCCATAATCCTATAACTTACCCTTCAAAAAGACTGAAAACGAGGAGAGCTAAGGCTTATCTTCCTCTCGTGTCTCCTACCTCAGCATTGGCCAACGTCTAACACACGCTTTTCCCTCTTGGGATAATACCCATTCAATAAAAGGTTTTTGATCCTTTAGCTGTACTTGCAATTCCAGGACAGGATTTGATACAAAAGAAGCGGTGCATATAAAGAATAAGCTGGCACGTGCCATTGCCACAGGTAACATCTCAACTTCAATACCTGTTAATGAACCATAACCTTTCAAAAAGTGCTTTGCTGACTCTTCATAACCCTCGGTCTTACGAATGGCCCAAAGGAAATACGCAATATCATGAATCCGTTCTCCTCTTTGAAGAAAATCGAAATCAAGGATATTATTAATCTCGTTTCCTTCATTGAACAACAGGTTCCATGGATGCCAATCTCCATGGATAACAACTTTTGGTAAAGAAGCTTCTTTCGGCAGCCACTGTGCCATAACAGATTGATAGAGCTTCTTTGCTTCTTTTATTAGAAAATCATCATGTATTTTCTGCTGCTGATCTGTAAATATTTCCATTCCTTCTTTCAAGACACTTTCAGAAGGATAATTTGACCAGAGAGGAACAGGAATGGCTTTTTCAATCTTTAAAACATCATGAAAATTTCTTAGGACTTGCCCGCATTGGTAAACTTGTTCGCTTGAAAAACGAAAAGGGGCCGATTCAACAAATGGGGTGAGTTGAACGATTCGATTATGGAGTTTGGTATAGTAACACCCTTCTTTAGTATCTAAAGGGGTGAGTGCAGGAACCCCGTTACCCCTCAGCTTTTTTAACAAGATTTTCTCTGCATGCAGGTGCTCTTCAAGGCTTAATCCAGAATGGATTCTCAGGACATATTGACCCGAGGACGTCGTTATTTTGAGATTGACATTGAATAATCCGCCTAATTCTCCATCAATCGTTAATAATTCTCCAACCTGATACTCTTTGCAAAGTTTTTCAACTTCTGAATGATCAGGTTTATATCGAGGCATTGGTACTTCTTTTTGCTTTTCTACTAAACGGTTCAATATTTTTCACTCCCAGGTTGTAAAACCTTCTTCATTACCAGGGTCAATTGTCTAATACATCAGGGATATCTATCATGGCAATTTCTTCAGAAGCCACCGGGTTTTCCGATTGTCCCTTATTTGGCTCTAAGAAAGATGTTGTAAACAACCACTAAATTTCATACAAAAATTCTAGTAATTGTTCAACATCCTTCGCATGGGAGTCTTTTTGCAAAACATTTTCAAACAGGGCAAAGGCTGAAGGATCGTTTTCCCGGAGCCAGCTGAACGCTTTTTTAGGACCTGGAAACCACTGGCCGTTGAGTTCAAAGTAAATTTCCAGGCTGTCTTTAAGCATCCAATGAAACCTGTAATTACCTTCCATATCGTTTTTACCAGACCGGAGATGCATCTTTCTTAGCCAGCTCTTTAAAAAGTCCTTTTCTTCTTCAGAAAGCTGCTTAGGCCCTTCATTAAATATTGCATTTATTTTTGATAAGAACCTTTCAGCCATGCCTTTATCATCCAGTAAAACTTTACCCCTGTTTACCCGCAAAAATTGATCGGGTTTCATCATCAGTTCAGTGCTATAAACCCAGACATCTAGCTGTTTTCCTTTGAACAACTCGACATCATTTCGGTCCTCACTATCATCTGCGAAACAAATGATATCCAGATCACTTTCTTCAGTAAAGTCACCTGTGTTGTAAGAACCATATAAAATGATGGTATGACAATGGTATTTCTGCTGTAAGTATGTTTTTATCTCTTCAAATAGAGCTTCTAAATCCACTCTCATTCCTCCTGTATTCAATATTAAACAATCATTCTTAAACAAAATTCATTGTTTATTCATGCTTATTGCAGAGCTTCTGACTATCTCCAAAATCTCTTCAGGTCTTTTTAATTTGGGAAAGCCAGCAATATCCGCATTATGATACCAAGCTGCCTGATAGGCCTTCATGCCAACTTTTGACGCTCCCCATAATTCATCTGATCCTCCATCCCCAACAAAAAGAGACTCAGAGGGATGAACACCCAAATTATCACAGGCAGTATGATAGATTTCCGGACTGGGCTTGGCGCAGCCTGCACGATAGGAAAAGACCACATCATCAAAAAGATCGGCTAACCTGGAAGTTCTCCATCCATGGACTTCTTCAGGAGCACAGTTGCTGATAAGACCGACTTTGATGTTTAACATTCTCAATTGCTTTAAGACGATTACTATTTCATCGTCTATATCTTTGAAAGGAGCTAACTTTGATTGTACTCTTCGTGTATGTATTTCCTTAATCACTGTTTCATCTGCTGTTATTCCTTGTGAGCTGAGTATATCCTCCAGGACGCTTTGATGGGTAGAAAAAGTGCCGTCCATTCTCATTTCCCGGCGTGCTGTCCACTCTTTCTTATAGATTTCAAAATCAAGGCCTAATTCTTCCACAGAGTAGGCTGCCTTTTTCTTATTATCCTCCCATTCTGTTATCAGTGTTTCATACAGATCAAAGAACACAGCTTGTATCAAATAAAGCCCACCTCATTAAATGTATTAGTATTGCTTGAACATTTCCGCCATACCTTTATTCTCTTACTTTACAATCCTACTATTAAAAAGGGTGAATTCGACTTTTTGATTGTTAGAACCTAATTCATATAGATTCATATCCTAAAAAGGTATTTTTGTTGGGATTTTTCCTGCCCTCCCTTCCCTCAGTAGAATGAACTAATGAATTATTCTGCTGAATCGCACGAATGACACATTATAATGAAGGAGGACTATCCGGAATTGTGTTGGCGAGAATTAAATAGATTATTATATTCGCGGGTAGAAAAAGAAACAGAAGCCTTACGCCAAACGAGGAAACACCTAAATATTCCGCTATCCCCCCACACACACCGCTTATTGACCTGTCTGTTCGCGATTTTCTTAGCTTATCCTTCATTTCACTCCCCCTCATTCGCACCCATCAATCTAATGTATTAGTTAGACGGATATTTATTGAAAATAGTTTCGCTTATTCAGCTCTCCGTTACTTGAGTAAAGGCAGATGTGCTTCCGCCTGACCTGCTGTAGACATTTCCTTAGACCTATCATCTTCCACACTGGAATGAAATGCAGCCATATAATCAAGACTTTTGGAATGACTATAAGTCGGGCCATCACAACTACTATTTTCATTGCTGCAAAAGTTCTGCCGATTTAGAATTGAAAGTCCCCATCCTTCATTAGCAGGACTTCCGTTCCACCTTCTTGAATGCCCACTACGTTCAAATCTTTGCTGCCAAAGGTCACATTGACCAACAAAAGTGAAGCGTTCAAACCTGCTTCCTTCAACTCTTCATCTGTTTGTTCACTGCCATTCTCGATATTGGAAGGAGATGCATTTCCGATTCCTATATGACAGGCCTTATTTTCATCAAACAAAGTATTGTAGAAAAGAGTATCTGCCTGTGCAAGCGGAGATCTTTGGGGGACCAGGGCAATTTCACCCAGATAACGGGAACCTTCGTCTGTATCGATGAGATTTTGTAACGCGTCCTGTCCCTTTGCGGCATAGAAATCGATAATCCGTCCATTTTTGAATATCAGATAAAAATCATCGATGACACTTCCCCCATAGATAAGAGGTTTAGTGCCAGTCAACTTGCCATTCACTTTATTTTTATGCGGAGCAGTGAAAATCTCTTCCGTAGGAATGTTCGGAAAGAAAGGTATCCCATCTTTATCTGTGACACCCCCACCGACATAGCGGTGATTTTCAGGCAGACCGACGAATAAATCCGTTCCACGGCTATTTGTAAAATGCAGGGCTTTAAATTGACTGTCGTTCAGGAATTTTTTCCGGGACTCAAAGGTTCTATTGTGAACCTCCCAATCTTCTATAGGGTTTCCCCCATCCGCCCGTGATCCTTTTAAGATTAATTTCCATAATGATTGCAATGCTTCTTCCTTGCTTTGGTTTGGAAATACCTTAGCTGCCCATGCTGCGTACGGGACAGTCAAAAGGCACCAGCGTATCTTGTGTGATCTGATTTTCGCATGATGATCACTCAATTTGGTCCGAGAAGCTTTCTGGTAACGGCTTATCCTTTCGCTTGATACCTCATTAAAGACATCCAAGTTCTCAGAAATGATATGGATGTAAGCAGCACCTGCATCGTCCCACTCCTTCATGCGGGCAGCCCGCCAATCAGGAATGTGATCAATGACACGATCTGCTGCATTCAAGTAAAATTCTTTGTCAGACTGCTCATCTGTCCAATCGATAAAAACATTTGCAGCCCCTGCCTTATAGGCTGTTATTTGGATCAGACGAGCGAAAGGAGCATTTTGTATATCACTATGAATAATCAGTAATTGATTTTTTTGGAGATTTACACCAGCCCTCACAGCCAGCTCTGCATACTTTTTTAGCTCTGCCTCATTGATGAATTCATATATTCCTTCATTCATTGAATTTCCCTCCTTCGAAGTTTTTGTGAAAATCTCTACAGAACCCTCCCCTGCTCGCACTAATTTTCACCCTTACTTAAACAATGGTCCGCTTCTGTTCAATCAACGGGTCCATTATCATCTTGTTCATTAACCCTATTTAACTCTCTCTTCTTGAAAAAAAAGATAACGACTATGCAAACCATACCCGTTAAATAGGAATAATTCTGGCTGCCAATGGCTTTATAAGTTAGAAATAGTATGCAGGCTATTGATAAAGCAGCAATAATCATTTTCTTTCTTGTCAATTTCTCTCCTCCTTCTTCTTAAAGACCGTTTTCGCATATATTGTTTTTATGGGAAAATATCAAGTTTCACCTGAATTCCAAGGTTTTACTTTCGAAAAAGAAAGAGCCGCTCTTTTATTACCTGCTTACCAGGGTTTTTACGGCGATTCACCTCGATATTAGTTGAAATTCAAATTGGATAGCAACAAAGTTTACGAAAGTAGCCTTCCTAAATGAAAAGAGCTGTCCCGATGTTTGAATAGGAAAAGCTGAAGACGGAATTACGGTCTTCAGCTTTTTCCATTTATCCGATAAAGCACATGTTGATTGAATACAACGTTTCAACCTATTACTTTACTAATCCAGCATGTGGATACTGTCTGTTTATGTATAAAAATTAACTATCACTCGAGAAATTCGAGGACACGCTTGATGACAAGTTCCGTTGCGTCAGCATCGTAAGACGGTAAACTACTGTCCGTAAAGAGATGTTCCTTGCCTTCGTATAGAAAAAGTTCAGCATGATTGGTTGAATCCATAAGCTCACGGGCCGCATTGATGTCGCCATCCTCTACGAAAAATGGATCTCCACTCATAGCATGAATCTGGACAGGCAAGCCATCCGGCCACTTAGAACCGAACGCCGATGCAGGGAGACATGCATGAAAAAACAGGGCACCTCTCGCGCCTTCGCGAGTTTGAGCGAGCTTTTGTGCTGCCGGTACACCTAATGAAAACCCAGCATAGACGATATCCTCGGAAAGCTCGCTGGCTGCCTGAACGCCCCGCGCTGTCACTTCTTCGAATCCAATTTCCTTCACAAATCCCAAGCCTTCCTCCAAGGAAGAGAAAGTGCGGCCATCAAACAAATCCGGCACATGCACAATATGACCCGCTTCTTTCAGCTGATCGGCGAATGCTTCAATCCCCTTTGTTCTGCCTAATACATGATGAAACAACAAAACCTCTGCCATCGTACATTCCTCCATTTTTATTTAATTTCTTATTTCTAAATTTCGACAAAAAGCCCGTTAGACCTGCAAGAACTTTACCATTTATATATATTCACGTAATAGAAGGGAACCAAATTTCTTTTGGGGATTGTATTATTCATCCTTATTATCGAGTTAAAGTGAATGTTTCTGTATTGTCGTTCCATTTTACTGTCACTTCAATCTCTGCATCTTCTGGGATTTTTGAATCAGTAGCCCTGGATTCTCTATCATCCCTGATTGAACCATTTTTCTTTAACGGTTCTCCTTCTCTGCCAAATCCACCGCTTATACTATCGACGTCATAAGCGATATCTCCAACGGAATCAATGTCTTCTCCCTTGTACTTGAGTAAAAAATTTTCTTTTTCAAACGTTTCGCTGTTCTGAGTAATTTTCAGTTCAGCTTCCCAATTATCTGATTCCCCAGAAAATATGACCTCTTTGGAATTGCTGCAAGCAGCTAACAGCATCAACGATACAATCAGCGACATTAACTTTCGAAGCACCCTTATCCATCTCCTTCAATTGATTTTACAACTTAACTCAAAAATGAAGTGTTATCTATGCTTGGATGATATCTCTATAATAATTTGACGAATATCTACTCCTGAATGTTTCAGAATCTGCCATTGACCTGTTCTGTTCCTACAACTTCACCAAGAAAGCGGTGACCCTTTTTAGACAAACGCCACTTTATTATTGAAAATCCAACCCATTAAACTAAAGAGAACTCTATTGAAGTGCAAAATCATCCAGCTAGTTTGTCTATTGTTCTTTGTGCAATTAATACCATAACGAATGAAAATTTGAATAACAGACCTATGGCAGCTATAGTTAGCACTCTTAACGTCCACTTTTGCTGAAACAGCAAGAAGTAGCGTAATTACTAGTAATGCGAGTAAATTTCAACTTCCTTGTCGACCGTTTAATTCTGTTAAACCAGCAAAAGCAAATCCAAATAGGTTTCTATTCATACCTTAATCTCCTTGGTGATGCTGAGATAACTGATAAGAGCCGGCTTTTTTTCCTCAACCGCCTCCCGTTTGGTAAAGAACTTCAGGTACTACTATAGTCTCCATCATATTCAAGAACCTCAATTACATTAGACCAGAGAAGGACTGTTCCTACGAAATCCTTTATGTCTAAGCCTTTCATTGCCTCGCAATTGATGAGGAGTATTTTTGTTGATCCAAAAAGATGGAAGGCGGCTGGTTGCCAGCTTATTTTCAGGACGATGTTGTATTTGGCGGATTACCCATTTGTCCCAGCATTATAATCATGACCACAACTCCCGCACTGAATAGCGCAATATAAATGGCAATTCCAGCAAGTATATTTTTTTCTGTTTTTTTAACGAAAGCCATAATCCCAAAAACCAAAGATAATATGATGGACAAGGCGATAAGAGATAAACCTAAATAGACGTTAATCCTTATTAGTCCATAAAGCATTGCAAAGAAAAATGGTATTGGTAAAACGCTAAATGTTAAAGACCAGTAGCTTAACCAAGAGAACTTTTTCAATACCCTCACTCCTCCTTATAAAATTCTATTATTCAGTTGTTCTTATTGATTAACGCTTTAGTAATTAGACGAATGATCATCCATCATAGTTTTAGTTTATTCAATTAATGCTGGCCTTTACTTAAACAGAGGGAGGCTGCTTGTTCTGCAAATGCCCTCTATAAATGAAGATGAACTTACTCACCGCCATTTGTATATCTGTTCTCTCCCATCATTTCATAAGAACTCGGAATTGGATGTATTTACAATTTGGAAGTAAAAGAGAAAAAGAAACATTTTGATGAAACCTCCCTTCTGCCGACAAAAGAAATGGCAGAAAAGATTATCGAGAATGATTGACCAACAGGGCAATCGCGTGGCTGCTTTTTTTTTTACGTATATGTTAAGAAAATAACAAGTCGGGGCGAAAGATAGAATACGATATGGTATCCTGTAGGTATTAGGAGGAAATCAACATGAAAAAATGGGTTCTGATAGGATTATATGTCGTTCTATTTACGCTATTAGGCGCTTGCGAAGGTGTAGTAGAGAAGTATCAAAACTACACTGGTGAAGGGGAATACTGGACGGCTGAAGTTTTATTGGAAGATGAAAAAGATAGGCAGGAACGTTCGGTTTCTTTTTATTATCAAGGAAATAACCTGCAATTCAAACATTTTAATTACAAGGTTGATAGTCCCATGTTTATGATTGCTGGTGAAAACAAGCGTTTAAACGGTCGAGGCTTTTTCTCTGAAGGTGGTTTCCGTTCCAATACCATTAGCCATCCCAACCAATTGATAGTTACCATCCAATTCGGTGACGAAGAGGAAGAGATTATCCTCAAACCCGAAAAATAAATTCAAAGGTCCGGCCTTAAGTCTCCTGGCTTGGAGTTTGGATTGTTTAGTAAATGGGAATTATTGTTGTTATTCTTGCGTCTCCAGTCAATAAATAAAGCGAATAATTATATACTACCTTATATTTTTATATCACCTAAGTATACGGTTATCCCTAATTCAATTATAAATTTTCAGGATATAATCATAATAATTTGGTCTTCAATTAACCCGCCCAATCGTATTATAAGGTCAACCAGATTTATTATTTTTCTGGTTGACCTATTTTTTATAGGTTATTCTTTAGGTAGTCGGGGTAGGACGTAT
>NZ_QXIR01000002.1 GCF_003581585.1 Bacillus salacetis
GCTTTTTGCCTGATTTCTGTCCGAATTCGCCCGGGATTCGGACTCTTTTTTGCTTTTTGCCTGGTTTCTGTCCGAATTCGGCCACGATTCGGACTCTTAAAAAGTTCTTTTCAATTTATGTCTGAATTCCGTCAGGATGCAGACTCTTTTTCCGCTCCAATCATTATCCTACGATATCCTGCCAGTGCAAGAACCGAGATAGAACAGTCACTTAAACCAATTAAAAACCAGCGGGCACTAAGCCCGCTGGCGTCACTCACATTATGATTGCTGAAATTCCGGATCTTTAAATGGATGTGCAACCCAGCCTGTGGAATCTATGAACAGGCGGACAGCTACCACTTGTTTGTCTTCCATCAGGGTGAAGAAGTGAGGGTTTCCTTCTGGGACGGAGATGACATCGCCAGGTTCAAGTTCAACATCGAAGTAACCTGTGTCATCGCTGCCTTTAATGATGAAGATGCCATGTCCTGCTGTGATGGCACGGACTTCATCCTCGGTATGGGTATGGACCTGCTCGAACTTTTTCAAAAGCTCTTCAATATTCGGTGTGGCTTCTGAAAGGGCAACGACATCCCAGCTGCCGTATCCCCGGCGTTCCGCCAAGGATTTTATTTCACTTTCAAATGTGTCGATGACCGTTTGTTTTTCTTCATCATTTATCTGGCAGCGACCGTGTAATTCCGCAGGAAGCTTTGTAATATCCCAGTGTTCATAAAGCACTTTCTGATTCAGCAGGAATTCCTTAACATTTTCTTCACCGGAAATGATTTCATCAGTGTTTCTCACTTTTATAACAGCCATCTTGATTCCTCCTATTGGTTAAGCGCAGCTTGGCGCAATGTCATAAGTTTGACATGATAATTGAATAAGAATTCGTATGCTTCTAAATGCTTCTTCGCTTCAAAGGCATCCTTTCCCCAAACTGTAATGCCATGATTGCGGATCAGGACCGCCCCGGCATCACCCTGGATGCAGGGGATAAGCTCGCTCGCTAAAAGGGGGATATCCGCATGATTCGGAATGATTGGGAGTTTCAGTTCTGCATCTTCTTCCCAGAGACCAAACGCCTTGATGATTTCAATACCTTTGAATACTACTTCGCCTCTATTTCCATAGAGCTCAGAAATAACATTATTATCTACGGTATGGACATGGAGGGAGCAGCCGGCATTTGTTCGGCGGTAAATCTCCAAATGAAGCAGCGTTTCAGCCGACGGCTTGAGATTCGTGTCTTCAGCAGGCTTTCCCTCGTCGTTGACCAAAAGGAAGTCCTCACAAGTGGTCCTTCTTTTGTCTTTTCCGCTTGCCGTAACCAGGAAGGATAGGGGAGATCTTCCGACCCGGATGGAAAGGTTGCCGCTCGTACCGTAGAACCAATCACGCTCTGCCAGCTCCTCTTTAATCCTGCTAAGTTCATCCCACTGTTCAAGATAATTGCCCATATGTCCCAGCCTTTCTATTAATCTCTTGCAAGCCCTCAATCACCTCATGAAACGTGTCAAAATAACGATAATTCAAGCCAAGCTCCCTGCATTTATCTGCAAGGTACTCATCACACGCAAAGACAAGGTCTGCCAGTTTTGCGCCTTCAAGGTCAGTGATCGAATCTCCAATCATTACAATGAAATCTTCAGGTTGTGCCTCTTGCCGGATGATGCTGGTTTTACAGCAGCCGCATTCATTATCGCAAAATTCATCACAAGGGTGCGGCCAGGTAATCTTGATCGTATCCCCGGTGAAATCAGCACTGTTGCAGTACACCTGGTTACGCGGCAAAAGACCTTCAAGAATTGGTTCCACAAAGAAATCAATACCGCCGCTGACAATCTTTAAATCTATATTTTGCTGCCGGGTCCACTCAATGAAATCGTTGAAGCCGGGACGGAGCTGATGGGTGTCCAGTAAATACTGAACTAATTCATCCCGCAGCGAAGCGGGGAGAAGGAGGAACATCTCGCTGACACCCTTCTTGATCGATACTCTCTGGTTTAGAATCGAGTCTTTAATTGCATTCCATTCAGGAGGAGCGAATTTTTTCATAAGTGAAATGATGTTATCTGTTGTTGTGATCGTACCGTCGAAATCACAAAATATTTTCATTCTCGTCATACCGATACCTCGCTTGATCCCCAGAGTTTTATTGCCTCTTGAAGTTCTTGATGCTCCAAGGCTGCTGTTTCCAGTGGAATTCCCTCGACAGCAGCTTTAATCGCTTGATTGAAGGCTATCCCGCCTCCAACAGCACCAAGTGTATGTCCATGGACACCACCGCCTGCATTAATCACGGAATCTGTCCCGAAATCACGGTAAAGCAAAGGTGTCAATCCCGGATGGATGCCGGCAGAAGGGACAGGGAAGGATGTCTTGAACTGAGAATCTGCTGTAGTCAATTCATTCGCAATTCCAACAGCCGTTTCCCTTTCTAAAGCCACACTTCCATATGGCGAAGGGAAAAGCGAGAGGTCTGCTCCGGCATAACGCAGCAATTTCCCTAAAAGAAGCTGATGAGAAAATCCGTAATGCGGCGATGAAGTCAATGCACCGCTCACCGCAGGGTGGGCCATAATTGGAAGGCCAATTTCCTGATCTTCTCTCAGGGATTGCTGAACATCGAGACCATATGCAAACACGTTGAATAGAAGAAGGTCAGCTCCCAATTCCCTGGCTCGTTTGGCTTTATCTTTCAAATCATACGTCCTGCCTGATAAATTGACCGCATATAACGTCCGATGACCGGTTTCATTATAAACTGCATCTAATACCTCTTTAGCCTTTACGATCCTTTTAGCGAATGGAGTAAGGGGGTTGTCAAATAAGATTTCGTCATCCTTTACGATATCAATGCCGCCAAGCGCCTGATCCCTTAGCTGGCCTGAAAAGTAATTAAGATCTTTCCCGATGACACTTTTAAAGATGCTCATCAACAGGGGACGATCATATTTGTTCAGTCTCTGCCTGATTCCCTCGATACCAAACCCGGGACCTGGAAAGACCGACTTTAATTCTTCTGAAAAGTGAAGATCTGTTAGTTTTATCTTTCCATCGAGTGACAGTTTTCCAAATACAGTAGTCAAGATAGCAGGAAGGTCACTGCTGAAATTTGCTGCGGGGTAATTAATTTTGATGAGCCCCTTATTTTCCTCCAGGGCTTCAACAGAAACGACGCGCCCTTTATGGCGTTTAAGCTGCTTTTGTTCCAGCAGGGGAAGATCTGTCCAGGATCCGATCGTCAGGCCGAGGGCGATTCCTTCCGCTTTCTTTTCCAGTTTGTCGGTCGATCCATGTACTGTATAGACCGCTGTAACGTATGACATTGATGCTGCTCCTTTCTGCAAATAAGCTCTGTTTATAAAAGGCTCTGTTCGTAAACTTTGTTGCTATTCACTATAAATTTCAACTAATATCCTGGTAAATCGTCGTAAATACCCCTGTGAGCAGGAAAGAAAAGAGCTGCTCGTTCTTTTTCGAGAGTAAAAACTCTTAAAACAGGGGAAAAATCCGGCACCTGGGATTTTTCGGAAAGCAACAATATATTCGAAAAAACAGCCTTATAAAATAAAAAACCTCTTCCAGCTGAGGAAGAGGTTTTATTTTACAAACAAAATAAGCTCTCTTATCTCTCAGCATACTGCTGCAAGAATTAGCACCGTGCTTTAAAAAGTCGGTTGCCGGGCATCATCGGGCCAGTCCCTCCGCCTGCTCTTGATAAGAATGGGAATAGTATTTATTTTTAGTTAATTTCATCATGGATTATGACACTTATTGAAAATGTTGTCAATCATTTTTTAAACACTATCCGTATTAGTTGCTCCATCCGCAATTACCCCAAAGCCTTTTTCCCCCTGGGCAACGATGGGGTTGTCTTACACAGGGGAAAAATCCGGCACCTGGGATTTTTCCAAAGCAACAATAATAAACGAAAACAGCCTATTTAAAAAGACCGAGTTTTCCGATTCTCCTCACGGCTTCTGCAAGTACTTCTTCCTCCTGCAGCAAGCCTACCCTTACATAGCCTTCGCCGTAATCGCCGAAGCCGATTCCTGGGGCAACCGCTACATGGGCTTCTTCGAGCAGTTTTTTGAAGAGGGACTCAGAGGTATAGCCGTCAGGCACAGGCAGCCAGGCAAAGAAGGAGCCTTTCGGCGGTTCAACATCCCAGCCGATTTCTTTCAGGCGTTCAATGAGGAAGTTCCGCCTGGATTCATACAGAGAAACCAATTCATCCACACATTCCTGAGATGAGGCCAAAGCAGTGGCGGCCGCTTCCTGGACACCTCCGAATAAACTGACATGCAAATGATCCTGCAGAAGGTTCAGAGCTTCGATCACACTCGGGTTCCCAACCGCGAATCCGACTCTCCATCCTGCCATGTTATAGGTTTTGGAGAGCGTATAAATCTCAATTCCCACATCTTTTGCCCTTGGAGTCTGCAAATAACTAACCGGCTTTTCACCATCGAAGCCGATTGCACCGTAGGCTAAATCATGGACCACGCAAAACCCATGAGCTTCAGCAAGCTCTACCGTTTCTGAAAAAAAATCTGTAGTGGCAATCGCGCCGGTCGGGTTGTTTGGATAATTCAAGAACATCAGTTTTGCTTGATCCAGTGTACCCTTGTCAATATTGTTGTAATCCGGGAGATATCGATTCTTTGCAAGGAGGGGCATCGGTTCCATCCTGGCATTTGCCAGCGCGATTCCCGACCAATAATCCGGATATCCCGGATCAGGGACCAGGGCTGTATCCCCTTCGTCGAGCAGGCACTGGCTCACTTCGATCAAGCCCGCTTTTCCACCGAACAATACAGCAACCTCAGTTTCCGGATCGATGTCAACATTGTACTCACGTTTGTAGAATTCAGCTGCCGCCTCTTTTAAGAAAGAGTAACCGCGAAAAGGGGGATATTTATGAAACAGGGGATTAGAGACTGCTTCCTGAGCAGAAAGGACGATATGTTCCGGCGTCGGCTTATCGGGATTGCCCTGAGCTAAATTGATCACATCATGCCCTTCAGAAGTAACTCTGCTTACATCTTTGACCAGCCTGGCAAAAAACTGCTGGGGGAGATTTTCCAATATTTTTGAATGATTGAAGATTTTCATAAGACGCTCCTTTTGAAAGATTCTTGAAATTCTAGTAGCTTATGTTATATGGTTAATGAAAAAAAGTCTAGCTGAATTACTGAATTTTTGAGGAGGGACACTATGGCTTTAAGGATAGCATGCCTGCAGATCGATATACAATTTGGAAAGCCGGAAGAAAACCGGCGGACTGTCGCGGAAGAGTTTCGGCTTTTATTTGAAAAAGAAACCGGTGTTGACGTAGTGGTGTTGCCGGAATTATGGACCACTGGATATGACCTGGCGCGGCTGGATGAAATTGCAGATGATGAAGGCGTGAAATCACAGGAATTTCTTTCAGAACTTGCGCAAAAGTATAAGACCAATATCGTCGGTGGTTCAATTGCCAAAAAAAGCGGAGGGCATGTCACCAATACCTTATACTCTTTTGACCGAAACGGCAGCCTCCTCGGAGAATACAGCAAAGTCCATTTATTCAAGCTGATGGATGAGCATCACTTTCTTTCAGCAGGCAATGCCAGCGGGGCAGTCACGATAGAAGGTGTTCCTTCAGCAGCTTTTATCTGCTATGACATCCGGTTCCCTGAATGGATGAGAACTCACACAGCCGGCGGTGCCGAAGTCCTCTACGTTGTAGCTGAATGGCCACTTGCACGTGCAGGTCACTGGCGGACGCTGCTGCAAGCAAGAGCGATTGAGAATCAATGCTATATAGTAGCATGTAACCGCAGCGGCAGTGACCCGAACAATGAATTTGCGGGCCATTCCATGATCATTGATCCTTGGGGAGATATAGTTGCTGAAGCAGGCGAGGGAACTGACGTCATTACAGCTGAGCTTGATCTGGAAAAAGTGAAACAGGTCAGAAAGCAAATTCCTATCTTTCAGGACCGGAGGCCGGAGCTTTATTGATCATTGCCGGTCATCCGGAGCGTTTTGCTGCTTTCTGCAAACCCGCGGGAATCGGTGTGAGGTTTATTCTTCAAGGATGATTTCATATATATTGTTGCTTTCGGAAAAACTTACTCTCGAACAAGAACGAGCAGCTTTTTCCTTTCCTGTTCATCGGGGCTTTTATGGCGATTTACCAGGATATTAGTTGAAATTTTATGTTGAAAAGCAACAAAGTTTGCGAAAAGAGCCTTCAAAAAAAAGGTTGACAAATTCCTTCAAACTTAGTTTAATGTTCATCAGGAATAATAAAAATGTTTAGAAAAATCAAATACCACATTCTCTTATCAAGAGTAGGCGGAGGGATTTGGCCCGATGAAGCCCAGCAACCGACTGTCACCAGCGAGACTGGAGCGTTTTTTTGAAAACGCTTGGTTAACACCTGGCAGCACGGTGCTACTTCCAACAGAAAGAAACATCTTTCTGGCAGATAAGAGGTGCGAAGCTGAACTCATGCCTTCAAGCCTCTTTCTGAATGAAAGGGGCTTTTTACTTTGCTGAAAAGCCTTGTAAAACAAGGAGGAAATTAAATTGGCACTGGTAAAACCTGACGGATATTATCCTTTAACTGAAAGCAGCGCTCTGGAGCTGGCTAAGACTTTGGGTTTTTTTGATGAATATGAAGAATTATTCTGCAGCGAAATCGGTGATGGCAACCTGAATTATGTTTTTCGAATCGGCACTAAGCTATATGAGAAATCGATCATTATCAAACAGGCATTGCCTTACGCAAAAGTTGTTGGCGAAAGTATGCCGCTCACTCTGAAACGCGCAGAAATAGAAAGCAGTGCCCTAACGAAGTTCCGTGAATTCACACCGGATTCCGTTCCAAAAATATTTTATACAGATACAGAGCTGGCCGTGACTGTAATGGAAGATCTGTCTGATTACAAAATCCTGCGGAAAGCTTTGATTGATGGCCAGGAATTCCCGCTTTTACCAGTTCACATTGGGACTTATCTTGCAAGGACACTCTTTTTCACATCGGATTTTGGCTTGAATGGCAGGGACAAGAAGGAACTGGTCGGCCGTTTCATTAACCCTGAATTATGCAAGATCACTGAGGATCTTGTTTTCACCGATCCTTTCTATGACCATGACAGCAATGATTTCGAGGAAGAATTGCGAGAAAAGGTGGAAGCTCTTTGGGATGACAACATCGTAAGACTCGAAGCCGGGAAATTGAAAAGAAAATTTTTAACACAGGCTGACTCCCTCCTGCATGGAGATCTTCACACGGGCAGCATATTTGTAAAACAAGACGATACGAAAATCATCGATCCTGAATTTGCGTTTTATGGACCCATCGGTTTTGATGTCGGTCAATTTATTGCCAATATCCTGCTGAATTCTTTATCACGTCCAAAAGAAGACCACCCCGGCAGGTTAAAGATCATTTCTGATACATGGAACGTTTTCTCCTCTGAGTTTACGAATCTTTGGCTCGAACATAATCAAGAAACCTATTCAACAACCGCCGGATACCTCGATCACATCCTGGGGGAAATCTTTGAAGATACTATCGGGTTTGCCGGCTGTGAAATCATCCGGCGTACAATCGGGCTCTCCCATGTGGCTGACCTTGACGGCATAAGTGACAAAAACAGAAGAGTAAAAGCGAAAACAGATGCAATCGATCTGGGAAGAAGATTGATTCTTCAGCGGAAAATCATAAAAAATCCTGGGCAGCTGGCATTATATTAAGGAGGAACTTCATGACAACCGAAACGACAACCATTCGTTCTGTCCAGTGGCAGGGAGATCATATCCTGCTGCTTGATCAGCAGAAACTGCCGCATATCACTGAATATATCAAATTAACTTCAATAGAAGATGTCTGGGACTGCATTCATACCCTGAAGGTAAGAGGGGCCCCTGCAATCGGCATTACAGCAGCATTCGGCCTTGCCCTTTGGGCGCAGTCCTTTCAACAGAAAGACAATTTCCTTGGCTTTTTTTATGAGCTGGAAAACAAGCGAAGTTATTTGGAAAGTTCCCGCCCGACTGCAGTGAATCTGTCATGGGCACTCGGAAGGCTCGTCAGCGGATTCTCCAAGGCAGCTACCGTTGAGCAAGGGCAGTCACTTCTCCTGGATGAAGCACTGGCAATTGCCAAAGAGGATGAGGATGTTTGCCGGTCTATCGGGGAACATGCGGCAGGACTATTTCAGGAAGGAGATTCCGTCCTGACACACTGCAATGCAGGGGGCATCGCCACTTCCAGATACGGCACAGCACTGGCTCCCTTTTATATCTTAAAGGAAAAGGGAATTGACCTGAAAGTCTTTGCAACTGAAACCCGGCCAGTCCTCCAGGGTGCGAGATTAACGGCTTGGGAATTGATGCAGGCTGGAATCGATGTCACGCTCATCACCGACAATATGGCAGCGCATACCATTGCTGAAAAGAGTATCTCTGCCATCATCGTCGGCGCCGACAGAATAGCAGCAAACGGAGATACTGCCAATAAAATCGGAACACGCGGACTTGCCATTTTAGCAAAAGCATTCAATATCCCATTCTATGTGGCGTCCCCGAGGTCAACCATCGATCTTGCAATAGAAACCGGCGGGGACATCCCGATTGAGGAACGCAGCCCGAAAGAGGTATCTCACTTAAACGGGGTAGAAGTCGCTGCAAAAGGCGTGAAAATTTACAATCCCGCATTCGATGTGACACCGAATGAATACATTACCGCCATCATTACTGAGAAGGGTATCCTCAAGGGAAATTATAGAGAGCAATTGATTTCGATTAAATAAATTGGTGCCAGGTACAAATCGCCCGCTTTGTACCTGGCACCTTCTATTGTATGGAGCCGTATGCATTCATGTATAATGAAAAGAAAAAACCGAGGGAAAAAGATGCCAAAAAAGAAGCGGTACAAAAATTTAGATGACGTCAGCAATCAAAAATCTTTCAAAGATATGATGAAATGGATGAAAGAAAGGCGCGCAAAGGCGAAAGACCTTAAGACACAGATTCCTCAGTCAGAACATAAACAAGCTGACCAGCTGCGGCATAACAAAAATAAACCATCGATTACCTGGATTGGACACTCTACATTCCTGATACAGCTGGGCGGAGTCAATATTTTAACCGATCCGGTTTGGGCCAGAAGAATGGGAGCGGGCAGAAGACTAACAGAGCCAGGACTATCATTGAATGAAATTCCCGATATAGATGTTGTCCTTATATCACATGGCCATTATGACCATCTGGATTTTGCAACGATTAAAAAGCTTCCAGGCGACCCTGTATTCTATATTCCTTCTGGTCTGAAATCTGCTTTTTCAAGAAGAGGATACAAAGAAATCATAGAAGCTGATTGGTGGGATTCTTTTGAACATGAAGGGATAAGCTTCGACTTCGTCCCTGCACAGCATTGGACCAAACGGACGCTGACGGATACCAATACCTCTCATTGGGGAGGATGGGTCATGAAATCTGGAGGTGAAATTTCCATATACTTTGCAGGGGATACAGGAAAATTCAGGGGGTTTAAAGAAATTGCCGCAAAACTTTCACCGGAAATCATCCTTATGCCGATCGGTGCATATGAACCGGAATGGTTTATGAGTGACAGCCATATCAACCCAGAGGATGCGGTATCAGCATTCCTTGAAATGGATGGCGGTCTGTTCATACCCATGCATTATGGAGCCTACCGCCTGGCAGATGACACAGGTCCTGAAGCACTCGGCCGCCTGACAGCAGAGTGGCAGAGGCTGAAGGTGGATGAACAAAAACTGAAAGTGCAGGACATCGGGGCAACATTATGGCTTTGATGAGAGAGTTGATTTTTTTTCGCCACTAATTTACACCCTCCTGAATAAGATGTTGTAAAAGGAGGTATGATTCAACATGGCGGTCATTAAAGCACCAGAAAAGCATGTAAAGCTTTTGGCAAGATTGATGAGGGCCGAAGCAGAAGGGGACGGCCGTCTAGGAATGCTCACAGTTGGCAATACCGGAGTGAACAGGGTCATCTCAAACTGTCTTGATTTCAAGGATTTAAGGACAATCAGCGATATGGTATACCAAAAGCCGGGCGGTTTTGAAGCTACGGTGAAAGGTTATTTTTATCAGAGAGCCAGGGAAAAGGATATTGGTTTGGCAAGGCAGGTCATAAAGGGCTGGAAGTATCATCCGGCATCTTATGCACTCTGGTTCTTCCGGCCGCAGGGCGACTGCCCCGCAACATGGTATGACCAAAGAAATGTCGGGAGATTCAAATCACATTGCTTCTTTGCCCCTACACGGGAAGACTGTCCCCAGATATATTATTAAGCTTGCATTTTCATGCAAGCTTTTTTAGTGACAGTCACTCCCCGGGTTATGTCGAAAAGACATTATTCACTGGAAAGTTTACGAAAAACCCCTTGGGATATGATATAACTATTAATGAAACGATTAGAGGAGGATAATTTATGCTTACCAAAACGATCCAATCATACATAGAAGATGAAGTGAAAGATGGAGAGGTTGCCCTGTTTTCAGATGAAAGGACTTATGCACATGAACAGGGACTCCTGGGGGAGGGGGTTGAGGTCGAACCTTTGGATGACGCTGTACGATTCCATGATGCCCTTATCGAAAGAGTGGACAAGGAAACCGAAGAATTAATCCAGACGGAAGAAGCACCTGCCTTTCTTGATACACCCATGAATTTTGTCAAACAGCATCTCAGCGAATTTCTTTACATTGACAGCAAATGGTTCGACATCATCCGGATTGACGGGATGACATTGGAAGTTGACGATGTGTTTGGCCACTATAGTTTATTGACCGGATTGAAGCAGCAAAAAAAGACAGCTGCTGAGTTAAAAGCCATTTTAGCTGAGAAACTGAATGGCGAAGAAAAAGTCCAAATGATTTGGAATGACAAAGACGGCATGTTTGATGTGAACCTTTCAATCGACAAACTTGAAGGCTTTAATGAAAATGAATCATTGGGCAAAAATCTGCAGCTGATCTATCATTTTCTGTTCTCCTCACTGAAAGAGCTGGAAACCAGGAAATAACAAAAACAACGATCCCCTTGAGTAAAGGAGGATCGTTTTTTTATTTGGCTCTTTTTGTTAACTTTATTGCTATTCAATATAAAATTTGAATTAATATCCTGGTATATCGTCGTAAAAACCCCGGTGAGAAGGAAAGAAAAGAGCTGCTCTTTTTTTTGAGAGTAAAACCTTTGTATACAGGGGAAAAATCCGGCACCTGGGATTTTCCGAAAGCAACAATATATGCGAAAACAGCCTTTTATTTCCATTTGAATGTCAGCGACATCACTTTCTTCATGAAATCTTCAAATGTGAATTGAGGGCCATTTGTATGGTTGAACCAGGTGCGGACAGTTTCCACCATCCATGAGGGTATCGGTTTTCCCGCGATGAAACGGTAATACTGCTCGTATCCTTTCTTTAAGTACTCCCAGCGCAAGTCATTACCCGGCTGCACATATTCAGATACATCGATGATCTTTACCTCTCCACTATGATAAAGAATGTTTTTCAGATGCATATCCCTGGGATTCAATCCACAGCTGCGTATATGATCCCTTGCTTTTTCTACCTCTTGAATCACTTCAGGAGGAATGGTGATGCCTTGAAGGAGGCAGTCATAAAGCGTCGTTCCTTCTATGAAACTCATGACCAGGAAGTTTTCGCCGCTCCCCATTTTTTTAGAGAAATAAGGCGAATCTCCAAGGCGGTCATACACTTCTTCTTCAACTGCCTTTTTTTCCTGTTTCTCCTCAGCATACAATTTGAATGCCAAATGGGGGTGGTGCATAGATCGGAAAACAGCCGCATCTGTACCGGTCCCAATCAATAGAAGGTTTTCTGCATTACCGTCTATAGAGACGGGTTCATTATCAGTATTGGATGTTACTGCAAGTTTATTTAGATCTGGAACGACAGAGTGCCATTCAGCCGGCATACTTTTCACCCCTCAATTCTTCTTTTTTTATAGTATAGTTAAAATAAACAAATGAAATGAGGAAAATTATGTTTATACCAAAAGATTTTAAAGTTGAAGATCAGCAAAGGCTTCTGCAATTCATTGAAAACAATAGCTTTGGCATCCTTTTCTCCCATGATGAAGATGGCCCTCATGCGACCCATTTGCCATTTATCCTTAAAAACGCCGATACACCGGAACTCATCGGACATATGGCCAAAGCAAATCCGCAATGGAATAACATTGATGGCAAAAAGGTATTGGCCGTCTTTTCCGGACCGCATTCCTATATTTCCGCATCCTGGTATAAAGAAAAGAAAAATGTACCCACTTGGAACTACATTGCTGTCCACGTAAAGGGTACCATTGAAATATTTACAGAAGAAGAAGAATTAATGTCGATTCTCCAACAATCTGTTGATTTCTATGAAAAGGGGTTTGAAACTCCGTGGGAAATGGAAAATGAACCCGAAACTGTAAGCCGGCTGCTAAATGGGATCGTCGGTTTTCGCATCAAAATTGACTCCATTGAGGGAAAATGGAAGCTGAATCAAAATAAAAGCACGGAAAACAAAGAAGAGGTCATCAAGAACCTGCGCAAGCAGGATATCTACGACTCTCATCAAATAGCGAGCCTGATGGAGGAAGAAATCAAATAGTATCCATTAGACGGCTGTAAAGAACAGGTATGGATAGGGAAGCATCAGTATGAGATTTCTAACAATGACCTGCTTTTGCCCCTCGGTAGTAGTACTGCAGTATCGGATTTCAACCTTTGCCACATTCAACAGGTGCATAATAAATGGACGATTTAGCAAACAGCTGACCGAGTCTGCAGTAGTTTAAAAGAAAGTCAATCCGAAAAAAGTTCTGCAGTATGGTTTTTTCATAGCAATCTGACAATTTATTCAATTTCCTGGATTATAGAAGAAGGCTGTTTTCGCATATATTGTTGCTTTCGAAAAAGAATGAGCAGCTCTTTTCTTTCCTGCTCACCGGGGTTTTTACTGTGATTTACCAGGGCTCTATTTGAAATTCATAGTGAATAGCAACAAAGTTTACGAAAAGAGCTTAGAAGAAATACTCGCAGTACAAGTACTAGGAGAACAGACATTTCAGGGGTGATCGGAATGATAGAGGTTTCATCAGCAAAAATGACAGATTTGAAAGAAATCGTTCAAGTTGACAGCGAAATTGTAGGAAGTACCAAGAGATATTCCTATATTAAAGGGGCTATTGAATCGGGCTGCTGTCTTATTGTAAAAGAAAATGGCCGTATCGGCGGATTTTTGATTTACCATACTAACTTTTTTGATCATTCTTTCATCTCCTTGATCATTGTATCGCCTTCCAAAAGAAGGAGAGGATACGCAAGCAGGCTTTTGATGTATTTGGAAATGCTTTCACCAACAGATAAAGTATTTTCTTCCACAAACCGCTCCAACCATGATATGCAGTTCGTGTTCAAGTACAATGGATATAAACCGAGCGGAATCATCGAAAATCTGGATGAGGAAGACCCTGAATTGGTCTATTATAAAGCAGTGAAGTTGCCTTACTAATGGTTAATCTGTGAAAATGAAGAAAAACTTAATTTGCCACATTCAACGAAGCAGATATCTATTTGCTTCTTTTTTGTGGCCTTATAGGAAAGCGTGCCAGAGCCAATTTTCTCTGACTATTCTCCTAAAGGTGCAGGAGGGGACTCTAATCAAAAATCTGAATAATCACTACATTGAACGTTTCTGAAAGAAAATGAATTTTTATGATTGAAATATGTAAAGGCTTACTTTATAATGAAAATACTTCAGATTGAATTGGAGGGTCAACATGCTTACTCCTGAACGACAGCAGATCATTCTCTCTCTTTTAAAAGAGAAAGGAGTCGTTAAGCTGCAGGAATTAATTGAAAAAACGGCTGCATCTGAATCCACGATACGTCGTGATCTTATTCAATTAGAAGAAGATAAAAAGCTGAAGAGAGTTCATGGCGGGGCATCACTGCTTCAAGGAAAACGAACTGAACCCACCATGTCTGAAAAAACATTCAAAAACCTTCAAGATAAAATAGATATCGCGAAGACAGCTGCCGCTTTTGTACGTGATGGTGATTCCATCTATTTGGATGCCGGTACAACGACGCAGCAAATAATTTCCTTTTTGAATCAAAAGAACCTGACCGTGGTCACAAATGGAATCACACTAATTGAACCATTGCTTGAAAAAGGAATTACCACCTACTTGCTAGGAGGAATGGTTAAAGGTCCTACCCGGGCGATCATCGGACGATCTGCACTTGAAAATTTAACAACATACCGATTTGACAAATGCTTTGTTGGAACCAATGGCGTTGACCTGGATTTTGGTTTTACAACGCCGGACCCGGAAGAAGCATTAATCAAGCAGACGGCCATTCAACTATCCCAGGAATCTTACATTCTTGCAGACCAATCCAAGATTGGTGAGGTGTCATTCAGCAAGATAGCAGATATGGAAGAAGCTGTTTTGATTACCAATAGAGATACTGAAAACATCCTGCATTTACAGCAGCAAACTTCAATAAAGGTTGTGACAGCATGATTTACACACTTACCTTGAATCCCTCTATCGATTACTTTGTCTCCCTGAATGAATTGAATCTGGGGGAAACCAACCGCATGGAACATGATTCAAAAGTTCCAGGAGGGAAGGGCATCAATGTTTCCCGTGTGTTGACTTCTTTAGGACACCCGAACAAGGGAATGGGTTTTCTAGGCGGATTCACCGGCCAATTCATACTTGATGAATTAAAGAAAGAAAGAGTTGATACTGCATTTGTCAAGGTCAGCGGTGACACACGCATCAATATTAAACTTCGAGGCAAAGAAGAAACCGAGATCAACGGAAATGGCCCAGAGATTTCAAGTGAAGCAAAGAACGCGTTGATCCGGCAGCTCGATGTCCTTGAAGAAGGGGATTTTCTAGTGCTTGCCGGAAGCATTCCTCCTTCTTTGCCAGATGATTTCTATGAAGTGATCATCAGAGAAACAGAAGGGAATGGCGTTAATATCGTTGTCGATACAACGAAGGAAAAGCTTTTGAACATTTTGAAATACAAACCATTCCTTATCAAGCCTAACCATCACGAACTAGGCGAATTATTCAATGTCTCCATAGAGAACAAAGAAGATGCCATTCCTTATGGAAAGAAGCTGGTGGAAATGGGTGCACAGAATGTCATCGTCTCGATGGGAGGAAAAGGAACTCTTTACTTTACCGGTGAAGAAGCATATTTTGCTTCAGTACCTCCAGGCAGTCTGGTGAACTCAGTTGGTGCCGGAGATTCCGTGGTTGCAGGGTTCATCGCAGCCTGCCGCACAACAGGCGATGTTCTAAAGAGTTTCAAATATGGCGCTGCAGCAGGGAGTGCCACAGCGTATTCTACAGGTTTCTGCACTAGAGAAACGATTGATAAATTGTTGGATGAAATAGAAATCATACCTATTTCAGGGAGGGAATAATCAATGAGGATAACAGAACTTCTACAGAGAAACACGATGATTCTTAATCTGAAATCAAGCTCCAAAGCTGATGTCATCGATGAGCTTGTCGGAAAGCTTGATGAAGCAGGAAAGTTGAATGATCGAGAAGGATATAAGAAAGCCATCCTGGCGAGAGAAGAACAAAGCACTACAGGGATCGGTGAAGGCATAGCCATTCCGCATGCGAAAACAGCATCTGTTAAGACACCGGCAATCGCTTTCGGACGGTCGGAAGATGGAATTGATTATGAAGCTCTTGACGCCCAGAATAGTCATTTGTTTTTCATGATTGCCGCATCTGAAGGAGCAAATAACGCCCACTTAGAAACACTTTCACGCCTCTCTTCTTTATTGATGGATGATGGATTCAGAAAGAAATTGATGAATGCAGCCGGTGAGGAAGAGGTACTGAATCTGATTGATGAAAAAGAAAAAGAAGTCTTAGCTGAAGAAGAGCCTGAAGAACAGCCTCAGGTAGAAGAATCACCAAGTACAGAAGTCGGAACCGGAAAAGTTCTTGCCGTTACAGCTTGTCCAACAGGAATTGCCCATACTTATATGGCTGCAGATTCCCTTAAGGCCAAAGCGAAAGAAAAAAATATTGAGATCAAGGTTGAAACGAACGGTTCAAGCGGCGCAAAGAATCAACTGACAAAAGCTGAAATCGAAAATGCAGTCGCTATCATTGTTGCAGCTGATACAAAAGTTGAAATGGAGCGCTTCAAAGGCAAGAAAGTCATCCAGGTTCCTGTAGCAGAAGGAATCCGGAATCCGGATATGCTTCTTGACCGGGCAGTGAATGGAGATGCCCCCGTTTACGAAGGCAGCGGCAAAGCTGCAGAAGATGAAGGGGAGTCCAAAGAAAAACGAAGCGGCTTCTATAAACATTTGATGAATGGTGTTTCCAACATGCTCCCATTCGTTGTCGGTGGAGGTATCTTAATTGCGATTTCCTTCATGTTCGGTATTCAGGCAGCTGACCCCAACCATGAAACCTATAACCCAATTGCTGAGGCACTAAGTACAATTGGCGGCGGAACAGGTGCCTTTGGCTTAATGATTCCTGTGCTGGCTGCATTCATCGCTATGAGCATTGCGGACAGACCTGGTTTTGCTGCCGGTATGGTCGGCGGTTTCCTTGCAGCTACCGGCGGAGGCGGTTTTCTTGGCGGATTGATCGCCGGTTTCCTTGGCGGTTATATTGTTCTACTGCTTAAGAAGTTGTTTGCGAATCTTCCAAACTGGCTTGAAGGGTTAAAGCCGGTATTGCTTTACCCTGTATTTGGGATATTACTCACAGGGCTGATAATGCTGTTTGTTGTCAATGAACCTGTTTCTTTCATTAATGAGCAATTACAGGAATGGCTTGGAGGCATGGGGACTACAAACCTTGTTCTTCTAGGGATCCTTCTTGGCGGCATGATGGCTGTCGATCTTGGCGGTCCAATCAACAAGGCGGCATTCACATTCGGCATTGCCATGATTGATGCCGGAAACTTCGGTCCGCATGCGGCAATCATGGCCGGAGGTATGGCTCCTCCGCTTGAGTTGGCATTAGCCACTACATTCTTTAAAAATAAATTCACTGCACAAGAAAGAAAAGCTGGTTTCACATGTTACTTCATGGGTGCATCATTCATCACAGAAGGTGCGATTCCATTCGCAGCGGCAGATCCGGGACGCGTCATCCCATCTGCGATCGTCGGTTCGGCAGTAGCCGGAGGGCTTGCAATGGCATTCGGCATCGGACTTCCTGCACCTCACGGAGGAATCTTTGTTTTCCCGGTAGTACAGGGTAATCCTTTGTTATACATCCTTGCCGTACTGATCGGTTCAGCAGTTACTGCTGTAATGGTCGGCCTGCTTAAAAAGCCGGCTCAACAATAACAGAAAGAAGGCCGGAGCCCCGGCCTTCTTTTTGTTTGTGTATTACCGCCAATATCCTGGACGGCCGTATCCCCAGCCCGGGCGGCCCCAGCCTGGTCTTCCATAACCCCATCCCGGACGGCCGAAACCATATCCCCAGCCTGGTCTTCCATAACCCCAGCCTGGTCCATAACCCCAACCAGGGCGGCCATAACCCCAGCCGCCAAAACCGCCAGTAGCCGCTCCTACAGCGAGCAAAGGAATTATTCTCTCGTCATGGTCATACATTGGATATTCATCTCTATACATTAAGCACCCTCCTAAAATAACATTCACTTCATACTATGGAAGAAATTAGTTTAAGGTTTGTAATTAGGCAAAAAAAAGGCTTGATCAGTTTTTAACGCATTAACGCACCAGGGGACTGTCCCCCGGTGCGTTAATGCGTTATATATTAAATTAAATTAGATTTACTGCAGGGGATCCATTTTCCCCAGGCCCTGAATTTTCCGTAGAGCTTCTGGAGGGGTGCCGAGAATGGAAGGAGGTGCCGGCTGCAGTTCCGGTTTCTGTCCCATCGCTTACGGCTGCTGGATGTATTTGAAATTCCCCTGTCCATCATATGTTGACCATTGGCCCAGCGTCCGGTACTGCTTTCCCCGCCTTACAAAAAGTTCTTGAAGGAGTAGTTCCTTGTTAATATGCACTTCAGCAACCTGAGTATTAAGCAAAATAATTCCCAAGCTTGGTTTCCCATTTATGGGACTTGTTTTTTGAATGATGATGGAAAAGATAATGGAAAAGGACAGGAGCGTGAATCTTATGCCTGAATTGCCCGAAATGGAGAATTACAAGATTTTGCTGATGCAGCGAATCTCAGGACAACAAATTACACATGTTGAGATCGGCAGGGAAAAGTCAATAAATGTACCAACAACTGATTTCATCCGCCTTGTTCAAAACCATTCCGTAAAAAAGGTGACAAGAAGAGCAAAGCACTTGCTGTTTCACCTTGATAATGATGTAGTATTACTATTGCACTTAATGCTCGGAGGCTGGATGTTTTTCGGACAGGAACAAGACAAACCCGATAGAACCGTCCAGATCAGGTTGTCTTTCAGAAATGAGAATTTATATTTTATCGGCCTCCGTCTTGGGTATTTACATTTATATGAAGGACTTGAATACACAAACAAAGAGCTTGATGATTTGGGGCCTGAACCATTGAGTCCTGAGTTCACAGCTGAACAATTCATCGGACTGGCCGGCAGCAGGAGGGGAAGCTTGAAGGCAACACTGGTCAATCAAGGCTTCCTATCTGGCATAGGAAATTGTTACTCAGATGAAATGTGCTTTTATGCAGGTCTTCACCCAGCCAGGAAATTAAATCAACTTTCAAAGCCCGAAGCAGGGCGGCTCTATCATTCAATGCAGTTCATTCTAAAAGATGCTATCGGCAGCGGCGGATATATGAGTGAACCTTTTCATTCAGAAGATAAACTTACTGGAGGCTACAACCGAAAATGCCTGGTATATGACCGGGAAGGAGAACCCTGCCCCAGATGCGGAAATGAAATATGCAAAACGGAAATCTCTTCAAAAAAAACATTCTACTGCAGCAACTGCCAGAAATAGTTTTACAGCAGTACAGAAAAGGTGATAAGAAATGGGAAAATTGACGGAACTCCACGAAGAAGCATTACAAGACACGAAACGGAAAATAAAAGAAGATATCTTTCGGTTCATGGAAACAAAGGAAGAGGCACCTTCCTTTGACGATTACCTAAATGAGAGGATCCATTATATAGAACAATTATGGGTTAACGTTTGGCTGAATAAAGTTACAAATTTCGTGAGCAGAAGTGAAAAGAAAGCCTTCCTCCGTGAAAAGGATTATGAAGTGGAAGGGATCGACAAAAAGGTTATCAATCAGGTTTTCCGGAACGAGATGAGGGATTTTCAGCCATTTGAAGTCATTCCCTGGCTTCAGGGGCTGGCTGATTCCCAGGCTGATCAATGGAAGGAACGGTATGAGACAGCAAGGGAAGGATATCTTCTCCGCTTGGAACAGGATAAGATTGAGGACGAGCAGAAGAGAGTCACTCAGGAGATCATGAAAAGCCTGATAAACACCTTTCAAGAACGAAAGCAAAGCTGGTACCTGCCAGTAAGATTCGCCGTTGCCCGTAAGCTTGTAAGTGATTTAAAGGAAAAAGTCAGGTATGAACAGGTAGATACTTTCATGCTGGAAGAACAACTGAAAGAAATTGGGCCATTCAACCCCGAAGATTATCGAACACTTTCTGATTTCTTCCAGGAACTGAACGGGCTCATTCATCGTACTCTTCACCGCGGCAGAAGTTATTGGGAATATGAAACTTACTACTTTGTCTATGAAGAGTACGTTTCCCAATTTGTGATGAAGACATTCCCTAAATCGTTGCTTTCCCTGGTTTCTGAAGAGCACTTGAATATGCATCAAAGCGCTTTTGATGTCGCACTGTCATCATCTGAAATCCGGAAATGGATGCAGCATGATTTTTTTGATCAGTCAGCCATTTATATGGATCACCTCCAGGAAGAGTATGTGGAAGACCTCTTAGATCTGGCAGACTCCCAGAACGAGGAAGACCATGCAGCTATTTATGAAAAAGACGTTGCAAGAAGGGCAGAAAGAAGGGCAGCGGAACTAGCGGAACTTCATCGTAAAAAACAAGAAGAAGACAGAATGATGGATGATATATTTGGACGGGAATACAGTGTCTCACTGGGCGGAAACACAAAATATATTCTTCATATAGGCGAAACAAACACCGGAAAGACACATCATGCATTGGAAAGCATGAAGCAAGCGGAAAGCGGATTGTATCTTGCGCCTTTGCGCCTGCTTGCCCTGGAAGTATATGACCGCCTTAATAACGAAGGGGTGCCATGTAATTTGAAAACCGGGGAAGAAGAGAAGTCCGTCCCGGGGTCAAGGCATGTGTCCTGTACTGTAGAAATGTTTTATGAGAAAGAAAGTTATGATGTAGTAGTAATTGATGAAGCTCAGATGATGGCGGATAAAGACCGGGGATTTTCCTGGTTTAAAGCTATAACCAAAGCGAGGGCAAGGGAAGTCCATATTATCGGCAGCCGCAATGTAAAGCCAATGCTGCTCGGACTGCTGGAGAATTGCGAGGTTGAAATCAATGAATACAGCCGGGACATCCCCCTTGAAGTGGAACAGCGTGAATTTTCATTGAAGCACGCTAAAAGAGGGGACGCACTTGTTTGCTTTTCCAGAAGGCGGGTGCTTGAAACAGCTTCGAAGCTGCAAAACAGCGGACATTCAGTCAGCATGATATATGGAAGCATGCCTCCCGAAACCAGGAAGAAGCAAATGCAAAGGTTTATCAAAGGCGAAACGAAAGTCATCGTGGCAACCGATGCAATCGGAATGGGACTGAACCTGCCGATCAGAAGGATTGTGTTCCTGGAAAATGATAAGTTCGACGGGACCAGACGAAGAACACTTGCTTCCCAGGAAGTAAAGCAAATAGCCGGACGCGCGGGCAGAAAGGGAATCTATGATGTAGGGAAAGTTGCTTTTACCAAAGATATAAAAAGGATGGCAAAGCTTCTTGAACAGGAAGACGAACCTGTGCAGTCCTTCGCCATCGCCCCGACAACATCCGTATTTGAAAGGTTCCAGAAATACCACCATGACCTGGGGCGATTCTTCGAACTTTGGGAAAAATTCGAAAGCCCATTCGGCACGCAAAAAGCTTCCCTTTACGAAGAAAGAGAACTTTATGAATTAGTGAGAGGAACAGAAATAGAGGGCAGGCTGTCGATGATGGATCTATACGGGTTCCTGCATCTGCCGTTTTCAAAGAAGGAACCTGAGTTAACCTCACAATGGCTTGAAACGATGGATGCAATTATTAGTGGAACTGACCTGCCTGAACCAAAACTTAAGCGCAAGAACCTGGAACAGCAGGAGGTAGCCTATAAAGCAGTCGGCCTGCATCTTTTATTCCTATACCGCTTGGGGCATCGAACCGAAGCAATTTACTGGGAACGCCTTCGGGATGATATCGCCGATGGTGTACATGAAAGCCTCGATACCGAGGTGTCAACGATGACTATGAAATGCAAAAGATGCGGAAAAAGGCTTCCTTCCGGATTTAAGTTTCCAATCTGTGACAGCTGCCACTACTCCCGGGTACGGAAACGGGGCGGCAGAAGGGAGCGAAAGGACAGCAGGTAAGAGGCAAAAGGACATAGGATCCGCTTCCGAGGGTGGAAGCGGTTTTTTTCTTTTGGCTTTCAAATGGCGGGCAGGACTTCAGCCCTCGTCTATTTCAGGGCGTATGGCCTCGTGCCGGCACTTGGCGGCAATTACTATTGAAAACTAAAGTTCAAGCCTCTAATCCATCACTGTGAGTTCAAATTCCACTTTTCACTAAAGATGCCTTTATGCCTGCAGTTCCATCCCCTATACACAAAAACCGCACCATAGCAGGCGCGGTTTCTTTAGTCTCTATAAAAATTCTCCGTATAGTAAGGCTGTGATTCCTGGTTAAAGGCTACACCTACACCCAGGAACTCATACTCTTCCTTCAAAATATTCTTGCGGTGGCCCTCGGAATTCATCAAACCTTCGTGAGCGAAAATTGAACTGAACTGGCCATATGCCAAGTTTTCACCGGCCACCGTAAAGGTGATGTCATCTTCCTGCATCCTGTCGAAGGGAGATTGTCCGGCAAGATTTGTATGATTAAAATAGTTATTCTCAGCCATATCGAGACTGTGCTCACGAGCTGTGCTGCGAACATGATCATCCCATGTCAATACCGGGAGCCCATGGTTGACCCTCGTGGCATTGGTAAGGTCAAACAGCTGGTACTCAAAACCTTCTTTAAGTTCCCCGGTTTCAGAAGCATAGATTTCTTTCTTATCCTGTTCGAGGTCTTCGTCGATGATCTGCAGCGCGGTGACGGTATCATTTTCATGTTTGTCATAGAATACGGTGATATAGCTGTCATCCCGCTGGTAGATTTCATATTCACCGTTATTCTGTAACTGATAATAGACTAATCCTTTTCTGATTTTCGATATGGGTTCACCGAGAACTTGGTGAATCTCATCCTTCGAACTGTTCAACCCCGCACCGGAGTCGGAGGCAATAAGGTCCTGATTGGTATAAAGGGCGCTGACCTGATTGGTTTCATCAAATGAGACCATCATGAAATTATGATAATCCTCATGATATGTATACCACTCAACACCGTACTCATTTACCGAGGACCTTACAGGATCGCCGAGAATTTGTTCAGCTTGTTCCCTGGTATCACCGATTTCAAGATTATGGACTGAGAACACTTGGTTATCCGGTTTGGAAAGCTGAGGCTTGCTGACCTCGACAGCATCAGCAGCCTCCTGAGTTTCTTTTCCGTCCTGCTTTGCCTCTTTCAGTGAGTCTTCAAGACCAAAGATGAGAGCACTGAACCGTTCATTCAGGTCATTAAGGGTGTTCTTCACCTCAGGCTTTTCCTTAAAGGAATCAAGCTGGGCAGCAGCATCATTCCATAGAGATGTGTCAATGTAATCTTCCCAATAGGGTTTTGTATTATAGGCAACCACTATAATCAATACCAGTAATAGTAAACGTCTCATAATTCACGCTCCATCCTTACTTTCCATTCTACCCGATTTCTATGCTTTCAAAAACTTTGCAGTGTACTGATTGCAGGTTATCCATCTGGAATCTTCTTCCACCATTCCTCCCTTTGTAGAAGAATACCGTTTTATTATCCGATTGACAGGGTATCATAGACAATATCAACGAGTTAAAAACGAAGAGTTTTTACATAATTTTTACCTGGGGGGAAAGTATCATGAAAATGTCTCATGAAGAAAGAATACAGCTGCACGAATTCAATAACCTGACGAAGTCTTTGAGCTTTAACATGTATGATATCTGTTACACGAAAACACGTGAAGAACGCGAAGCATACATTGAATATATAGATGAGCAATATAATGCGGACAGGCTGACCAAGATCCTTTCCAATGTGTCGGATATCATCGGTGCCCATGTTCTCAATATAGCAAAGCAGGACTATGTCCCGCAAGGAGCTTCAGTCACGATCCTCGTATCTGAAGGTCCCATTGTCGAAGTGCCGAATGAACATTTTGATGAATCTCCCGGCCCGCTTCCTTCTGCGGTTACCATGCAGCTGGATAAGAGCCATATCACAGTTCATACCTACCCGGAATACCATCCTCATGAAGGAATAAGCACCTTCAGGGCGGACATAGATGTATCGACATGCGGTGAAATCTCGCCGCTGAAGGCCCTGAACTACCTCATTCACTCATTCGAGACGGATGTAATGACTATGGATTACAGGGTCAGGGGCTTCACCAGGGATATCAACGGCCGCAAGCTTTTTATCGATCATGATATCAATTCCATCCAGAACTATATCCCTGAAGAGATTAAAGACGAATATGACATGATCGATGTCAATGTCTATCCGCAGAATGTATTTCATACTAAGTGCAAGCTGAAAGACTTTGATTTGAACCATTATTTGTTTGGCTATTCCAAAGATAAGCTAAACCAGGAAGAGGCAGAGGAAATAACAAATAAGCTGCAGCTGGAGATGGATGAGATCTTTTATGGAAAAAACATGCCGGGAAGTCCAAATGAATGATTTTTTTCGCCCCTGGAAGACAGGGGCGTTTATTTTTGCCTAATGCTGTTTTCACATATATTGTTGATTTCGGAAAAATCCCAGGCCGGATTTTTCCCCTGTATACAAAGGGTTTTAATCTCGAAAAATTACAAGCAGCTCTTTTCTTTCCTTCTCACCGGGGGTTTTTACGATGAAATATCAGGATATAAGTTGAAATTTATATTGAATAGCAACAAAGTTTACGAACAGAGCCTTGCCAGAACAAAACCCCCTTCATTAGAAGAGGGCTCATCATTATTGTTTCTGTCCTTCAGCCAGCGTCTGTTCAGCCAGGGCGACAAGACGTTTGGTCATCTCCCCGCCGACAGAGCCATTGGCACGTGCGGTTGTATCTGCCCCAAGTGTTACTCCAAACTCATTGGCGATTTCTTCTTTCATCTGGTTCAATACACTTTCTGATCCAGGGACAATAAGTTTGTTTCTTGCCATGGTGGAATCACTCCCGATGAAGGATTGAGCATTATGCTCTTCTTTAATTTCCGCTATCCTACATAACTTCATACCTCCAATAATTACCGCGTGCCTGCGGAAAGATTCCCAACCCAAATCTTTAGGAATAAGAGAAGGAATTATCAGCTATTCAGCAGAATATATAGGAAGAATTCACTATATAGGAGGATACATAATGAACTCTCATGAAATTGAATACCAGCTTCACGGGGATGATATGCAGTTTGTCGAAATCGAACTTGATCCAAGTGAAAGCGTGATTGCAGAAGCAGGGGCAATGATGATGATGGAGGACGGAATTGGAATGGAAACCATATTTGGCGATGGCTCTTCCAATGGAAAGTCAGGTTTCTTCGGCAAATTGGTTGGTGCGGGTAAACGCGTTTTGACTGGAGAAAGTTTATTCATGACCGTATTCACTAACGAAGGCAGAGGAAAGAAACATGTTTCCTTTGCTGCACCTTATCCTGGAAAGATCATATCAGTCGATTTAAGTGAAATGGGTGGTAAAGTCATTTGTCAAAAGGATTCATTCCTTTGTGCAGCTAAAGGTGTTTCAGTAGGGATTGACTTTCAAAAGAAACTGGGTACTGGTTTTTTTGGTGGTGAAGGGTTCATTATGCAGAAATTGGAAGGAGATGGGCTGGCTTTCCTCCATGCCGGCGGAACCATCCACAAGAAAGATCTCCAGGCTGGAGAAAAGCTGAGGGTGGATACCGGCTGTCTCGTAGCCATGACAAAAAATGTTGACTACAACATTGAATATGTTGGAAAAGTTAAGTCTGCATTCTTTGGAGGGGAAGGCCTCTTTTTTGCGACAGTTCAAGGTCCGGGAACGGTCTGGATCCAATCACTCCCGTTCAGCCGCCTTGCTGACAGGGTGTTTGCCAGTGCTCCACAAGGTGGAGGGCAGTCAAGGGGTGAGGGCAGTTTATTAGGCGGTCTTGGCGATTTCCTGAATGGTGATGGTTGATCAACAAGCGGCGAACGCCGCTTGTATTGTTTTCCCTGAACTTTTTGGTTAACGACTGCTGCGGTTTTTGATAAACTATTAGAAAAGTCAGAATTTAAGGGGTAGATTATTTTAATACATAATGATAACAAAAGGATTAAGAAATCGGGATTATGAAGATCTTTTTCTACTCCATTGCATTGATTACAGGCATCATAGGCATATTTCTTCTTCTTACTTTGATGACACTTGTTCTGTTGGAAAAATTTGATGGCCCATACAAGGAAAATGATAGTGGGAAAATTGGTCAATCCATGCAATGCCACCCCTTTACTACAGATGGACAGGAGGCACTCTATTGTACCGAAAAAAATTATATGTGTTTAAGGGGGACAAACCGATTGAAGCGGTCATCAGGACCTATACACCTTCTGATTTTCAAGACCTGATCAAAGTACAGCAGGAGAGCTTTCCCCCGCCATTTCCTCCTGAATTATGGTGGAACGATGAACAATTGGCCAACCATGTAAAGCTCTTCCCTGAAGGTGCGCTTTGCATAGAAGTACAAGGGAAAATCGCCGGATCAATAACAGGGATGCAGACAACTTTCGATCCTCAAAACATCAGGCATTCGTGGTCCGAGGTGACAGACAACGGATATATCGGAACACACGATCCAGATGGGGACTCTCTGTACATTGTCGATATCGGGATATCACCGCAATATAGAAGCTTGGGACTGGGAAAATCCCTCATGCATGCAATGTACGAAGTAGTCGTTCATCTTAATAAAGAAAGGCTTTTAGGAGGAGGGCGAATGCCGGGTTACGGTAAAGTCGCAGATAAAATGAAGGCAAGCGACTACTTGGACAAGGTAGTCAATGGAGAGCTACAGGATCAAGTCATATCATTCCTGCTTCGCTGCGGCCGCTTACCTGTCGGAGTCCTCCCCGGCTACTTGGAGGATGAGGAGTCAGCGAATCATGCTGCTCTGATGGAATGGCGAAATCCATTCTTCATTAGTGAATCACCTTAACCTCAATACTGAGGTTTTTTTTTATAAAATGTATGCAGCAAATACCCGTCATTATTCTCTTATGAAAACCCACCCTCCGCATATTGCGACAAATTTCATTTGTAAACAACAAATTATCATGATATCATTCACTAGTCGGATGTTATCAGGATGCTAGCAGACTGATAACCAGTGCTAGAACGCTGTCAGGAAAGGAAGTTTACTTACTGTGAGTGATCAAAACAGAATTCAGTTGAATGTCCGTATCGCGAAAGAAACGGCTGATATGCTTGAAGAAATTGTGGAATATTATCAAGAAAACACAAAGCTTGGAAGAATTTATAAAGGCGATGTGCTTACAGATATTATTGAAAAATCTCACGGCTTGATGGAAAAGCAGAAAGCCATCCAAAAAAGAAAATATTAGAGAACCGATTCTATAATTGGATTCTTTTCAATTTGAAAGCAGGGATTAAATTTGAAAAACTTCAGTACATTAGGGATTTCTGAATCCATTGTTGAAAGACTGCAGAAAAACAATGTCACAACTCCAACGCCCATACAGGAAAAGGCAATACCTGCAGTAATGGAACACCATGATGTTATCGCACAAGCACAGACAGGGACCGGAAAAACTCTTGCGTTCATCCTCCCGATCATCGAGAAGTTCAACTTTGAAAAGAGTAATATTCAGGCATTAATTATCACGCCTACAAGGGAACTTGCTCTTCAAATTACAGAAGAAGTACGTAAGATCATCCGGCATATTGAAGGACTTACTGTGTTACCGGTGTACGGAGGACAGGATGTAGAAAAGCAGCTCAGCAAGCTCAGAAAGAATGTGGGCATCGTGGTTGGAACACCGGGAAGAATCCTGGACCATATTGGGAGAGGGACGATTGATCTGTCAGAGCTCGATACTCTGGTCTTGGATGAAGCCGATCAAATGCTGCATATCGGCTTTTTGAAAGAAGTGGAAATGATCATAAGGGAAACACCACGCTCAAGGCAGACGCTTCTATTTTCTGCAACAATACCTGACGAAATAAAGGCACTTGCAAAGAAACATATGAAAAGCCCCCAATATATCAGCGTTGAACGTAAGCAGGGACCAGCCAAAACCGTTGACCAGCTAGCTGTTTTTGTAAGTGACCGGGGCAAGCAAGCTGCACTCGTGGAAATGATTAAAGAAGGCAACCCTTATCTTGCAGTGATCTTCTGCCGTACAAAACGAAGAGTGACAAAGCTCTATGAAGATCTGGTCTCTTATGGATTTACTTGTGATGAGCTGCATGGTGACCTCTCACAGGCAAAACGGGAAAAAGTGATGAAACGCTTCAGGGATTCTGAATTCCAGCTCCTTATCGCTACCGACGTTGCTGCAAGGGGCCTTGATGTGGAGGGAGTCACTCATGTATTCAATTATGATATCCCGGAAGATGCGGATAGTTATGTACACCGGATCGGCAGGACAGGCAGAGCTGGTGAAAAAGGCCTGGCTGTCACATTTTATTCTCCTGCTCAAAAGGATCTTATGTCACAAATTGAGAAAGAACTCAATATTAAGCTGCCGAAGAAGACTATCGGAAAAGTAACTGACCAGAAGCCCAAATCAAGATCTAAACAAGTACCTGATAAACAGACACCTGCTGGGAAAAATGCCGGTGAAAGCAGAAACGGCAGCAAGCCTAAATCAGAAGGCCGCTCCAGAAGGGCAACAGGGAAGAGGGGCCATGACTCGGAGTCCCCGCGAGGCAAAGGGAAGGCAAAAACAGGTTCAGCAAAGAAAAAGCCGCGTTCAAATATGCTTGAAGCCAAAGAAGTCAAAAGAGGATCACTTCACAAACTGGGTGACAAAAGTGCGGCCGGCCGAAATAAAGGCAAAAGCGGAAATTCTTCATCGGGCAACCCAGCCGGCAGAAGAGGAAGAAGTTCTTCCGGAACCAAAGGAAAAAGAAAATAAGCTGCCAAAAACATAGCCTGTTCTAAGGTTATGTTTTTGTTGATTTCCGGGATGGATCAGGAAAAATGAATTGGTCCTCCTTTTCTGGTAAACTAGCACTCTAGAAACTCAACAGGAGCGATCATGAATCATGAAATTAGTGTCTTGGAATGTGAATGGAATAAGGGCATGCGTGAAGAAAGGCTTTTTGGAATTCTTTAACGAAACCGATGCCGATATTTTTTGTATACAGGAATCAAAACTGCAAGAGGGACAGATTTCCCTTGAACTGGAAAACCACCATCAATACTGGAATTATGCCGAAAGAAAAGGATATTCAGGGACAGCTGTATTTACTAAACAGAAACCAATTTCAGTTTCCTATGGAATAGGCGGGGACGAAAGTGAACCGGAAGGCCGTTCAATCACTTTGGAATTCGATGATTTTTTCCTGCTTAATGTTTATACTCCCAATTCCAAGAGAGATCTTTCAAGACTTGAGGACAGGCTTGATTGGGAAGAACGGGTAAGAACTTACTTAATGGAACTGGATGAAGTCAAACCTGTCATCTATTGCGGTGACCTGAATGTTGCACATAATGAAATTGATCTTCGCAACCCTAAGTCTAACCATGGAAATTCGGGTTTCACCACTGAAGAAAGAGAGAAGATGGACCTTCTTTTGGAAAATGGTTTCCTGGACAGCTTCAGACATCTTTATCCTGATAAGGAGCACTCTTACACATGGTGGTCCTACATGAGCAAGGTCAGGGAACGAAACATCGGATGGAGAATCGATTATTTCATCGTCTCTGAAAGATTAAAGGGCTCACTGAAGGATGCAGGAATGCATTCAGAAATTTTGGGAAGCGATCATTGCCCGGTATATTTGGAATTAGAAATGGAAAAATGATCTGTGCATGAGCACAGATCATTTTTGTTTGGGATAATCACAGTATTCAATGATGGTTCCTTCGGTATCTGCAGGGTTAAGATAAATCAAGCGCCGCCCGTGCTTATTAGTCCGCAGTGTATCCTTTAAAGTCCGGATTCCCCGTTTTTCAAGCTCAATCAACTCTTTATCCAAATCATCTACCTCATAAGCCAGATGATGAACTCCCTTTCCTTTCTGCCTGATGAAACGGGCAATAGGGGATGTGGTATTGTTTGTAGGGGATAGCAGTTCAAATCGGCTGCCATTAAGATCTATCACTGCAATCTCACTTTCTACCCCTGCCGCTTCACTTCGGTAGCGATCATACAACGTACCTCCGAGTACATTCGTGTACATATGTATGCTATTGTCTAAATCCCTTACAGCTATACCAATATGGTCAAGCTTCTTTTCCATATTAACTCTCCTTTCTGTCCATTCCACTATACAATCAAAATGGGGCAAAATGAAGGGGACCGCCTCGAAGGCAGTCCCCAGAGAGTTTACCAGTGATTTTTGTGGAATAAAGCTTTGACCGCCAGATACACGATCAACAATGAGAAAACGATTACAACAATGACTGCTAATCCGTTTAACAGCCCAATCAAGCCTGCTCCCAGGAAAGCTGCAGCAGTTGAACCCAGAACAAACAGCAGAGCCAATCCAGCAGCAACTGCTGCCAAATAAACCACCACCAAATAATACATATGGAATCCCCTCCTTTTACTATAGGAATATGAAAAGAAAAGGGAATTGCTTGGTCAAACGTCCAGGACCCGTAATTTTGATACTTTATGCCTGTTTGGGAGAAAAGAATTCCTCTCATTAAGACATGCTCAGGTAAGACAAGCATATACTGTTTTAAAGCTTGTTATTGGAAGGATAGAGACTTATGAGCCTGTTTAGTGCGAAGGCAGCAGCTGCTTTATATGCGTCAATGGCTGTCTTTTTCTGGGGAGTATCTTTCGTATCTGCGAAAGTGGTCCTGGTTAAGTTGGACCCTCTCACTTTAATTGTTTTCAGATTTGGCATCGGGGCGGCTTTTTTGCTGCTGATTGTTCTTCTCACAGGTGAGAGGTTACGTTTTTCAATCAAGTATTTTCCCCACTTATTCATCCTGGCAATCCTGGGGACATTCTGCCACCAGCTTCTTCAAACAACTTCGCTTATATTCATAGATGCTTCATCGGCGGGATGGCTGATATCCATTACACCCGTTTTTACAGTCATCCTTTCCATGCTGTTCCTGCATGAAAAAATAAACTTCCGGAAGGCTGTCGGAATCATCATAGCCATCGCAGGCGTATTTATGGTCACCTCTGCCGGAACTGAAAACCGGCTTGAGTTAGGGATGAATTTCGGGTTCTTCCTTATGCTGATGAGCACCTTGAACTGGGCTGTCTATACAGTTCTGTTAAAAAGCCTGAGGATTCCTCTTCCACCAACTGTTCTCACCTTTTATATCACCTTGATCGGCTTCATTGTGAGCACCCCCTTCCTTATAAGGAACAATGGCCTGGGAGGAATACCGGCCCTGTCAGCGAATGAGTGGGGGCATCTAATTTTCCTCGGTGTATTTGTATCTGGTACAGGCTATTGGTTCTGGGCTAAGTCTTTGGAAGTATTGCAGGCTTCCCAAGCGGGTGTCCTGATTTATCTGGAACCGATTGTCACATTTGCTGCAGCCATCGTCATCCTCCATGAAAAAGCAATGCTGATGAGTGTCGCGGGCGGACTGATCATTATTGCAGGGGTGGCTGCGGTAAACAAGAATTTTATTAATCCATTCACTTTTCCACTATTTCGAAGCAGAAAATAAAACCACAAGCAGCCAGCTTGTGGTTTTTGGACTTGGACAAGAATTGTAGAAAAGCAGGAAGATAGTCTCAATCAGTCGGTGATCCGGACAAATATGCCTGAAAAAATCCGAATCCGGTGGTTCCGATAGTGTCCATCTCTAAAACTTGGTACTGCCAGGATTTATCTGAATTTATTCGATTCTCTTAAAAGCAGCCTTTTGATAAAGAGAGTGCTTTCACATATATTATTGCTTTGGGAAAAATCCCAAGTGCCGGATTCTTCACCGGTATTCCAAAGTTTTACTCTCGAAAAAGAAGTACTTCTTTTGTTTCCTGCATAACGGGCTTTTTTCAGCTATTGCCTGGATATTATTGGAGTTCAATATTGAATAGCAATAAATTTTACAAATAGAGCCTTATAAGAAGAGCAGGCCTAAAGAAATGACTATACCACTGACAATCAGCACAATGGTACAGAAGCCCATGATATCCTTGGCTTTCAGTCCGGCAATCGCAAGGGCCGGCAATGCCCAGAATGGCTGTATCAAATTTGTCCAGGCATCCCCCCAGGCAACCGCCATTGCCGTTTTAGCCGTGGACACACCGAGTGTCTCAGCAGCTTCCAGCATGACCGGGGCCTGGACTGACCACTGGCCGCCGCCGGAAGGGACGAAAAAGTTGACGATGCCGGCACTGATGAAAGCAAAGAATGGGAAAGTGAAATCATTCGAAATGTTTACAAATCCTTCCGACATGACAGCCGCAAGGCCTGATGCTGTCATCATCCCCATGATCCCGGCATAAAAAGGGAATTGGATGATGATGCCGCTTGCGCCTTTTACCGCGTTCAGGACTGCATCAAGGAATCGTCTGGGTGTTCCATGGAACAGGATGCCCAGGAACAGGAACAAGAAGTTGACGATGTTCAAATTCAGTGCAAACCCATTATTTACGAAATAATAGATTAAGAAAGCAATACCCAAAATCCCTGTCACCAGGGAGACGATCAGGCTGTTTTCCAACCTTTCCGCTGGAGTTTCCAATACAGCTTCCTTGCTGACGGCGGCTTCTTCTTCAAATAGTGCCGGGTCGACGGTAACCGTTTCATGTTTAGAAGGCATCATGAAACGATTTAATATAGGAAGAATGATAAATAGCGCTATTACTATTGTCACATTGAACATTGCAAAGATCGTTTCACTAGTAGGGATAATACCGATTAAGTCCTGTGAAAAGTGACCATCTGTGGCGATGGTCAGCGGAATGGATCCTGAAAAACCGCCATGCCAGACAATAAAGCCGCTGTAAGCGCTTGCAATTAATAGCCGGTAATCCACATTAGCGACCTTTTTGGCCAGTTCTTTGGCAAACAGGGCCCCGATGACTAGTCCGAATCCCCAATTTATCCAGCTAGCTATTATGGAGATGACTGTCACAATCACTACTGCCTGAGCAGGGGATTTGGCAGTTGATGCCAATGCAGACAATCCTTTTCTAAAGACAGGGCTTGATGCCAGTACATAGCCAGTTACAAGGACCAGCACCATCTGCATGGAAAACTCTAGTAAGCTCCAGAAACCACCGCCCCAATACTCGACCATATTGATTACCGAGCTGTCGGTGAAGACGAGACCTAGGATCAGCACAACGAAAGTCAAAATGACCACGAACAAAAATGGGTCAGGGAGATATCGCTGCATGATCCTGTTGAAGAATGATATTAATCTTTTCAACGGAATTCCTCCTTCTTTTAGCAGTACATTCTAGTACCTGATACTATTATTAAAACATTTTGAATATTCCTTGAACAGGGGAAATAGTGACATTTTATTCGTATTACCCATTTGTTTGCGATACACTTGAAGTAGAAAATGAAGTGGAGGAAAGCATGGAGAACCATAATGATTCCCATTCCAGAGAAGAGAAAGAAGAAACGGAACATTTGAACGAACCTGAACTGGAAGATTTTTTATTCGACGACGAGGAAAAACCACCTAAAAGCAGAGCCGGTATTCTGCTGACGAGGTCAATTGCTGTTTTAATCGCCTTGAGCCTTATTATCAGTATTTTGGCTGTCTGGGTAAATGTCTTTAATTTGCCGTCTTTTTCATTTCTGCCAAAGTCAAACGAGCTTTCCAAAATTGAAAATATTAAAGACTACAAAAAAGCAGTGGTGACCATAGAAGGAAACGGAACAAAAGGAACAGGATTCAATATTTCGAAAGAAGGAAGCATTATTACAAATCATCACGTCATTGAGAGCATGTCACCGATCACTGTGATATTTCCAAATGGGGAAATAATGAGAGCAGAGATTGAGGAAGACTATCCTGACTTGGATATCGCGCTGCTTGAGGTGGAGGGTAAGGGTCTGCCTTACCTTGAAATACAGAACGGCGGGAAGTGGAAGAAAGGGGATTCCATTTATGTTATCGGAAACCCGCTCGCATACAACCAGATTGTAATGGAAGGGGATATTACCAAGAGCGGGGAAAGACTTTTTCTTTCGGCTCCCATAGAAAAAGGAAACAGCGGGAGCCCGGTCATTGATTCAGAAGGAAAAGTAATCGGTGTGGTTTATGCAATCACAATTCCCTCCATTGGAAGCGCAGATGACCAGGCAGGACTGGCTGTTCCTGTCGACAGGATACCAGTCCTGCCTTGATCATTTTAAGCTTTTCACCTTTTCGGAAAGAGCAAATGCAAGTTCTTCATTCCCGTAAATCTCAAATACAGCAAACAAGGAAGAAAGGGGGATCTCTTCTGATTCTTCTTTCGACACTGTTGATGCAACCGCTTCTTTTAGAAGAGTATTCTCTTCCTGCTGCGGATAGGCGATCGAATAAACCTCCACTGGGTCAATGTCATGATTGATGCACCACTGTGCAAAGGCCAGTATCATCATCTTTTCATCCTGCTGGTATTTTTCAATGATCTCTTTTTCTTTTGATCGGTGGTCCATATGGTGTCTCCTCCTTGAGTATTAGCTCAGTTCATTGTTGTCACCCTAATAATAATAATAAATTTCACATGTTTCCCGGGAAAGCGCAGAAAGCGACAAATTATCAGAAGTTTATACAACCTTCTTATACATCATAAATTTATAGGCATTGTTTGTCGAATAAGTGTATAATTGCGGAGGATTTACCAAAATTAATTTAAAGAGAGAGCGAAAGGAATGCAGTGACTATGAATATTACCGGATATACGGTGGAAAAACTGGAGGATCCTACCGGCATCCTTACAGGCGAACGTTATGAATATCTCCTCGAAGTCGAGGTTCCTGAAGATGATGAACTTTATACGGAAGGCGGACTTTTGGTCAAAGCGATTTATGCTGTAGACGAGAATGGATCACGCATCGTTCAATATTACCTCATGGACCGGTCTGCTGAAAACTATCTGGACTTTGAGCTGGAAGAAGACGAAGAAGAGTTGATCCGCACGTATATTGCTGACCGACATGGAGAAAACCAACCAAAAGAAGATTGAAGAATGAAAGGAGAATGCTTAATGGAAAGCGTAAAAGTTGGAGAAGTGTTTACTTTGATAGGGGAAAATGATGAGGAACAGGATATCGAGGTTCTAGCTACCCTGACACTGGAAGGTACGGATTATGCAGCAGTGGCATTTGCAGATGATGTCAGTACCGAGTCACAGGAAGACATGGACATTTTCTTTTTGAAGGTTGATTCTGAAGGAGATTTGACCGGAATTGAAAACGACGACGAGTTTGCAAAGGTGTCAACAGAGTTTGCCAAGAATATGGATGAGCTATAAAGGCATTAAGTGCTTTAGCGCTTTTTGTTCTGCTTGAGGTTGAGAGGCATTGAATGCCCGGATTATTAAGGAAAATGAATTGAAACCCGGGTTAAAAGATCATTAAACCTCTTAACCTTTCTTAATGCGGGTCTCATTCATATTATGCAGGCAACCAAGGAATAATTAACTAGGTACAATACTGGAAACTGTCTTCCGAAGGTGTGTCCAGGATAACCTATTCCTTAACTATCACCTGAAAATAAATACCAAGAACATCAACCTGCCAAACCCAGTAGAAATGCAGTGAAATACACTTTGCATCATGAAAATCTTTTTGACGCCTTTGCTGAAACAAGGTAATTGCAGAACGTCCTTAAGCGGCCACCATCGTCAAAGGAGTCTAAATATGATCTTTATCTTTCTTTTTCTGTTAACTGGAGCACTCTTTATAAATTTTGTTCAAAAGTATATTCTTCGCATAAAGGACCCTGACATTAAGGAACTATGGTTGGAACTTGATGAGCAGGGATGGTACAGAGAATTAAAAGCTGATCCTGAAGTTGAAGATTTCCTGGAAGTGTCCAAATTTGACGGCCTTTTGAAAGACCCCTACTATGTTCGGAAAATCATAGACAACGAAGGCCACAGAACGGGATTCATCAATTATGTCAAACAAAAGACAGCGGAGTAAGTTTCCGCTGTCTGTGTTTTAATTCTTTTCCCAGAAGAGGTCTCCCTCTTTGTCCTCTTCCTGTTTAAGAACATCCCTGATGATCCTTGTTAAACTGTTTTCACCTTGAGCATCATGGCCTGCTTCCCAGATCATCATACCTCCGTAGTCATTAGCAAGCGCCAGATCGGTTTTCTTACGGATGGTATCTCTGCCATTATAATAATAATTCACTCCGTTCACCGCCACAGAGTCTTTCAAGGCATTTTCATTCCCTTTTTTGACGATAGCAGAGTAGGGTAACACAGGCTTGGAGGGGTCGTCAGGCTGGGCATAGAATGGGACACCAAGCACAAGCTTATCTTTTGGTATGCCATGTAATTCGAATAACTGACTCCAATACTGGACAATATTTTCAGTGAAGGGGTAAGGAGAAAGGTTGGCGGCATCATAGCCTCCATCCCATTGTCCGTCATAAGCCATGATATTTACATAATCTACAGCCTCAAACATTGAAGGAAGGAAGATGACAGACTTATTTTCCTGTCCTGTGACGCTGTCCACTTTTGAATATACCGCTGTTGACAGCTCCTTCTCCATCATTTCCAGCTTAGCCTTCAGTTCTTTTATAAAAGATGCCAGAAATTGCGCATCCTCTTGAGAACGGGGATGCTCAAAATCAATGTCGACCCCATCAAGGTCCTCCTGTTTTACCAATTTTACCAATTCATTGACAAGCTTCGTCCTGGATGTCTCATTTGAAATCGCCTTCCTGAAGTAAGGATATGATTTCCCGCCATTCATATGAAACCACCCGCCGACGGCAAGCAGGACTTCTGCATTTTGTTCATGGGCAAGTTTGACCGTTTGGCGCAGGTTATCCCATGCATGGTCCCCGCTCAAAAGGATTCCTCCCGATTCAGTGGGATGGGCAAAAGAGAATAGCACATGAGACAGCTGGGAATAATCGGTTTTCCCCGGCATTTGATAATCCTGTACATATCCCATCAATACTTTAGGTGAGTCAGGTACGATTTCAGGTATTTCCTTCGCAGATAAATTTAATTGAGGTGACCTTTTGAAGTGATGGCCAAACTCAGATGAAGATTGAACTGATTCGGTTTCTTTATATACAACTCCTGAATAAAAGCCCCCTGCAAATGTAAATAGAATCACAAGGGACAGCATCGGCAGCAATTTCCTCATAGATGATCAGCCTCCTGCAGACTTTTCCTTTTAGAAGTTTACCAGAATTCCTTCTAATGCAGCATTGGTAATATCCGCCTGCAGGGTCAGATGAAACCTGTTAAAGGAATCGGATCTGTTAATGTAGAAACAGTACTTAATACCCCTTAAAACGTTGCTTCATTTTTTAATCAAAAAGTTTTAAAAATTGAGGAGATACTATGCAGAAAATCAAGGATTACATAGTAACCGACGAAGTTTTACAAAAATGGAAGGAAAAGTTTGTACCGTCTTATGACCTGCTGTTTTTCGAAAGCTGCCCGGATTTTTTGGACTGCCGGGTGCTCTCTTCTGATACGTTTCCTTTTTTCTCTCTTGACGAAAAAACATCTTTTACAACCTGGGGTGTCAGGAAAGAGGCTGGGTATTATTCACGTTTTTCCAATGATGCATATGAGACTCTGACGGACGAACAGAAGAAAGAAATCATTAAAGAACAATGGCGGCTGGAGAGGGGACTGTTATTTTCAGAGGAAGAATTGCTTTCGCTGGTTGGAAATGAAGGGGAGATTCAGGTCCTGAAGCCATCCTCTTATTATGATGAAGCAAAAAAGACAACCGTCTATATGCTACAGCGATTTCTTTGGGATTCACTATCCAATGAATCCCAAACAACCTTGTTACTTAACTATGCTTCATTGTGGACAGGTGAGCAGGCGGTACTTGCCTGTATGGAAGAGGGTCTTCGGAGGGAACTCTTAAGAGAGTATTCTTTCTTGGCAAGGTATTTTGACACCTATTCCCATTCAAACGGGCCAAATTGCCTTGCCGCTGCAGCTGCAGGGTTCACAAGGGACTGTACTCTACTAGATGAATGGATGCACCCTGACCGATTTTTTGTTCTTCTTGAACAGAATGGCTACCATCAGATTGAATCGGGGAGTCAGGGAGGACGGGACGTGCTTGTATGGAAAGACAGCAAAGGGCAGGCATCACATGCGGCATTCCTTTTGAATGACCAATACTGTTTTAACAAACATGGGCAGACTATGTTCAATCCTTGGCAGGTCTTACCGGTCCAGGATGTAATTGAGTCCTGGAGCCAAGATATGTTTGAACTGCATCTTTTCAGAAAATTTTAAGGAAAAAGGACAAGGTCGGTGACTTGTCCTTTTTGCATTTATACTGCTGCAGAGGCTAGCAGATTCTCAATATCCAATTCCATGTCGATTGGGTCTGTCGTACACTCGAATCTTTTTACGACTTCTCCTCTGCTGTCAATAAGGAATTTAGTGAAGTTCCATTTGATGGAATAATCATCTGCGAGGTATTCAGGGTGCTTGGCATTCAGCAGCGGAATCAGTATTTTGGCTACTGGATGGAATTTTTTGAATCCTTCGAAAGCTTTTTCATGAGTCAAATAGTTGAAAAGCGGGTGCATATTTTCATCCCGTACATTGATTTTTTGAAATAAAGGGAAGTTTACCCCGTAGTTCAAAAGACAGCTATTCTGAATAAGTTCGTTAGAATCAGGTTCCTGATTGTCAAACTGATTGCAAGGAAATCCTAAAATGACAAATCCTTTATCCTTGTAGCGGTCATAGAGCTTTTGCAGATCTTCATATTGATAGGTGAATCCGCATCTTCCAGCTGTATTAACAATCAGGACCACTTTCCCTTTGTAGTCCGCAAGTGTTTTTTCTTGTCCATTCATGGCAATTGCCGAATAGTCGTATATACTCATTTTAACTCCTCCTGATTAGTTCAATATAACTATAAAATAACCGTTACATATATTATACATTTTTTATACAGGGGGACAACCATAATGCTTCGAATTCGAAATATTTTTATAGAGTGCTTAATTTACTGGAAAAATAGTTTGATATTTCATTTTCATATGATAGAATGCATATAAATAAATAGCCGAACCATTATCACTGGGGGAGCCTTTAAAAGGCTGAGATTAAAGTGTACTTTAAGACCCTTAGAACCTGATCTAGTTCATACTAGCGGAGGGAAGTGTGTGGAGATTGACTTGCATTTTCTAATTTGCCAGCCAAGCCGCCTTCCCCTGTATTCAGGAAGGCGGCTTTTTTATTGTCTCATCAACTAATTAAGGAGTTGTTTATGAAGAAACCTGTACTTCATGCAATTACGTCTGGAAGAAAATCAATTGAGGAAACCACGGCCGTTAGTTTGGGCATCAGCCCCTATGTTGATGCCATCCAAATTAGGGAGCCCGGCAAAACAGCCAGGGAAATTTATGAATTGGCAGAAAGAATGATTGAGAGCGGCATCCCGGCAGAAAAGCTTATTTTAAATAACCGTTTGGATGCTGCTGTTGCTTTAGGGATTGAAAGAGTCCATCTCGGATTTCACAGCCTCTCATTAACCGCAGTAAAGCGCTCCTTTCCTCATTTGTCAGCAGGAATGTCAGTACATTCCCTTTCCGAAGCCATTGGCGCAGTGAAAGGGGGGAGCGAGTACATTGTATTCGGACACATATTTCAAACCGAGTCTAAGCGAGGGAAGCCATCGAGAGGATTAGCGGAATTGGCCAAGATAGCAGAGAGTGTTTCACTGCCCGTGATGGCTGTCGGGGGCATCCAGCCACACCACGTTCGGGAAGTCCTTCAAACCGGTGCAAGCGGCATAGCGGTAATGACAGGAATCTTTAATGCAAAAGATCCAATCAAAGCAGCGATTGAATATCAAACTCAAATGGAGATGAAGTCAGATGAGGAACACCTATGATGTCATTGTGGTCGGCGGCGGAATCATCGGAAGCTCTGTTGCCTTTCAGCAGGCAAAAATCGGCAAGAGTGTTTTGATCATTGAAAAAAACGAATTCGGCATGGAAGCTTCACAGGCTGCTGCCGGAATGTTAGGTGCGCAGGCTGAGATCGATAAAAACGATGCGCTGCTGAAGCTTGCCTTGAAAAGCAGGGCACTCTTTCCACGATTAGTCATGGAACTGGAAGAACTAACAGGCATCCAAGCAGGATTAGTCAATAAGGGAATGCTTAAGATTGCCCAATGCCCCGATGAGGTTCATGAATTGAAAAAGCAGGTTCAGTATCACGCTGAATGGGATCCTGAAGTAAGGTGGCTGGACATGAATGAACTGCTGCAGCAGGAACCGGCTCTTTCCAGTCATCTAGCGGGTGCAATGTTCATACCCAATGACGGACAGGTAATGGCACCACAGCTGTCACAAGCTTTTTACCAAGGAGCTTTAACACAAGGCGCAGACTCGATTGCAAATTGTGAGGTTGAAGAGATCCTTTCCACCGGAACACATATCAGAGGAGTCCAAACATCTCAAAATAACTATTTCGCAGATACAGTCGTCATCGCTTCGGGGGCATGGGCTGGAAAGCTGTTGTATAGGAGCGGTATCTGCATGGATATCATCCCGGTTAAAGGTGAATGCTTCTCTGTCATCCCTGATGAACCGATTATTAAATCCACTATCTTTTCACCAAGAGGCTGCTATGCAGTACCCAAAAAAGACGGGAGGATAATCGTGGGTGCAACCACGTATCCCGGCCGTGTGGACAAATCCGTTTCGTTAAACGGCATTTCCCATTTGTCAGAAAAGGTCCTGGCATTTCTTCCTGAATTGAAAGAAGCAACATGGGAAAAAGCCTGGGCAGGGATCAGGCCCCAGACACGTGATGGATTGCCATACATCGGAGCACACCCTGAGTATCAGGGACTTTTCATTGCAGCCGGCCATTACCGTAATGGCATCTTACTCAGCCCGATAACAGGGCAAATTGTATCAGATATGATCGAAAACAAATTAACAGAAGAAGAGCGCATACTCTATGAAACTTTTAAAATCGAGCGGCAGACAATGACTGCTGATTAGGAGGCATACCGATGAAATTGATCATCAACAGCGAAGATATCCTTGTGGATGATTCGGTGAAAACAGTCAAAGAGCTTCTTGTCCATTTCCAAATAGAACAGAAAGCGGCGATTGTAGAAGTGAATCGAGTGATCCTTGAAAAAAGCAAACATGCCGAAGTGCAGCTCGCCAATGGCGATGTAGTGGAAATCGTACATTTTGTAGGAGGCGGATGATATGTTAAAAATTGGCTCATATGAATTTAACTCAAGACTGCTGCTGGGTACTGGGAAGTATCCGGACTTTGACATCCAGAAGAAAGCAGTTGATATTTCTGAGACTGAGGTACTTACATTTTCAGTCCGGCGGATGAATATCTTTGAACCTGAACAGCCGAACTTTCTTGAGAAGCTTGATGTGGAAAAGTACACACTGCTTCCCAATACTGCTGGAGCCAAAACGGCAGAGGAAGCTGTCAGAACGGCAAAGCTGGCAAGGGCTTCAGGGCTGTGTGACATGATCAAGGTGGAAGTGATCGGGGATTTTAAGACGCTGCTCCCGGATCCCGTTGAAACATTGAAAGCTGCGGAAGAACTTCTAAAGGAAGGGTTCATTGTGCTTCCGTACACTTCCGATGATGTCCTTCTTGCCAAAAGGCTTGAGGAGCTTGGTGTACATGCCATCATGCCGGGAGCTTCCCCAATTGGATCAGGACAGGGAATCATCAATCCCTTGAACCTCGGATTCATCATTGAACAAGCAACAGTACCAGTCATTGTGGATGCAGGAATAGGATCACCTGCGGATGCTGCCTATGCCATGGAATTGGGTGCGGATGGCGTTTTATTGAACACGGCTGTATCTGCTGCTAAGGATCCCGTGAAGATGGCAGAAGCAATGAAACTTGCCATCAAGGCAGGCAGGCTTGGGTTTGAGGCTGGGAGAATCCCGAAGAAACGCTATGCTGCGGCGAGCAGTCCATTGGAAGGAATGAGTACCATTTGAATGACCGTTATTCGAGACAGGAGCTATTCAGCGGGATTGGCAAGAAAGGGCAGCAGGCTATTTCGCAAAAACATGTTCTGATAGTTGGTGCCGGTGCACTGGGAAGCGGGAATGCAGAAGCTCTCGTCAGGGCAGGAGTCGGCAAAGTGACGATCATCGACAGAGACTATGTGGAATGGAGCAATTTACAACGTCAGCAGTTATTTACCGAACAAGATGCCGCTGAAAAAATCCCAAAGGCTGTGGCCGCTAAGGAAAGGCTAACCAAAATCAATTCTTCGGTATTGGTTGAAGCCATCACAGGTGATGCGGGCGTGCAGGAATTGGAAGGACTTCACAAAGATGTTGATGTCATCATCGACGCAACAGACAACTTTGACACCAGGATGATCATCAATGACATTTCCCAGAAATATCGGATTCCGTGGGTTTATGGAGCCTGTGTCGGCAGTTACGGCATCAGTTACACCATCATCCCTGGAGTTACACCATGCCTCCACTGCCTGCTTGAAACTGTCCCGCTCGGGGGAGCAACCTGTGATACAGCAGGGATCATCAGTCCTGCAGCAGGGATGGTGGTCAGTTTTCAAACTGCTGAAGTGATGAAGCTGCTTGTCGGAGATTTGGAACATATAAGGAAAAAGCTTGTTTCCTTTGATCTTTGGGAAAACCAGCACACCTCCATTTCACCCGGGACTTTGAAGAAGGAAGACTGCCCTTCCTGCGGAAGCCGCCCATCCTACCCATTCCTAAGATATGAAAACCAAACCAAAGCAGCAGTATTGTGCGGCCGGGATTCTGTTCAGATACGGCCCGCCATGAAAGGGGATAGGGATTTGGAGCGGACAGCACAAATTCTTTCCAAAACCGGCGGAAGGATAGAACGAAATCCTTTTCTATTATCCTATGAGAATTCCGGGAAGCGCCTTGTCTTGTTTAAAGATGGACGGGTCCTTATCCATGGCATAAAAGATATTGCAGAAGCGAAAACGATTTATCACCGTTATTTAGGATAGGAGGATTTTATGGAAACTGTAAAATCATTGACTATAGCAGGTTCCGATAGCGGAGGCGGAGCAGGGATCCAAGCTGATCTGAAAACCTTCCAGGAACTCGATGTATACGGAATGTCCGTTTTGACAGCGGTTACGGCACAAAATACACTGGGAGTACAGGGTGTTTACCCTGTTCTGCTGGAAGCGGTAGAAAGACAGCTGAAATCGATTGCTGATGACCTTGCCCCCCAGGCAGTAAAGACAGGCATGCTATTCGACAGTGAGGTGATCAGGATGGTTGCCGGGGCTATAAAAGAATTTGATTGGCTCAACATCGTTGTCGATCCTGTCATGATTGCCAAAGGAGGTTCCCCTCTCTTGCAAAAGGATGCTGTGGAAGCTTTAAAGACCGAATTGATCCCACTCGCCAGGGTCATCACTCCCAACATTCCTGAAGCAGAAGTCATAACGGGAATGAAAATTGATACAATGGACAGACGAAAAGAAGCAGCTAAGACCATCATAGACCTTGGAGCTCAGTCTGTTGTCATTAAGGGTGGCCACGAAAATACAGAAATTGCAAGGGATCTCTTTTTTGACGGAGAGCAATTTGAGACGATTTCTGCTCCACGGATCAATACAAAAAACACGCACGGTACAGGGTGTACATTTTCTGCAGCCATTGCCGCCGAACTTGCAAAAGGCCATTCGCTTTGTGAATCTGTGCATACTGCAAAAACATTTATTCAATCTGCCATCCAATACGAACTGGGAATCGGTTCCGGACATGGACCGACAAATCATTGGGCATACAACCGCAGGGAGATGATTTCTGTTGACGCTTAGAAAATCTCTATCTTTTTATTTCATTATGGGCAGCCGGAATTGTACTGCTTCCGGCAACCCGGTGAAGGTTCTGAAAGATGCACTCTCGCAAGGCGCCAGCATCTTTCAGTTCCGGGAAAAAGGACAAGGATGCCTTGAAGGCGAAGGTTCAGAACGAATGGCGATTAAACTGCAGGCTGTCTGCCGTGAATATAATGTGCCATTCATTATCAACGATGATGTTGAACTGGCTTTGAAGATCAATGCGGATGGCGTCCATATCGGTCAGGAGGACGGTGACCCTTCATTAGTGAGGAACAGAATAGGAGATAAAATCCTCGGGGTTTCAACTCATTCTGTTACGGAAGCAGCCGCAGCGATTGAGGCAGGTGCTGATTACCTGGGAGTCGGACCTATGTTTGCAACAACAACAAAGCCGGATACGAGGACAGTAAGCGGACCAGAGCTCATAAGTGAAATGAGAAGGCAGGGGATTCAACACCCCATAGTAGGAATCGGCGGAATTAATGAAGCTAATGCTCCAGATGTGATACAAGCAGGGGCAGATGGAGTCGCCGTCATCTCCTGTATAAGCAGCGTCCATGATCCCAGAACTGCCGCCTCAAGAATGAAAGCCGCACTCGATAAAGCAAGGACTTCAACACATTAAAGCAGCGGGGAACAGTCCCCCGCTGCCTTAATGTGTTGAAATAACTGAACTTTCGAAACCATCCCTGTCTCTCATTCGTCTAATTATAAAGATGTTTTTTAAAATCAGCTTTTTAGATGCACTGAATGGAGCGGATCATTAAAAGAATAGAAGGGGGAATGGGTATGACTACCGCCCAAAAGAGAACAGTTCTGCTGTTAATGCTGGTCTCCACCTTGATTGGTGTTGTAATCAGGCTTTTCGATGTAAGTCTTTCAACTCAAGAAATTGTATCTTTTCACAGTCTTGATATTCTGATCCTGCTGATCATCATGACACTAAGCGGAACAGGACTCCTTCTGGTGAATAAAAATCCTGGTCGCATTAAGAAAGCAAGGGTGAAGTAGATGACGAATGACTTTTACTGTGATGAGGTATTAAGCGGGAAGACTGCAGTTGAGAAAGTGAAGGAGACTGCGAATGTCCTTGCTTACCACCATACTAAACCATATTATCCAGTCCATATCGTGGTCATCCCCAAGAAGCATATCCCATCGCTTATCGCGATAGTTGAAAGTGAACATGATCTCTTGCTGGAATTGATGCTTGTCATCAAAGAAACAGCAGCAGAAGTAACCAAAGAATATGGATCCTGCAAAGTGATAACCAATTTGGGTGAGTACCAGGATTCAAAGCACCTTCACTGGCATATAGTTTCAGGTCAGCCCTTGAATCAAAGCTGAAGAGACAGATGGAAGAACACACAGAAGCATGAAGAATACAATGGATATACAATACTTAAACATTCCACATTTTTTTCCAGATTGAGTTGACATCTATACGTGAATGCTATATATTATTAAAAAATTATATGAAACGTTGATAAGGACACGGGTTTTTCTAAAACGGTTCACAGAGAGGGAAGCCGCAGCTGAAAGCTTCCCAACGCAGAAAGAAAAACTTACCGCCTTGGAGTTGTATTGAGGAAGTCACAGTATTCAATACCGCAGATGCTGCGTTAAAGCACCAAAGCCGCCTGGGATTTCAGGCGGGAAGCTGGGTGGAACCACGGGTCCAAAACACACACGTCCCTTTAGAGGGATGCGTGTGTTTTTTATTTTCTTAAAAAAATATATTTGGCTATGAAAAGGACATGAGATCTTCTTAACTGGTTCACAGAGAGGGAAGCCGCGGCTGAAAGCTTCCCAGCACAGAAGATGATGCTTACCGCCTTGGAGCCGTATTGGTGAATTCATCAGTAATCAATACCGCAGGAGCTGCGTTAAAGCAAATGAAGCCGTCATCTCTTGACGGGAAGCTGGGTGGAACCACGGGTCAACACACACTCGTCCCTTTTACAGGGATGGCTGTGTGTTTTTTTATTTCCAAAAATCAAAGGGAGTGGTTAATCATGAAACAACAGGAAATTCTCATCAAGTTTCCAGATGGGAAAGAAAAGAGGTACCCGGCAGGAATTACACTGGCTGAAATTGCCCAATCAATCAGCCTCGGCTTAAAGAAAAAATCTGCAGGCGGCAGAGTCAATGGTGTTTTAGTTGATCTTAACCGGTCGATAGGAGAAAATGCCTCCATCGAGCTGCTCGAAGTAAAATCAGCGAAAGGAATAGAAATGATGAGGCACAGCGCCGCTCATATTCTGGCACAGGCAGTCAAACGCCTTTATGGAAAGGTTCATTTAGGTGTCGGACCCGTCATCGAGAACGGATTTTATTATGATTTGGACCTTGAGAAGAACATTTCAGAATCCGAACTTCAGCAAATAGAGAAAGAAATGAAGAAAATCATAGCTGAAAACCTCCCGATACAAAGAGAAGAAATCTCACGAGATCAGGCTAAAGCCCTCTTTGCGGAAGATCCGCTGAAAATAGCGCTGATCGATGATATACCGGAAAATGAGAAACTCTCTATTTATCGCCAAGGTGAATTCTTCGACTTGTGCAGAGGGCCGCACCTCCCGTCAACAGGAATGGTGAAATGTTTCAAATTAACACATGTGTCTGGTGCCTACTGGCGAGGTGACAGCAATAATAAGATGCTTCAGCGTGTCTATGGTGTCGCTTTTCCTTCAAAAGAAGCGCTTGATGAGCATTTCGTTTTTATCGACGAAGCCCAAAAACGAAATCATCGCAAACTCGGCAATGAATTGGAATTGTTCATGTTCTCGGAAGAAGCACCAGGTATGCCATTTTATTTAAACAACGGGCAAAAAATCCGCAATGAACTAGAATTTTTCCTGCGGCAGCTGCAGAATTCCTATGATTATGAGGAAGTCAGGACACCGATTATGATGAACCGCAAACTTTGGGAGCAATCCGGCCATTGGGATCACTATAAAGATAATATGTACTTTTCGGAGGTCGATGATCAAAGCTTTGCCCTGAAGCCCATGAACTGCCCGGGTCATATGCTGATATTTAAAAACAAGCTTCATTCCTATAGGGACCTGCCCATCAGGATGGCAGAATTTGGGCAGGTTCACCGCCACGAATTCAGCGGTGCATTGAACGGTATGCTGCGGGTGAGGACTTTCTGCCAGGATGATGCCCATATCTTTGTTACACCCGCACAGATCGAAGAGGAAATAAAATCCGCTTTAAAACTGATTGATCGTGTATACAGCACATTTGGGTTTCAATACGAGATTGAGCTCTCCACTCGACCTGATGATTATATGGGGGAAGAAGCGCTATGGGATAAAGCAGAGGAATCCCTTAAAAACGTCCTGGACCAGCTTGGGTACCATTTTACAATCAATGAAGGAGACGGGGCATTTTATGGACCGAAGATCGATATACACATCAAAGATGCCCTGAAGAGGAGCCACCAATGTGCGACTGTTCAACTGGATTTTCAAATGCCAGAGAAATTCGACCTGCATTATATTGATGAAAACAACGCAAAGGTTCGCCCGGTCGTGATCCATCGAGCTGTCTTCGGATCGATAGACCGCTTCCTGGGAATCCTGATCGAGCACTTTGCCGGTGCCTTCCCAGCCTGGCTCGCACCACTGCAAGTAAGTGTGATCCCGGTTTCGATTCAGCATCACCGAGAATACAGCCAAAAAGTTGTTGATTATTTAAAACAAGAAGGAATCCGGGTCGAGTTCGATTCAAGGGAAGAGAAAATGGGCTATAAAATGAGGGAAGCACAACTGAAGAAAACACCGTATATCCTGGTGATCGGCGACAATGAAATGAAGAATGGCTCTGTGAATGTACGTCGATATAGTGATAAGGATTCCATTGAGCAGAACCTCGAGGAATTCATTACAGAGCTTAAACTAGCCGTCAGCAATAAGAAACTTTAACTCGTTCCCGCCTTTCCAGAAAGGGAGGCGGGTTTCTATGTTCCTAAAAAAGGAATAGAGATAGTTATAGAGAACACTTACTAGGAGGGGTTTTTATAAACAAAGGGGGAAATCTTTATGGTAAGACTAAAAAGAATGACTGCAAAAGAATTTGATGCCTTCCTTGATCATTCGATTGAAAATTATGCTAAGGAAAAAACAGAAGCAGGAAACTGGGCACCTGAAGAAGCGTTGGAAAACTCAAAGAATGACTTCAAACGCCTGCTTCCAAACCGGGAGAACTCGGAAGATAACTATTTGTATACCATTTGGGATAATGATTTAGCTGCCGGTTCCATCTGGCTGGCCAAAATCGGAGAGGATACCGGTTATATCTACAACATATTCATAGAACCCGAGCATCAGGGAAAAGGATACGGTAAACAGGCAATGCTCGAAATTGAAAAAGCTGCCAAAGCGTTGGGGTTCTCCAAGATTGAACTCCACGTCTTCGGACACAACCAGACGGCCAGGAACCTGTATGAAAAACTTGAGTATGAAGTGACCAACGTCATCATGGCAAAGAAGTTATCGTAAGCATTTGGGTCCATGATTCCTTCCCATTCAAAAAGGCTTAGAGAGAGGTTCCTCTAAGCCTTTTTTGTTGAATCATTGATTTATATACTTAATGACTGCCATTTCTTTGCCGAATCTATTTCCATTGTCTATAAAACCTAAGCTTTTGTATAGATGATGTGCCCCTGAATTCTCTGGATGATAGCCCACAATGATTTTTTTGGCATTCGGTAACTTTTCCATTTCTAAAATCATTAATTGTACTGCGGCTTTTCCTATTCCTTGACCTTGAAATTTTTCATCCACCATAATTCTATACACCCAATACCCGTCAAGTTCCTCTGGAACAGAATTGAACATTAAAAAGCCGGCTGCTTTCTCACCCAAATATATTGCATATGGTTTTAATGAAGGTTCAAACTTTGATTGCGCAATTGAAATTGCATTTGTTTCAATGAAATCTGTTTGATTTGCGGCAACTTTTAATACACAGCATTCATACCAGTTTTCTGAATTCAATTCAATTATGTTAACGTCTTTTCTAATCACTAGTGTTTCCCCTTTCAGAATGAGGGAAAACGCAAAAACAACTTAGTTAATTCGGCGTGATCCCCATAGTGTTTTTAAAAATCAATGCTTTGTTTATCATCATACTGAACGCCTCCTATAACCTATATTGCCTGAAAGAATATGAAGAATTTTCCGGCTTTTTATAGTATAGCATAATGAATGGATGGATCGTCACGCTTTAAAAATATTTCTGAGCTGTCCTATTCATAAATTTCTTGCCAAAAACAAATACTGAAGAAAGTGGAAATCGATTCAGCTGGGCTTGAATTATAAAAAAGTAAAATTTATCTCTTGACGAATGAATGACAACCCTTGTATAGTCTTAATATACTTTATTGCATAAAAGCATAAAAGCGTTAAAGCGAAAAAGTCATCTTCACAAATAAATATAGACAGTGTACGAAAGCAGTAGCGGGTAAGCGGGCAGTTACAGAGACTGAATGGGTGGTGTGAATTCAGGCAGCTTATTAGTGAATTACATCGTGCATTAAAGCTGTCTGACAATGAAGCGGGTGGAAAGAATTCAATTTCCATCAACAAGGGTGGTAACGCGGAGCTCCTTCGTCCCTTTTGGGTGAAGGGCTTTTTTGTATTCATTTACAAGAAGGAGAAGGTGAGTCATCATGAAAAACGGATTGAAACGTGAACTGGGAAAATGGCATGGATATGCCTTGATGATAGGAGGCATGATCGGGTCCGGCATTTTTGTTGTCACAGGAGAAGCTGGGGCCCAGGCAGGACCGTCGGTGCCATTTGGCTATGTAGTTCTTTTGCCGGTTTTGCTTTGTTCCGCTCTTGCTTACTTGATCTTCATGAGTACACCGCTTGGTAACAGCCCAGGTGGAGCGTATGTGCATATCAGCAGGACTTTCAAAAACTTTTTTGCCGGCTTCCTGTTCATGTGGTTCCAATACATTGCATTGCTTGGTGTCATGGCGATCATGGCGATATCATTCGGTGATTATATTTCTGGTGTCATCGGGACCGGCAACACGGCGACTCTAGCAACTGTATTGTTATTGATTTTTTACTTATTGAATATCATTGGGGTGAAATGGTTCGGTGTCGTCCAGCTCGTCATGTCAGCCATTTTGTTTGTTGCCATTTTGGTACTGGTTGTGCCTGGAGTATTCTTTATCGAAACAGAGAATTTTTCTCCTATGCTTCCAAACGGCTGGAGCGGCTTCGTCGCGATTCTGCCATCGCTGTTCTTTGCATACTTCGGGTTTGAACAATTGGCACAGGCAGGTGGGGAGATGAAGGACCCGCAAAAGGCGATGCCGAGGACGATGCTGATCGGTTCCTTTGCTACAGTCATTATCTACTTCCTGATTTCGATCGTCGCATTCGGGGTTGTTCCATACGACCAACTCGCATCCTCACAAAGCGCCATGTTTGATGTAGCTTCAGTATATCTGCCGGCCGGAGGGAAATGGATTGTCATGACGGGAATCATCATGGCATTTGCTACAACGCTGAATTCACTCGTAATGGTCGTTTCAAGAATGCTCTTTGCGTTTGCGGAAGACCGTGTCATCCCGGTAGGTATCGCCAAAGTCAATAAGCGCTTTAATACGCCGCATATTGCGATTACCATCAATACAATCATTGTGCTGGTGCTGATCTGGACAAGGACGCTGGATTACTTGTTGAATGTGTCGCTTCAGGGGATGTTCCTGATGTACATCGGCCATGCAATCGCAATGATTGCTCTGCCGTTTGTCAGACCGGCTCTTTTCGAAACAGCATTGATTAAACCGAAGCTCCCGCTGATCATTTTCTGCGGAATCTTCTCCTTAAGTGTACTGCTGTTCTTCAGCTACACATTGATCCTGTCCGTTATCAAACTCCTTCTCTTATGGACGGCAGTAGGGATAGTCATCTTCCTGCTCGGAAGAAGACAGGGACAGAATAACCAATTTGATTATGATGCTCAGCTAGAAAGCGCCTGGAAGGAATAGCGCTTCACCGCTTTAAAGCATGTGGGGACAGTCCCTCACCACTTTAAATCACTAAAGCGAATTTTCTAATCCAGAATAAAAGCCGGCTTCCCATGAGGGGGGAGCCGGCTTTTTGATATCAGCAGGAAAACATTGTCTTCAGTTTCATGAACCGGAACATGATGCGTGCATTTCTTCCTTCAGAAGTATTCTGGTGCATTCGTCTTCTCAACCGATCCATAAAGAGGCGGTCGCATTCACATGAAGGGCCATAACGGCTGTAGCACTCGTCGTGAAACTTGCAGGCAGCATCCACAGCATTGACTGGAGCGCCAGGACCGCTGCATCCCGGGCCGCAATACCTATAGCCGGGAAAGATACAAATCCCTTTGGACCTTCTGAAATTTCGGTTCCTTTCTGGCGGTTGCATGTAATTCCTCCTTATAAAAACTCCTTATTGCAATATATGCTCGGGAAGCATAATGGCTTGTATGACCGCCTAATAAAGCAATAAATATTCCTGATGCCGGGACGTCCGTTGATACAAGACGCTACCGACTTACATAGAATGTGGAGAAACGTTTTGAGAGGAGGTCCATAAATGTTTGGTAACTTCGAAAAAAAGACCGGTGTAAAAATGGATGATATCATGAAACTGGCTCAGTCATTCCAAAACACGAATTTCAAAGACGAAAAACAGGTGAGAACCCTTATAAAGAAGGTAGGGCAAATGGCTAACAAGCCTGTTTCCAAAGAAAAAGAAGAAATGCTTGTCAAAGCTATCACAACGGGGAATGTACCTAAAGATATGAACGAGATCCAGAAGATGATGAATAAGAAGAAGTAAGAGGCAGCAGCAGCTCTTGGAGGGCTGCTGCTTGTTTTTATTCCATGCAAACCGTTAGACTGTAAATTACATATAAACAAGAAGAAAGGTCGTTAACGAGTGAAAAAATTACTTTTGGCCGGAGGCGGCCACTCACATATACAAGTAATGAAAAGATTAGAAAGGGAGCCAATGGACGATGTGGAAATCACCTTGGTTTCCCCATCAAAATATCAATATTATCCTGAGTTGTTTTCAGGCTACATAGAAGATAGGTACACCAAGGAAGAAATCAGGGTAGATTTAGAGAGAGCAGCAAAGGAGGCGGGAGTGATCTGGAAAAAAGGAGCCATCCTTTCAATAGATCCAGTACAGAAGCTCGCTTTGACAGCAGGTGGAGAAATCCTGGATTTCGACCTCCTATCGATTGATATTGGCTCCATGACAAGCGGTACAGATAAAACCCCATTAACAGAAGACATCTATACCATCAAACCTAACTATCAGTTTACTGCTTCCATTGATGCAATCCGACTTGCTGATAACCTCGTCATTACAGGAGCTAATCGCGCAGCAGTCGAAATTGGCTCATCGCTACAATCATGGAGGATGCAAAATGGACTACATAACTCCCTAACTTTGATATCTCCTAATAAACTGCTATCTGATAAGATGACGCCCAACGCAAGTGCTAAAATTGTCCAACTATTAACTGAAAAAGGGATTGAGCTGCATCTTGGAAGTGAAATACAGGCGATTCGGGAAAACAAAATCCTCTTGCCCCAGCAGGAAATACATTTTGATAAAATGCTCTGGGCACAGGATCCCAAAGCACCTGATTTGTTTAAGCTTTCAAAATTGCCGGTTGATCACAATGGCTTCTTACTAATAGAGAATACTCTACAGGTGAAAAAATATCCATTTATCTTCGGTACCGGTGAATGCGCAGTAATGGAAGGGATGCGGCCATATTCTCATTCCTTTTATACCTCAATTAAGCAAGGTAACGTCTTGTATACAAACATTAAAGGATTCCTAGGGACAGGTGAAGGTGAATTATATACCGGGCATATCCCAAAGCTTTCTCCATTGGAGTTAGGAAGATACCATGGGCTCGCGGTATTTAACAATAGAACGTTTCACGGAAAAATACCTTGGCTTTTGAGACAATTAGAAAATAAAAGGCTGTTAAAAAACTGAAAGAAAAGCTCGTTATTTTCATTTCTGCATATCCTGGAATCGAGGAGGGTGAAAGAATGAGATTGCCTGCGATCGATCTAGGATTGATGTCTGAACACCTGGCTGCCCATGAAGGAGTCATTTATAAACTGGAAATCTATCTTAATAATGTCCAAAACAAAACGTTTAGGAAGATATTAAAAGCCCATATAGATACTTTGCGTAATCATGTGCTCGTGATGCTGATGCTTATAAATCCTAACCGTGTTGAAAAAGTATCTCTGCCGGACATCGAAAAAATGAATATGGATGTGCCTTTGGGAAAATTGACTCCCTGGGAAAAAAATATGGTACTCGAAAGCCGGTTCACAGCAAACGCAATGGGAAGCAACAATTTCAATTCAGCTTCTATGATGAAAAACGATAACGTCAAGAACATCCATTTGCAAATGTCCTACCAGGATATTCATTTTCAAAAGATGTATAATAAACTAATTACTGCTGCTGATGTAGAATTTGTTCCGATGGCTTCTTTAGAAGAACAATGGAAGGCACTTCGGAAATATCAGCATGTCATGTCTCAATAACTAATGAGCTGCTATAAATGCAGCTTATTTTATTTGTGAATTACGCCTATAATACTTGTAGTCCCATAAGTGAAGGAGTGGTTAATAATGAACCACCAATTAGTAAAAACAGTGAAACTCTTTGATCAAACAGAAAAGTATGGAGAGATACGCAATATATTCGGGGTTGGAGATCCTCATGTCGCCAAAATAAATGATCAATGGGTTATGTTTATGGGAGGGTTTCAAAGGAACTTCAAAAACAATATTTTTACAGCAACACTGCCAGCTGGTGAAACATTAGACAGCAATAATTGGACCATTGAAACATATGATGATAATCCAAAAAAAGCGAAACCGATAGCACCTAACTCAGAAAAGGGCAGTTGGGATTACTACGGTTATCATACTCCTTGTTATGTCTCTGGAGAAGACAAGAATGGGGAGAAAGCTGAGAGAATCTATTACACTGGGCACGGGTCCAAAAATGTCTTGGATAATCATGCTCCATATTCAATTGGGGTATTCAACAAAACACCAAAAGGGTGGGAACGATTTCCCGCCCCCATATTGACAGGAACTCCCGAAAGTCCTAACGTGCTTGAACCCAAAGTAAGATTCTTCAAAGGGAAATGGCGGATCTGGTATGTGACGACTAAACAAGAAACCGGGAAAAAAGGGTACCCACAGTATCGTATTCAATACGTAGAAAGCTTAGATGGTTTAACTGATTGGTCAGAACCGGAAAATTTATTCTTCGAAAAGGAAAATTACTATGACGCCTCTGTACATGCTGCTGCAGTTGGTTATGAAATGGTTGTCTGCAGAAGTACGAACCTATACGGAAGAAACCCTTTTCCGAAGCAAGGTCTATGGCTGCTGAAAGGCTTGGAACCTAACGGAAAACGAAACAACTGGTCCAGTGAGCCAAAACTGATCCTGGACGCAGAAAACGGTGAAAATTGGTACCAAAATGGAACCGCCAATCCAAGCTGTCAATATGGCGATACCAAAGCTGATATAAATACCTTATATGTATTCTTTACAGGACTCAACAAACAACGCAACTGGTTGCAAATAGCACTGAGAAGACTAACAAAAGGTAAAAAGCCGCCGTTTCCTTCACCATTTTATTTTTCAATAGGAAGAATTGAGCTGAAAAGAATAGAAGAGGATGAATTAACTTAGTGATTTACACCTCTTCTTTAATAAATTATTTAGTTTACATAACATATATTATAGGAAGTGAATCGAAAACAGTTCATTTCATCTCACAGCCAAAGAATACTACTAATATTGAGACGAAACAAAAATCCACTTAGATGATTTGGTGAATTACTAAATCGTATAGCATTTCTCGATTTTATTATTTTCATTCAAAATACCTTTATTATGTTTGAGTTCATTATTTCTCCAGACTTTTTTCTTTAAAGAAACTTTTAGTGTACTATTAATTAATTCTACAATTAGTTTATAACAGTTAAAGCTATACTACTGCCTCTCTTTTATGTATTAAACAAGTTTACATAATATAATTATTGAGTTACAATCCTTTTTGTTTTATTATCACTCAAAGTATTTCATCTTCCTTTCCAACTGAATCAATAATTATATTATGGAGGAAAGTAACAACCTTTCACCCTACCATTTTGGTACTCGTCATTGCTCACTAAGCCAAGCCCCCCCTGTCTAATCTTATATTTTGAAATAACGCTCGCAGCTCTTTATAAACCTCAATATGCACCTCCTTCTTCCATGGAAAAAAGCGAGAGTAAAAACTCCCGCTCCTTTCATATAATGTTCACTTTGCAATAAGTTCACTTTTAAGAGTTCTCCGAAGTCCGTTTCAAAAATAATTTTTCTCCTATAAACGTAACTATGATCAGCAGGATGGCTACCGTTACGACTAAAAGATCCGACTTGATTTTTACCCAGAGAAATGCACTAAGAACAATTCCATCAAGAATGAAAGCCCCCATTACAATGAAGGGGTTGGCGTTGACCTTTTTCCTCAAATGTTTGAATACTCCCCAATGAATGGTCATGTCCATTACCAAATATAGAATGGCTCCCATGGAAGCTATTCTTGATAAGTCAAAAGAAATTGTCAGCACCAGAGCAAAAACCACAGTGTAAACAAGCGTATGTTTCTGGACGGAACCTGGCATACCGAAGTGCTTATGTGGAATTAGCTTCATTTCCGTTAACATTGCCAGCATTCTTGAAACAGCAAACACAGAAGCAATGATGCCCGTAATGGTTGCAATGATCGCAATGATTACAGTAATCCAAAGACCAGTATCCCCGAAGGCAGGCTTGGCAGCTTCAGCTAAGGCATAATCTTTTGAACTGATTATTTCACTAACGGATAAGTTGGTAAAGACAGCCCAGGAAAGTAACATGTATACAACCAGACTGATTAATATGGATATGAGAATGGCTCTTCCTACATTCTTCCTGGGTTTCGTTATTTCTGACCCGCTGTTTGTAATGGTTGTAAACCCTTTAAATGCAAGGATTGTGAGCGCAGTAGCAGCTATATAGTTTTCCATCGAGACTGTTAGACTACCCTCATTAGATTCTGGAGGCGTGAATGTGAAGTCAGCCACCCAAATTCCTGCCGATGCTATGACTGTTAATCCTATTATCTTGATTAACGAGGCAATTGAAGTGAAACTTTGAATAAATGCATTTCCAGATATATTGACTAAAAAGGAAAATAAAAGCAATCCCACACCTAAAATGGGCACCAGCCAGTCTGCTTGGCTGCCGTTAAATAACTGCAAGGTGTATGTACCAAAAGTCCTTGCCACAAGACTTTGGTTAATGATCATTGAAAAGGCCATCAACAGTGCTGCAGATGCGGTTATGGTACTTTTTCCATAAGCCTTCATCAGGAACATACCTATCCCACCTGCTGAAGGATATTGCTGGCTCATCTTAACATAAGAATAAGCACTGAACGCCGTAACAATACTGCCTGCGATAAAAATTAAAGGAAACCCTGCCCCGGCTAATTCTGCCACTTGTCCAAGAAGGGCAAATATTCCCGCACTGATCATCACTCCTGTTCCCAATCCTACCGCTCCAGTGAGTGAAATACTTTGTTTTTTATAATCAGCCATGTGATCCTCCTCCTTCGCGAAAAAAAATTTCCACCAATGGCTTTACCCTTTAGAGAATTGATTATTCATATTTAGATAAAATTGAAAAAAAAGTAGTCTCTATTCTGCCGTTTAAGGGGTTCTTATTTCTCTTTAGCTTTTCAATACTCTTTTTGGTGCTTGAAAGAATATTGCCGCTTTGAAAAATGTGTAACGGGTGACCGCTGGTCGTTCACCAATCTACAGGGCAATTAATCGAATGCAGATTCCAGCACAGATATTAAGGTCTGCTGATTCAGCTACTTATGTTTAAGGGATACAATCCACAATCGGCAGTTATAATCCTTTAAATGCAGTTAAACTTAGTTGGGGATTCATCCAGGCTGGGACATCTAGGAGTTCTCTGCGCACATTAAACGGCTGCCATTCCTTATGCTAATAGTGATTTACTTACTGGCCTAAGCATTGGGAGTACTAAAAAAAACACTTTAGAGGAGAAAGGTGAATTTTTCTGAAATAATAAAACCGTCTACCCAAATAGACGGTTCCAGTCTTCCTATTCTATTTATAAGCAGAAGCAAGGTCTGTCTTGGTCCCTTCCTTCCGCTTCACTTCATCGATCTTATCCACGAACATTTGAAACACTTTACGTTTTTCATCCAATTCCTGTATATCTTCTTTCAAATGAGTGTACTTTTCTTCAAATGGTTTATGATACATTTGCCTGATATTCCTTATGATTTCATCGTTGACAGTGGATTGGATCACTTGCTTTGTAATTCCATATTTATAAGTATAGACTCTAAGTTCTTTCTTCAGCTCACTATATTCATCATTGATTTGATCCAGCACTTCTGAAATGTCTGCCTTCCATTCATCCAGTGATTTTGCTAAGTAATCTTCCATTTCGGCCTCCCCGCTGGTATTCTAACCTTACCTATGTATTGAACTATCATTAATAAGTATACAGCTGGGCGATTACATCCTTTTTGCCAAACCATTACATTGTAATATCAATTTGTTATCTCAATTTCTTTTTTGTTCACGAAATGTATCCCTGACATTATGTATTCGCCTCTATTATTGAGAATAACTCGCTTAATGACTGTATCTCGGCAAATGGTTGAATTTCCGTATTGTTCTCAATTCTGTACGGATTGAACCATACACCCTTAATATTCACATTCTGGCAGCCGCTAATATCCTTTTGCAGGTCATCACCAACCAATAATGTATCTTCAGGCTGTACATTAAGCCGGTCAAGTGCTAATTTAAATATTCGTTCATCGGGCTTCCTGCATCCCGCTTCTTCTGAAATTATGATGACTTCAAAAATATCATCCAGTTTTGTATTCTTTACTTTTGCCTTTTGCCTGGCAGTTGACCCATTCGTAATGATGGCAACCTTTACTTTCTCTTTCAAAGTTCGTATTACATCTAAAAGTTCAGCTTCAATAGTAAAGCATAGAGGGAAATGGTGATTCCAAAACTCCTGAATCCCGCTTTCAGTTAATCTTTTTCTTGGAGGAAATTCTTCAAACAGTGGTGCCAGCACTTTGGTCTTATCATTATCTCCATAGGCTCTTCTATCAAAATCCTTGAACTTCTCATTCATGTTTTCTTTCAGAGACTGGTTCACATCCATATAACACTCGGCTAAAACCTTTAAAAACAGTTCATCAACAGCATGATCCCTGTTAAGCAGCGTATCATCCAAATCAAATAAAATTGCTTTATACCTGTTCAACTAAAAGAACCTCCAGATCTTTATTAATATTCTATTCCCTTAAAATATCATTCTGCTTAATAAGCAAAAAACCCTTTCTGTATTACAAAAGGTTGTTTACATATTTAATAGTTGCTTCATAAGTTTCCCTAAAGCCTGGTTAGCCCATGTCAACCAAGGACTTATCCTAGAAAGCTTACTCTTTGTAATTCATTCATCAATTCCCAACTATATAACTGCACCAAATAGCCATCTTTTAAGGTATAGCAAAAAGGCTGGCTCTTCCACTGATTGCTAATGGATGGAGCCTGCCTTTTTTTATTCTGTATGAACACTAAGCTCTTTGCCTGCGGGTCATGACATCGAAAATAACAGCCAATGCCAGGACACCACCACGTATCATGTACTGAGGAGCAATCCCGACACCCATCAGGTTCATTCCGTTTGTCAGAGTTGCCATTACAATGGCTCCGATGACAGCTCCGGTTACTTTACCGACACCACCAGCTGCGGAAACACCGCCAACGAATGCGGCTGCAATGGCATCTAATTCAAAAAGAGTTCCAGCTGTGGTTGTAGCGGCTTGCAAACGGGCAGTAAAAAGGATGCCTGATAGTCCTGCCAGCATACCCATTGATCCGAAGACCAGGAAGGTGATTTTGCTAACACTGATGCCGCTTAGATGTGCTGCTTCAGGGTTGCTTCCCACAGCGTAGATATGCCGTCCGATCACAGTCTTGGTTGTGACGAAGTGATAGATTGTGACAACCAGAAGGATGATGACGACTGTCCATGAGATTCCATTGTATCCAGCTAACAACCAGGTGAAATAGGCAATGATCGCTGAGACAAAAACCAGCTGTATGATGAACATCGGTTGTGAAACCACATCAAAGTTATACTTGATTTTGTTTTTACGATTATGAATGGCGCTGATGATATATAATAAAATACCGATTGCCCCGATGATTAGTGATAGTAAATGCAGCCCGCCAACTTGTGTTATGGAAGGAATATATCCGTTCCCTAACGCGTTGAATGCATCATTATCCACATTGATGGTTCCGGATTTCTCTGTAACTAAAAGAATGGCACCGCGGTAGATAAGCCATCCGGCCAGCGTCGCCACAAAGGCTGGGATGCCGATTTTGGCAACCAGGAAACCTGTAACGGATCCGGCAAGAATACCCAAAATGAGGACAAGGGGAATGACAATATAAACCGGTACACCATTCAGGAGCAGTATGGCTGCTATTGCGCCAAGAAAACCTGCCAGGAACCCGATGGATAAGTCGATGTGCCGGATGACAATAACAAGCATAACCCCGACTGCGAGAACGGCTATGTATCCTGCTGAATCCAGTAGATTACTGATGTTTCTTGAAGACATGAATAATCCATCAGTCAAAATTGAAAATGTGATCATGATGATCAATAAAGCAATGTACATCCCATAATCACGAATATTGCGTTTGATGACCTGCTGTCCTTCTTTTAACAAATTCATTCATACTACCTCCTATTGCGTCGCAAGCTCCATGATTTTCTCCTGACTTGCTTCCTCAGATGACATCTCACCTTTAATCTCACCCTCTGCCATGACATAAACACGATCACTCATTCCCAGGATCTCGCCAAGCTCTGATGAAATCATGATGATGCTCATTCCTTTATTGATCAGTTCATTCATAACAGTATAAATTTCAAATTTTGCCCCGACGTCGATTCCGCGTGTCGGTTCATCCAGGATCAATAGCTTGGGACTGACAAAAAGCCATTTCCCTAAAGAAACCTTCTGCTGGTTCCCCCCGCTAAGATTGCCGGTCAGCTGCTGGATCGATGGCGTTTTTATTCCTAAAGATTTTCGATATTCTTCTGCTACTTTTATTTCCTCGTTTTCATTGATGATCCCATTGGAGGAGATGCCGTTTAAATTCCCGGCAGAAATATTATTTTTTATATCTTGCAGTAAAAACAGTCCATTTCCCTTCCGATCCTCGGTTACATAGGCAATTCCTGCTTTGATGGCATCCTTAGTGTGTTTGTAAGTGGCAAGCATTCCATCCACAAACAAATCTCCTTGGAGCTTGTATTTACGGGCATTCCCGAATATACTTTGCGCAAGCTCTGTCCTTCCTGCGCCCATCAAGCCGGCAATACCGACAATTTCCCCTTGCTTAACGTGCAGGTTCACGTCTTTTGCAACCTGGCGGCCAATTGCAGGGTCATATGCGGACCAGTTCACTAATTCCAGTACTTTATCACCATATTTTTTCTCTGGCCGTTTTGGATAGATATCGCCAAGTTCCCTGCCGACCATGTTCTTGATGATGGAAGCTTCCGTTATTTCCCCTTTTGAAGCGTCCAATGTACACATCGTTTCTCCATCTCTTAGGACCGTTGCTTTATCTGCTATCGCAATGACTTCCTTCAGTTTATGAGAAATCATGATGCTCGTAATGCCCTGTTCTTTTAACACCCGGAGCAGCTCCAAAAGATTTTCACTATCGTCTTCATTCAATGCTGCTGTCGGTTCGTCCAATATCAGCAGCTTTACTTCTTTGCTCAGTGCTTTTGCAATTTCAATCAACTGCTGCTTTCCCACACCCAGTTCTTTTATCAAGGTTTCAGGGTTGACTTTCAGATTGACTTTTTCAAGTAATTTCTTCGATTGAACGATCGCTTCATTCCAATCAAGGATGCCGCCGCTCTGTATCTCGTTATTGATAAAAATATTTTCATAAACTGCCAGATCCGGAAATAATGCAAGTTCCTGATAGATGATGGCAATACCGGCATCGACGCTGTCACTGATTTTATTGAACCGCTGCACCTGGCCATTAAAAACGATATCGCCTTCATACGTTCCATAAGGATAAACACCGCTCAGCACCTTCATCAATGTGGATTTCCCAGCCCCGTTTTCTCCAACCAGACAGTGAATTTCTCCCCGCTCTACTTTGAAATTCACATTGGATAACGCTTTTACACCTGGAAATTCCTTTGATATCTGGTTCATCTCTAAAATATACTCACTCATGTTATGCCTCCTTAACCAGACCACTTAAAACATATGGAATAGTGATAGAAAATCTATCACTATTCCGCTGCACCAATTTATTTATTCTAATCCTGTAAATTCGTCTGCTTTATAGTATTCACTGTCAACGATTTCTTCCTTTACGTTATCTTTGTCAACACTGATGACATCGGATTGTTTAGCAGGTACTTCTGTTGATCCGTTATCATAAGAACCTGTCGTTTCAGGTGTTTCTCCATCAAGGATGGTTAATGCCATATCCATAGCATCTTTAACCAGTGTACGAACATCTTTGAATACAGTCATTGACTGCTTATCATCGATAATGTACTGAATGGAAGCTTTTGTTGCATCCTGGCCGGAAATTACATAACTAGTAATTCCGCTTTCAGCAGAAAATACATCGGCAATCGCGCGGGCAGTGTCATCATTAGGTCCAAGGATGGCTACATCGCCTTTCATGTCATCTCCTGCTGATGTTAAGTGTGTTTCAGCTTTATTCTTGGCTTCGTTTGGATCCCATCCAGTAGTAAGCTGACTGACAATCTTACTCATTTCTTCACGGGATAATTCCGCTTTATCTTTTAAAGCTTCTGCTTCACTTGAGTTAGCAATTTTAAATGTACCATCAGCGATTTTGGGCTGAAGTACATTCCATGCGCCTTCGAAGAACAAGAAAGCGTTGTTATCCGTTGCTGCACCGGCATACATGTATAGTGGAACTCCCGATCCTTCTGAGTGGTCAACTAAATACTGTGCTTGTGCTTCACCTACGGCAACGCTGTCAAACGTTACATAGTAATCAACTGCATCAGTATTGGTAATCAAACGGTCGTAAGCAATGACAGTAATATCTTCTTTCTTCGCAGCTTCTACTGCACTTCCAGCAGAATCACCATCTACTGGCGTAATGATCAAAACATCGATTCCTTTACTGATCAATGTGTTAACATTTTCTTTTTCTTTTGCAGATGAACCCTGGCTGAATAAGATTTCAGCAGAATACTCTGAATCTGCGATTGCTTCTTTGAATCTTTCTTCATCCTGCACCCATCTTTGTTCATCTTTTGTCGGCAGGACAATCCCTACCTTAAGGTCCCCGCTTCCACCAGTACTGCTGCTGCATCCGGTAGCAATAAGGACGGCCATAATGGCAATAGATAATACAAGGAATAATTTCTTCATTTTGTAACCCCTTTCAATTTGTTGTTTCACTGACAACCTAAATATATCAAGAGTCAGCAAGGATGATAACGCTTACTTATAGCACTATTTTGTCATCTGTCTGTAATTTTTAAATTTTCCAATAAATTATTGCAGATCATGTCTGCAATAGAATACTGCCCTTGGTTCCCCTGATTGAAAAAATGACTTAATTGTTCAAGCCTATTCCGAATTTATTAAAAATCTTACTAAGCATGTGAAAAGCTCCAGAACTTTCATAAAGGAAAATCGCTGGCAAAAAAGGACAGGATTTTCTCTCCCTGCCCTTTTTAATGATCATTGTGGTGATAGACTTCTTGTTTTGTATGAAATCCATCGGCAATGATCGTCTCATCGATATTTACTTGATTAACAGCAACCGGCGGAAGGAGGACGGATGGTACTTCCACCTTCCCATTATTTATATTAAGATCTATATCTATTTCTTCTCCCCTTGCAAGTTTCACAGCTAACTCAGCCGCTTTCTCTGTCAAATCTTGAATCGGTTTGTAAACCGTCATCGCCTGTTCGCCTGATACTATTCTGCGGACAGCAGCCAAATCGGCATCCTGTCCCGTTACGGGGATTTTCCCGGCAAGCCCCCGTTCTTCAAGAACCTCCATTATCGCTCCGGCAGTAGTATCATTGGGAGCGATGATCGCATCCACCTGGTTCCCATTAGCATCAAGGGCAAGTTCGATATTTTCTTTGGCATTTGCCGGCTGCCAGTCCTTTGTCCATTGATCAAATACGATTGTGATATCTTCCTTGTCAATCAATGGCTGCAGTACAGAAAAAGCCCCTTTTTTGATTAAATGTGCATTATTGTCTATTTCTGCTCCGCCGATATAGACATATTTCCCTTTAGGTACTAATCGGGTAATAGCTTTTGCCTGTAATTCACCAACCTTTTCATTGTCATAAGAAACGTACATGTCCACTTCAGCATTTGTTACCAGCCTGTCATAAGATAAGACCTTCACACCTGCTGAGTGTGCCTTTTCAACAATCGCAGCAGCTGACTCGGCATTCTGCGGGATGATGACTAACAGGTCGACTCCTTTGCTGATCAGTGTTTCAGCTTGCCATATCTGCAAAGCATCGTCACCGTCTGCTGACAATATCTCTACTTGCGCGCCTAGCTTCTCTGCAGCTTTCTTGAATAAGTTCCGATCCTTTTGCCACCGTTCTTCCAGCAGTGTACCCATTACGAAACCAATTTTAATAGTATCCTCTACACCTTTTTCTTGTTCCACAGAGGTAACAGTCGTTATGTTTTTCGTCGCAGGTATATTTTCCTCTTGCTCACAAGCGGAAATCATGAGCAATACACCAAGCAATAACAGCAAAGTAACCTTTTTATACATTGTCCTTTTCATATGTCCGTTTCCATTCTCTATACCAGCTTATTGCTTTCCAAAAGGCTCTTCCGATATTCAGTCGGTGAGATATGACACATTTTTTTAAAGACCTTGCTGAAATAGTTAGGATCATGGTACCCAACTTCAAAGGTGATTTGCTTTAAGCTTTTCTCCGGATCCCTCATTAGTCTTTTCGCTTTTTCTATACGGCAGTCTGTTAAAAAATGAATATAATTTACTCCCAGCTGCTCTTTGAAGATTTTACTGATATAAATCGGGCTTAAACCGATGACTTTTCCTATCTCTTCCAAGGAAATATCCTGATAGGCATGATCGATAATGTATTGCTTTATCTGCCCAATTGTATTCTCTTCAAGTTTGTCCTGATGCTCTTGCGTGTTCTGATGCATTCTCTCCAGGATCAGCCTCGTCTCTGCCCTTAGCTGCCTGTAGTCTGCAGCTCTAAAGGAATAGATATGGGAATCTATATCCACCCCTATCTCACTCATTACTTGGGAAAGGATCCAAATAAGCTCCATCAGACGTTGCTGGGATTGTAAAATACAGGTGCCTTCTTTTTCCTGAGATTCAATTAAGTCTATCATAATAATCACTATATCGTCCCATTCACCATTCCTGATAGATGTAAAAAAAGTGTGCTCATATCGCTTGGCTGAATGTTGATCGAGACCTGGACTAAGAGCTGGTACATCGGAGTAGAAACGGTATTTGACCGGAAGGGATGTGTCCCTTGTAGCCAGTAACGATTCCTGATAAGATCTTTTGATATCTTCCAAAGAATGATAGATATTACCTATTCCGATAAACCAACCGGAGGAATCTTCTGTTTTCACCAATTTCAGGATTTCTTTTGCCATCAAGATGGCTTGGCTACGATAAGACTGGCCATCATTTTTAAAAACAATAATGGGTAATTGGCGCCCGTATAAAGCACCAATCCAAGCATTCCCCATGCTTCTGGCTTTTTCCCTTATTGCTGAATAGTACTTCTCGGAACCTGAAGGAAGCAACACACTGATAACAAACTTCTCTTCTGTCATTTGCATTTTCAGCATTTCCACCAATTCATGTAAATGCACTTCATGGACGTGATCAAATAAAAGTTGTGTTACCACATCAGTTTCAAAAATGGATTTCGCTTTTTGTAATGTTTTCTGTTGTTCCTTATCCATATCCTTTAATTTTTGTTGTTCTTTTACTTGGTGAAGAGCCTTGTCCATCGTATCTACAATATCTGCCACTTTAGTCGGTTTCACCATATAATCAATAACTCCCAGCTTTAAGGCGGAATGAGCGTAATCAAAGGTTGCATAAGCAGTAATCATGATGAACTTGATAGAAGGATCCCGTTCATTTATTCTTTCAATGGCTTCAAAACCATTCATCCCGGGCATCTGGATATCCATTAAGATTAAATGCGGCTGGAACTCTGATGCCATTTCTACGGCCTGCCTGCCATTCCTGGCTTGCTTTATTTCAACATTCGGGAAATGCTTTTCCAATATCACTTGCAATGCATCACGTTCGATTTGCTCATCATCAACCACTAGCAGCTTGATCATCTTCAACAGCCCCTTTCCCCTTAAAAATATCAATAGTCACTTTTGTTCCCCTTCCCGGCGTCCCATCAATTGTAAGCACATCAGGATACCCATTAAAAAGGCGGAGGCGCCTCACTACATTACTCAGTCCAATACCCGACGCATGTCCATTTACAGAATCGTGCTGTTCTTCTTCATTCATGATTCTATGAATCTTTTCTTCCGGCATGCCTGGCCCATCATCTTCTATTTCGATAGTGACCCTGTCCCCTTCATCAATGACGCGGAACCAGATGGTGCCTCCATCCTCACTTGGTTCAACCGCATAAATCACAGCGTTTTCAACAATTGGTTGAAGCGTCAGGCCAGGCAGCTCAATGTGCAGGCACGATTCCTCAATCTCGGTGCGAAATGTAAGGCGGTCTGTAAATCTCGCTTTTTGAATATTCATGTACTGTTCTAATACATTGACCTCATCCTTGAGTGTCATAGTCTTATCCAGATGCTTGAGGTTATAGCGAAGAAGCCCCGCAATGTTGACTAGTAAATCACTTGTTTCCTCTGAGCCCTCCAAGTATGCCTTTTTGGAGACAGTATTCAAAGTATTGAACAAAAAGTGGGGGTTGATTTGGCTTTGAAGGCTGCGAAGCTGGCTTTCTTTCAGAAGCAGCTTACTCTCCTGCAGTTCCTTTTCCAATTGTGCCTTCTGTTGAATTTCAATTATCAATTTATTGATATTTGTTCTCATATGCTCAAACATTCTTGCCAGGAAGGCCATCTCATCTTTCGAATTCACTTCGATCTTTAAATCAAACCGCCCCTTAGATAATTCACTGGCTGCCCTTGTGAGTTTTTCCAGTGGTTTTGTGATCCTTAGTGAGAACCAATAAGTATAGAGCAATAATAGGAAGGTGATCAACAGCAGCAGCCAAATCCCCAGCTGGTTCAGCTTTTCAGATTGATCAATGATCCCACGGTAAAGCCGGTCATAAGAATTTAATTCCGAATCTATGAGCGACAGGGTCATGTCGGAAATATAGGTAGAAATATATGTAGCTTCACTCAGTGAATCTCTTGCATTCTCTATACCTTCTTCCGAATGAAACACAAGGGCGCGATCAGTCACTTCCAATAAACTATCAAGTAGATTCACATAGTTGATCAGCGAAAATTCATTCTCAGTATTTTTGAAACCGGCAATCTTTGTCTGCATATCCTGGATGTCCTGCATACTCTGGTTTACGCTATTTAAATTTTCAGTGGTGGGCAGTAGCAGATAATTGTTCAACCCTGTGACCACCTGTTGGCTTGTGGTCCTTATTTCATTCAATACCAAATACCGCTCAAGAATATCATTATATTGATTCTGCATTTTTTGGTTATATAGGGTGAGTGACATCCAGATTGACGCCATGATCAGTAATACAATCACCGCCAGCATCCAGATTTTCTTCTGTATATTGGTCATCTTGTGCCAGTTCCCTTAACCAGCCGGATATCAGTCAAATAGCCATCGAGATCCAGCGGAACCATCTCATTATTCAGCCATTGGACCATCAAGTGTACACTGCGCTCTCCCATCTCTTTGGGTGACTGCTCAATCATTCCATCCAGTTTCCCTTGCTGCAGGGCGGTTAACGAGGCACTGCTGTCATCAAAGGAATAAATAAAGTATGGCTCCACTTTCGAACGCTTCTGGATCTCCCCAATGATATCTTCTGTAAAGTTGGAATTGACAGCAATATACGCATTCGCATTTGGATACCGGTTCAATAGATCCTTTGTCAAGGCAATCCCCTGCTCTCTGCTATCATCCGCTTCTGCTGGAATCATTGTGATTTCGGGATATCTTTGAAGCGAGCTCTGAATGCCCTTCAACCGTTCTTTCTGATAATATTCCTGCTTACTGTCGAGCATGAGGATCACTTCTCCTGATGTACCCATATCACTGATTAACTGCCTTGCGATTAATTCCCCTGCATAGCGCTGGTCAGAGCCTACATATGTCTTTCGGAGGCTGTCCGAAGGCGGAACATCATTTGCCACAGTGATAATCGGGATCCCATAGGACGCTGCCTTCACTTTCGACAGTTCCTTGAACCCATCCGTATCCAGGCCTTGTACAATGATCCCATCCACTTTTGAATAAATAGCTAACTCTATCTGCTTCAGGAAATTTTCATGATTGTTGCCGTAGCTTCCCCATACTTCAAGTGTGATATTATCTTTCTCAGCTTGATTTCTTGCACCGTAACTGACCTGATCCCAGAAAGGGGTTTCCAGCTCCTGTGTAATCAAAACTATACGCTTATTCACAGACCCCTGATTTTCATTTTCAGGCATTTGCCAACTGGCGCTATAGACATCCAAGGCTGATTCAATTGTAAAATAAAAAAGGACAACACAAATGACAGCGCTTACTAAAGTGGCAATCTTCTTCATGGGACAGCGCTCCTTCAATTAGAAAAATAATATTTTTATTATAGCAGGAATAGGGATAATGGAACGGGAATTTTCAGAAAAATTATATAAAATAACAGAATAACTCTTTAATTATGGTTGTTTTCGCATATATTGTTGCTTTCGGAAAAATCCCAGGTGCCGGGTTTTTCCACTGTATTCAAAGGTTTTACTCTTGAGAAAGAACGGGCAGCTCTTTTCTACCCTGCTCACCGGTATTTTTTACGGCGATTTACCAGGGCATTAATTGAAATTCATCTTGAATAACAACAAAATTCACTTAAAGAGCCTAAATTATATAGATTCGGTTCTTTCATTATAAAATTATGGCTGTTTTAGTTACCTTTTGGCTTCAAAAAACGAAAGCTTAAGGCCAGATTCAGCTCAAAAGCTTCCATACATGGACAACGCAGAATTTCACCAGTCCTTTTCCATGATGATGAAATCATATTCTTTTCCTCTCAGGACATTTTTAAAGCTTCCCTTTCTTTTAAATCCTGCTTTTTCATAAACTTTGATTGCCCTTTTATTAAAATCCGCGACAGCCAGCTCTAAATGGTCAAACCCTATGCATTCTCTCCCTTGTTCAATGATCGCTTGAATAAATCTGAGTCCGTTTCCTTTTCCGGTCAATGATGGTTTCATCTGAACACCAACTGCTATGATTTCTTCTTCTGGTGCTTCTCCAACATTAAAGAACTCGCAATTTCCAATCAACACCCCTTGTTCATCAATGACTGTATAGAAATTATCTCTATCAGCACTTGCAAGGAATCCATCGATTTTTTCCTTTTGGATATTATTATCATAAAAAGAGTACACCCCATCATATGTCCAAGTAATGAATTCATCGACATCTTCCTTTGTCCTTGTCCTTATTCTATAGGTCATGAGACCGCCTCCTTCTTATCTACTCATTCTATACTCTAAATCCTTTACAAGGCTTCCTATTCTTCGGGTCTGCAGTATTCTTGAGACACCAATAAAAGATGCCTTATGCAAAAAATACACAAGGCATCTATAACAAGTTACTTTTTTTGTTTCGTTATGATTCTTTCAATACTTTTGATGGAAAGATGATACTCATCTGCAAGCTGCTTCTTTCTTGCTCCCTTTAGGTAGGAATCATATATAGCAAAGTCCCGTTCTTTCAGAGCTTGCCGTGTTCCGTTCTTTTCTCCCCACGAAAGTTCGTTGCCTTTCTTCCTTGGTATGTACACGTAATCTCCGTCAACGTAATTTTGGATCAACGCCACTAATTCTATTGGTAAAATCTCACTGGCTTTTTTATATCCCATGATTGTCCCTGCTTTCTTATAGATTTATTTAATAAGAAAAAGCAAAGACTGCTAAAAGGATTGGTATTACTCTTAAACTCTTGATAGCAGCCTCTGCTGCTGGCAGGAGAATAATTTCAAGTTTGGATATTTGCCCATTTTAATTGCCCCCTATATAAAGATATAATTCATTTTACCATATAGAGGAAACAACTCTAATATTTTCCGGTATCTATATGCCTTATATAGACACGACCGGAGAAACAAAAAAAGCAGCCAATGAGGACTGCATGAAACATTCTAATATTTACTGCATTCATTACCCCTTCTCATTATTCTTTTTCAACAGGAAAATAAGTTCTTCATTCTGCTTTACGATTTTGTCTAAGTTATTTTTAATGCTTTCTGTCGAATCCATTTTTTTCTTTGAGTCCTTCACCAGAATCGGAATGTAGTAAATAATAAAAACAATAGCGGCAAAAGTCAGCAATAACGGTAGGAAACTCAAAATCACCCTGCGCAATTCCCCTTTACTATTTATTTGTTAAGTTACCGTGCTATGAATAGTATGCCATAAAGGTTGAAAAAGCTTCTTCCTTTCTCTATTCAATTAAAGACCAATTCGATATTCCATCAACCAGCAATCCTGATATTCTCCCTCGTGAAGCTCCCTTTGCGGAAGTAATTTCACCTTTCTTAAACCGCATTTCTCATAGCACTGTACAGCCCTTATATTCCTTGTTTGAGGGTCCATCACGATCAGGTCTGCTTTTTTGTCAGCTGCTAAGTATTCAATCATGGATGAAACAAGCAGTGTTCCTATGCTCCTGCCCCAATAGCCTCTTTCCCCGATGAATTGATCTGTTCCATAAACATTTTCGTTTCCATATCCGTATTCTTTTTTTGTCTCCCCATCTATTTGATAGAATTGAATATAGCCAATTTCATTCCCTTCAAACTCTACAATGCATTTCACATCTTCATCTTCAGAGGAATAAAAAACCTCATTCACTTTACTCAAATCAAAAGGATTATCCCTGCCTTCATAAAATTCAAGGACAGCGGGATCCGACAGCCATTTCGCTAACAGCACATTATCTTTTTCATCTAACTTTCTGACTCTTAATTTCCCTTTACTGAACAATTTCCCACCCCCTGCGTATGGTAAAGGCGTTAACCCGTTTAGACCAACGCCACATGATTAAATAAGACTTTGAACAAGGGCGACGGTCAGTATCACTGTCGAAATAACCCCGGCGAACATTAAGCTGAAGACCTTCCGCCCCATCTGTTCCTTAGGAGAACCTGCGAGCTCACGCGATACCAGAATCCAGATCACACTCGAAACTATAGCAATGACGGCAACAAATTCGGCAGACATATTCTAACCTCCTAAAACAAATTTTTATAGAAGCGTCATAAACCGGTTAATCTATTTACGAACATAAAGCGTAAAGGTTTCGTGAATAAGAATCGTTTCATCCTTTTAGGTCAAGCAGGAGGTTAAAAGGTTGAAGCATGATATATTTCACCAATAATCCCATTCAACTGATGAACACCTTGATCTGTATTCGTCATGATGACCAGGCCAGACTCCAAATGTGGATACCCCACCAGCATAGACTGATAACCGATTCCCCACCCGAGCGAAGAAATTTCCAGTTCTTCTTCTGCTCCTTCTAAAAAAACACCCAGCCCTGTCCATTTTTGGCCATGAGAGTGAATCATTTCTTTTGCATTCAATGCAGAGATCCCTGTCTTGCTTTTGCCTTTTAATGAATGGAATAATTCAATGGGCAATTTGGCTAAATCAGCAGGGGTTGTCCATAGACCTGAAGCAGCGGGGTAGGGATAGATAGAGTATCTTCCATTTAAAACCTCACCATCTTTGTTATGTCCGCATGCAAAGTGTTTTTGTGCTTCTTCAAAGATGTTAGTGGGGAATGAACTATTCTCCATTCTCAATGGTTGAAAAATAAGTTCATACGCTGCCGCTTCAAACGGTTTTCCGGTTGCATCTTCGATCAGCTGCTGAATAATGCAATAACCCGTATCTGAATATTGAAATTCACTGCCTGGTTCAATGCTTACGGCTGCTGCAGTTTTACAATAAGGGGTCTTTCCTTCCAGCAACTCAATCATTGAGGGGTAAGAAAAGGATGAATTCAGTTCTGAAAAGCTATCCTTTGGATCAATAATGCCGGATTGATGAGAAAGCAGCCTTCGTAGTGTTACTTTTTTCATTGAAGCGAATTCATTTTCGGGAACCTTCCAGGCCAAAAGCCTCCTGTTTACATCCTCATCCAAGTCAAGAATTCCCTTCTCAACTAACACCATAACAAGCAGCCCTGTTAGAAGCTTACTTATCGAACAAGCATTAAATATAGTGGCTTCATTCACCAAATCAGCTGTTCCTGTTTCAACCACCCCAAAATAATCTTGGCGGCTAATCCTGCCATTATGAATATACGCCATGCTTAAACCCTTGACATTATAAAAATCCATTCGTTCTTATATATTGATGTGACTATGCTTCATGCCATTCCCCCATTTCTTGGAGCCATTATCAAGCAGCCTCCATAATAAAGCGCCAGCTGGTTGACCGTTGCCTATTCCCTGCCCTTTACAGGGATATATAAATCTACCCTGCACTTTCCTTCAGGGTCTTCTGACGGATTATTCAGGTTGAACTCGAGGTTCTGCCTGCCGTAATCTGCTTCGTATTCACTATTTGGGAGCCATTGGGAGAACATGAATTGATAAGCACTATTCATGGATTCCGGGGTATCATAATATGCAAATGCGGCATATTTTCCTCCATCAACCTTTTTAAATTTCATTTCCTTATGTTCCTCCATGTTGAATCCTTCAGGGATTGTCACACAAGCATCATGACGGCAATTTTCACTATTAACCAAATCCGGGTTGTCCAGGGATATCCCAATGAACGACTGTTCTGGTGGATAAAGTCCGTTGGAAACTGCCCAGTTAATCAGTTCCCCCCAATGTTCCTGCGGTCCAAAATAACTTCCAGTTTGACGTATAAACGCAACATTATATTGAGGTAATTCCTTTAATTCGATTTTCATATTAGATCTCTCCTAATAAGTAATGGTTACCTTGTCCACTAATTATAAATGGCTGTATGACACTCATTACAATATTCCACACCACTAAAGGATATTCCTTCCATTTTTATCTTGCAGTCGGTGCTTTATTAATAATAATAGGGGCACAGAGCATTCTATTTTTGCTTTTTAAGAAAAGCGGCCAGGAGGAGCATCTGTTATACTTTCTGGTTTGGTGATTAAGAGGGGATGTATGTTAGGAAACTTCGCTACTTTCCTACAAAATCTAGGCAGCTTTGGTTATTTCCAAGTTGTCGTATTATAGGTTCTTGAGAACTGCCCCTTGAAGACCATAAGCAATTCATCCTTGAATAATATGAAACTATCTGTTAAAATTCTCAAAGTGCTTATAAAAAAATATTTTTAACTGTATAACCTCAAGAATATGGCTTGGGGGTCTCTACCAGGAACCTTAAAATCCTGATTACAGAAAAATGAATTATATTCGTTTTCTGTAATCAGGATTTTTTTTATTTTCTGATATTAAATTTCATCTGGAAGGACGATAGTAAATTATGAATCCCAAAGTATTTATTCTCGCATTATCAACAGTTGCAGTTGGACTCGTTGAATTAATTGTCGGCGGTATACTGCCGGCGATTGCAAAAGATTTTAACATATCTTTAAGCAGTGCAGGACAATTGATTACCGTCTTCGCCCTGATTTATGCTGTGGCAGGACCTGTTTTGCTAGTGATGACAAGTAAGGTCGAGCGCAAAAGACTATATCTCATTTCCCTGTTTATCTTCTTCACCGGGAATTTAATCACATATTTCAGTTCCAGTTTTGCGTTAATGATGGCAGCTAGAGTTTTGACTGCCATGAGTACAGCCCTTATCGTGGTACTTTCGTTGACCATTGCAGCGAAGATTGTCACCCCTGCTCACAGAGCTAAGGCGCTGGGACTAATATATATGGGAATCAGTTCTTCTCTGGTTATGGGTGTTCCTCTTGGGATCCTCATTTCAAATATTTTCGGCTGGCGCGTGATCTTCCTGGGTATTGCCATTTTATCAATTGGATCATTTATTCTTATATCAATCTACCTGGAACGGGTACCAGGAGAAAATTCGGTACCACTTTCACAGCAATTAAAAGCTGTAGCAAGCGCCAAAATCGGCAGTGCCCACCTTGCAACTGTGTTTATGCTTGCGGGACATTATACGCTTTATGCCTATTTCACCCCATTCTTAGAATCCGAACTAAATATGAGTTCTGGTTGGATTAGTATTTGCTATTTATTGTTTGGGATAGCAGCTGTCAGCGGAGGTGCTTTCGGAGGTATTCTTTCTGATTCGATCGGAGCTCAAAAAAGCATAGTGGTTGTGATCAGTGCATTTGCCATTATTCTAATCCTGGTGCCATTAACGACTTTTTCACTCGTTCTTTTTGTCCCGATCATGATGATCTGGGCAGCATTGAGCTGGAGCCTGGCACCCCCTCAGCAAAGTTATCTGATTCAAACGGATCCTTCTACTTCAGATATTCAACAGAGTTTTAATAACTCAGCCATTCAAGTTGGCATTTCACTTGGTTCGGCGTTTGGCGGCCTGGTGTTGAACCAAACGGGGACTGTTTCTCACACAGCATGGTTTGGAAGTGCCATTGTCATTCTTTCATTATTGTTTGCCGTATTTTCTTTAACAAGGAAATCCTTTGTTGAAGAAACTTCAATGGCCATCCCATCATCTAATGATTGAGAGCACGCTGGCCTTCTATTTTTGAATGCCGCTGCTTCGAGATGCTTGCGGATGATATCTGGTATGTTATAAGGAAGTCAAGTGGATTCATTCAAGGAATAAGCCTGATTAGATGGCAGCTGGGCAAGAGTTCAAGAATTAATTTCGGTAACGAGTCAAATTACAGTAGGCCAAGTTGATTCCTTTAAGGAATGCACCATAAAGGAAAGAACCTGCTCTGATTTTGGTGCATTTATTACCGGATTGAACCAAATTTGCCTGCCAATAGAAAGAATTTGGTCTATCACTTGCTGTAATGCACCATCTTTCAGCACTCTCGATATAAATTTTATCTTTCACTTCAATGAGCTTATTAAATATGAAAGCACTTGCTCTGATTTCGGCGCAACAATTGCTGAGATGGAGAAGCCTGATCATAAATGGCCATCTCACCTTCCATAATTTCAGAACGCTGTTTTCTCAAATATTTTTGCTTTCGGAAAAAATCCCAGGAGCCGGATTTTTCCCCTGTAGATGAGGGCTTTACTCTCGTAATAGAACGGGCAGCTCTTTTCGTTCCTGCTCACCATTTATTACGACGATTTACCAGGATATTATTTTTAATAGATAAAGAATAGCAGCAAAGTTATGAAAAGAGCCTTTCAAAATAAAATAAAGATGAAAAAAAAGAGCGGAAGTTAAAAAATCTCCCGCTCTTTTTATATATGGCTAATTAGTATTTTCATTTTCAAACCGATTCAGCAACTCACGAACTTCATCGGTTGTCTGAGTTTCCATCAATAGATTTCTCAGTTCGCTTGCTCCCCGGAATTCCCGCACATAGATTTTGAAGAAACGGCGGAGCGGCTTAAATGAACGCGGTTCGAATTCAGTTGTGTACTGATCGAACAGGTCAAGATGCAGCCTTAACAGATCCAGCAATTCCTTGCTGCTGTGTTCTTTCTTTTCTTTTTCGAAGGCGAAGGGGTTATTGAAGATTCCGCGGCCGATCATTACCCCATCTACACCGTATTTTTCCACAAGCTCCAAACCTGTTTGGCGGTCAGGGATATCACCATTGATGGTCAAAAGTGTATCGGGTGCCACTTCATCTCGAAGCTTCTTGATTTCGGGAATCAGTTCCCAATGGGCATCCACCTTGCTCATTTCCTTTTTAGTTCGCAAATGAATGGAAAGATTGACGATGTCCTGCTCCAAGAGATGCTTCAGCCAGCCGCGCCATTCATCTACCTCTGTATAACCAAGCCTTGTTTTGACACTTACAGGGAGCCCGCCTGCCTTGGCAGCTTGAATCAGCTCGGCTGCAATTTCCGGACGCCTTATAAGGCCCGATCCTTTTCCATTGCCTGCTACATTCGCAACAGGACATCCCATATTGATATCTATCCCCCGAAAGCCTTCCTTTGCCATCCCGATACTCATTTCACGGAAAAATTCCGGCTTATCGCCCCATATATGGGCTACAATCGGCTGTTCATCTTCTGTAAATGTAAGGCGTCCCCGGACACTTTGCTTCCCGTTCGGGTGACAGTAGCTTTCGGAGTTCGTAAACTCTGTAAAAAACACATCTGGTCTTGCTGCTTCACTTACTACATGACGGAATACAACATCAGTCACATCTTCCATTGGTGCCAATATAAAGAATGGCCGTGGTAATTCACGCCAGAAATTATCATTCATTGTCAAAATCAATCCTCTCATCATCAGGTCATCAGGACTGGCCGGATGTAACCGCAAAAATAAAAAGCAAAGAGATACGCCTTCTTTACTTCCTTTACACTTATACCATGTTTGATGCCAGTTTATCAATATATACTCATTATTTAAGGCTCTTTTCGTAAACTTTGTTGCTATTCAATATAGAATTTCAACTAATATCCTGGTAAATCGTCGTAAAACCCCTGTGAGCAGGAAAGAAAAGAGCTGCTCGTTCTTTTTCGAGAGTAAAACCTTTGTATACAGGGGAAAAATCCGGCACCTGGGATTTTTCCGAAAGCAACAATTTATGCGAAAACAGCCTTATTTATATATAATTTCTATGGAAACATAACCATCATTCAAAACAAAAAGCTGCTGAGCTTACAAGCTCAACAACTTTTTGGTTTATCTGTTTTCACTGTTATCCTGCCCTGTATCATTAGGGTCCTCGAGGATGTAGTTGTAGTTTGACCGGTCAACCGGTGTAAAACCTTCAGGCGTGTAAAATCTTAGAAGGTCTCCTTCTACAACCCTGTCGGAATAATCAAGCTCTTTTTGAGTTCGTTCTCTAAGTTCAATTGCTTTTTCTGTTTCTTCTATTTGTTCACCAGTAGTTGAATCATAATATTTTCCATCAGTATGAGTGATTTCCGGACTTACATAATCACCGTTTCTGAAAGGCACCAATTCTTCATGATCTTCGGATAATAAATCAGAACCAAATTGAAGATATTGCTTCGTTTCGATTCCTAATAAGTGCATTAGAGTCGGGAGCAAATCAACTTGACCTCCATACTGGTGCATTTCGCCGCCTTCCATTCCAGGAACATGGATCATTAATGGGACTCTCTGGAGGCCAGCACTTTCAAATGGTGTAATTTCTTTATTTAACACTTTAGCCATAGCCTTATTATGATTCTCGGAAATCCCGTAATGGTCCCCATACATGACCACCATTGTATTTTCATATAACCCGGATTCTTTCAGGTAATCAAAGAATTCCTTAATGGCTTCATCTGCATACCGTGCAGTCTGGAAGTAGTTATCAACAGATGCATCTCCTGTGGTGTGAGGAGCAATCGTTGTTTTTTCCTGGTCCATTTTATAAGGAAAATGATGAGATACCGTCAGGAATTTTGTGTAAAATGGCTGCGGCAGTGATTCAAGTAACGGCTGAGACTGTTCAAAGAACGGCTTATCCATCAATCCATACTCCGCAAGTTCATCTGATTCCAAATCATAATAGCTTGCATCAAAGAACTTATCAAAACCAAATGATTTATATATTTCGTTTCGGTTCCAGAACGTTCCATTATTCCCATGGAAAACCGCTGAAGTATACCCTTTTTGGCCAAGGATGGCAGGTGCTGCCTGATAGGTGTTCATACCTTTTAATGCGAAAGCAGAACCCTGTGGCAGGCCATACATGGAATTCTCCAATAAAAATTCTGCATCGGATGTTTTCCCTTGAGCTGTCTGGTGAAAGAAATTATCAAAGTACAGTGTATTTTGATCTTTCGTTAATGAGTTTAAGTACGGAGTGACTTCTTCACCGTGAAGCTTATAGTCAATCAGGAAATTCTGCATGGACTCCAGATGAAGGTAGATGACGTTCATCCCTTTTGCAGCCCCGAAATATTCAGGATTGGGTTTTGCATAATTAGAATTATTGTAGGAAAGGACTTCCGCTACATCATCCGAATCTGCAAGTGCACGCTTTGAAGAAACCTTAATACTTTGCACAGCATCATAAATGGTATAATTATACATACCCAAATACTTAACGATATAGTTGCGGTCAAACGTTCTGGTCAATAACTGCGGGCGGTCTTTTTCTGCAAGTTGAAGATTAACCGCCAGAATCAAGACAGCAGTTATCAATACTGCTCCGGCATATCTGCCTTTGACAGCTGCAGTTGGCTGCTTCCTTTTGAAGAACAGGCCAATGGCAAGCACAATAATCGTATCTGCAAACAATAAGATATCGTGCGGTTTCAAAAGAGATGTAACACTTGTACTGACATCACCGAAGTTATCAGTCTGCATCAATGTTGGAATGGTAATGAAATCACTGAAAAATCGATAGTACACTACGTTTGCAAATAATAAAAAGCTCAAAACAAAATCAAACACTATGAGCCAAAGGAATTTTCTCTTATTTGACAGTAAGGTTAACCCTAAAAATAACAGGATGGAGCCTAATGGATTTATAAATAGGAGAAACTCCTGCAAACTATTATCCAAACCCAGTCTGAATTCTATATGTTGTACTAAATATGTTTTGATCCATAATAAAGCAACCGCCAGGAAGAAAAGGGTCAGGTGGCTCTTTTTCATTTTTTCAAACATATTTACTTTCACCTCACGTCTTCTTTTTACTAGTAAACTCTCAAACTCGTTCAAACCATTCAATAATTTTATAACAAAATGTAAAGAATGTAAAGATAGTATTTATATTTATTTTTTGAAGATACTTATCCGGCCTGCTTCGTGTCCCTTTCTTATTGTTTAAACTCCGGCCTATATGTGTATAGATAACTATCCATAAATTAGGAGGGATAAAGTGAAGAGGAAACATTTAGCTCTTGCCATTCCAATGGCAGCAAGTCTCTTTATGTCAGCTTGTGCAGAAGAAGGAAGAATGTCTCCTGAAGAAGAGGATGTTGATATACAGGATCCTGGTAAAGAAGAAGATGCAGAGGATATTGAAAAGAATGAAACCATTAAGGACCAGGAAACAGAAGAATAATACAGGGATTATTACAATAAAAAAGGAAGATCAGCACCTGATCTTCCTTTTTTATGCACTCCTTACTGCAAATCCTCTCGGCGAATTCCGGATGATCAATAAAAGGGTTCCGGTTTCCTTGGTATAGGTCAAATATGACATCATTTCTATGTCTCTCAACCGAATCAACAGGATCTTGTTCATTCTAATCCAACAATGAAACTTTTCCGTGGTACGGGCCCCTTTCATTATTCACGATATTATTCAGTCCCAGGTCGATCTCGCCGCTATCCCCTTCATAACTGACCGCCCTATATAAAAGCATGCGGTCTGGAATCTTTTCTCAAAAGCAAAAAGCGAGCAGGCTGGCCAGCTCACTTTTCCGGTGGATGGACTTCGATGATTGAATGAATGATATTTATTTCAGATACGATATCTTTAACTTCACTCTTTAGTTCTTCAACATGTCCCGACGACAAATTTTTACTTAAATACAAATGGACAGACATGGCATTGACCTCCCCATCTATAGACCAAATATGAAAATGCTCTGTCCTTTCCACTGCGTCCAGGCCTTCCACTTCTGCTTTTATGCCCTCCAGGTCAACATCTTCGGGCACAGCATCCAGAAATATCTTTATTGTCTTGATCAGTTTTCGTGTCACATTGAAAAGCACAAATGATGTGATGGATATAGAAAGAATCGGATCGAGGATATGTATATCCTTAAACAATAAGACACAGCTTACAACCAGTACACCAATCCAGCCGAGCAGGTCTTCCAGCAGATGCCATGAAAGCACGCTTTCATTCATAGAGCTTCCCTTATGGAGCCGCCATGCAGCAAATCCATTCACCCCTACTCCCAAAACCGCAAGCCAGAGCATCCCTTGTGCATCCGGGTGGGGGGGATCGAAAAGGCGGGGAATCGCTTCTGTCAAAACATAAATCGACCCAAAGAATAATATGGTCCCGCTTATCAATGCTCCCAAAGTTGAGAAACGTTTATACCCGAAGCTGTATCTGTTGTTGCTCCCTTTATTGGACAATTTCTGCAGATACCATGAACTGCCCAATGAGATACTGTCTCCTAAATCATGGACGGCATCAGAAAGGATGGCCATGCTGTTAGTCAAGAATCCACCAATGAATTCGATGATGGTGAAAATCAGGTTGAGAAAAAACGCTAATTTTGTGTTGCTTGAAGCAGAATGTCTTTTAGACATATCATCACACCCTTTGTAATTGAATATTATATGTTTTTTTACACCTATAAAGAGGAAGGTAAACTTCATACCTTCCCTGCAAGAATAAAACAGCATGTAAGAAGACCATTCTTTCATTACCTTTTAGATCTGTTGGTTGACCATTATTTATAAAACCTTTAACTAACTGAACAAAAATATCCACCTTCTAATTCAAAGGTGGATTTCCTTGTTTATTTTGTTTTCCCTGAAAGAATTGTGAATAACGTGATTAAGATGAAAGCAGTGAGCGCAAGAAACGGAATGGTAATAAACCCGAACCAGTTGATGTATTCAGAACTGCATGGTACTCCGCTCGTGCAAGGTTTGATGGCGGCAAATCCCGGCACCTTCTGTTCGAGGTAATGAAAAAGGGAAATTAGCCCCCCAATAATGGACATCGGGAGAACGATCTTTTTCAGGGTTATATCATTCTGGAATGTAGCAACTCCTAGGATCAGTGTCAAAGGATACATCGCAATCCTTTGATACCAGCAAAGCTCACAGGGGATAAAGCTCCTGATTTCACTGAAATAAAGGCTCCCCATAGTCGCTATAATGGCTGTAAGCCAGGCACCGTATAAAAAGAACTGGCTTTTATCGGACTGTTTTGTCTCCATCTTTATTGTCCCTCTTCAATCAATTCTTTGATCCTATCATAATCATATGGGTCTTCCAATTTTGTGCCATTGATAATAATGGTGGGTGTCTGCTGGATATTAAACTCTTCAACTAAGGATTTGTCCGCTTCGACCGCTTCAATGCCGCTGCCTTGCTCAATATCCTGCTTCAATTGTTCAACATCCATATCAGTTGTTGCCCCCGCTACCTCCATAAGTTTCTCAATAGTAATCCATGATGTATCATGGTTAGCATTTGGCTGCTGATTGAAAAGCTCTTTATGAAAGGCAAAATAGGATCCCGGATCATTTTCATAAACTGACTCTGCCGCGAGGGCACTTAATGTAGATTCCTCACCATGGAATAGCGTATTGATGTAAGAAAAGTTTGCTTTTCCGGTATCAATGAAGTCACTCTTTAATTTAGGGTAGATTTCAGCTCCCCATGCTTTACATGCCGGACATTTGAAATCCCCAAATTCCACAACGGAAACCGGTGCATCGTTTTCGCCAATAGTCGGCTGGTTCTCAGTTGCCGGATGGGAATCGAGCGTTTCATCCGTGTTTTTACTTTTATTTGTTAGTAAAGCGATTGATACAAGAAGGACCACGACCACCAGTGTGATGATCACAAGGTACTTCATAGGAGAAGATTTCTTTTTACTCATATATTCACCTCAAATAAGAAATAGTTATCAATATCATACCATGTTATATAGATTGCATAGGAAAGAAAGTTTTACATATTTTCAACAAAAACATCTGCAGATCTGAAACAGACATTTCAATAAGTTTGTTCAGAAGAGTGAAGTTCTTCTTCTGACATCCACAGATGATTTTTCACAGGCTTACTTCCATCCGTTGGAGTATAATCAATGACATAGACTGTCTTCTCCTCTGCTGTATCAACTGTTGCGTCGGCACCTTTCATCCCTTCCATATGTGCAGCTTCTATCGTTACCCCACTTCCCGGTTTGAATGGCTCTTGATCTGCTTCTTTCAATTCTTCATGGACCACCCATTCATGTTCTTCCACCCTGTCTCCGCCGGTAACGGGATCGTAAGAGACTCTGTATACCGTTGTTTCATATGCTCCAACAATGGTTGCTTCCGCGCCCTTCATTCCACTCATATGATCTTTTTCAATTATAACTTTGCTTCCCGTTTTGTATTTGGGATCCTCTGCTTCTTGCATTCCTTCAGGAATATCTCCTTCCATGGAATGATCCATCCCTGTGTGGCCGCTTGGGTTTTCCTCAGTATCCGATTGGTGCTCTTCCTCATTGCTTCCAGTGGCATTTTCTTTGGTGCCTATTCCGCAAGCAGCTAAAGCAATTATTAACAAAGCAACTGACAATAATATGATTTTTTTCATGACAAATTCCTCCTTTGTTTTTATTATTTCAAGAAATTATGCAAAAATTATGTAGAGCGGCATTATTTTTTCCTGGCCCCTTACTTTTTCATTCCCGCTCCTGCAAACTTTCTTCATATTTATCGTGTACAATGAGAAAGTCTTGAAAAGAAATGAGGATGATGATGAAAAAAATATCGACGAAATTGGCCATTTACTTCCTCGCCGCCGTATTGATCATGGAATCTTTGCTCATGATCTATCTCCACAGCAGCATGATTGATACCAGGACCCAGGAAGAATTCCAGTCCATTCTTTCCCGCGGTAACAGTCATCGTGATGTATTGGAAGACAGTTATACAGAAGGAACCCTTAATCATATCGCCCATATGGAATCCAAAACGGATACGGAAGTTGTCATAACAGATGAAAACAAGAAAATCATTGCCAGTTCGAAGGATGTTTCGGATGGAATGAGAAACCTGATAAATGACCACCCGCAAGAGGTGCCCCGGGAAGGATTGCTGATAGAGTCTGATTGGGAAAAAATGAATTACCTTGCCACTGTAACGGAGTATAACAACGGTGCAGAAGAAGGGTATGTCTATATGTTTAAAAATACGAAGCCGTTGCGGTCCTTGATCCAGAAGCTGAACTACCACTTTCTTATGGCCGGAATACTGGGCTTGCTTATCATTGCTGTCATTTATTTTCTATTGTCACGGATCCTGACCAGGCCGCTCATCAATATGAAAGAAGCCACAGAGCAGCTCAGCAACGGGGATTTTCTGGTCAAGCTTCCCGAGCTGGGAAAAGATGAACTTGGCGAACTCTCTAATTCCATCCAAAAATTAGCAAACGATCTTGAGAATATCCAAAATGACCGACTTGAATTCTTGGCAAGTGTCTCCCATGAATTACGTACACCTTTGACATATATCCAGGGCTATACTGCTGTCGCCCTTAGGGAAGGGATCTCTGATGAGAAGAGAAATGAGTATTTGAGAATCATTCAGGATGAGTCCGGAAGAATCGTTCATTTAATAGAAAACTTATTTGAACTGGCAAAAATCGATCAGAACACCTTTACGATTACAAAACAAGAGATTGAATTATGCCCGCTCATCCAAAGTGTTGCTAAGAAAGTAGGACCTGCATTTGACAGGAAGAATATGACCCTTCAAATTTCCTGCCCGAAAACCGTTTATGCTTTCGCTGATCCTCTTCGGTTGGAGCAAATCATCTTGAACCTGCTTGATAATGCGCTTAAATATTCTGAGGAAAATACCATTACCAGTGTCATGATCCGCTCACCAGAAGCCGGAAAAGTAGGAATCACCGTAACAGATCAAGGTTATGGTATACCGGAAAATGAGCTGCAGCATATCTTCAAACGCCTGTATCGAGTTGAGAAATCGCGCTCCCGCGTAAGCGGCGGTTCCGGACTCGGCCTTTCCATCGTGAAGGAATTAGTGGAAGCGCATGGAGGTTCTGTAGCGATAGAAAGCAAAGAAGGAAAAGGAACAAGCATTGAAATACTTATATAGCGGGGTGAAATCCTTGAAAACGATACTACTGGTCGATGATGAAGCAAGGATGCGTGATCTTCTGGAGTTATATCTGGAACCTAAAGGGTATTCCTGCATGAAAGCTTCCGGAGGGTACGAGTCCATTCGTATGTTGAAAAAAGAAAAGATAGACCTTGTTCTGCTCGATGTGATGATGCCGGAAATGAACGGATGGGAAGCCTGCAGAAAAATCAGGGAGTTCTCAGATATTCCGATCATCATGCTGACAGCCAGAAGCGAAAAAGAAGATGTGATTAATGGCCTGGATGTCGGAGCGGATGACTATATCACCAAGCCTTTCGATGAAGACATCCTCGCTGCCAGGGCTCATGCCCTTTTGAGAAGGCAGGAGATTCAAAATAGGGAAGAAAACAATGAGATAGTCAGAGGGGAATTCCGCTTGAACACCGAAGCCTATATATTAAACTACCGCGAACTCTCCCTGACTTTGACACTGAAGGAATTCCTGCTCCTTGAAACCTTGATGAAGCATCCTGAAAGGGTCTATACCAGGGAACAGCTCCTCTCCATCGCTTGGGATATTAATGCCAGCACAGATATTCGCACTGTGGATTCTCATATAAGGAACCTAAGGGACAAACTGAAAAAAGCCAGCATACCGATTGAGAATCACCTGACAACCGTTTGGGGAATCGGCTATCAATGGAAGGTATAAGAGGAGTTCTTTTGGCCATAGACCATGATTTTTCTTAGGCACGCAAAAAAAATTTGGTTTTGCATACTTTCTGCAAATTCGCAGGGAATGAATAAAAGCAGAACTAATTTTACCTAAAGGAGTGTCTTCTATGAAGCCATATTGGAAGTTTGCGGGAATGGTGATTACATCCACCATCATCATGTTTATATTCAAATATTGGAGCACTTTTAAAGTGGAACATATTTTCTTCAGTGAAACAAGAGCCTATATGGCCCTGCTTATGGGTGCTACGATGGCCGTAATCATGCTGTTATTCATGACGCACATGCTGAAAAACAAAAAAGCGAATATTGGGATCCTTGCGGGAAGCGTGATTGTGTTCGGCCTTTCCCTTTTTCTTCTGAGGAGCCAGGTCCTTGTCGATGACGTGGACTATATGGAAGCGATGATCCCCCATCATTCCATCGCTATTTTGACAAGCGAAAGAGCCCAGATCGAGGACCCGCGGGTTAGGAAACTGGCAGACGGAATTATCAAAGCACAGCGCAAAGAAATTGCCGAAATGAAGAGATATATCGAAGACTTGAAAGATGAGGAGTAGTCATTAGGATTATGTAGAGATTTATTAGTAAGAGGTGCAGATCAAATTACTGATTTGCACCTCTCTTTTTTTATTCTTCTTTTAATATCTCCATAGCTTCCCGCAATCGCTGTATATGCACAATTTCCCTTTCCCTTAAGAAACGGAGGGTGTCGTTCACTGCAGGATCGTCAGATAAATTGATGAGCCATTGATACCCCGCTCTTGCTTTCTCTTCAGCAGCAATATCATCATAAAGATCTGCTAAGGGATCCCCTTTGCTTTGGATATAAGCTGCTGTCCAAGGGATACCTTGTGCGTTTTGGTAAAAAATCGATTTTCCATGATCAACGTAATAGCCTGCTAGACCCGCTTCCTGCAGATCATCGGGGGTTGCATCTTTTGTAAGCTTGTAAAATAATGCTGCAATCATCTCCATATGAGCCAATTCTTCTGTTCCGATATCATTTATAATAGCAATGACCCCGGGAGGCATCGTATAACGCTGCGTTAGATATCTTAGTGACTGTGAAAGCTCGCCATCCTGCCCCCCGTATGCTTCCAAAAGATTTTTGGCGAAGCTTGGATTGCAAGCTGAAACCTTTACTGGATAAAGCAGCTTCTTTTCATATATCCACATGTAACCACCTCCTCACAACGGCCAAGGCCAAGGTGAGTCTGTCCACTTCCATGGAAAGCCCCCCTTGCTGAGGCCAAAATTGAGTAAAGGTCCAAAAGATTTTTCAATTTGTTTTTCAATTTTTCTTCGTTCCGTGACATATGAATTGAACTGTTGAATTGCTGCCCTATCTTCAGGATGGGTGTCGAGGTATAAATTAAGCTCCAACAGGACAAACTGTACAGCTTGTAATTCTTCAAATAATCTTTGCAGTTTTGATAAATCATTTTTTTGAGCCATCCAAGCACATCCTTTCTTCTGGAATAACTATTGGCTCTTGGTACATGCTATGCATTCTGCCGAATCTTGTATAGGTGATTTAGAGCAAAATGATAGAAAAGTGAGTTACAGCAGTCTCTATCTTTCCAAAATAAAAAAGCGACGCCCGTTAAAACAGACGCCGCTTTTTATCTCAGTGCAATTCAAGAGTCACTTGGTCTCCATTTGGTTCATCAGCTTTCATGACTTCGGCTGATTTGATATATCCCTTCACTGGCTTATCTCCGTGGACCATGGAATTCTCTGGATCTGCTTCCTTTAATACTTGAATTCCCGCCAATTCATCCAAGTCTCCTGCTTGTTCAATCATTTGCTGCTTGATTTCCTCTTCCTGGCTTTCCGGTTCAAAGACCAATTCAAACCGGTAGCGGGTCGATGTTTCAGGTCGTTTGTACGTCTTTGTTTCAAGTGTACCATCCTCAAGAACAGACGTTCCTATTCCGACAATGTTAGGAGGCACCTCATTAAATGGTTTAACCTCTCCACTCTCAATCTGTTCAATCGTCGCATTCCCTGGATATATCTTCAAACTTATATCTATATAGGATTCAAATGGAAGATCCGTGTCACCTGTTAAAACCATATTCTCTCCATCTAACTCAAGAAAAGCATTTATTTTAAAGGCTGGTTCTTCTTCCGGTTCTTCTGTTTTCACTTCTTCCTGCTCCTGAACCTTCACTGTCTGCCTGTGCTCCTTTTGAATTTCCTTTTGTTTTGCGTTTTGAGCTGTCGGGTCAAACACAATTCTGCAGGCTGAGAGAATCGAAACTGAAGATAGAATCAGAAGAATGAGAAAAATCTTTTTTTTGTTCATTTTCCATCTCCTTCGACAGTTTTTTCAGAATAGTGTTTACTATTCAATTTCTATATTGTACCATTTGTATAGAGAATTTTGTATATTTTTTGAAGAAAAGGCAGGAGATTTCATGAAAAGGACATTGCTGACACCCCTTCACTTCGGGGTTGTGTTAATAGGGTTATTCTTACTGAGCGGGATCAGTTCGCTGCTTGATTATGATACAGAATTAGTCATTAATGTTGGAGCATATGGGTTAAGGCTGTGGCAGACGATACTTGATTTGTTTTCTCCCTCCTCCATCATCGTCATTTGGGGAGCGGATGACAGAGAATATCAGATGCTTGATATTTTTCTATCTACATATCCTTATTCTTTCAGTATTCTGTTCATATCTTTCTTCGCAGCAATCCTTATTTCAGTCATATTGAGTTATTTGATGATGCTGCTGCCCCGGAACCTATATAAGCTTTCCGTAAAAGTTGTCAATATCCTCGATGGGTTGCCAGATGTATTTTTGGTCGTGTTGTTCCAGTTGTTTATTGTGTGGCTGTTCAAACAAACTGATATCCTCTTATTCAATATCTATACAACAGGTGAGGAACGAATCTACACCCTTCCGGTCATTTGCCTGTCGTTTCTGCCTGTGGTGTTCTTGATGAAACAGTTTCTATTTCAACTTCAGGAAGAGGAAAGCAAGCCGTATGTAGAATTTTCATTTTCTAAAGGCTTTAAAAAATCCTACACAATTTGGTTTCATGTATTCCGGAATGTCTGGATCCATTTTTTCCTGCATTTGAAACCTATATTCCTTTTGATGCTGTCCAACCTGCTCATCATCGAGGTCTTATTCAATATCAAAGGCTTCATGACAGTTCTGCTTAGAACGGCAACATCATCTGCACCTGCCTTCTTTATTGGGATGCTTTTGATTTCCGTCCCATTTTTCCTAGTATTTACATTCGGTTCCTGGCTGCTGAAAAAATGGCTGAAAGGAGGAGAATACAATGTCTAATAAGATCTTTAAACGTTTGGCTTTCCCAATTTTGATCATCATCGGACTTTTGGCAGCGAGTTTCCTGGTGCCTGTGCTATATCCTGATTATGATGAGATCATAAACTACCTCAAAGATGAGAATAACAAAGTAATTGCTGCCCCGCCATTCTCTGCTGAAGAAATGCCGCTTTTAGGCAGTGACAGGCTGGGAAGGAACTTTCTGCTGATCCTGATCGCGGGAGCCAAATATACCATTTTTGCAGCACTCGCTATTGCAGCGCTCAGGATGATTTTTGGATTCTTGTTCGCAGTTCTTTACACCTTTCTTCCAGGATCATTTACCAGAACATTGAAAGGCTTAGGGGAATCTTTTCAATATATCCCTCTCGCCATTGTGGTTTTCGCTCTGCTGGCACCACTGGAAGGTGCATTCCAAGGCGATGCACTGCCATCGAGCCGTTATTTCTTCATACAACTGGCAGGCATAGCCGCCATAACCATTCCATCATTGGGAATCTATCTCGGGGAAGAAATGAAGATTTATCTGAAACAGGAATTTATAGAAGTCTCGAAGATCATGGGAGCAAGCCGGTTTCATCTCGTCAGGAAACACCTCCTGCCCCAATTTTTACGCCATTCTATTGTTCTATTTTCCGAGCAGGTTTCCCAGGCTCTCTCATTGCTTATTCAACTCGGTGTCATCTTAATGGCACTCGGCGGCATCAAGGTGGCAGAATTTGCAATCGGGCCATATGAACCAAGCAACCCTGTCTATTTTTCTGAGACAAATGAATGGGCAGCCACCATCAGTATGAATATTCAGCAGGTTTTCTCAAACCCATTGCTTGTTGTAGTTCCATTAACACTTTTCTCGATATTGATCCTATGCATCAATTCCATAAGCGCATCTCTAAAAAAAGCATTGATTGATAGTGACGTAACAACTAAAAGGTCTGTTGAAAAAGACAAACAACCAGAAGGACATGTTAAAATTTCAGAAGACCTGTTCACTTTTAAAAATTGATTTCAATCTAATAATGTCTGGCTATTGTTCAGCCATTCACAATACGCGTAAAAAAGCAGCGGTTTAAGTTACTCCGCTGCTTTTTTGTTTGAAACTCTCAGCTCTCTATTGAATCCGCTTCGTAACTCATCTGGATTTTATTGGCCAATTTAACGCTTATAGAGCCGGAAGCTACTGTATTTTGAATTTTGTCATCCTATTTAGAGACTCATTTAGCTGTCTCCTTCTGTTTTTCCGGCTCATTGGCTCATTTAGACACTAAATGGGTTAGCTACTCGCTGAACTCCATTACTCACTGATCTATTTAACCGTTTATTGGGCCGTTACCTTATTAGCCTCCTTCACTCACTGGACCATTTAACCGTTTAATGGGCCAGAAACTCGCTAGACCCCATCACTCATTGGACCATTTAGACACTAATTTGGCCGGCTTCCCGCTGGTCTCCATTACTCAACGGATCATTTAACTGCTTATTGGGCCAGGAACTTGCTAAACCCCTTCACTCAAGGGACCATTTAGAAACTAATTGGACCGTTTACTCGCTGGACCCTATCACTCTACGGACCATTTATCCACTAATTGGGCCAGGAACTCGCTTAACTTCAGCACTCAACGGACTATTTAGACACTAATTGGTCCGGCTTCTCGCTGGGTACAAGTTCTCGTCGGCCAATTTTTTTACAATAGTAAACTCATTTAACCGATTTACCATTAGGTGGTATAGTAAAAAAATCTAACCGCCTTGACGGGCATAAAGACGAACTGGCGGGAAAACTGCTTTTTGCCTCTCATCATTATTCACTTTTCTGGGCTTTAATTCTAAACACAAAAAAGCTGAAGAGTGCAGCCTCTGCAGCTTCATTCATTTAGTTAGATACTTTCTGGGTGTACCATAAAATTGAACATGATTGAATTCTGGATAGATGGACTCAAAACTTATATAGATCGGTGCATCCAAAAGCCAGGGAAAGTATGTGAAAAAACCATTGTCTCCATTCACTATAGCAGTTAACGCAAGCGGAAGTTCCTTTTGAAAGATCATGTAACGCACCTTTGAGAGATTCTTTTCAAACTCCCCACCGCTGACATGGACTTTTCCGGAAAGAGTATACTGCCCCATGACCCTGACCCATTCAGCCAATACCTCATCTCTCATTAAGGGATCTATTTTAGCCATATCGTATACGCAGCCTGCACTCAAAAACAACTCTCCTGTTAAGTCCGAGTGAGTAAGGGTATATTTACGGCCGTCCATCGGATAGAAAATGGAAGCAGGCGGTATATATGTCAATGAAAGCTTTTCTGAATCGAATTCACTCAACGTAAGCCACCTCACATCTTTGAAGTGTATTGCCTACATTAAGGTATGACAATAGCCTAAGTATTGTGCATGCCTCTCCTTACAACTCTTCCCATTGAATATCCTTCAAATCCCATTGACCATTTTCATAATACCAATATGAATATACATTTCCTACAGCATCCGCTTGATAGGCTCCACTGATCCGCTGAACACCTTTCAATCCTTTGCCTTTTTCCCCTCTGATGTTTACCGGTTCAAACATTGCATAGGGGATGACCATCATTTCCATTGGCTCATTCAATTTTCCATCCTGATAGATTCCCAGCCGGTCATAGTCTTCCTTTCTTCCGCTTAAATCCACTGTGAAGGATTCATTTGTATCATTAAAGGTGATGAGCCCTTTGTAATCATTCTCAAAATGAGCATCCATCGATAATGCAGGCGGCATACCGATATCCTTTTTTTCATAGTCCGCCAGCGTATATAAACTATAGTTGTACAGTCCTCCGCTTCCGCCTGTAGCAGAAGATTCAAGCAAGTCCTTTACACCATCATGATTCAAGTCCGCAAATTCTATCTGCGGTTCATAACCGCCTTCATAGTCGATCCGAAATTCTTTTTTTTCTGAAGTGATTTCAGCCCAGATTTCTTTATAAAATAAGGCACCAGGTTCAAACGGTTTGCCCCACAAAGTGATCTTATCCTTTTTATTATCCCCTGTTACATCTTCTTCATAAGTGACGATTGCCATAATATTCGGCCGGTCATGTTCTTCAGCGAAATTTCCGGCTATAGCATGCAGCGACATGAAAAAGAATGCCGCAAAAGCAAACAACAATTCCTTTCTCATTAAGAACCTCTCCTTATGGACTGATTTTTCTTATGTTCTCCATAAGAGGGAATAATATGTAAAACAAAATGGCTGCAGCAAAAAGATAAATAGTTAACAAAGGATCTTTTCATAAGCATCGCGGCTTATCTAATCGTTTGGATTTCCACTCAAGGCGAACGGGTTTCACCTGTCCCGCCAATCCCGCAGGAAATCTCTCGTCTGCAGCGAAGCTCCTTCTACGGAACAAGGAGGAGGAAATATATCTCTCAAAAGCAATAATCATTTGAAAAGTGCATCAAAGAAAAAACCGAACTTTTCCAAAGCTCTAAAATTGAGCCTCTAAAAAGTCCGGTTTTCTCAGTTGTCTTGTATTGGCATCTTACAATTAGACGGCTTTTGGAGAAAACACGTTAGTTCCGCCACACCCTCTTAATACTTATTTGTTTCTCCTTCTTCTTTCTTCCTCCGGCATAGATTCCCAGGATTCAATCCCCTTCAATCCAGGAATGGAATTCGAATAGAATACAGGGTCCTTGCCTTCTCGTTTCTGACTGCGGTAATCCTTTAAAGCTGCAACTGCAATTTTTGCCAGCAGAGTGATTGCAATCAAGTTAATGATCGCCATGAAGCCCATGGAAACATCCGCAAGCCCCCACACCACTTCCAGTTTCACAGTTGAGCCGAAAACCACCATCGCCAATACAGCCAGCCGGTATACAAAAAGGGAAACACGATTATATTTGATAAATTCAATATTGGTTTCACCATAATAGTAGTTTCCGATAATCGAGCTGAAAGCGAATAGAAAAATCGCAGTGGCTACAAAGAATCCTGCCCAGTCCCCTACATGATATGTCAATGCAGCTTGTGTCAGCCGGATTCCATCCAGTCCGGCAGTATATTGATCGGACAGGATGATGATGAAGGCTGTAGAGGTGCAGATGATCAATGTATCTGTGAACACCCCCAGTGTCTGAATCAGTCCCTGTTTGGCTGGGTGTGTGACCGCCGCCGTCGCAGCAGCATTCGGTGCACTCCCCATTCCCGCTTCATTGGAGAACAGCCCCCGTTTGATCCCCATCATGATAGCAGCTCCAACTCCGCCGCTGACTACTTCGCGAAGCCCAAAAGCACTTTCAAAAATCAATACAAACATATCCGGGATAGCTGTAATATTAGCAATCAGGATAAACAGGGCAAGCAGAATATATAATATTGCCAGTATCGGCACGAGGATCTGCGTAACATGCGCAATCCTTTTGATTCCCCCGAATATAATGACGGCTGTCAGTCCAGCCAGAATGATGCCGATTGTCATTCGGCTCAGCCCATATGTTTCATTGACGGCTATGGCGATCGTATTCGATTGAACAGAGTTGAACACAAGACCGAAGCTGAAAGTGATAACTACGGCAAATATGATTCCCATCCAGCGTGCATTCAAACCCTTTTCCATATAATACGCTGGACCGCCGCGAAAGCCATCTTTATCTTTCACTTTATAAATCTGTGCTAGAGTACTTTCAACAAATGAAGTAGCTCCGCCCAGTAAAGCAATCAGCCACATCCAGAAAACAGCTCCCGGACCGCCTCCTGCAATGGCAGTTGCAACTCCAGCAAGGTTTCCTGTCCCCACTCGGGAAGCAGTTGATACGGTAAATGCCTGGAAAGAGGAGATTCCTCTCTTTCCATCAGCTGAAATTGTCGCCTTATCAGTAAGAAGGCGGAACATTTCCCCTATATAGCGGAATTGTACCAAATTCAGCCTGACTGAAAAATAAATTCCCAGTGCGATTAGAACGGCAATCAATATGTAAGTCCATATAAAGGTATTCAGTGATCCGATTATGTCTGTAAAAATGTCCATTGTCATCCTCCTGCAATCAATATTACCAAAACACCCTTGGTTTTTACCCTTCCTTCACCAAGATAAAACCAAGGGATAAAAAAAGTTAAGAAGCAGACACGGAAAACGTGCCTGCTTCCTGATATTTTATTATAGAGCTCTTTTCGTACACGTTCCTGCCGATTCATACACTGTCACAAGAATCCACCAAACAAAGTATCTTTTATAATGATGGACGTGGCTCAAGCCATATCCTGATGACTGAGCCGCTTTCTCCTTGATCGAGCACGAATGAGCCGTTGGAATAACGATCATTGTTCCTGAAGTTGGAGACCTGGACAGTTTCGACAGTCCCCTTATTCGTCTCCAAGGAAACCGCATCGATTTCTTCGACGATCTCCATCCCTGCCAATCTATGAGGATTGGACTTGAGTTCACGCAGCATCACGACACCGCGTTTTGCTCTTGTTGTCTTTTCGAACTCCGCCAGTTTCATTTTCTTGACTGCCCCGCGTTGGGTGGCAATCAGGACAGTTTGGGAACCAAGCCTTGAAACAGGTTTTCCGGCAACGACAAAGTCACCGTCTTTCAAGTTGATCCCTTTTACTCCTGCTGCCCTTGGTCCAACCACGCTGACTTCTTCTTCATTGAACCATAATCCGTAACCAAAATGAGTAGCGAGGAATAAATCATTGTTTCCGTCCGTCAAATGGACATCAATCAATTCATCATCTTTTTTTAGATTCAGGGCAACAAGCGGCCGTGAGTACCTCTGTGCTTTGTACTGGCTCAACAGTGATTTCTTCGCCATTCCATTTTTGGTTATGAACAGCAGATACCTATTGTCATCGAACTCTTTTATCGGTATGGCCCCAATCAATCTTTCATCTTTATCGATCGATATGAAGTTCGCAACGTGCTGCCCTAGATCTTTCCAGCGGATATCCGGCAGTTCATGAACAGGACAATACAGGTAGCTTCCCTTGTCTGTGAACAGCAGAAGCACGTCCGTTGTATTCATTTCCTGCTGAAGCAGAATCCTGTCCGTCTCTTTCATCGCCAGATCCTGGCCATTCGAAGCCGAGAAGGAACGCAGGCTTGTACGCTTGAGATAACCGTCTTTGGTTACAGTTACCATCACATCTTCGTTGGCAATCATGACTTCCAGATTAACCTTGATTTCCTCTATTTCTGCTTCAATTACAGAACGTCTGGCGTCTGCAAATTGTTTTTTGATAGCTTTCAATTCTTTTTTGATGACGCTTAACAATTTGCGTTCGCTTTCAAGGATCGAAGTCAATTCGTCAATCAGGCTGGCCAGTTCCTCTGCTTCCTGTTTCAAAGCTGTGATATCTGTATTCGTCAAACGGTATAGCTGCAAGGAAACAATCGCTTCTGCTTGTGCCTCTGAGAAATCGAACTTGGCAATCAAATTATTCTTTGCATCTCTTTTATCCTTTGAGGCCCGGATCGCAGCAATCACCTCATCAAGAATCGACAGAGCTTTCATCAACCCTTCGACAATATGCTGACGGTCCTTAGCTTTCTTCAAGTCGAATTTGGACCTGTTCGTCACCACTTCTTTCTGGTGCTCAATGTAGGCATCCAGCAGCTGGCGGAGCCCCATCAATTGAGGACGGCGGTTATGGATGGCCACCATATTGAAATTATAGGCAACCTGCAGGTCCGTATTTTTGTAAAGAAACATAAGGACGCCATCTGAATCCGCATCCTTCTTCAGCTCGATCACTATACGCAGCCCGGTGCGGTCAGTTTCATCCCTTACTTCTGCGATCCCTTCAACTTTCCGGTCCATCCTGAACTCATCCATTTTTTTAACCAGATTCGCCTTATTGACTTCATATGGAATCTCGGTGATGACAATCTGCTGCTTGCTTCCGCGGATATCTTCCACTTCCGCCTTGCCCCGGACAACAATTTTCCCTTTGCCGGTCTCATAAGCTTTCTTGATTCCTTCAATCCCTTGGATGATTCCTCCTGTAGGAAAATCCGGTCCTTTGATTGCCGTCATCAACTCTTCCACTGTTGTGTCAGGCTTGTCCATCCGCATGACGACGGCATCGATTACTTCCCCGAGATGATGGGGAGGGATGTCCGTTGCGTAACCCGCAGAAATACCTGTTGATCCGTTCACAAGAAGGGCAGGGAATCTGGCAGGCAGGACAGTAGGTTCTTTTGATGTATCATCAAAGTTTGGTATGAAGTCTACCGTATCCTTTTCAATATCACGAAGAAGTTCCGTGGATATCGCCGAGAGCCTTGCTTCAGTGTAACGCATGGCTGCAGGGGGATCCCCATCGACGCTTCCGTTATTCCCATGCATTTCCACAAGCAGATTTCTCAGCTTCCACTCCTGGCTCATACGCACCATCGCATCATAAACCGAGGTATCGCCATGAGGGTGGTAGTTACCGATTACGTTACCAACTGTTTTCGCCGACTTCCGGAATCCTTTTTCATGGGTATTCCCTTCCACATGCATGGCATATAGAATCCTCCGCTGAACCGGCTTCAAGCCGTCACGTGCATCAGGCAGTGCACGATCTTGAATGATATATTTACTGTATCTTCCAAAACGATCGCCTAAGACCTCTTCTAAAGGAAGATCCTGGTAGCGTTCTTGAGTTGTCATAGATTGCCCTCCTCTGCGACCGATACATTTTCATTTTCGAGAATACTTCCGTCTTCTTCAAGCCCGAAAGCAACATTGCTTTCGATCCATTTCCGGCGTGGCTCTACTTTATCTCCCATGAGTGTCGTTACCCTGCGTTCTGCTCTTGCAGCGTCATCGATTTTGACACGGATAAGCGTCCGCGTTTCCGGATCCATTGTCGTTTCCCAAAGCTGATCGGCGTTCATCTCGCCAAGACCCTTGTACCGCTGGATCATATAGCCCTTTCCGACTTTCTTGATAGCGCCGTCGAGTTCCTCATCAGTCCACGCATACTCAATGACTTCTTTTTTTCCGCTGCCTTTGCTTACTTTATAAAGCGGAGGAAGGGCAATATACACTCTTCCATCCTCAAGCAATGGCTTCATATAACGGTAAAAGAAGGTCAGAAGCAGGACCTGTATATGTGCGCCGTCTGTATCGGCGTCAGTCATGATCACGACCTTATCGTAGTTGATATCGCCAATATTGAATTCCGGCCCCACACCAGCTCCGATGGCATGGATGATTGTATTGATTTCCTCATTCTTAAAGATATCCTGGAGCTTTGCTTTCTCAGTGTTGATGACCTTACCACGTAAGGGCAGGATTGCCTGGAATTTCCTGTCACGGCCTTGTTTTGCTGAGCCGCCTGCAGAATCCCCCTCAACCAGGTATAATTCATTTTTCTGTGGATTACGGGACTGCGCCGGTGTCAGCTTGCCTGAGAGAATCGTTTCTGAGCGCTTTCTCTTCTTACCGTTCCTGGCGTCTTCGCGAGCTCTTCTCGCAGCTTCCCTGGCTTGTGCTGCCCTGATCGATTTCTTGATCAGCAGGGAACTGGTATCAGGGTTTTCCTCGAGGAAGTAAAGCAGATGCTCAGATACCACCGCATCCACTGCCGATCTGGCTTCACTTGTTCCAAGCTTCCCCTTCGTCTGTCCTTCGAATTGAAGAAGCTCTTCCGGAATACGTACAGAAACGATGGCAGCAAGGCCTTCACGGATATCCGTCCCTTCCAGATTCTTGTCCTTGTCCTTCAGGATTCCCGCTTTTCGTGCATATTCGTTGAACACCCGGGTCATGGCTGTTTTAGAACCAGCTTCATGGGTCCCGCCGTCTTTTGTACGCACATTATTGACGAAAGACAGAATGTTCTCTGAAAATCCATCGTTAAATTGGAAAGCAAACTCCACCTCGATGCTGTTATGTTCTCCTTCAAAGAACACAACGGGGTGAATGCTGTCTTTTTCCTCATTCAGATATTGGACAAAAGCCTGTATTCCGCTTTCGAAATGAAATACATCCTTTTGATCGTGACGCTCATCCACAATGGTGATCTTCAGACCCTTGAGAAGAAAAGCTGATTCCCGGAGACGCTCACACAATGTATCGTAGTTAAAGGATGTCACGCTGAAAATCGATGGGTCCGGTTTAAAGCTGATCCTTGTCCCGCTCTTTTTTGTTTTCCCCACTTTTTCGAGTGTCGTTTGAGGTTTTCCTCCGTTTGCAAAGGTCTGCTCATATACATAACCATCTCTCATGATGGTCACTTTCAGCCACTCGGAAAGGGCATTTACGACCGATGCACCGACACCATGCAATCCTCCGCTTGTTTTGTAGCCCCCCTGGCCGAACTTACCTCCGGCATGGAGAACTGTCAGTATGATTTCGGGTGTCGGTTTTCCAAGCTTATGCATTCCAGTCGGCATTCCCCGTCCGCTGTCTTCTACACTCATGCTGTTATCTTTATGTATGGTAACAGTGATTTCATCTCCGTATCCCGCTAATGCTTCGTCTACAGAGTTATCAACGATTTCATATACTAAGTGATGCAGGCCCCTGGCGTCTGTGGATCCGATATACATACCCGGTCTTTTCCTGACCGCTTCAAGACCCTCCAATACCTGAATCGCATCATCATTGTAATCCATGCTCTGATTCCTGTTGGCCACGAACATTCCCCTTTCAAAACTTATCTCTGTCTACTTTAAGTGCTTAATTTATATAAAAGAACATTTGTTCGCACTTCTATTTTACCATAGTCTCGGCAAACTTCTATGCTTTATTGTATCGTTTTATTTGAATTTCGCAAATTTATTTTCTAAATGACTTGTAAAATGAATGGATTATTGACGGGTTTCTTGTATGATCATTATCATTTTCAGATTAACTGCCATTCCTAAAAGACACTCTTAGACACATAAAACAAGCGGCGGAAATCCTCCCGCCGCTTGTACGAATCTCTATCGTGTTAAAGCATGTTCCACCTTGATACACCGATCCATAATTACGGTATGTCCCTTACTTTTCAAAAAGTCATAGGCTTCTTCATTGTATACACCAAGCTGTGCCCAGAAAATATCTGCATCGATTTCATCAAATTCCCTAGCGATTTCAGGAAGGAATTCCGACCGGCGGAATACATTGACAATATCAACATGCCTGCCGATATCCTTCAATGCCGGTACTGCTTTTATCCCCAATGCTTCGTCTATTGCCGGGTTGACGGGAATGATTTCATATCCATTATCCTGCATGGCTTTTGAGACCATGTAGGATGTTCTCTCAGGATTATCACTCAATCCGACGACTGCAATCACTTTTGATTTATCCAGCAGCGGTTTCATTTCATTTCTTGTTAAAAAATCCATATTATTTCAACTCCTCCTCTTCATTATTTCGATGTCCATCTGAATATCCCTGCAAAAAAAGCTGATCTATAGGTTTTTTACCCGTAAAGACCAGCTTAAATCCTTCATATTCTATTCTTCTATAATTCCTTTTGAAATCAGGAATTCCCTCGCTACATCTTCAACATTTTCTTTATCCATGTCCACCTTGGCATTCAACTCGCTCATTTCTTCCTCAGAAATCTGGCCGGCAAGCGAATTGACGGCATCTTCAAGTTCAGGATGTTCTTCCAGGACTTCCTGTCTTACTATCGGAGCTGCATAGAAAGGAGGGAAAAATCCTTTATCATCTTCAGTCACCGCCAGGTCGTAACGCTGGATCCTGCCATCGGTCGTAAATGCAGGGATCAGGTCGACATCCCCATTTTTCACAGCTTCATACATGATGTTGGGATCATAACTTTCGGTGTTCTTAAAATCGAATTCATACGCTTTGATTAAATCATCATATCCATCCCCTGGACGCTCATAGAACTGATGGGGTGCTCCAAAAACCATATCCTTTGAATAAGGGATCAATTCAGAGTATGTTTCAGCATCGATACCTTCGCCTTTTCGATAAGCAAGGGTATAGGTGTTTTCAAAGCCGAGCGGCTCAAGCCAGGTTACATCGAATTTTTCTTCATAGCCTTTTTTAACCTGCTCATAAATTGCATCTGCGTCTGCGCCTTGTTCAGCTTCCTCTTTCAAAACAGCTTTCAATCCGGTTCCTGTATATTCGACATACATATCAATATCGCCTTTTTCAAGTGCGGGAGTCAGGATGGAGACCTCTCCAAGAGCCTCTTCCCGCTCGACATTGAGGTCTGTTTTTTCTTCAATGACCAGCGCAAGCATTTCTGTCAAAATGTATTGTTCCGTCCACATCTTACCTGATACAACCACTGTATCGTTCCCTCCGCCGTTTCCACATGCTGATAGAAGCATCAGTGTGGAAAGCACAGCAGCTAGCAATCTTTTCTTCATGAATTCAGTCTCCTTTATCATTTTCTGGCTTTCAACCCTTTTGGGGTAGTTGCCTTTTCCAATAGCTTCAGTAAGTAATCAAAAAACAGGGCAAGCAGCGCAGCCGGCAGGGCTCCTGCAAGAACCAGGCTGTTATTCCAGGAAGAAAGCCCTCTGTATATGATATCTCCAAGCCCGCCGGCACCTACAAACGTGGCCAGGGTCGCAACGCCGACTGTCAGCACGGTCGCCGTACGGATTCCCGCCATTATGAATGGAAGCGAAAGCGGGAGCTCTACCTTATAAAGCAGCTGGCGCCTTGTCATTCCCATCCCCCTGCCTGCCTCTATGACAGCCTGGTCCACGCCTGTGATGCCTGTATAAGTATTCCTAAGAATAGGAAGAAGTGCATAGACTGTCAAGGCGACAATGGCTGTCGCACTTCCGGTACCGAGCAATGGCACAAGAAATCCAAACAGGGCAAGGCTGGGAATGGTCTGGAAGACTGCAGTAACGCCAATGAAGAATTCCGCAGAACCTTTCTTCCGTGATATGTATATTCCAAGAGGCAGTGAAATCAAAATGGCAATGAATATGGCTACAAATGAAAGTATCAGATGCTCGATGAGGCCCTGCAGGATATCATCGGAGCGGCTTGTCACCGTATTCAAAAACGTGGACACTACATTACCCAGCATGAGGCGCCCCCTCCTTATCCGCAACAACCTGCAGGATATCCTCTTTCGTTACATACCCTACTGTTTCACCGTTCTCTTCCACCTGTAAGAACTCTGCTTTTGAATTAAGGAGTTCCTTTGCAGCCATTGAGATTGATGCACTTGATGAAATGGCAGGCATATTGTTCGTTTCTGATGGAGCAGCGAATGCTGACATGACATCTTTAACAAACAGCGGGGAAGCTCCGTTCATTCTGTGTTCACCTATGAATGTCCTGACAAATTCATTTGAAGGCCGTGCCAAAAGTTCATTTGGAGAACCGTACTGTTCGATGACACCATCTTTCATGACGGCAATCTGATCTGCAATCTTCAATGCTTCGTCCATATCGTGTGTGACGAAGACGATCGTCTTATGGATTTTCTGCTGAAGGGCTTTCAATTCATCCTGAAGCTGTTCACGGCTGATGGGGTCGAGAGCGCTGAAAGGTTCGTCCATCAAGATGATGGGTGGCTCTGCAGCCAGTGCACGGATCACACCTACGCGCTGCTGCTGTCCTCCGCTGAGTTCCAGGGGATACCGCTTCCTGTACACATCCGGCTCTAGTCCTACCAATTCCATCAACTCGTCCACCCGCGGCTCATACTTCTCTTTCTTCCATCCCTTCAGTTTTGGGATGAGTGCTATGTTCTCTTCGATCGTCATATGCGGAAGAAGGCCGATACGCTGAATCACATATCCGATATTTCTCCGCAATTCCACTTCATTCTTCGAAGCAATCTCTTCACCATCTATGTATATCGTGCCATCAGTAGGAACAATCAATTTATTGATCATCTTCATTGTGGTCGTTTTGCCGCACCCGCTCGGCCCGATCAGAGCGGTCAACTGGCCTTCAGGGATGACAAGGTCTATACCCTTGATAGCCTCAGTCCCATCCTCAAATACTTTTCTTACCTTCCTGAATTCAATCATCACAACACCCGCTTCAAATAAATAATCGTTTATTAATTCCCTGTTCAACACTAGTTAAACATATATTTGCCAATTATAGAAAGATTATGATTGGTGAATCGTTTTTTTCCGGTAACGAGATTCCTTTTTAAATAAGATAGTTATAAGGAGCCGTTTAAGAAGTCGGATTGATAGAACCGGTAAAGCTGCCGGCAGAGGAGTTCCAGGGATACCGCAGTCGACTTCCCCCCCCAAAAAAACACCAGACAGGAACATGCCTGACTGGTGCGAAACTACTTATAAATTTTTCTCCGGCTTTCCGTCCTTCCATATCAAAACCTGCTCCACGATAATCGCAACAATAGTTCCAATGATCAATCCGTTGTTCAAGATGGAAGCTGCCACGGCAGGTACTCCGACAAATGCAGCCGGAGGGACGAACATTAAACCGACCCCTGCAATCAAGGCGATCCCGGCGGTGAAGTTCGAACGCTCTGTATTTCTTTCTTTACGATATTCACCAAGAGCCAATCCAACCATGTTGATGAAAATTACATATGTCACTGCATATCCGACTGGTGCAGGAAGTGTAGCAAGGATATTCATTACATCCGGAAAGAGGCTGATGATGACGACCAATGAGGCCCCAAGTACAAACGGGATGATGGAAAGTATACCAGTCGCCGAGACGAATCCCGCTGCACCTGATATGGGAACGGAACCCACAGCAGAAAACAGTCCGCCAAGCAGCTGGTTTATTCCAGAGACTACTCCTGCCTGATTGTATCTTCTGTGCAATTTCATGCCATTCCGGTTCATGACTTCTTCCATGACCCGGATGGAAGCTATCATGTTGGTAATCAATAACAATGTTATAAAAAAAGCTGTGATGATGACGCCTAAATCAAATTTGGGCATCCCGAATACAAATACTTCAGGAAAAGAGATGACCTCTCCTGCCGTTTGCGGGACACTGCCTGTTTTCCCTATCCAAATGAATACAAGCCAGCCGATCGCCAGTGATAAAATGATCGAATACCGTTTGATCCAGGAAATCCTATGACGGGAAAAATATAAAGTCAGGAAAAAAGTGAACAAGCTTCCTGCAAGAATGGTAAAGTCAATTGTCGGATGCTCCCCGGACATGCCGAACATTCCTTTGATGAAGGAACCGCTCAATTGAAGGATCAACAGAAGTAAATAAATGAACGTAATGGTAGGCGTAAAAAGCTTTGTTAGCTTGGATAATCCTCCTGTTACAGCAAATAAAAAGAAGAAGATCCCGCTTGCCAGCATCCCTCCTTGCAGCAGCTGCAACACCTCGTTACCAGTTCCGTATATGGTTCCGACAAAACCGGCGTAGATGGCGAAAACTCCCCACCACAGACCAGCTGGCCCCTCGTTTATCGGCATCCTGTGGCCGATAAGGGCCTGAAGCACGCCTGCTGCCCCAAGAACAAACATTGTCCTTTGAATGAAACCCGCAGTTTCTGCAGGGGGAAGATGGAATAAATCTGCAATGGCTATGGGCGCCGCTATTGAACCGGCCACCATAAAGGCCATCCATTGGAGACCTGTAAGAAATATTTTCATTGTGACACCTCATTCTGGAAAATCTATTTTTCATTCTAGCACAACGTTGCCGCAGCAGGGGAAGTTTAGAATTAATTCTTTCACCTTTTTTCTCAGGTGTTTATATTAGTTGCTTATTATAGCAGGTCATAATTTTTTTTGAAGGGTTCTCCCAAATTGGCTGGATTCATGGTAAAATAATCTTTACTATAGAAAAAAGCCGTTTTGTATTATACACGGTATACAAGTTAAAGGGGTTGTAACTGTGATCATTGCTCTTATTATTGTTTTAGCTTACTTATTGGGATCCATTCCTTCAGGTCTCATAATTGGAAAGGCCTTTTTCGGTAAGGATATCAGGGAACATGGAAGCGGGAACCTTGGCGGTACCAACAGTTTCAGGACCCTTGGTGTAAAAGCAGGAATGATCGTGACGATCATGGACATCCTTAAAGGAACGGCTGCAGTGCTGCTCCCCGACCTCTTTGGCTCTGATCTCCACATGCTGATTGCCGGAGTTGCGGCTGTCATCGGTCATATGTATCCTGTGTTTGCTAATTTCCGCGGAGGCAAAGCGGTCGCGACTTCAGGCGGTGTCCTCCTTGGATATGTTCCAGTGCTGTTCATTTTACTGCTTGTGGTATTTTTCGTGTTTTTGTTCCTGACCAAGTATGTATCGCTTTCTTCCATGCTTGCGGGTGTCTTCGCTTTCATCTATTCAGTATTCACAGGGGACATCCCTCTGATCATAGTGGTTGGCGCTCTCTCCTTTTTTGTCATTTACAGACACAGATCTAATATCAGCAGGATTAAGAACAAGACAGAACCAAAAATCAAATGGCTCTCTTTCAATAAGTAATTCTCGCTGCCATATCCGTCCTTTCGGCATATGGCAGTTTTTTCGTGATGTCTGTAAACGCTTTATTCTTACTACAATTAACATAAAAAGTTTTCAAAACTTTGTTTCTTTTCGTGTAAAGCAACTTTATAATGTTTAATAGAAGGCTCTTTTCGCAAACTTTGTTGCTGCTCATTATAAATTTTTAAATTATATTCTGGTAAATCGCCGTAAAACACCGGTGAGCAGGAAAGAAAAGAGCTGCTCGTTCTTTCGAGAGTAAAGCCTTTGATACTGGGGAAAAATCCGGCACATGGGATTTTTTCAATAGCAACAATATATGCGAAAACAGCCTAATAGAAAGACTGCTTGCCTGTCATGAAAATTAGTAGAGAGTGGATGGTTAAGAAAAATGAATAAACGAGTTCTATTGGGTTCTGCACTCGCTGTCATCCTTTTGATAACAGCCGCTTTATTGGTGCTGAACCAGTCTAAGTCTTCAAATGGTACTTCAGGAGAAAATGGCACGACTGCCATGCACTCAAGTACCAAAACAAACCTTAAGGAAAAATCTTATAGCAGCGAGGCTGTCATTGGGGCAATCGGGGATGTCCTGCTGCATAACACAGTCTACCAGGATGCTGAAGAAGGTGGATCCTACAATTTTATGCCGATGTTTCAGGACGTAGAAAGCTTTTTAAAGAGTCCTGATTTCACAATTGCCAACCAGGAATCACTTCCAGGCGGAGCTGAGCTTGGGGTCTCAAGCTATCCCGCTTTTAACAGCCCTTATGAAATAGTCGATGCCCTGCAGCAATTGGGAATCGATGCCGTAACAACGGCAAACAACCACTCATTGGATAAAGGTACAAAAGGAGTTCTGAGTGCCATCTCCCATTATGAAAAAATTGGAATGCCTTACACAGGTTCCTTCAAAAGCAAAGAAGATCGTGAAAATATCAGAACCTTCAATGTGAACGGCATCTCATTTGCCTTATTGGCATATACCTACGGAACCAATGGTATTCCTGTGCCGGAAGGGAAAGATTATCTTGTCAATCTAATAGACCTGGAATTGATGAAGCAGGATATTCAGCGTGCAAAAGATCTTGGAGTGGATATGGTAGTTATGGCAACGCACTGGGGAAATGAATATGAACGCTACCCAAATGATACGCAAAAAATGCTTGCGAGGGAATTGACAAATGCAGGTGTCGACCTCATAATCGGTCATCATCCCCATGTGCTGCAGCCGATCGAAAAGCTGAAAACCGAGGATGGCCGGGAAGCAGTCGTCTTTTATTCTTTAGGCAACTTCCTGTCCGGACAGGAAGGCGACCTGAAAAACATTGGCGGAATCGCCAATGTAAAAGTTCAAAAGGTCATCGACGAGAAAGGAAAGAGAATTACTTTCCCTGAAATCAATTTCCAGCCGACTTATGTAACACAATCGCGTCTCCGTAATTATCGCATCTTACCACTCGCGGCCGCCAATCAAAGCGGCCTGGTCTCCTTTCCGGAAGAGGAAATGGTCTCCCATGTGATGAGTATGGAACCTTAAAAACAAAGTACTCTCAATGCGAGTTGAGTTTTATTTTCGCAACATACAGCAACCGTCCTGTGAACTAGCTCAGGACGGTTTTTTTGTGTGGCGTTCCTTCTCTTTCCTTATATAATGGCGTAACTCACTCCAGAATAGGCTGCCTTTTCCTTGGGTTTCCTTTGGCCATATCCCCCCCTGTTTGGGCCAGTTACTTGTTATTCCCAGGTTCTCCTTGGCCCATTTAGCTCTTAATTGGGCCGGGGATCTGTTTTTCCTCGGTTCTCCCTGGTCCATTTAACTTCTAATTGGGCCGGTTACTCGTATTCTTCAAGTCTCAACGGTCCATTTAGCTCTTAATTGGACCGACGACTTGTTTTTCTCTGGTTCTCACTGGCCCATTTAACCCCTGTTTGGGTCGATGACTCGGTTTGCTCTGGCTACCCCTGTTCCATTTAACCTCTTATCGGGCAGATGACTCGCTTTCCCTCAAGTCTCCAAGGACCATTCACCGCTTATTTTGCCGCTTGTTCCCTTTTTCCTGGCCCTCCTTCCCTCATCTAACTCCTAATTGGGCCACATCCTTACATGTTCGTTTTCCCTGGACCTTCAAGAAGCTCGGTACCGGAGCCCGCGCAGGCCTTTTCGGTTTTATAATGCTGATAGGTGGACTAGTGAAAACAAGCAAAAAAAACCGGACAGTTAGAAGAAAACATTCTATCTGTCCGGGTATACAAGGATTGAATCAATGATAATTTTTTGAAAAGGTTTTGTTAGTGTCCCGCAGGGAAAAGGACATGGTGAAACATTGCAGTTGAAATGGCTAGTAACGCCAGTATCACCACTGCAGTGGTGAAGGCTTTCTTCATGCCTCTTTGGAAAATCCAGAGTAAAAGAAAGTATACAGCTGCAGAGGCAGCAATAAAGCCAAGTGCTTCCATTCTGTATTCCGCTTTCTCGAGCTGTATGAAGGTCATCAGGACCATACCGCTGAATATGCCTGCACCAATGATGAGAAACAGTTTGAGGTTGTTCATTCTCCCGCCTCCTTTTTGAACAAGATAGGTATGTATTATTATTTAAAATAACACAGAGAGTATGCTTCAATCCAATCATTCCCCTTTTTGAGCCGATGATTGGCTGAAGTGACGGAAATCATCATATAATAGACAAAGACATGAACCGAAAGGAGTACAGCTATGAATATAACGATTACAAAAGATGCATTGAAGTGGTTTAAGGATGAGATGAATATAGAAGAAGGAGATTTCATTAGGTTCTATGTTCGTTATGGCGGTTCAAGTCCCCTTCATGATTCCTTCTCATTAGGCGTCAATAAGGAAGATCCTATCGACATCGGTACAAAAACAGAAGTGGATGGCACCACTTTCTTTGTTGAAGAGAATGACATTTGGTTCTTTTCAGATCACGATCTTCATGTAAATTATAATGAAAAACTCGACGAACCAGCTTACGACTATAAGAAATGACATAAAAAGGTGAAGGCGCAGCCTTCACCTTTTTTTATTTATTCTTTAAGACGGCCAAGGACCATCTCCGTTAATCTGCTCGGTGAATAAGGTTTCACCAGGAAACCCTCAGCCCCCATTTTCATTACTTTTTCTTTTTCATCCAAAGCAGTGGACACAAACACAGGAATGTTTTTTAGCCGGGAACTGTTTTTAACTTTTTTCAGGATATCCAGTCCGGTCATTGTCGACATGCTTAGCATGATATCCAGGATTAGGATGTCAGGAGGGTTTTCCTCTATAAACGGCAGCGCCTCTTCCCCATTTGAGAAGGTTGTAATGGTAAAGCCGCTTTCGGAGAGCTCATTGGATAGCAACGATGCAAGCTGCTGGTCATCCTCCACGATTACAATCTGCCCCATTTCCTCCCCTGGAGAGCCCGTATCATATCTGAACTCAGCAATGTTTTTTATTCTTGGCAGTGTTACTTTAAAGATACTTCCGTGACCAAGTTTTGAAGTAAGGGTTATGTCACCATTGTGAGCTTTGATGATCTCTTTAGCAATGGCAAGCCCCAAGCCGGTCCCTCCAATCTTTCTTCTGTCAGAGTTATCCACTCGGAAGAATTTTGTGAAGAGGTTAGGGATGGATTCTTCAGGAATTCCAAGGCCTTCATCCTTGATTGAAATACTTATATCATTCAATCCTGATTGAAGATTGATCGTGATGCTTCCTCCATTCGGGGAATACTTCACCGCATTTTGAATAAGATTCTGGAAAACCTGAATCAATTTATCCCGATCACCAAGGACGATGTCATCATCACTGTTGCTGACAAGCTGAATATCATGAATGGATGTGTTGACTTTGATCCCTTCTATGACCTCCTTTAAAAGCGGAGTCAGGGACTCATATCTTTTATCATAAGTCTGTTTACCTGCTTCCATTCTCTGTACATCAAGAAAGTCGTTAATTAATGCAGTCAACCGGTTTGCTTCCTGATGAATGGTGCCCAGGTACTTCTTCTGCCTTTCGGGTTTAAGTTCACGATTGATCAGTAACTCGGTATATCCAAGTACGCTGGCAAGGGGGGTGCGCAGCTCATGAGATACTGTACTTACCAGCTCGTTCTTCATCTGGTCTGCTTCGTATTCCTTTGTGAAATCACGATGCACCAGCACCCAGCCTGACAAGATATCATTTCTGTGGAGAGGCTCTGCGTATACCTGGATCATCTTGTGCTGCCCGTCACTGATTTTGTACTGTGTCTGCTTCGCCGCATTGTCCTCACCGGAAAATAATTTTTCGATAAAAACATGAATTTCTTCCGGGTTTTCAACCCGGTCATGGATCCGCTCAAACCATTCCAGGAAAGGCTTTCCTATGAATAGCCGTGGATCATGGCATGTGTAGATTGAACAAAATGTTTCATTCAGATGCAGGATCCTCCCGGCTGTATCCAGCAGCTGCACTCCTTCATGAATGGTGTTTAGAATATCGTTATTCATGATCCGATCTGCCTCAGACATTTCAAATACCTTAATTTTCTGCAAGGAGATCGAAATCTGCTTGGCAAGGGAGAAATACTCCTGGATCTCGTCTGCAGAGTAACCTCCGGAAAATCGGGAATAAATCATCACCGCTTCAATATTCTCATTGTAAGAGAGGACAGGGATATACAAGTCCCAGCATGGCTGTTCTTCATTATGAATCCCTTTCTCTTCCCTTGGTAGCCTTCTTTTGATAGTAAAAGCCTGTTTCTCCTCCTGAAACCTTTCCATCAGGCCATTATCCAAGTGGCTGATGAACTGGTTTACACCCTCTTCGTGCACACACCATCTTGCAGAAGTCCTGTCGGCATCCAGGATGACAATCAATCCCCTGTCAGCATGCAGTACACTTGCAAACCCCTTAACAATTGAATCAAGAACTTCCTGTTTATCCAAGGAGTTGGACAAACTATTGATGAGTTCATTCCTGTGGCGCAGCTGATTTTCACGGTTCTCCATTTGACCGAGCAGGCTTTCCAGTTCAAACTGCTGAGCCTGCAGTTCATCCTGTTGTTCTGAAAGCTCATCATTGTTGTCTTTCAAATGCTGTTCATTTTCCTTTATGGAAGAGAACATCTGCAGAAAGCTGCTCTTCAATAAGGAGATTTCATCGTTTCTTTTATCAGGTGTAAAAGCTATTTCTGATTCTTCCCCTCTGCTAACCTTATCTGCAGCTACGGCAAGCTCTCTCAAAGGTTTTCCGATTCTGTTCAGACTGATGCGCGTTATGGAAAGTAAGATGATCAGCATGAAGAGAACGAATATAAACATTGTCCATTGAAGATTTCTGTAGACAGAGGCCAGAAACTCTCCATTTTCTTTAACCTGATTTTCCAAACCTTTATGGTAATGATTTAAATTATCTTGGAACGTTTGTATTTGTGGAGTTGCAAAATCATTGGCCCGGCTGACGATGGCATCCATATTTCCTTCTTCGTAATCTGTTAATGTTGGCGGCAGCAACTCCTGAAAGTAATGATTGTAAAATGAATCCATTTCCTCAAGGAACTTTTGATCCTTGGAAGAAAGAGGCAGCTCATTGAACCGTTTCAGAAGGGTACTGATCTCTTTTTGACTGGCCAGTGCACTGCTCTTCAGATTTTCATTTCCAAAAGCTATGTATCCCCTAATATCCATGATAGCCTGGTTGAAGCTTTCATCTATTTCAATAATGATATCTTCCTTCTTAAGATTGATTCCATTATCTCTTTCCAGGTTTTCCTGAACGGTGAACTGTATATATAAAATGATGCTTGCTCCTATCAAGAAAAGGAGGATAAAAACAACCATCAGCGAAGCGAACCTCTTTGAAAGGCTTGTTTGGAAGTAATTATTCATTTTCTGACAAAATTTCCTCTACTCTTTCTGCAAGGGCCATAGGGCTGAAAGGTTTAGACAAAAAATAGTCAGCACCAGCTTTCAGGATCGTCTGCTCATCAGAACTCTGGCTCTTTGCAGTGAGCATCATGATCTTTGTATCTCTGTTCAACATTCCGTTTCGTATGGTACCTATTACTTCCAGACCTGTTTTGGCCGGCATCATATAATCCAATAGAATCAAGTCAAATTCTTCAGAACCAATAAGGAGCTCTGCTTCTTCTCCGTCGCTTGCCTCGTGGATGTCATAGCCATCGTCCTCGAGTGTATCCATTATCAGCATCCGGAGGACTTCTTCGTCCTCAGCTATCAATATTTTCTTCATGTCCATTCTCCCTGTTGTTTTCTGCTAATCTGCTTAAATAAAACAGTATTTTGTTTTCCATTGAATGGATGGAAAACGGTTTAATGACATAATCGGCCACGCCGAGTTCAATCGCCTGCATCATTTCAGTGCGCCCTGTTTCTGCAGACAGCATTAAAACAGTAAAGTCATTGAAATCTGCTTGTTTCAATGTCTCTATGCCGCTCATCCCATCCATGAATATATTGAGAAGCACCATGCCTCTTTTATTTTCCTCCATCCACTTGCTTTCCAGGAACTGTTCCCCGCTTTCAAATTTTGAAATTTTTATTGGGATTTTACTGGTGGAAGCAGTCTGCTTTATAGTATTGGAAAGCAGCACCTGCATAATTGGATCGTCCTCAAGCAGAGCAATCGAAACCGATTTAATAGATGAAGACATATTCCTATTGAATAAGGTCACTTGATTTCTGCCATTCTCTTTCGATTTATATAATGCCAGGTCTGCCAAATCGAGCCAATATGATAGAGAAGTAGAAACTGAAGCATCCACATCAACCACACCTGAAGAAAACGTACAACTGAATTCATGTCCGTCTTCATCATTAAATATAAAGGCTGAGAAAGCTGCCAATATTTTTTCCAGGTATTCTTTGCTTTTCGCTGCTGACAATTCAGGAGACAGCAAAACGAATTCCTCGCCGCCATACCTGATAAGGATATCCTCAGGCCTCAGCCTCTTTTTCACGAACCGGGAAAATTCTTTCAGCACTGTATCACCTGTCAAATGTCCATATTGGTCATTTACTTTTTTAAAATAATCCAAATCCAAAAACGCAATGGAGAGATCCTTTTCTTCCTCCCACTGCTTTGCACATAAATGTGAAAAAGAATTGCGAAGATATTTCCGATTATATAACCTCGTTAATTCATCGACAAGAATCAGATGATCAACAAACCCCTTTCTTTCTATCTGTCTATTCACCCTGATGAAGAGTTCCTCTAACACAAATGGCTTTTGGATAAAATCATCGGCTCCTTGTTTGTAACTCTCCATCCGAAGGTCAGTTGAATTAGTATCAGAAAGCATGACAACCGGAACATATTGTTTTTGGACAGTTTTGGATATATGGGCCAGAGTATCCAGCCCGCTTTGATCTCCAAGGAAGATATCAAGGAGAATGCAATCGGGCTTCACATCATATAGTGCCGAAATCGCCTTGTCTGCATCCGTAAATCCAAAAACATGAAACCCCTTAATTTCCAGAAAATCTTTAATGGAAATTAGGAAGTTCGTATCGTTTTCCACCAGAAAAACTATCTTCCTTTTTTCATTCAAATCTGCTTTGATCGGGAAATCGATTTCATTTTGGTATTCAAACTGATAGCATTCCTTTAAAAGAGGAGTGATCAAATCCTGTATGTTTTTCCTGTTCCAGGTCATGCCCTTATTCCCATCAGCTGTTTTCATTGCATCGGCAGCCAAAGCACCAATTCCATCAAGTTCGATTGTAGGCGCTGTGCCACTGATCGAGTGAAAAAATCGTTTGACTTCAGCAGACGGGATCCCTTTATCTGAGCTTAGCCATTCAGATAATTTTTTTCTGATATTATCAATTAGTTTATACTGATAAACTTTCATTTTCGTCATAATGTACTCCAAAAAATAAATAGTAGATGGATTGAAGCTGCCTTTGGTCCAAGGTGCTCAATTGGCCTTTACCTGATGGGTTTCCATCACTTGAAAAAACGGCTCAGGTGATTGTATAACTGTTCCCTTTCAAGTATCTGTCTTTGTTTCTCCCCCAGAAGGTCAAAGTGAGGATAATCTGTTCTCCTCGCATCAATCCATTCTCTTTTCAACCCGTATTTTTCTCCCCACTCAGCAAGTGCATCCAAATCCCTGGCTCCGACTTTTGTTACCGTATTGCAATCGGGAAAGCGGTCATCGAGCCAATAATGAGTAAGGAATGAAATTTTGCCCTTGTCAATTTCCTGCTTCCATTTTCTCAATTCATTCCGGTCAATACCAAATGCCATTTTCCATCAATAACCTTTTATTTTTTTGCTTTCTCATATGCTTCGTGCCATTCTGGAAATTGCCTCTTAACTGATATCGGCCGGAATGTATCTTTTTTAACACATACATGCTTGGAAATTGCAGTAACCGAAAGGTCGCCTTTTTCAGTAAAAATTTCATAGCCATAGGTTACTCTCAGACCATCGTACGATTCGATCCAGGTTTTCACCAGCGCTTTCTCTCCATACCTGACAGGGCTCTTATAGCTGATTTCTATATCAATCACAGGGGAGATGATTCCGTCCTTCTCCATATCTGCATACTTAAAGCCTAAGTCTTCAATCAGTTTCGTTCTTCCCAATTCCATCCAGACCAGGTAATTGGCATGATAGACTACACCCATCTGGTCTGTTTCTGCATATCTCACTTCGATGCTTTTTTCTGATATGTACATAAAATATCACCTTTACCTTCTAAATTTACTCCTCAATTTTACCATATGATTGGCACTTCCCCATAGAAGAAGCTGCCGGAATGTACCGGCAGCTTTGCTTTATCTATCTTGACTTCCTTGCCCGTTTCGCTGGTAGGCTGCTTCATCTTTCAGTTCGCTCCTGAAAGCATCAATACTTTCACGGCGACGTTCATTTTTCGCTTCAATAGCCTGAATTTGTTCTTGACTATCAGTATAAGCCATTGATTCTTCAGCTCTCTCCATATTCTGGATTGTGTGAAAAACCTTGCTTTGAAGTTTTTCCACATTATCACTGCGGTCGTCTGGGTTCGGGTGATTGTAATATTCTTCAGCCATTGTGGTTCCTCCTTAGATTAGAGTTACTTCTGTGAAGTTATTCTCCTTTAGTCTGGATCACCTGAGCATGTTTCCCTGACTTATCCTGCATTTGTTTCCCTTTATTACCCCCGGCAGCACGCGGCTGGGTGCCAAGGTGATTTGGAACAAAATGACTTCTGCTTCCTTTTGGATTACTCATGAAAAATCCCTCCCTTACACATTAGAATTTCCAAAGGGAGGGAAGATATGAGCATTGTTTGATTAGATATTCCTGGCTTTGTTGGGAATCCCGCTTAATAAATGTGGATAGCTGGATGACACAGAAAATACTTTGTTTAAACGGTACCGAATGAAAGATAGCGGGATAAACACTGAAAAATGGAGTTCCGAAAATATTTTGCCGGGACTCCAATTCTATGTTCGCTTCATTTTTTATTTATTTAACGAGGAGCTTACAGCCGGACAGCCGGAAAGTCTTGATGTACTTCATAACACCTTTCATCTGAATCGGCTGCTTAAATCTGCTCCAATTCATCCTTTCAATTAACGGCCATCAGCATCTCATTATTCAGCTTTTTCCATCCGTTTGATCTCAAGCCTGTTTTCAATTCTTTCTTCGATGGCATCAATGGCTTCTGCATCCATCATCAAGGCTCTTTTATTTTCGTTTACTAAATCGGCAAATGATTTTTTTCGCGGCCTGCGCATATTTTACCCTCTCTTCTATTATGAGTTTACTTTTAGTATGGGCAAACTATTGATGGATTATAATCAATTTTCTAAAATTTTTATTTATGGCTCTATTCGTAAACTTTGTTGCTATTCACTATAGATTTCAAATAGAATTCTGGTATATCGCCGTAAAAATCCCGGTGAGCAGGAAAGAAAAGAGCTGCTCATTCTTTTTCGATAGTAAAACCTTTGAATACAGGGTAAAAATCCGGCACCTGGGATTTTTCCGAAAGCAACAATATATGCGTAAACAGCCTAATTTATTGAACGAACACATGGAATCCTTCTTCATCCATTGCTCCAATATGCTTATTGATTACATATCCGTTTTCATCAATCAGTAAACTTGTGGGAATAGAAATCACCTGATACTCTTCGTTCACCTTGTCGTCTTCGTCCAACAGGACTGGAAAGGATATTCCCGCTTCTTTTGCAAATTCCCCGGCATGATCTTCAGGGTCAATGTTGATGGACAATACCTGAATGTCTTTCTGGCCCGATTTGTTGAAGGCTTCTAACGCAGGCAGTTCTGCCGTGCAAGGTTTGCACCAGGCTGCCCAGAAGTTGATTAACACCTTTTTCCCTTTGAAATTTGTTAAAGATACCGTTTCCCCTGATAGCGACTTCAGTGTAAATTCAGGAGCAGGGCTGCCAAGCTTCGGGCCTGGGAGGCGGTCAGGAATCTCTTCATCTCCTGAAGCCAATTCTGAACTCGTAACTGCTGGGACCGCTTCTTCTCTATCTTCTTTAAATTCGTACATTTCCGGCATTGACTTATTTTCTGTATATATAACAAATACAAAGGAACATATTAGGAAAACCCCGAACAGTTTTTTCACGGATAAAGCCCTCCAAAACTTAGTTGATGTTCTATTTTATGAGGGCTTGTCTCGATTTATTATAAAAAAACACCCGCTCAACAATTGAACGGGTGTTTTTCATATCATTATGCTTTAAGTTTGTCGCGAAGTACCATTTGCAGGATTCCGCCATGACGATAGTAGTCAACTTCAACATCTGAATCGAAACGAACAAGTGCATCAAACTCAGTCTTGCTGCCGTTTTCGTCAACAGCAGTAACTTTGATGATATCACGTGGTTTCACACCTTCAGCAAGGTCCACAGAAATGGATTCAGTACCTTTCAGTCCAAGTGTATCAGCGTTTTCACCCTTCTTGAATTGAAGAGGAAGGACACCCATCATCACAAGGTTTGAACGGTGTATGCGCTCATAGCTCTCAGCGATGACTGTCTTGATGCCAAGAAGGTTGGTACCTTTGGCAGCCCAGTCACGGGAAGATCCCATACCATAATCTTTGCCGGCAAGTACTGCAAGGCCGATTCCCTGCTCTTTGTACTTCATGCAGGCATCATACATTGCCATTACCTCATCTTCAGGCCAGAAAGTTGTATATCCGCCTTCAGTTCCAGGAGCTATGCGGTTCCGGATACGGATGTTGGCAAATGTTCCGCGCATCATTACTTCATGATTACCACGGCGTGAACCATAAGAGTTGAAATCGCGGGGCTCTACGCCATTGCTGCGCAGATATTTTCCAGCTGGTGTATCTTTACCAATGGCACCAGCAGGAGAAATATGGTCAGTTGTGACAGAATCGCCGAACCTTCCAACCACTCGCAAACCATCCAAAGGCTTGATATCTTCCGGAACTGGAGCGAGTCCTTCAAAGAATGGAGGGTTTTGGATATACGTTGATTTGTCATCAAAGCTGTACAACGGCTCATTGCTAGTCTTGATTTCGTTCCAGCGCTTGTTATCATTGAATACATTTTCATATTCTCTGCGGAACAATTCAGGTGTTACAGTACGTTTCACGACATCCTTCACTTCATCCTGAGTCGGCCAGATATCAGCAAAGAATACGTCATTTCCATCTTTATCTTTTCCAAGTGAATCGGTTTTAAGGTCGATATCCACTGTACCAGCAAGTGCATATGCTACAACCAATGGAGGTGAAGCAAGGTAGTTTGCTTTTACAAGCGGGTGGATACGCCCTTCAAAGTTACGGTTACCTGAAAGAACGGAAGTCAGAAGCAAGTCTGCATCTGCAACGGCTTTCTCGATTTCAGGACGCAGCGGGCCTGAGTTACCGATACATGTTGTACAGCCGTACCCTACAAGGTTGAATCCAAGCTGTTCAAGCGGCTCAAGCAAGCCGGAATCCTGAAGGTAGCCTGTAACAACCTTTGAACCAGGAGCAAGGGAAGTCTTGACGTAATCTGGTACGATCATGCCTTTCTCAGCAGCCTTTTTAGCTACGAGACCTGCACCAAGCATTACGTAAGGGTTCGAAGTATTCGTACAAGAAGTAATCGCGGCAATGCCGATTCCTCCCGTAGGGATTTTCACTTCTTCGCCAGCCTGGTTAGTGTAAGTGGCTGTCTTTTCGATTTCTTTTTCATCAAGGCCGAATCCTTGGACACCTTCAGGGTTGGTGATGGCTTTATGGAAAGAAGGCTTCATGTCGGAAAGCGGAATCAAATCCTGCGGACGCTTAGGACCGGAAAGATTCGGTTCGATTTCGGATAAGTTGATTTCCACAACGTCCGTGTAGATTGGATCTTCTTTATCCGGAGTGAAGAACATGTCGTTCTCTTTCAGGTACTGTTCCACAACATTGATATGTTCTTCGGAACGGCCAGTCAAACGCATGTAGTCAAGAGACTCGGCATCTACCGGGAAGAAGCCGCAAGTTGCGCCATATTCAGGCGCCATGTTGGCGATTGTCGCACGGTCTGCAAGCGGAAGCGTCGCAACACCTTCTCCGAAATATTCGACAAATTTGCCGACTACACCTTTTTGGCGAAGCACTTGAGTGACCTTAAGAGCCAAGTCAGTTGCAGTAGCTCCGTTTGGAAGAGCTCCCGTCATCTTGACACCGATCACTTCTGGAATCGGGAAGTATGAAGGCTGGCCAAGCATTCCTGCCTCTGCCTCAATACCGCCTACACCCCATCCAAGTACGCCGATACCATTGATCATTGTTGTATGGGAGTCCGTACCAACCAGTGTATCAGGATATGTTTCAAATTCACCGTCTTCATTTTCGACCGCATGAACAACATTTGCAAGATACTCAAGGTTGACCTGGTGAACGATACCGGTTGCAGGCGGAACTGCACGGTAGTTCTTAAATGCTTTTTGAGCCCAGCTCAAGAACTGGTAACGTTCTGCATTACGTTCAAATTCAAGGTCCATGTTGACTGCAAGTGAGTCTGCAGTTCCATATTTATCAACCTGTACAGAGTGGTCGATAACAAGGTCAACAGGGATTTCAGGATTGATTTTGTCCGGATCTCCGCCGATGTCAGCCATTGCTTTACGCAGAGAAGCCAAGTCTACTACGGCAGGCACTCCGGTGAAATCCTGAAGGATGACACGTGAAGGCTTGAATGGAACTTCAGCATCCTTCACATCTTTAGATCCAAAGTTCGCAAGGTTTTCTACATGCTCTTTGTTGATTACGCGGCCGTCATATTGGCGCAGTACGGATTCAAGCAGTACCTTCACTGAGTAAGGTAAACGTGAAACGTTTGCTACGCCCGCCTCTTCTAATGCTTTTAAACGATAAAAATGATAGCGTTTCCCTGCTGCTTCGAATGAAGTACGGGAATTAAATACGTCGTTCTTCGCCATCTCGATTCCCCCTCTTAGAGATTATAACGATTTTTCTTGTGATGAAAAGTTTGATCCTTTAATTTGAGTCACATTAACATCTTAATACAAGCGATTACATAAGTAAATATCAAGAAAGTTATTGTGTTTGATAAGTTTTTCTTATGGAATTTCCGCTTTTCATTTTGCACCCAATAAAAAAATCCGAATAAATAAGGATTCACAAAAAAATTCAGAGTTCTTTAATGCAAAGCTTATTATCCTGAAAAAACAAAACGAAGTGATTTTCATCTCATAAGATCGGCCTCCCGAGGAAACAATATTCTGCAAGGGGAGGTGACCTTAATGGCCAAAAGAAAAGCAAATCATATCCGCGAGGGCATGAATGACGCCAAAGCTCAAGGTACTGGAGCCGGCTACAATGAAGAATTCTCCAATGAACCATTGACAGCTGCACAACGGCAAAACAACAAAAAGCGCAAGAAAAATCAATAATCAAACAATTTCAACTATATAGTAACAAATTATGCGTCCTATACTCAATTGAAAGGCCTTGCAGCTTTCAACTTATATTCCTCCCCTCCTCCGCGGTTCAGCTAGTCTGAAGATTGAAACTGATTTTCCGGGTCCTTGCATTGGATCCTCTGCTGTTTCACATAATTCTTAATCCTCTTATGTGAAAAGGGATTGGACCTGTTATCAGGTCCAATCCCTTTTTTGACTAACTTGGATTCTGGTTCACTTGCTGCATGACGGATGTAAGATCGGATTTCATCTTTTCAAGCTGCCCGCGTTGGTGTTCGGAAGCGGTTTCCAAGGCATTTTCGATCTGCTGGTAAGCCTCGTTGACTTCATTCTTAAGATGTGCGAGCTGATGGCCGTAGTCAGCACCATCCAATACCAGTTCATTGACTGCATCCTTTACTTCCTCATGGCCTTGCTGAGCTGCCTGAAAGGCCTGTTGTTTGTCCTTATGATATGGCATGAAGTCATCTCCTTTTGGAAAATATTCCATTGTTAGAATCTCCTTTTTTCGCGGAAACTATACCTAAAGAAGATTCCGTTCCTTACAGGAAGATGAATAAGAGCGCTCAGAAATCCACATTCTACTTTTAGGAGGGATGCAATATGAACAAAAATGACGGAAAAGATATCCGCAGAAATTCCACTAAAGGGCAGCCTACAGGGCAGCCTGAACCTTTAAGCGGCTCGAAGAAAGTGAAGAACCATAACCATACACGCCAGAAACATAACCAGCATCACGATATGTAAGAAACGAAGCAACACTCTTTGCAGCATCGTCTCTCTATGTGTTCAGTAAAATTCAAAACACTTCAGCCTGATTTTATGAAGAATTGCAAGGAAACACCGGAACTCCGAACAAATCCAAAAAAGGTATCCTCAACAAAACACAGTCTCCGTGTCTGGGACTGTGTTTTGCTCTTAAAGCTGTTCATCCAGCCCTAATAAAGTTTGGAAGATCACACCAACTTCTTCTTCTTCGACTGTCCTTAAATCAAGAAGAAGTTCATCTTTGTGGATTCTTGCGATGATAGGGATAGGAGCCGCCCTTAGGCGCTTCTCCAGTTGGGCTGCATCCATCCGGCTGTGCTTTAAGGATAGTACATAGGTATCCAATTCAACATCAGGCATCGTACCGCCGCCAACCTGGCTGATGTCAGGCTTAACTTCAGCAGAAAACCCCCTTGCGTCGTCCCTTAGGGCATCCCTCATCTTTTCTGCAATGAATTTGATTGAATCTGCCTCCATCAAAAGTGCATTGTAAGCAGGAATATTTTTTTCGTTTCCTTTCAAGTAATCAATAAGGGTCCCTTCCAAAGCGGCCAGCGTCATTTTATCCACACGCAGCACCCGTGCCAATTGATTTTTTTTCAACCTGTCTATGAACTCTTTTTTTCCGGCTATGATTCCAGCCTGCGGGCCGCCAAGCAGCTTATCTCCGCTGAAGGAAACGATGTCTGCTCCTTTTGCGATGACATCCTTGACCAATGGCTCGGAACCTATGCCATGTTTCTTTAAATCATAAAGCATGCCGCTGCCCAGATCTTCATAGAAAATCACGTGCTGATGGGCTGCAGCCAACTCAGCAAGCTCCTCTGTTGGAGCCTCCTCGGTAAAACCCTTGATGACAAAATTACTTCGGTGCACCTTCATCAGCAGGGATGTATCTTCATTGATTTTGGCAGCATAATCTGAAATCCGGGTCTTGTTTGTTGTGCCTACTTCAATCAACCTTGCGCCGCTTTCTTCCATGATGGAGGACACACGGAACGACCCGCCGATTTCAACCAGCTCTCCCCTGGACACTATCACTTCTTTTCCTTTGCCAAGTTCAGAGAGGATCAGGAAAACAGCAGCGGCATTATTGTTGACCACCATCGCGGCTTCTGCACCCGTAGCCTCCTTGATGAGTGTTTCAGCATGTGTATGCCGGGAGCCTCTACTTCCTTTATTGATGTCATATTCCAAATTGCTGTAATTCCTAGCAATTTCCTCGACATGCAGAACAGCTGTTTCGCTCAAACGCGCCCTCCCGAGATTTGTGTGCAGGATTGTTCCGCTGGCATTGATCACCTTTGTCAACGTATAAGTGAATTTCTTTTCCGCTGCATTGCCGGCTTGTTGGATTAAAAAATCCTCCAGACCACCACTTCCCGGCAGTGGCCCCTCCCATGTGCCGTTCATCAGGTGAATCCTTACATTTGCCACTTCTTCTTTAATGAGCTCTGTCCCCTGCTCAATGGAAATTCCGCTATCTCTCACCATCTGTCCAAACTTCTCCCCATTCTGGATTTCATGGATAGAAGGGATTTTTCTTAATAGTTCCTTCATAGTCAGCGCCCTCCGATTTGTTACCGCCTGAATATTTCACATTATACCACCCACACATCATAACCCAAAAAGAATAAACTGTTGAAAAGGGAAGTATACTTCGCTTGTATCACTGCGAAGGAGCCCAAAGGAAAGATGGAGGAAATTATGGCAAACTCGGGAGAGGATTTTAAATTAGAAGACTGGGAACGATGGATGAAAGACTGGCTGCTTGATCCTTATACAACTCAACTTGATGAGTCGCAGTTCAGGGTGGATCTATTCGATACAACAGAAGCGTTCATCGTTGAAGTATCAACGGAGGCTTTTGCGGTACAGGAAGTGCTCCTCTCTAAAGAAGGCCAAACACTCTCTATTGAAATAATTGCTGCAGATGAGGATAGAACGAGGTCCAGGAAAGTCGGCTTCCCCTTCTCTTTAAAGTATCATCCCATAGAGTTATATCCACAGAAAGAGTACTTGGAAATTTATATCTTGAAAGCTCTGGAGAAGAAACCAACTCCTTCTGTCATCCGGTTTCAAGGCAGTATATAACGAAAAGGATCAGCCGGCGGCCCGGCTGATCCTTACTTGTTCTCAATTTGTTGGATAATGTCATCCGGATCAGGGAAAACACCCGTATCCAGTTTTGAATAGATTTTTTCACCATCTATATAGACTTCGAATGCCCCTCCTGATGAAGGGATAAGTTTCACTTCTTCCAAATCCGCACGAAAATGGTTGAAGAGTTCTTCCGCGAACCTCGCGGCCTTGGGGGAATAATTTCACATCATGCAGAATTCAACCGTCATTTTAATTTTTTTCATATGATTAATACCTCCTTCACTGTTCTTGCTTTCTGTCATTTTAATATAGGAAAAACCATTGTGCAAACGCTTCACTTTCATGATTACGTTATATTTTTTTCATATGCGGCAAAAAAATTGCCGGAGAAAACCCTTGCCATGTATGGAAAGCAGTCTGATGAGTTCATGTCATTGAATCCAAACCATAATACTTTCTGGTCAAAGCCTATAAAGTGATGGACGAATTCTCCCCGGTCTATTTTATAATTGCTTAAAGGAAAATCACTGTTATGTTTACATAATATTATTATAGACTTCTCTTGTTCGGTCTTCTTTAAATGCATCCATATAGAATGCGGCACATCCTCTATCTTTTCAATTGACAAAAAGATTTCTGATTTTGCGTTTTTTATATCTTTCACCAGCTTCTCCACGTCATGTTTCTTGTACCATTTCAATCTCTTCGTATACACCTCGGAAAAAACAGGATCTTGCAGAGGAACCTGCCCCTTTCTTCTGTTTTCCAGAAAATCAATCAATTTACGAACAGGCTGATTTTTTGATACCCGCCTTTTAATGAATTGATGATCTCCTACCATAATGAATTTGCTCTTTGCTCTGGTCACTGAAACATTAATGAGCCTTCCGCTTCCCTTTTGGGTCAATAGTGCTCCAGCTTTTTCCTGGGGAGCTCCATCTGTAATATCAAATAAAATCATGTCTTTCTCAGAGCCTTGAAACTTATGCACAGTTGAAGCGAAAATCTGGGAATTCATTACGGTATCCCGATTATTAAAGAAAACGGGTATGATTTTATTCATCCACTTTGCTTGTGCTCTATATGGAGTCACATATCCAATGGACTTGATTCCGGACTCATTGGCTGACAACATCAACTGAATAGATACCAGGCTTGACATTACATTCCAACGGGACCCGCTGTCTGTCCGGCACCATGGGGAATTGTCAATCAAGGGGAAAATCGAGGCGGCTTCCCCTGGGAAAGGGGAAAGGTTTGTCACTGCAGTACGCTGTTTCAGTATTTCATGATGGTCTTTTACCAAGGAATAGTAAAAAAATTCATTCGTAAAGGCTGATATATCCGGATGCATCCGCCGCTGGATTGGCAGCAGCATAAGTTGCTGGTTTCTGTATCCTTTTTCAACCTGGCTGGCGATCCCTGACAAATGAAAAATATCCTGCTTCAGCCACTTTTCTGCAAGACTGTGCCTGGAAACAGCAATAGGGGGAAGCTGTTTGAAGTCTCCGCAAATGACAACACGTGTCCCCAGCGTCGAGGCAAAAGCAATTTGAGGGGCGTAGGCCATACTCGCTTCATCAATGATCACCAAATCAAATTGAGTTTGATATATTAGTGGATCGACTGCGGCTTTGGACAGGGTTGTGGCGATAACTCTTGCCTCATTAACAAATTGGCCCTCCATCTTACGGAGTTTTTCCCTCAGTTTCACCAAAGCAATCTCTACTTTAGTCAACTGGGATGAGTCCTTTGCATTGAATTTTGCCGATAACTTTCTCTTTAAAAGAAGTCGCTTCTTTTCAAATTTCCTTCTTCGTGCACCTGAGACATCATCTTTCATTTCTGTCAGACTGACGATACTTAAATCCCGTTGGGAATTCACCTCATCTTTTTCTGCTGTGCCATAGCGGATCACCTCTCCTGGTGCCCATTTCCCGTTTTCCTTTAAGAACCGGCTTATCTCCAGTGTCAAAACATCGACAGCCGTATTGCTGTGGGAAAGAATCAGGATCTTGCGGTCATTAACGTATTGATAGGCAGCCATCCTGGCAAGGGTATAGGTTTTTCCAGTGCCGGGCGGGCCCCAAATATACGTGACAGGATTATACTTAGACCTCAAGACAGCTTCATGAACCAAATTTTTCACCTTGTCAGCCGGATGATAGGTTTTTTCCCCGGGATTCATCACTCTTTCAACAATCCTTAGTTTCCAGCTATCTTCCTCGATCTCAGTCAAACGGTCAATCAATTGATTAAGGAGATCCCAAGGTTCGTTATGTAAAACCCCTCTTCCTGTTTCCTCACCTAAATCACTGTCCAACTCGACAATGACATCACCTGCATCAGAAGAAAGAACCCTGCCTTCATGCTTTTTGCCTCTATATTCAAAAATAACGGGGCTTCCCTGAAACAAGCTGGCGGGGAAAGCCATTACCAGCCAATAAACCGATCCCCCTTCACCCGTACCCAGGTACTGGCCCTTAATAATTGAAATCCCCCGGCTGTCAATCTCTTTTAATTGTTGAATTTCAGCTATCAATGCTGTCTTCCATTGCTGAATCATTCTTTCTGCTGCAATCATTAAACTGCTCCTATTAGTGTTAAATTTACTATTATTATTCCTTGTACTGCGCAAACTATTGATATACCCAAAGAGTGCCCTGGTTTAACCATTGGATGTTCTGTGTATATTAAAACCTAAGAAATTAAAAATACTTTATTAGGAGGAAAAAAATTATGAGTTTTATTTTGTATTTAATCATCGGCGGTATTATCGGATGGCTTGCGGGTCTGATCCTCGGAAGAGACGTCCCTGGCGGAATAATCGGAAATATTATCGCCGGGATCATCGGTGCATGGCTTGGAGGATTGATCTTCGGGGACTTCGGTCCTGACATCGCTGGAATGGCAATCATCCCGGCACTGATCGGTGCGATTATTCTCGTCTTTATTTTAAGCTTGATTATGAAGAGTATGCGAAAAAACCGTTAACCAAGGATAAAGAAAAAACAGGCTGCTGTGTACCTACTCATTCAGCAGTCTGTTTTTTATTGCTATCCTGTTTATATCTTTCTGCAAAGAACAACACATCCTCTACATACTTCTCACTGTGGTTATATGCGAAAACCGCCCTCTCTATATCTCCATCCGCCGCTCCGTTACTTGCCAGATAGTTGGCTGCACTATAAACAGCATCTTCAATATCCCATGGATCAGCTTTCCCGTCTCCATCGGCGTCAACACCATATCCTCCATATTTCGCGATCACTTCCGGATCGGTCAGTTCTTTCTGCGGAATTTCTCCTTTTCCGAGCCCGTCACATGTAGGATGTGACCAGCCGACAAAAGTACAGGGCATAAACTGGAGATGTCCTTCTGCCCCGACGGGAGAGACCATTGTTTTCATTGTAGAGAATTTTGTCTCAACCCTATGGTGTGCGGCCAGCAGGTTCCAGGGTACTCCGTATTCACGCGCAGCATCTTTATAAATCGGAATATATTCTGCCGGGATTTCATCTTTTGCTTCCTCTGATAATTCCTGGTATGTCAAGAATCCACCGTATACAACAAAATAAGCAAAAAGGATTGTTATGGGGATTAGCAGGATTTTCAGGGGCGAACCCTTTTTCTCTCTCCGTTTCGGCCGTTTTTTTGCCATTGTAATGTCATCAACCTTTTTTTAATATCTTCCTTATTTTAAAAAACCTTTAAAGAATACGCAACTAATATTCTTCTTGCATTGCTTGTCTTATGTACTATTTTGCTGACTAAAACACCTGCCTTTAAGATCTGGGCTGATCAGTGGAAGGCAGCAAATGTTTACTCTGGAAAGAAATTTTTGAATACCGAAAAAAACAGCTTCAGCGGGGATCTTCCACTGAAGCTGCCTTCCATCATTAGTTCACATAAGCTGCACCAACGATAATCAAAAGAATGAAAAGAACTACAATCAACACAAATGTGCTGCCATAGCCACCGCCGCTGCCATAGCCACCGCCGCCGCCATAGCCATATCCGCCGTATCCGTACATACATGAACACCTCCTCGTACCATGGTTACTACACTGTATGCTTACCAAGCAATTGTGACTGAAATAAAAGCCCTGAAAAGCCAAAAAACTTCAGGTTTTTGCGGTATAGGAGGCGAATGTATTGAGTGGACGGGAGGATAGTTGGACCAAACACTTCTGTTGCTATGCAAACAATGGGGATTTTCACCGAAACAATATGTTAAATATCTCATTATATATGTAAGGATTTGGATGCATTTATTATGCATTTATTAAGGAAAGGGACCCACCTCACCCGTGGTGAGAATATTTTTACAGCTTTTCAGGGAATATTTTCCATACAGTAGTTGCGGCAACCATCGGTCCCCCATAAGCATCCTGAGCCCAGAGATCGGAAGCAGAACAAAGAAGCAGGCAGCCCATTATGTTAAAGGCTGCCTGCAATTTCATTTATCGTACTTTATTTCGGGGTTTTGGTTTAAGGTACAAACCTAACTCTTTCTTTTCTTTCGTGAGTGCCTTGTACAGCGAAACCATCATCAAAATCATGATCATCGAAAATGGGAAGGCGGCTATAATCAATGCATTCTGCAAGGCTTGCAGCCCTCCGCTGTACATCAGGATCAATGCAACTGTTGACTGGGCAATGCCCCAAGTCAATTTTACCGTATTTGGAGGCGTCAATGATCCATAAGTGGTCTGCATTCCCAGAACAAACGTTGCAGAGTCAGCAGAAGTAATGAAGAACGTACTGATCAAAATGACCGCCACAATGGAAAGGACAGCTGATAACGGGATTTCATTAAATACCGCAAACAGCACTTCCTCTGTTGCATAACTGGAAAGATCCACTGCACCTGACTGCTGGATATCGATTGCTGATGTACCAAAGATCGCAAACCAGATCATGCTGACAAGCGCTGGAAGCAGCAGCACACCGAATAGGAATTCACGGATGGTCCTTCCGCGTGATACACGAGCAATGAAGATCCCGACGAATGGAGACCAGGAAATCCACCATGCCCAATAGAAAATCGTCCAGCCGTTGATCCATTCCTGATGATCAGCATTAAGAGGAGCAATTCGGAACGACATACGCACCAAATTCTGAACATATGCCCCAAGAGTATCTGTAAATAAATTCAGAATCAGCAGTGTCGGACCGACAATGAACATAAGGAGTACCAGAGCAACAGCCAGGACCATATTGGTGTTACTCAGATATTTAATTCCTTTACTTAGTCCGGACCAAGCAGAAATCATAAATAGTACGGTAACTACTGCAATAATGATGAATTGAACCGTGAAGTTATTAGGAATGCCAAACAGATAAGACAATCCCCCGTTAATTTGAGCAGCCCCGAAACCGAGTGTTGTTGCTACACCTACAACCGTTGCGAAGACAGCAAGGACATCAATGATCGTACCAAGCGGACCATTAACCCGGTCACCGAATAAAGGTTTCAGAGTAGCCGATACAAGTCCCGGCTCCCCTTTCCTGAATTGAAAATAAGCAAGAGACAGCGCTACAAGTGCATAAATCGCCCATGCATGAATCCCCCAGTGGAAGAAAGCATAACGCATCCCTTCTTTGATTGCTTCATTAGAACCTCCTTCTGCCATTGGAGGTGCCATAAAGTGGGACAGCGGTTCTGCCGCTCCCCAGAATACTAACCCGATACCCATTCCCGCACTGAAAAGCATCGCGAACCAAGTAGAAGTAGTGTATTCGGGTTTTTCATCAGGTTTCCCGAGCCGGATGGTCCCGATCGGGCTGATAATAAGAAAGATACAAAAGATTACAATCGCAGTAACAAGAATTAAGTAGTACCAGCCGAATCGTGTAGTGATAAACGATTGAACTCTGGCTGTCATTTGTTCAAAGCTTTCAGGAGCAGTGACCCCAAAAATCAGTGCTGCCAACACGATTGCCACCGTGATCCAAAAAACACCTGATATTTTTTTCATCATCATTTTCCTTTCATATGTAATGTTTTTTCAAAGGTTGTTCTTGCAAATTTTGCTTAAATGATAGACCTCCGCCGAATAAAACAACATTTTTAACCCTAACAGAAGAAGTAGACATAATCAACCGTTATGCCTCTTCTATGGTGTTTTAAGTATATACCCGGTTTTCATATCGTAAATGCTTGGTTTATTTTCTCCTTGATACACAAAAAGATACCAACAAATAAAAGCATGAATGAAGCCCTTAACTGCTGCAAAAGCTAAACAAGAATGGAAGTTGATCATAAGGAGGACAACCCTTTGCAGAAACAAAACCCAAATAACCAACACGAAACTGCTAAAGAACTGGCTGAAAGACAAATGAGCGACAGAAAAGAAATGCAATCAGTGAAAAACCCAGGCACCAAACCTGGCCGTTAACACACTAAAGCGCTAAAAGGGACTGTCCCTCTTAGCGCTTTAGTGTGTTAAAGTATTATACTTATTCTATAATTTCAACGGTAATATTCCTTGCACCATATTCCAGCGCTTCTTCGCGTGATGGGATAAAAATGTCAATACGATTCCCTTTGATGGCACTTCCTGTATCTTCTGCTGTCGCATATCCGAATCCTTCTACATAAACCTTGGATCCAAGCGGTATAACCTCAGGGTCTACGGCAATAACTTTTTCATCAGGGTTGGCCCTGAGGTCCACACCTGTCTTGGTAATCCCGATGCATCCCTCACAATAAGCTGTATATGCAGTGGCTTTGACTTCGATTTCCTTGGTGACATTGTCTTCCCCCTGAACCTCAGTCTCTTTCGCTTCCACCTGTTTTGGAACAAGTACCTCTTTTCCCTTATGAATGAGTTCCTTCCTTGTTTCTACAGTGAGGACTGCTTCATCCTGTTTGGATGCAAGTTCCCAAAGCATGTCCCCTTCTGCAAGATTGTGGTAATCATCCACATTTGCTTCTATCTTATTTATATTTTCTTCTGCTTGTACAGATAATGAGTGCATTCCCAATAAAATTAACGTAATCATGGCAAGCATTGGTGTTCTTTTCATGGTGAATCCTCCTTTTCGGCTGTTAAACCAACAGAGGAAATAGTAACATAGGCTCATCTCACAGTGGTGACAAAAGAATGATGAAATCATTACATTTCATTACATCATGTAAATTTTCAGGAATATCTTCTCACGTCCTCCAATTCCTTGTGTGATTCCATTATTTCTTCCATCGTTTCCATCGGGCTATTTTTCCATTTAATGTTTACATCCTATTGTTTTCAGATAAATACATAATAAGAATTCACAAGGAGGGCATACAAATGGGATTAGCCAAAACTTTGAAAAAGCTGGAAAACCTTCATTTACAGAAACCTGACAAACTCCTTACCATGTATCTCAATACTGACCGAAGAGACCCCGATCAGCAAGGCGGTAAGTGGAAGATCGCCTTAAAGAACGGTTTAAACAGTTTTGAGGAATACCTTGATTTAAGCAATGAAGAAGAACGGAAGAGACTGGCCAGTATCCGGGACAGGGTGGAAACCTACGTCCTGAGCCAAGAAAGGGACCTTCCAAGAAGCATGGTGGTTTTCGCTTCGGAAGACAGCGGCATCTGGGAAACTTTCGAATTGCAGGTTCCTGTCAAAACAAACTTCTATTGGGAAGAATTTGCCGTACTCGATCAACTGAAAGAGCTTGATGCCAGTCATCCCCTCACCGGTTTGATTTTGCTGCAGCAGAATCAGGTAAAAGTCATACAATCTCACTTTGGCCAAGTAGAGGATACCGAATTGTTCCATTTTGACCTGGATACCGAGGAGTGGCGAAGGCATGCAGGTCCTCAGCCTGCTGATATCAATATCGGCAGCAATGGAGGCAGTGCCAATCAGGACGACCATTTCAGGGAAAGACTGGAGGCTAATCAAAAGCGCTGGTACAAAAGCCTGGGCAGTAAGCTTGACCAGGAGGCGGCAAGCCGGCACTGGAATAAGATCATTTTGGTTGGCGATAAAGGCACAGGGCAGCTTCTTAGCGAGAATATGAGTAAGAGAATAGATGATATAGTACAAAAAAACCTGCTCAATACTAAAGAGGAAAAGGTATTGGAAGAGATATTTGCATAGGACGATGATTTGAAGACAAGGGTGAAGTCCCCCTTTGTCTTTTTTTATGTTATTAAAATCATTTTTAAGAAAAAATGTTTAAAAGCAGACGCCTCTCTTGAGGAGAGAGAGAAAAACCCTGCATAGGTTGGATAAGTAAAAAAGTATAGTGATATATATATGGATGTACAATTTTATCAGCCAAAATATTAAAAATGAAAATACAATCTTAAAGATACTCGATGAATCATTGAGGAAGAGTATAAGTTATGAAGTTTCCAACTGAAAAGAAAATGAAGGAAAAATGCCAAAAATAAAGAAGCAAGGGCCGAAACCCCTGCTTCATTAAAACTATTAATCTAGAATTGTAACTTTTACAGAACGTACTCCCCAATCAACAGCGTCTTGTCTATCTGGGATGAATACATCAATCTTTTTCCCTTTGATCGCACCGCCAGTGTCCTGGGCAGTGGCATATCCGTAACCTTCCACATATACTTCTGTCCCAAGCGGTATGACACTAGGATCAACGGCAATGACTTTGGCATCAGGGTTTGCATTAAGATCGACGCCTGTTTTCGTTACGCCTGAACAACCCTCGCAATTTGCCGTGTAAGCAGTGGCTTTGACTGTAACTGCATTTGCAGCTTCTTGTGTAGGCTGCGTATTAACCGGAGTCTCGGCAGGCTGGGCTGCCGGCTCCTCTGCTGCTTGTGGCTGCTGTGTTTCTTGCGGTTCTTGTGCAGCTGGAGCTTGTTGTGTCTTCTCCTGTTGATTTACTTTGACTGCCAGTCCACGGTTGTCCAAGTCAACGGTAAGATTTTGCCCTGGATAAATTATATCTGAAGTCAATGAATTCGTATTCTTAAGTTCATTCACTGAAACACCATAGTATTTTGCAATTCCCCATAAAGTATCTCCTGACTCTACTGTATAATTTTCAGTAGAGGATACTCTTAGTTGCTGGTTAGGGAAAATTAAATCAGAGTTTAAGTTATTCCATCTAAGGAGATCTTCAACTGTCGTTCCATATTCCTTGGATAATCCCCAAAGTGTATCGCCCTTCTTTACTTCTACGTTTTCTGCAGAGGCACTCACGCCCATTGTTAGAGTTAAACTTGCTGCCGTTGCAAGAGTGATAACTGTTTTCTTCATTCTAGTAATCCTCTCCTTTGTTAGTAAGTGGTACGATATCTTTACTCACAATCTTCATGCTAACATAGGAGTACTACAATGCTATTACGAGAGTATAAAAGGGGGAATACAGTTGTATTTCAACGTTGTAATGGGATATTGTTCCTTAGGATGAAATGGTTGGAAGAATGATATAGTGGTATAAACGATGATATTTGATATGGGGATAATAGAAGGTAAATAAATGTTTTGCTATCTCTAATATTACTTGTTTTCCCCTTTTCTTTCAATAGTAACATGAGAAATTTCTACAAATATCAACATAAAAAGAGCCTCCCGTGAAGAAGACTCACAGGTGGCTCATTTTTAACTGCTTTAAAGTGTAAGGATAATCGGTTCGCCTTTTGTCACGACAATCGTATGTTCAATCTGGGCAACATAACTTTTATCTTCAGTGACAAATGTCCACCCATCGGATTCTTGGACAATCTCTTCCGCATTGGTGGAAACGAATGGTTCAAAAGCGATGACCATTCCATCTGCCAGCAAGCCATTATCCCATGGATCAAAATAATTCATGATATGGGCCGGGTCTTCGTGAAGGGATTTCCCTACACCATGGCCAGTCAGGTTCTTTATGACTGTATACCCGTTTTTTCGTGCCTCATTGTGCACAGCCTTCCCGATTCCGTTTAATTTTGATCCTGCTTTGATTTTTCTCAGTCCTGCATCAAATGATTTCTTGACCGCTTCACAAAGATCCTGAAGTTTTTCATTCTCTTTTCCCACTACAAAAGAGATGCCTGTATCGGCATAAAAACCATCCTTTGAACCGGATACATCAATATTGACCAGATCTCCTTCCTGAATGACCCTGTCCCCAGGTATGCCATGGGCTACCTCTTCATTAACGCTGATGCAGGTGAAGCCCGGGAAATCATACTCTTGTTTAGGAGCTGAAACTGCTCCGAACTTGTCAAATAATTTTGCACCCAGTTCATCCAGCTCTTTAGTGGTCATACCGGGTTTGGCCGCATCTTTCATCTCATCCCTGATAGATGCAACAATGCTTCCAATGGTTTTCATTGCTTGTAATTCCTGATCGTTTTGAATAATCATAAAATCTTCCTTTTTTTAAATAGTGTCTTATTATATTATACAGATTTATATTTCAATGAGAAGGAAATTGCCTTTTCCCTCAATGATATTAGTGCTTTACAGCTTGAAGGCATTCCACTTTCTCATTCAGGAATCTTAGATCCCACTCTTGGAGGTTTTCTCGGTCAATATTTTGAAGGATATACTTATGAAAACTATAGACTATTTTCTTTCTGTTTTCCGGCATTTCCTTTTGAATGATAATCATTGCATCCAGCAGTGCCAGGATGACAGACATATCCTGTTGGGCATAATGTACAATTTGATAAAAAGATTTGTAAAGCATCCTTTCAAAGGCAAAGAATGGGATTGTAACCCGGGGATTCCCTTTTTGATCCGTCATTATCAGATGGCCGTCATTCAAAGCGGCTGTTTCTCCCAGCAGCACCCCTAAATAATGGATGCAGTCCCTTGCAGTATTCGGATCATTGATGGATGGGGAAACAGCCCTTACTGCTATTTCAGAAATTCTCCGTATAGAAAACTCTAAATCAAAATTTGCCATCCGTTCGCTTCCCAGTGACAAATATTCTGTTAAACTTTCTTCACATTCCTCTAAGCTATGTATAGTGAAGAGTGTCTGCCCCTCCCTGATGAACTTTCCTACCCTGAGGTTTAATTCAATATAAAGATCGTGCTGTGCTGTATATTCCAATAATCCGTTGAAATCCACGAATTGCAGGAAGCCGCTCTGCTTACTGCTGATTTCTTTTCTATATTGATAAGTGCCTGGATCCTTTTTTTCAACCTGTACTGCATTATTCTGCTGCAGCTCCTTATAGAAATCCAAGACTTTCTTTGTATCACTTTCAAGTTTACCGATTAAACTGCTTACTTGAATGGAGGCAGCGACATGATGGATGAAGTATGCAAAGACAGCAAGACACAAAATCGCATATGCTACACCAAAAAATGCAGAAATAACATACTCTTGTCGAAGTGATTCCCACATGAACAACAATGCCGTGATTGAATAAATAAAGCCCCCCATGAAAATCCCTAGTGCACGAACCGTTGTTTTATCATTAACGAAGTGCTTAAGCGCCCTTGGTGAAAATTGTGAAGAATATGTCGTCAAAACCACCATGACCGTCGAAAATGTAAAAGTTGTCATAGTCAGGAGCGATCACGCAATTGTGCTCAAAACAGTTTGTGCCAGACCGATTTTGGTCTTCATTAATCCTGGAAGAAACTCCTTGATCGAATCAGCAAAGTGATAATCAATCATAATGGTGGCAACAGCCAGAATCAATGAGGCCAAACTTAGTATTGATGGAACAAGCCATATCCGATTTTTTAAATTCACAATTAAACTTTCCAGAAATTACACCCCTTTCCTACTGTGATTCTTATTATGGCTTTATTCAGGATTTTTTACATCTCGCAGCTGATTAACCGCTTTAAAAGTTTCGCCATTCAATTGAATGAGATGGTTCAACATAAGAAATCAACCTCTTCCTATATGAAAAAAGTCATTTTCAAGCTTCCTAAAGCTCTCTCTTTACCTTAGAAGGTCCCTATTAATTGCTGCTTCTTGCAACACCCCAAACCTGGATAATTTTCTATATGATACTATTGTTCAACCTTTAAGTACCGATGAAACTCTAATGAATCAGGTCATCATGACAAATTGCAATAAAGACAATTAAATAACCGAAAGCCGGCCATTTAAACCGGCTTTCGGTCAGTGAATCATCCAAGCTGTTCCACGAATGCCTTTGCAGTGCTCAGGCTGGATTGTGGATTCTGGCCTGTTACGAAACCTGTATCTGTTACTGTGTAATCCGAAAACGGGCTTCCTTTTTGGAAATCAGCCCCATTTTCCCTCAGTTTTGATTCGAGCAGGAACGGAACTACGGAGTCCAATTCCATCTGCTGTTCTTCTTCGTTGGTGAAACCAGTGATCCTTTTCCCATCGACAAGGTACTTGCCTGACGACAGCTTCACATCAACAAACCCTGCCGGCCCGTGGCAGACAGCGCCGATAAGCTTGTCATTTTCAGCAAAATGAGCCAGTGCAGACTGTAAAGCAGCGTTTCCTGGCAAGTCAAACATCGTGCCGTGTCCTCCTGGGAGAAAGATGGCATTATAGTCGTTTACATTGACTTGTGAAAGAACGAGCGTGCTTTCAAGTTCACGGATAGCCCCTTCCCATTCATCAGGAGGCATCTCTCCTTCCGTTGTACTTCGAGGGTCCACAGGCACTCTGCCGCCTTTTATACTGGCAACACTTACACCGTAACCCCTCCCTGTGAATTCAACGTATGGCTCTGCGAATTCGGACAGCCATAATCCTGTATCATGTTCTTTATCCATTTGATCAGTATTTGTCAAGACCATTAAAATTTTCTTCACTGCTATCCATTCCTCCTTTTTCCTGTTAACCTCTATTTATCCTGAGGCGTACCTGTTTAAACTAACTTCGAGTTGAGAATAGAGTGACAGAACCGCTTCTTACGAAAAAACCTCCAGTGCCGGCATTTGCGGACTGGAGGTTTGAACTTATTCGATAATTTGCAGTTCCTTTGGAAATTTTGTCAGGGTTTCATAACCTTCCTCTGTAACGAGTACATCATCTTCTATCCGGACACCGCCGACATCAGGTAAATAAATTCCCGGCTCAATGGTATAAACCATTCCTGCTTTCAAAATCCCGTCGTTCAGATGGCTCATTGAAGGGAATTCATGTACATTTATTCCCATCCCATGGCCGATTCGGTGAGGGAAAAAGTCTCCATATCCCGCATCGGTTATGATTTTTCTCGCAGTGCTGTCAAGGTCACCGATCCTGCTGCCTGGCCTGCTTGCTTCAAGTGAAGCTTTTTCTGCTTTCAACACTGTTTCATAAATTTCTTTCTGTTGATCTGAAACTGATTTAAAGGCAACCATCCTCGTGATGTCCGAGCAATAACCATCTAGGACCACACCAAGGTCGAAAAGGACGAAATCCCCCGGCTGGAGTTTTCTGTTTCCAGGATTGCCATGTGGTTCACCGGATTTTTCACCGAATAGGACCATAGTGGAAAAGGACATCTCCCTGATCCCCTTTTTCTTCAATTCATATTCGATTTTCGCTAACACTTCCATTTCTGTGACGCCTTCTGTCAGGGCATCAACACCTGTCTGTACTCCAAAGTCTGCCATTTCTGCCGCTCGCCGGAGAATTTCGATTTCCTGATCATCCTTGACTACTCGGAGCTCATTCAGCTTTTCTTCAGCATCGATCACTTCCGTGTCAGTGAAAAGGGATAAGAATTCTTCACTGCGTGAATAGGAAAGAACCTCTTTTTCCAGTGCAACTTTCCCTGCACCTGCTGTATTTCTCTTCTTGACTGCTTCTCTGATTAAATCCCATGGGTTTTCATGGTCCGAGTAACCAATGATTTCATGGGTCCACCCTGCACTTTTCAGCTGCCCTTCTTCCATAGCCGGAAGTACAAATAACGGATCTGCACCATTAAATAAGAAAAGTCCCATCAGACGTTCGTGCGGATCTGTCAGGAAGCTTGATAAATAGAAAACATTTTCTTTCGAGTTGATAAAAACCGCTTCAATATTCTGGTCGTCCAACCATGATTGAAGCTTTTCAATACGACTGGTCATTCTGCTACACTCCAATTCATCCATATGTATTTCTTATGATTATATGAAATTCATCATGACAACACATTAACACAGTTTCCGTTCAAAGTTAATCAAAAGGAGGACTTTAGCGCTTTAAAGCAGCCGGGGACTGTCCCCGGCTGCTTTAAAGCGCTAAAGTATATGCACAAAATAAAAACACCTTCCTCTGCATTCTCTTTAAGAAGGTGTTTCGTCTACTCATATATTAGACTTCCGCTGTTCCAATGAAGTCTTTCAAAAGTTCTTCAGCCTGAATGCGTGCCTGAACATTATCCGTGCTGATAGGTGTGAATTCCAATTGTCCTGCACGTTCAGAAACTTCAATCATGATATCATTCGATACATGGAAAGGAAAAAGAGCCCTCGGCAGATGCTGAATTTCATTCTGCTCTTCCATTTGATCACATTCGTATAATGATAGTGTAATAATTTCATCAGACATATTTTCAATTTTATATAGACCGATATCCATTACAGTTCACTCCTCTATGAATAGTTAAGATGTGTTGTTAATCTAAAGTTACCCTTTATCTCGAGGTTAAAACCGTATTTAAGAATAATTTTTTCAGTCCATCTGCAATTGATCTATGCTTTCTCAAGGAATCCGGGGGCTCATACCTTGCTCCACTAATATTTCCGTCTCTCAATCTATTAAATGAGATCATGTCAATTTTGAAATTCGAACTCCAGTTTTTTTGCCTCGCTGTTCCATTTAAGGGCTGCATCAAAAGTGCGTTCTCCTTTTTTGAACCCCTTAATAACATCCGTCCTTCCTTCACTGATCAACTTTTTCGCATTCGTTTGGGATATCTTCTTCTTCATGATCATCTTGGAAAGAGTAAAACTGCATTTTGTTTTTTTATAAGCACTGCATCCATAGAATTCCCCTTTATCAATCACCTTTGCTTTGCAGAATGGACATGCTCCGACCGATTTGCCGAGTGATGAGCGTGAGCTTGTCCTCTGGATGGTCTCCGTATCGATTCCATCGAAGGTCCATTCACCCGAAGCTTCGACAGCATCTTCAATGATCTTTCCACTCAGCTTTTTCACCTGCTCCATAAACTGGGGAGCCGAAGCTTTTCCTTGTCCGATTTCACGCAGCCTCTGTTCCCATTTGGCTGTCATTTCTGGTGATGCAAGAATTTTTTCACCGATTGCTTCTATTAATACTTTGCCCTTGTCGGTAGCAAAAACCGCATTTCGTTTTACATCAATATACTTTCTGTCTTTCAACCCGGCTATGATACTCGCCCTTGTTGCCTCTGTACCCAATCCTTCGGTGCTCGAGAGGACTTTTTCCAGTTCTTCATTGTCTAAATGCCTGCCTGCCGTTTTCATCAAAGTGATAAGCTGACCCTCTGTATATCTTTTAGGGGGCTGTGTCTTTCCCTCTTTCACTTTGACGCTCTTCACCTTTCCTGTCTCTCCTGCCAGGACGTGCGGGAGAAGCTGTTCATCCTCTGATTCGTTTTGGAAAATGACTTTTCTCCATCCTTCCTGGATTTGCACTTTACCTTTGGAAACAAATTCTGCACGGCCATCCACCAGTGTGACCAGAGTGGTATAATCGAAAATCGACTTATCATAATGAGCTGCAATAAGCCTGCGGACCACCAGGTCATAAATTTTCTGTTCATCTGCCTGGAGTTTCTCAGGATCTTTGACTTGTTCGGTCGGAATGATGGCATAGTGATCGGTTACCTTCTGTTCATTCACATACCTCTTATTGTTCATCAACGACTTTACAGGCTGTGGAAAAAGGTCTTGATAGGAAGAAAGACTGATTAATTTGGCCATGATTTCCGGAAACGTTTCTGCTTCTCCTTTAGTGACATAGTTTGAATCTGACCGGGGATAAGAGACAATCCCTTTTTGGTAAAGCTTTTGCAGAGTATCCAGCGTCTTTTGAGGTGAAAATTTATAAAGCTTGTTGGCTGTCGCCTGAAGTGAAGAAAGATTGAACAGCAACGGCGGCTGATATTCTTTTCTTTCAGTAAAGATATCCTTCACCTCTGCTGGTTTCCCTTTACAAAACTCAGAAATTTTAACTGCCGTTTCTTTATCTTGCAGCCTTGATTGTTTATCCTTTTCCCATTTTCCCTGGTAGACCTTTCCCTCGATATCAAAATCGGCAGTTACCTCCCAGAACGGCTCGCTGACAAAGCTCTCAATCTCTTTCTCTCTCTTGACAATCAGTGCCAAAGTCGGTGTTTGGACACGCCCTGCAGAAAAAACATCCGACATGCCTTTTTGTTTTAAAAGGATACTGTATATCCTCGAAGCATTCATTCCGATGATCCAGTCCGCACATGCCCTTGAATACGCTTCAAAAAACACGCTTCTGGTATCACTTTCGTCCAATAGCTTGCTGAACCCCTCTGTAATGGCCTTCGGTGTGAGGGAAGATATCCAAAGTCTCTTCATCGGCTTTTTGATTCCCGCCATGTTTACGATATTACGTACTATCAGTTCTCCTTCACGGCCAGCATCACCAGCATGAATGATTTCTGTGACATTCGGTTTTTTCAACAGCGCCTTGACTGCATTGAACTGCTTGAATTTTGAGCGGGTTACTTCATATTTGAATTTTTCCGGAATCATCGGCAAAGTATCTATGCTCCACTTTTTCCATTGACTATTATATTTTTCAGGAGGCTGCAGCTGCAGGAGATGTCCGATGGCCCACGTAATATAGGCACCTTGAGGAAACAGCTGATTCGGCAGCACTTCAATAAACCCCTGTCCCTTCTTATGGGGAAAAGGCTTCGCAAGTGCAGCTCCCTGATCAGGCTTTTCAGCGATTATTACTTTCATTTCCGGCTCCTTTTTTATAAAAATTTTTTAATACCCGTCACTTATATGGCAAATATTCTTCATTGTAGCATAATTCCCGCCAACTTTGAGATGCGGCAATTCCCAAGCGGGAAATCGATTTGAAAATCTGGTACAGTTAAAAAGGAAACACTTCGCAGGACTTTAGGCATAAATAGAACATGTACAGTTTAGAAATGAGGAATTTATATGTCCACAGGACCCACACCTTCAAGTTGGAATCGATTCATTCGCTTAATGAAGATCGGCCGGCCGTCTAAATGGATTTTCATTTCGGCATTGGTATTAAGTTTGTTCGAGACGGCGGCTTCACTTATCGTGCCTCTTTTCACCAAGTCATTGGTGGATCAAATCTCAGGCGCAGGCATTGAAATGAGCTTGATTTTTCTTCTCCTTGCTGCCTTTATCGTGCAGGCAGTAACTGGAGGATTCTCCTATTATCTCATGACTTATATAGGAGAAACATTCGTTGCGAAAATCAGGAAAGCTTTATGGAACCATGTACTCGAACTGCCCGTCCCGTTCTTCGATTCCCATCAGTCGGGTGAGACAATGAGCAGGATCACCCAGGACACAAATACAGTCAAAACATTGATTACCAATCACCTTGTCACGTTTGTTTCCGGCATCGTAACCATCCTCGGATCGATCATCATCCTTTTAACAATCGACTGGAGCATGACCGTCATTATGTTTGTCGCGGTTCCCGTTTCACTCATCATTCTCATGCCGCTTGGCAGGAAGATGCATGCCATTTCCAGGCAGACACAGGATGAGATGGCTGATTTCAGCGGAAATCTGGGCAGGGTGCTTTCAGAAATAAGGCTTGTAAAGTCTTATAACGGCCAGCCGGTTGAAAGGGAAAGCGGCAGGAAAGGCATACAAAACCTGTTTCAATTCGGTTTGAAGGAAGCAAAGATCCAGGCAGTCGTATCCCCCTTTATGACGACCATTATGATGGTGGTCCTGGTAGTGATCATTGGATACGGCGGTGCGAGGGTATCAGCTGGTGCCCTCTCGGCCGGTTCCCTGGTCGCCATCATCATCTACATGTTCCAAATCATAGTTCCCTTCACCCAAATGGCCACTTTTTTTACAGCTTTTCAAAAAGCGTCAGGTGCAACTGAACGGATACAGGAGCTGTTGGACGAGGATGCTGAAGAAAGCGAAGATGGTTTGAAAAAATTCTTCTCGGAAGAAAAGCTGATTTTTGAAGATGTGTCTTTCGGCTATACCGATAACAGACAGATTCTTGACTCGTTATCTTTTGAAATATCAAAAGGCCGGACCGGTGCATTTGTAGGTCCGAGCGGCGGCGGGAAAACCACGATCTTTTCATTAATCGAGCGGTTTTACCCTTTGTCCAGCGGTGATATCAAATTGGGAAATACATCGATAAAGAACATTCCCTTACAGGAATGGAGGGGGGCAATCGGATATGTCTCCCAGGAAAGTCCGATCATGTCAGGGACGATCTTTGAAAACATCTGCTATGGATTGCAAAGGGAAGTAAAAGATGAAGAAGTGTTTGATGCGGCAAGACAAGCGAATGCTTATGAGTTCATAATGAATCTGACTGATGGGTTTCAAACTCAGGTGGGTGAACGGGGAGTGAAGCTGTCAGGCGGGCAGCGGCAGCGAATCGCGATTGCCAGGGCATTGCTGCGTGATCCAAAGATACTTTTGCTGGATGAAGCTACATCAAACCTTGACAGCGAGTCTGAACTGCTTGTCCAGATTGCCTTGAAAAATCTGATGAAGGGAAGAACTACCCTTATTATAGCGCATCGGCTATCAACGGTGGTAGAAGCAGATACAATTTTTGTCATAGAAAGCGGAACTATTTCCGGAAGCGGCACACACCAGGAACTTCTGCAGACGAATGAGCTATACAGCAAGCTGGTGCAGCAGCAGCTCGCAGCTGAGAAGTAGCTTTGTTAAGAATGCACCACCGGCCATTACCGGATCAGAACAGGAAAGAATTTCTGTAGTTTCTGCCTGCAGCTGTTTCTCCCTGGTTCTGTCTTACGCCTGCCCTGAACTGCTTTAATGGGCAGGCATTTTTCTGTCTATGACCACATTATTTTGTAAGGTCGAGCACCTTGATTTTTTCCGAAAGAAGAAATAAGTGAGATAACAGCCATTATAAAACAAGCTGCTAAAAAAGGATTTTCCGCCTATCCGGAAAATCCACTGAGTCTAGCCTTTTCGTTTAATATAACGAGATAAATCCACATTATGATCTTCAAGCTTTCTCGTAAGGGTTTGAATGATTATCTCCATGGTTTTCACCCTTGCGAATTTTTTATCTTCACCTTCAATGATATGCCATGGTGCATTTTCTTTGCTTGTATTAAAAATCATGTCCTCCACTGCTTCCTTATACTGATCCCATTTCTCCCTGTTTCGCCAGTCTTCTTCCGTCAGTTTCCAGGATTTCATCGGATCATTCTGCCTGTCGCGGAACCTTTCCAACTGTTCCTCTTTTGAAATATGAAACCAAAACTTGAGAACGATATAATCTTCATTTGAAAGGATTTCTTCAAAATGATTGATTTCTCCGTAGGCCCTTCGCCATGCAGATTCTTCTGTAAATCCTTCCACCCTTTCCACCAGGACCCTGCCATACCAGGAACGGTCGAAAATACCGATCTTCCCGTACTTCGGCATTCGATTCCAGAATCGCTGGAGGTAATGATATTGTTTTTGTTCGATCGTAGGGGCTGCTGTTGCATGCACTTCATACCCTCTCGGATCCATGTTCTGTGTTGTCCTTTTAATCGCTCCTCCCTTTCCGGCAGCATCCCATCCTTCAAATACCAAAATGCAGCCGATTTTTTCATCAAGCAGTGCCCTTTGCAATCCCAGGAGCTGAAGCTGCATTTTCTTAAGCCTTTGTTTATATTCTTTATTATCGATTTTTTTGGTTAAATCAACCGAATCCAACATATGAAGACCTCCTTGAAACCATCTATGTATTTTTTATCCCGAATAATCCTGCTTCAAACTAAAACGGCCCTGATTTCCATCAGGACCGTCATTCAGATTAAAACCAGGACCAGCCCCGGTGCTTATCATCTCTTCGATTTTCTGCACCGCCGACATTATCCCTCTTGTGCTTTCTCCTTCTATCTTCGGCACCTGCTACGTCATTATTATGATCATGGCGGTGCCTTTTCCCATCATTTTCATTCATTATGATGACTTCATTTGCACGAATCAACACTTTATCTGCATTAATGACACGTCTTCTTTCCTCAGACAAACCATTCCCCTCCTTTTGCTCAATCATTCTTCAGGGACAACCTTGATAGAATGATTGGTTTACTATTAAGATATGTCCGGGGAGAGGAATGGAATGGACATCTATCTCATTTTTAAAAATAAAAGGGCTCTTTCTATGAAGCATGAAGTATTTATGGTTTTGTAACAAAAAAAGAGCTGTGACCGTTTGAGTCACAACCCTTTGATTTCCTTCTGATTCTTATCCCATCGTTACTGGTTCTTTTGATTTTCTTACAAATGCCATGATTCCTGCAATCAAGAAGAGAATTCCTGGAAGGAACCCGATGCCGACTGTGCCCAGTCCGACAATCAGTGCTGCAAGGATGAATAAGATTCCTGAGATGATTGGTTTCTTGTTTCCTTTAATGAGTAGAACTGCAATCAATCCCAGGATGGAACTGAGCAAACCAAGGCCGATCAAGAAAGGGCCCATAGAATCCATCATATCCAGGATATAATTTGTGTCTTCTGCTGTAAGAGTAGGATCATTACTGAATTCCTGCTGTATTGAATTTCTGATTTCCTCGCTATTTGCATTTAGAAAGAAGCCCATAATTGCAAATAAAGCACTCAATACAACACCAATGATTCCCATTACAATTTCTCCAGTGCGTTTAACCATGTAAATCTCCTCCTTTTGACTTGTTCATTCATTACTTACGAAACACATTAGAAAAAGATTCAGAAAATCTTCATTCAATGAATCGTTTTTTCATTTCCGGTCCAGGCAGCATGCAGCTTTCTTTCTTACCGAACCACTTGTATCGGTTACGGGCAATATAGTCATACATAACATCCCTTGCAGGCTTGGGGATTAGCAGGCAGGAATAAAAAACCTTCCAAAACCCGTCCAAATTTTTGGATACCCTCAATGCAGCTGTTGATTTCATAAATGCACGCCCTTGCTCAATCAGAATGAAACTATCTGTTTCCGGATCAATCTGATACTCTTCCAATAAAGCTTTTCCTTGTGGGCTTTGCTGTGATGCAAACTGAAAATAGCCTGCCTTGTCCCTTTTGATTACGAACTGGACGATGTTATTGCAGAGATTGCACACACCATCAAACAAAATGATTCCATGCATTGATGCAGCCTCCTTTCCCTCAATATCATATTACCATTTTTGGTAAGAAATATGTTAATAGTTTGGCATAGGTAAATGAATATGCTTAGAGTTATTGATTTGGACGAAATCCTCTCAATTCACCAGCTTTTTTCTCATTCACCACCTTGTATGTACAGCCAGGGCAAAATAGTGAAATTGGCTTTTTGAAAAAAACAATGTACATTATAAACAAGGTTTGTAGAAGACTTTAGACCCCCTCGTTTTTACTGACTTGGCTAGTCCAAGTCAGCTTTTTTTGTTTCAGTCCTGAAATATCTGCCTGCTTCCACATAATATCCGGAAGAATCAGCATCCTAGTGGTTGGAGGTGAACTTTCTTGGACAAATATCAAAAGCCGCAGACACCTGACTTTGACAGCCTGGATGACAGGGTGATTGCCTCTGCTTCCGGAGAACCAAGCATGGTTATCAAAACCAACCTCGATCCGGAAAACATTGAGGAAGATAACCCGTATTTCAATAAATCCGATCAACAAGACCCAAAAAAGTTTAAAGATTACTTCAAGGAATAAACGCTTCACTGCTTCACCACTTCACCGCACTGAGGGACTTTCCCCTGTTACGTTAATGCGTTAAAGGATATGGACGGTCTTTTTTTGATGTTTACCCTTAGCCGATTGATGATATATTAATGTATATAGGTTATAATAGAGTCGCTTCAGTATACTTCTGGGAGCGGCGGTTAAGTTGAGAGGCTGCTAGATTCAAGCCTTCTTCTATTAGAACCTTAACTGTTTTTCATCATTGATTGCGAGGTTGCATGCATATGTTACATTACAAAACCTATATCAAAGACGACTTTTCCCCATGGGTGACATTCGTCCATGGTGCTGGAGGAAGCTCCAGTATATGGTTTAAGCAAATAAAAGATTTCAAAAAAGAGTTTAATATCCTGCTGATTGATTTAAGAGGACATGGAAAAAGTTCAAAAGCCAGATGGAGGAAGGGAGATTCCTTCGTCCATGTTGCAGATGAAGTCATAGATGTCCTGGATCATCTTGGCATCAGCAAATCCCATTTCATCGGGATATCCCTTGGGACGATTGTGGTGCAGACCCTTGCACGAAAGCATTCCGACCGCCTTTCATCGATGATCCTGGCTGGAGCTGTCATTCAATTGAACCTACGAACTAAATTTTTGCTTGCTGTAGGCAATGCATTTAAATTCATTCTTCCATATATGTGGTTGTACAAACTATTCGCCTGGATTATCATGCCGCGCTCGACGCATATCGAATCCAGATACACGTTTGTAAAACAAGCCCGGAAAATGTGCCAGAAAGAATTCATCCGCTGGTTCGGTTTGACCAGGTCCATCAATCCCTACCTGAAAAACCTGCAAATGGATTCAAAGGGAATACCGACACTATTCATAATGGGTGAGGAAGATCACTTGTTCTTGACTCCCGTTAAGGAACTCGTTTCTAAACAACAGGAGCTGGATCTCCATACCATTAAAGACTCAGGCCACGTCTGTAATATTGATCAGCCTGAAAAATTCAATTACATTACACTGAATTATTTAAAAAAATTGAATGTCATTCCTGCATCTTTCTTGCTCCATTTCGCCGTCTTCATGTAAGACGGTTTTTTATATGATTCAAAGCTGCAATATCAATTTCAGAACCCAGGCAATCTTTCTTTCAACAGGAAGATTATGCTCACAAAGCAATTTTATGTTCAATAAGGATATAATCTGTAATCTTTTAAAATAATACAAATTTATTTTAAAAAAGGGCTAATAAAATATGTCGCTCTCTGCCACATTGGCTTTACATCATCACAACTTTGGGTAATGAATACTACCGAGCCCTAAATAAGGTATAAATTCAAGTCCAATGTATAGAGAAAGAAGGTGAATAAATGATTGTCGTTGGGATTGATTTATCAGGTCCATCCAATCCTCAAAACACGGTAGTTTCCATATTTGAAAAAGTCAACGGAGCTTTAAAATTCCGTCAGTTGATAACAGGTGCGACTGATGAAGCCATTGTCTGCAGGATTAAAAAGGAAGCAGAAAACCACTCAGTATTCATTGGTATCGATTCCCCGTTATCCTACCAGGATGGAGGAGGCGACAGGCAGGCAGACAAGAGTTTGCGGTCTTACATCACCAAACTCGGAATGAAACCCGCTTCCATCATGCCTCCCACTATGAACAGAATGGCTTACCTGACCTTAAGGGGAATTGCTTTAACCAGGGCAATCGAATATATCGACACCCAGAAACCCATTAAGATTGTCGAAGTTCATCCAGGAGCTGTCATGGGATCACGGGTCACTCAAGACTTGCTTCCACATCTTCTTCAATACAAGAAAGACAATGACTCGTTAAATGAGATATATCATTTTCTTCAATCGACCGACCTGAATGCATTGCCCGAAGAAGTGAAAGAAACCACGCATGCCATAGATTCATGTGCGGCAGCACTGGGAGCATGGAACTGGGGAGACCCATACCTTGACCCAAACTGGCATTGGAAGGCAGAACCCCCCTTCCATCCCTATGACTATTGCTGTTAATAATTGTAACCCTTAAAAGATGCTGGGACATACCTATTTTATTAGCATTCAAAGTGGATTGCTCATTTCACTTTCGATCTAATTAAATTCAAAAAGCCGAACTATTCCAGAATGCTGAGTTAGCATTTCTAAAAAAAGTTCGGTTTTTTTAGTTACTGAAAAGCTTTTGCCCCTGCCTCTTTTTATCATCCTGCTTGATAGAATATGTGATCTTCAGGAAAGTCATACCCAATAGCCACATCTGATGATAGGCCGTCAAAATATGATTGCTCTCTTCCTTTAAATGAAACCTTTCGGCAAGGGGCAATTTCAAGGTCAGCTTCCAAATCGTCAGGTAGATGCCCTCATCTCCTTGTTTACTTCTCCTTAAACTGCTTGTCAAAATCAAATCATTTCCCTTGTTTTCAGGTTTTAAGATTCCTGTCATAGTTGATAAAGGAAGAGGAAGAGCAATATTCATATAGGCTTCTCCCTTGTAACAATGACGGGAATACAGTGCAAGAAAAACAGGCTCTCCGGCTTCATTGATCCTCCGCCATGCCCTTACCTTCTCCCTGCCATCCACTTCACTATCGACACCGATAATGTCACCAACCATGGCTTCTTCTCTTCCACCTTTCCCCAAGTGTATCTGTCCAGTCTTTTTACTCAGCTTTTCATACACCAATGCCAAAGGGTAAAACCACTTTTCCCACGAAATCACAGCCTTCAACTCAAAGGCATTTGTATTCACATAAAAATCCTGGATAACAGGAGATAATTTGTCCGGATCAAAATGCGAAGACCTGTAATCGCTCATACAATCTGTCAGTCCCTTAAATTCAGTTTCACTCTCCAGTCCGTTATTATGCAGGAAGTCAATGCCGATCGTTCTCCCTCCTCTGATGCTGCTGAAAGGCTTGCCAAAATGACGAAACTTCGTCTGAGGATTTTCTATATTCCAGCCGATCAATCCCAAGAGCGATACACCTAAAGCATTGGCGATTCCGTGCAGGAAGATCATTTCAGTAATTGATAATGTATTATTGCCTGATACTGAACCAAACGAGTAAATGATTGAAAAAACGATGGTGACCAACAGAATTCCAGCAGATAAAGAGATGAGGATTCTCCCAGCCAGTGTCCTCCACTCAGAAGTAAATATCAAATACCCATAGAGAATAATAGAAGCCATATAAATTGAAACAGCCGCAAATTCGAGCACATTCCAATAGGTGATCCCAAGAGCAATGGTCATCGGTGAAACAATAGTAATCAGTAATACCAAATTGTGCAGTTTTTGACGGGTTGCAGATTTCCGCTTAAGAAGTCCAGCAAATAGAGGAATGGAAAAAGCAGAATAATGGAAGTGAATCGCAGTCAGTAAGACAATGATACCCGAAAAGCCCATCACTTCCACTTGCATTCCATATGCGAGCAGCCAAATACTTCCTAAAGATAGATACAGATAAGCAGTATCTATCGCTGTTTCTTCTATAATATTTACACCACGTTCCAGGATCCTTTTTGCTGCCGCTGCTCCCAGCCCCAATGCAAACACACACCAAACAATATATAAAGATGCTATATCCAGCATCATGGCCAGCAAGACAAAAATGGGTGCCAGAAAATAGACTTTATGAATGAAAGATTGAAGTCTTCCCAATTTCCCTCTCCGGTCAGTTCCATCAATAAGCGGGAAGCTGAGAGGAATGAGAACTCCGACAGCAAAAAGAAGAAGACCTTCGACAAGGATTACAGAATCCTTTGGACTGAATATAAGGAAAACAAGAACTGTGACCATACCCGCTGCCAGATTTCTATCCATGATTGTCACTGCTTTCTTTAAAATATCCTCTATAATAAAATAATTGCCCAAACAAAGGATTTACCACACTCACGTCTATTTGGAACTCTAATTGTGTTTCATCAAAAGACTCTCTGATCGCAGCAGACCCGTATAAAAGCCGAGGGAGAGGGATCCTGAATTTCCCTGCCTTCAACCATTGCCTTTTCGAAGAAATCAGCAGGTCTCCATTCTGTGCTGCTTTAAAATCCAGTGATGAAACCAAGAGGGCCGGCTCACCAAAGTAATCAATAACCTCACCATCTTCTAAGAACATGAAGGCATTGAACTTCCTGAGTTTCTTTTTAATAAAAAATGAACGGTTCCACTCCACAATATCCGTTCCTTCCTTGATCCTTACCTGATTTTCAATTGTGAACGGCACATTCCTGCCCCTTTCAGGAAAAAATAGGTTAAAGCGGGATCCCGCGAAAAATAACGGTTTAAGAAAGCGGTTCCCTCCTGAGATTTCATCCATTACACCTTCCCCTTTAAAGGGATGTCCCGTTGAAAATCGGTACCTTTCCTGCAGACGCGGATGCAGTTTGAGAAAATCTGGACCCATTGCCCTTTCATAAATGGATGTCATGGTGCTATTGCTCCTTCCTTTTCCTCTTGCACCTGTTGGCAGACGGCAGATCCCTGCTGTTTATATAGCCTGCAGCTGAAAGCGTCATTAGAGATACATTGAATGTTACAGGATTAAAAGGATGGCTTGCAGAAGCAGGATCCGCTATTAGTGCCGCTGCGGTCAACAATCCCAGAACAAGTCCGTGGACAGCAAATAACCATTTCTTCCGAAAGGGGATTATCCACACGAAAGCGAAGACTGCTTCAAGGATTCCGACAATCCTCAGGGCTGTCACAGGGTTCATTTCATTTCCTATTAGGGAGGTCAGCATTGAAAGTTCATCCGGGTGATTGAAAATCAGTTTAGGAACCAGCCCTTGGTATAACCAAACGAAAAAGAACAGCAGACTGATCATACAGCAGGTCAAGGACTGCCTGATAACCAGTTTGGGGTGCAGACCTTTTTCCAGCCAGATTTTCAAAACGTCAAAACTCCAGGCTGTTGCCCACCCTATCAAGGGACGAAACAGAGTTCTGTCAAAAATCTCTCCAACCCTGCCGAAATTCGTTTCATAATCATATTGCGTCTCAAACCTGACATCCTTTCCATCAGGAGTGTATTTCCAATATCCACGTCCCTCTTTGATCAATGAAAGCGGATGGGCCGTCCAGAATTTGAGTGATGACACCCGCTCTCCTGTTGCTTTATGTATTTCTCCAGCGGTTTCCCCGGTCCCTGATATGGATAAACCCAACCCTATATTTGTTTTATATAAAAAGCGCTGTGGTTCGCCTTCCTCCCGGGGCAGATAGGTTATCTTTGAAAAACGCAGATCCCATTCGGTGTGCTTGTCAGGATCTTGAGTGTGTTCCCAGATTTCTTCCATACCGCAATCAATGGAATGCCTCACATATATCGGTTTTGATACCACGTTCGTGCCTCCTGACTCTTTGTCATTCTATTAAAATTTTATCATATAATATAGACAAACAGATTTGAAATAGATGAAATTGATGGAAGATACGCTAAAGTGAAGTTTCTATGAACATGCCGCTTGATGGCTGTATTGCATACGCTTTTATACTATAATGAATTGTAAGATCACGAGTATTGGAGGATCATTCATGTGGAAAACGGATATAGGCAGATTCAGGCTGATGGGCTTTATCGAAGGAGCATCTCTTTTGATATTATTATTCATCGCCATGCCTCTAAAGTACATAGCAGACATTCCTGAAGCCGTTTCAATAGTGGGAGCGCTTCACGGTTTCTTTTTCATTCTCTATTTGCTGGTCATTGCCTACACGACCATTAAAGTGCGCTGGGCATTTAAATGGATCTTCGGTTCTGTCCTGGTGGCCTTCGTGCCTTTCGGAAATATGATCCTTGACAACCGGTTGAAAAAGAGCCGTTTTGCTTCATAAGGTATTAATGGATTTGGAAAGGGCAGCGAAGAAAATTCGCTGCTTTTTTTATTTCTAGCGAATCAAAGTTATTTTCTTTTATAGAAGGAGGTCGACGTGAGGTCATTTAAGAGTCCCTTGATTTAGTTAGCAGCATTAAAGGAAAGAAGGTTTTTTATACATTATTCTCTCGGACTACGATGTATTATGTACTAAAAACCACTCTATTCCTGCATCATAATCCTGGCTCTGGTGAATGATGGCTGATAAACCACTTTATTACTACATCATATCTTCGGATTCGATGAATGATGCATGAAAGACCACTCTATTACTACATCATTATCTGGGATGCGAGGAATGATGCCTGAAAAATCCCTTTATTCCTGCATCATTATCTCGGACTGCGATGAATGATGTTCTAATTCCCCCTCTATTACTACATCATATCTTCGGATTCGATGAATGATGTCCGAAAGACCACTCTATTACTACATCATAAAATCGAACGCGATGAATGATGTACTAATAACCCCTTTATTCCTACATCATTATCTCGGACAGCGGTGAATGATGCCTGAAAGACCACTCTATTACTACATCATAAAATCGAACGCGATGAATGATGTACTAATAACCCCTTTATTCCTGCATCATTATCTCGGATTGCGACGAATGATGTCCGAAATACCACTCTATTCCTACATCATTATCACGGATTGCGATAAATGATGTCCGAAATACCACTCTATTCCTGCATCATTATCTCGGACTGCGATGAATGATGTCCAAAAAGCCACTCTATTCCTACATCATTATCTCGGACTGCGATGAATGATGTCCGAAATACCACTCTATTCCTACATCATTATCCCAAATACTATGAATGATTTCCGATAAACCCCTTTATTCCTGCATCATTATCTCGGATGTGGTGAATGATGGCCTAAAAGCTGCTCACCTAAATCTCAAATACTATAAATGATGTCCGAAAACCGCTTTATTCACCCACCTTCATCCCGAAACCAGAACACTATAAATCACAAAGCTCGTGCCCGGGCAGTTTCGTTATCTTAGCTCTTCCAAAGTAAAGCTGCCTAGGTGAGGTTCCCACCCGGCGAAAAAAGACTATCCTATACACCAAAACACCCCGCCTAGTTTATAGCGGGGTGTTCGTTGTTATTTAGTTTGGTTCAATAAGATCTGGCACTTCTCTTTTTGTTTCTATACTTTCTATAAATCGGATATACGATAGGTCCCCATTTTATCAATGTTCTGATCAGTCGTTTCATGATAGTACCTCCCAACTGTTTCTTCTTAATTTTTACCTCATTTGAAAGTTTTTCAAACTATCAATCCAATGGGTCCGCTTTTCTGCCGTATTTGATAACCTCATAAATCGCCAGGCCGTCACTAGGCTGACCTTCACCGGTTTTGAAAGGAAATAAGGAAAAGAAAATGAAATAGACTGAGAAATAAACAAACTGATAGAAGAATATATGGACAGGCAGCGTTCCCTGATAGATCAAATAATTGACCAGTAGGATGACGATCAGATTCGCTATGCTGCCTGAGAGATAAATCAGGATATGAACCCATTTTCGATCATATTTCAGTTTGTCATATTGACACCAGCCATCCATGAAATACATTCTTTTCACTTCCAGCGGCCCTATCTTGAACAGCCTCTTACCGGCGCCTATTGTAAAGTTGATTTTTGCTCCGAACATCCTTGCAGCTAAGACATGCCCCGCCTCATGAACCAATGTCACGATAGGCAATGTCAGAAAAAAAGCTAGGAAGAACGTCCACATATCACTAAGTGTAAACAAATCCATGACCCCCGTTTTTCTTGTTGTCCCTGTCTATTTCCTGATTTACATGTAGATAAGCCTTAATTGCAGGATTGTCATACACTCGTAAATTACCGTTTATTCCTGACTTAAAACAGTCAAAAATTGCCGGCTGAAATAAAGCGTTTCCAAAAAGGGTCTGATCCCACCCCAGCAAGCAAACCAAATTAAAAACGCCCCGGGCAGCAGCCCGGGACGTTTACTGAAGAGGTTTTCCTATGGTGGTCCCCTACTTCAATGCTTTATAAGCTTGAATGAATTTGGCCGGCTCCTGTTTGACATAGAAACTAAAAACCCCTTGATTGGTGTGCAAGTATAAGAAGCCTTTATCCTTGTTCAAGGATTTGAATGAAACATCAAAAACATTTTTCATCCTGAAGGTTTTGGTTGTGCAGACAATGCTCTCGGCAAATAAACGTAATTCGTGCTCGCTTTCATCAGCCATTTGGATATTATGTTCGATCTTTCTTGTGACAACATAATACGGGTGACTGGTTATCAATGTCATGATGGTCGATCACTTGGAAATTCGATTCCTATCTGCTTTCGTGCCTCATCAAGAATGGACATTGTATTCGCGGAAAGCTGGAAAGACTGCAGTGCAGATTCCGTTTTCCCTTTTTTGACCAAATCGACAAATTCACAAATTTCATAGTACATTGTGTTTTCTTCCTGTTTCATGCTGATGTCCTCGACTGTTCCATCCCTGTACTGTATTTCTACTTTATGAGGGTCTGAAATACTGTCGATGATTATACTTCCGTCTTCTCCTTGGATCTCAGAAGGAATCGTAGAATTTGTAATCTTGGAGTACATGGCGACGGCCTCCATTCCTTCATAATTGAAAAGAACAGTGCCTTCCCCATCTGCACCTGTTGCAAGCATCATTCCCTGTGCATAAATGCTTTTTGGCATCCCAAGTAATGATATAACCGGGAGGACGCAGTAGATGCCGATATCCATCAGTGCGCCATTACCAAGCTCGGGCTTGAAGGCATTGAGGACAGTGCCATTCCTATAGGCATCATACCTTGATGAATATTGATTTTTAACAGATACAAACCTTCTGACTTGTCCAATTTTCGGGAGATTCGCCTTGATTGATTGGAAGCTTGGGATGAATGTTGTTTTTAAAGCTTCCATAAAAAGTACATTATTTTCCTTGGCGGCGGTGACCATCTCCTGCAGCTCACCTGTGTTGATAGCAGCCGGTTTTTCGCACAGCACATGCTTTCCTTTTTCCATAAAAATGATTGACTGCTTCGCATGCAGAATATTTGGGCTTGCTATGTAAACAGCATCAATTTTGCCGCTCGCAGCCATCTCCTCTAAATCAGTGAAGGTATTATCAATATTATATTTTGCGGCAAACTCCTTTGCCTTTTCTTCAGTCCTTGAATAAACAGCCGACAGTTCAAAATCCTCCACCCTGCTTGCTGCATCTAGGAATCTATCTGTGATCCAATTGGTTCCAATAACTCCGAAACGAATCATGGTAAGCCCCTTCCTGCTAACTGCTTTAGTGTTGATACCCACACTTTATCACTTTTTCCAGATGTGGTGAAATTATTTATCCTGTCTGCAAAAAGAACTTTTATTAATTTTTACTGAAAGCAGTTCATATATTAAACCGACATGGTTCAGACAGGTTCGGGTATGAGGAGGATTTCACCCCCGGATTCCGACTTTCTAAAGCCTTCATCCCAAAAGCTTCCACATTTCCATAGGTTTAAGAAAATGTAAAGGAGTGTCATTCATAATGAGCAGAAATGGTTTAGAAGATAAAGCCCTCTTTGAACACCGCTTTTGGCTGCAGATTCTTGGGGATCACGCGAGATTTATACATGATACACTCTCCCCGACAGAGAAAGAGGAAATCCAGCATGCGGACCAATTCATCTCCGTTATGGATCAGCTCCTTCAAATGTCAAGGCAGCCGCTTTCCGGGCAGAAGCTCGATGATTTGAACAAGATGGCCGCAAAGCAGGCGGAGAAGATGAGAACCTTCAAACTTTCTCTTATAAAAAAGAAATTGACAGGCAAAGTAATCATCGGGCTAGGGGAAACTTTCATCAATCACATGGTGAATGAGCTGGAAGAGTATCTTACTATTCTAGATCACTTGCTGCGCAATGAGGGGGTACCTGACTTCCATCCGGTCCACCACCACCTTCTATGGCTGTCGGATGCAGCGGGACACGCAGGAGCCATTAACGATGAACTGGATTTAAGCGAGAAAAAATTAAAGCATAAAGGATCCTCCTTCCAGAAGGATTTCGAAGCATTTTATTTAAAATCGATTGAACTTGCGGGTTATCTCAGGACAGGGCTTTCAGAATTCCCGGCGCTGTCAAAGTTCAATCAGGACGTCGAACTCGAGATGAAGATATTCCGGAATTTCCTGGCAGAGCTGGAGGAATGGGAGATGAATAATCAACTGCTTGGTTCCTTTTCTGCACTGATGGCAGACCATATGGGACGTGAAGAATGCTATTACCTGGTCAAACTTTACGAATCAGCCGGAACCCAGCTGCCAAACTGCGATCCAACGTCCCCTCGAGTGACAGCCTGAACACTTCACCACTTTAAAGCACTGGGGGACAGTCCCCTGATACGTTAAAGCGGTAAAGCACAAAAGCCCAAGGCTGCTTGGGCTTTTACTTTTTGCATTTGATGATGCGGACCCCTAATAACTCTTTATATTTGTCTACATACTCTTCATGGCGGTCAAGCATTTCATGAATTTCCTCAGGGATCTCATCTGATAGGTCAAATTCAATCACGGGTTCCGGCGATAATAAGGGAAAATCCGGCTTTTCGATGGTCACTTCTACAAAACCCGCTGTCTTGACACATTTCTCCCAGTCTTTCTCAGTGAACAATTCGCCCACTCCGTAAAAATCAACCAATTCCTTTCGATCCTCCAAGGACAGGTCCCTTTCTGCAGTCATCTCGACAGCAATGAATAATCCTCCAGGCTTTAATACTCTTTCCACTTCAGAAAAGACAGCTGACCTGTTTACGAAGGACAAAACAGATTCACTGGTTATCAAGTCAAACTCTGCCTCCCCGAACGGTATTTCCTCAGCAGAAGCTTCTATCAGTTCAACATCCACTCCCGCTGCACCTATTCTATTTTCCGCCTTTTTCAGCATAATAGGATGATTTTCAATACCCACCACCCGGCTTCCGAACATCTCCTTCATAAATACCGCTGTCTGGCAAGTACCGCATCCAATATCCAATACGCTCATTTCTTCCGTGATCTCTTCCCTGAACATCAGTTCTTTCGTCAACAATATTCCACCGGGATGGGCTCCCCCAATTCCGTATAAAGCCAGAAAATCCAAATAACTGCTCATATTCGTTTGTCCCCTCTTCCAAGCATTTTCTTCATATCAAATAATAAAAAAATAAACTCTTTTCCTATTTATTTAATGAAAAGAGCACGAAATAGGTGAATGAACAATCAACATGTCCATTTGGCTAATAGATTGGAAGTATACCAAATTACTGAAGGGAGAGTTCCGGGGAATGAATTATTATCGTTTGTGCTGCCGTTATCATGGCAAAGTGGTAAGAATCAACGACCGTTTCGGAAGGACACACCTGGGTGAGATTACACGGGTGACAAATAATAAAGTATTTATCCGCCCCGTTAGGCAAAATCAAGGATTCGGCTATCTCGGCTGGGGCTGGGGATATTATGGTTTCGCTTATGGAATTGCATTGGGCGCCATCACAGGTTTGGCTTTGGCTGCCTTCGTCTGGTAACCCTCTCTGAAAGGAGGCAACTGACATGCCTTGCTTTATAAATAAAGTTTATATCCACCAAATCAGCGGCGGTGAGGTCACCTTTGGGGCACCACTGACGCAATCACCCATTTCCAGCTCAAAAAGCACAAATGGAGCAGGGTCAGGGAATACCGGCCCTCTTCAAATCACCTCAATTGGAGTATCTTTGACAACAACGCCCCAGACTCCGTTTACGATTTAAGCCAGAGAAAAACAAGCTTGGAGCCAAGCTTGTTTTTTTGTATTCACCAAACATGTATGTGAACAAGGTACACCAGCATGATGCCCGCATCTGCCAGCATATGAGATAGTACGGGAGCAGCAAGCGAGCCTGTCCTCTGCCTGATGAAACCCCATATGGCGCCTGCTAAAAAGACCGGAAGGACGGCAATCACATTGAATGGCCAATTAAATAATTCTATGAGTGAAAGGATATGATAAAAACTGTAAAAAAACGAGGCGATCAAAATCGATTTCCCCGAGGAAAAAGAACTCTTTAATTCTTCCGGGATAAAATTCCGCCAATAATTTTCTTCCAGAAATGGATTTAGAACGATAAGGACCGCAATCAGTAACCAAACCATACCTCCATCAAAATTCCATTTTTTTAATAAGGCACGGATAAATTCAAGATCGATCAAGAATGAAAATAGATAAGAGACACTTGCAAAGATAAGGATCATGAAAAGCAGCCCGCTCACTGTACCCAGAATGACGGAGTGCTTGGTAAAGTTTATTCTCCACTTAAAAAGGCCCGGTTGTTTCATGTTGACAATACTCGGGACTAACAGGAGCCAGCCGTAGAATAACCCAAAGGTCAAAGGGACATTGGCAAAAAGGGTCAATCCTATAAAAATCATCAGGGTCGGACCCAAAAGAAGCAGCACTTTCTTCATACATCACCTCAGCAGCAATATTACATTGCCATTATTGTAACATTTTTTAAAAAGGACATGGAACAAACCCCCGAGTGTCCTGGTCTTTCCCCCTCATCCTTAAATAGAGCCGGAGGAAATGGTGTTTTTTACCTTCTTGCAGAACAGTAAGGATATTGCTGCCTGGATCCTGACCTGGAATGAATCCACGCTTTCATTGAAAAAGGATGGAACCATCAAGGGCTCCATCCTTTGAAATTTCTTATATTCAATCTTCAGGATGCTTCGGCTTTTCAGGATCTCTTTGCGGATCGATATCCTGTTCATGTTCCTTTTTTTCTTCCTGTTCTAAAGAGAGGTTATCTTTTTCTTCTTGGTCTTTTTCTTTACTCATAATAAATCCTCCTTTATGATGACTTCACTTTGATATTTCCCCATTCACTTTTTGCTCAAACAAAAAACCTTTTGCATTTTCTGAAGTCCATCCCGGGCAAAAGAAGTTGTTTTTTTAAAAAAAATGGGGAGTAAGAGCACCCCATGGAGCAATATTTCCGCATTCAAATGGATGCAGCTGGTTTATTAAGGCTGTCTTCGCCTTTATTTCTGAATTCGTAAAAAAATACCTTAAAGAAAAAGCTCATGAACTTGAGAGAATTAATCGAGATCTAATAAATTTCAGCAAAGTTCCCGAAAGAGCCTTCACAAATCATTTCTCTCACCTGAAAATCGAATGCAGCAAAGAATACCGGGCGCCATGCCCCTGAAAAAGAAGGAAGCCTGCACGGCTAACTTCCTCACGATCCTACCGGGATACATACCCATTCCCTTCAATCCAGAACCGATAAGGATAGTGCCGCGCTTCACCGGAATTTCCGATCCCGATCCGAGGACCTGTGGAGATACTTTCCGGTTGGTAACCTGCTGCAATATATAAAGGACCCTTATGAAAAAATCCTCCATATTCACCCATGGTTATCCCCATTGCCTTTGTCATTTTACCGGGACCATTTGTGAGGTCTTTCCCGGTCTTTGGCCTTCTATTCATCATCAAATCGACACCGTCACGCGGTTCAATCGCTCTAAGAAGGATTGCTTCAGGTTTGCCCGGCGGTCCGCTCACCACATTCACAAGGCAGTGAGTATGCATCACATATGTGTATACCCTTCCGGCTTCCGCATACATTATTTCCGTTCTTTTCGTCCTTCTGTTATTGAAACTGTGCGCTGCCCGGTCTTCCGGTCCCATGTACGCCTCAGTTTCCACTATATAGCCTGATGTGACTCCTTCCTGTGTTTCGTTTATAAGCAAACAGCCCAGGAGTTCCTTTGCCAGCTGCAGGGTCGGCAGCGAATAAAAACTCCGGGGCAGGATATTAAAAGATGCATTGTCCTTCATCTGCATACAACTCCTCTCAGTTTCCGAATGAAACCACAATCTATGTAAAAAATAATCCTAAACCCAGTCTTACCTGTTCAAATTTAATTCTATTTAAATGGAGGCAACGCCATGACAATCAACATAGAAGAACTGGCAAAAAAGATGCCCGCTTTTGACAATCACCAGGAAGCAAGCGAATGGTTCGGTGACAAATTCAACGAGAGGTCTTATTCAAGGAAAGGGACCTCATAAATGAGACTCCGGCTTACTATTACCATATCGTCAAAGATGTAAACACCTACAATCGTTATATGAATGCACTCTCCTGCGAGGAAAGCACTATTGATGAAATGAAAACGTTCTATAGTTATACGACCGTTTCCATAACAGAGCACGGTGATGTCGAGATCTCTTTATAACTTCTTCAACGCAAAAAGGGGAGCAGCCTTTCAGCTCCCCTTTTGTTCTTCCTGTCCCAGGAATATTGTATCGAGTTTCGATTCAACTGCTTGTCCATTTTGTTCTTTAACAAAGTAGGCTGCTGCATGAGGCCTTGAGCATACAACCCTCTCAAGCTTTCCATCTATAAAATGAAGAGCTGCACCATCATCTGCAGCATAACCGGGTTTCAATACTGAATCGGCTATGAAAGCCTTGTAGGACGGCCTCCTTTCCAGTTCACCGTCATAGTGCGGGCAGTGGCTCCCATTTAAAAACCCCAACGCGGTCAAAGGTTCCAAGCCGTCCCCATAAGAATCGGTGACTCCCTCTTCAAACCAGCAGATGGAGCCGGCACTCAGTCCTGCAAGCACAATTCCTTGTTCCAACGCTTTATGCAGGATTTTATCCATACCCCACTCCTTCCATAGAATCAGCAGGTTTTTGGTGTTGCCTCCTCCTGCATAAATGATATCCTGAGCCAGCAAGAACCGCTCGAGGTCCCTTGTATGAGGTTTAAATAACGAAAGGTGCGAAGGTATGCAATTTTTTCTCTTGAAGAATTCATAGAAGCGGTCGATATACCCCTCCGCATCACCGCTGGCTGTTGCAAGGAAGCAAATTTTCGGTTCATCTGAAGATGCCTGGTCCAATATATATGTATCGAGGAGGTCGTTCCCAGGTTCCATTGAGAACCCGCCCCCTCCAAGTGCAATGATTTGATCCATACATCCTCCGCCTAGTTAAGGTATTTTGGGTTTGTTTCAATATATCGAAGTAAATCAAGTTCCGGATGTCTTTTATCCAGTGTGTAAATATACTCAAGAAAATATTGACTTCCAAATGTATAGACTACCTCAGGGAACCACTCACTTATCAGCAGCAGTTCTTTCCTGCTTGCCTGTTCCATAAACTGAATGGTTTTCTCCTCATCCTGCAGCAATAAATCCAGGAGCCTCTGAAGGGTATCCTCCATACGGGTATCATCATCATCCATCAGGGCGATTTTCCCTAATACATTCCTGACACTTTCGATGAACATAGTTTCACCCCCACTTTTATTCAATGTTCTTTTTCAATTGCTTGATCTCAGCTGAAAAGTGTTTTAAGATTTTCGCAGTCAAACCCCAAATCACCCTGTCCTCATAGAAGTAGAAATACTCATCAATCTTTCTGGTCTGCCAGTTATAATTTTCTCCGCCGGCAATTAAATCAAGCGGGAAATCATTTTCCGGTTCAATGGTAATACCTACTTTATATACATCAGGCTCCGTGTTTAAAAAATATGACAATGGAACGGTAAAGGTTTCTGCTACCTCGCTTGGGTTGGGTGTAATTACTGCATTCTTCTCCAATACAGCAATATAGGGGAAAATGAATGTCCCAAACGAAGAAACAATGTAATCCATGGGATAGATATCTGATAGATCTTCCTCCCTTATTCCAAGTTCTTCACAGGTTTCCCTGACAGCTGTATGCTTTTCGGATGCATCCGTTTCATCGACCTTCCCACCCGGAAAGCATATATCTCCCGGCTGCCTTCTAAGGTGCTCTGAACGCACTTCAAAAAGGATATGCATTTCATCCGCTATCTCTACAAGGGGCAGCAGCACGGAAAACCGGTAGAAATCATCACTCCCCAATATCCTTGGTGTCCGATTATGAAATCTTTGCTTGATTGTATCCAAATCCATTTTCGCACCTCTTTCAATCTGCCTGCAAGCCTTTTTTGTTCTCAAACAGTATAACTATAAAGGAGTGTTTTTCACATCCCTGATAAGTCAATTTGTCCTTTTAAAGAATTATAACGCAAGGGTATTTTCAATTCGAACCCCGGGTAAGAAGGAATCCTTCTTTAATGATAGCAGATATTTCAATGGATGAAACTTGATTCATCCTCTGCTTCTTTTCAACACCTGGATGATAATACGAACATCAGTCCACCATGAAATAATTAGGCTCTTTTCGTATATTTTGTTGCTATTCAATTTTAAATCTCAACTAATGTCCTGGTAAATCGCCGTAAAAACACCGGTGAGCAGAGAAGAAAAGAGCTGCAAGTTCTTTTTCGAGAGTAAAATCTTTGTATACAGGGGAAAAATCCGGCACCAGGGATTTTTTCGAAAACAATAATTTATGCGAAAACAGCCATTAATCAATACCAGGAGACAGCAGATTAGGAATAATCCTGCTAACACAGTGGTGGTACTTCTGTTTGATGTCTGCACATACTCCCTATTCAAAACCCATGTATTGATTATATAATTCTTTATCGTTTCTGGTTATCCTGCTTTTTCCATTGAGCACTTTCCGTCTAAACATATTTATGAATTTTGGAAATGAAAGACAGGCGCCCCGACAACTCTGAAAAAAGCAATTTCATTGCTGCTTCCATGGCAAACAAGGAATGGTCTTCTAATGAATGAGAAGGCCGTTTATATAAGCCTTATGCATTGTAACCGGGCGCTGCTGAATCAGCATTGAACAAAAAACAGAGGAACTCTTTGATCATTTATCAGAAAAAAGTTTAAGGCGGCAGAAAAGCAGAAATAGTATAGGAAGGAAAAATGAAAGGAATGGTTCGATGATCAAGCAATTTGAAATCAATACCTCTTCTAGAGATGAAATGATTGATATTACAAGGCTTGTCCAGGAGTGGATTGATGAAACGGGAATACAGGAAGGGATCGTGGTGGTGCAGTCCATGCATACGACTGCAGGTGTTACTGTTAATGAGAACGCTGATCCAGATGTGAAAACAGATTTTTTGATGAGATTGGACGAGACTTTCCCATGGAATCATATCCAGGACAGACATAGAGAAGGAAACACGGCAGCACACCTTAAGACAAGCTTTACCGGCCATGCCCAGACTTTGATAATCACAAAAGGAAGACTTCTCCTCGGCACCTGGCAGGGTATCTACTTTTGTGAATTCGATGGACCAAGAACAAGGAGAATCACTTGCAGATTGTCTGAATAGGTAAAGCTTTCAAGGTATATTCACTTCTTCCATTTCAAAACCTACTTATTGATAATGTTCTTAAAAGGAAGTGAATCTATTTGGATTTTGATCTGATTTGGAAAGCTGTCCTGATTGTAATTGGCGGTACTTTGCTGTTACGTGTCGCAGGCAGGAAATCGATATCCCAAATGACCCTTGCACAGGTGGTCATCATGATTGGTCTGGGATCGCTGCTTGTCCAGCCGCTTGTTGGAAAAAGTGTCTGGTCCACCCTGACAGTCGGACTTATATTGGTTTTGACCTTGGTGATTATGGAGTTTATTCAAATAAAAAACGATCCGATGGAGAAATTCATCACGGGCCGTTCCAAAGTCGTCATTCATGAAGGGGTGCTTCAGCAAAACACATTAAAGAAATTGCGCTTGACGGTCGACCAGCTGGAGATGAAGCTGAGGCAGAATCAAGTAAGCGATATGGCTGATGTACAATTTGCTACATTGGAGCCTAATGGCCAATTGGGCATAATTCTCAAGCCCAATAAACAGCCAGCAATCAAAGAAGATATCCAACAGCTGAGATTGGAGATTGAGCTTCTGACACAAACACTCAACGAGTGGCTGCCTACCCTGTCCCCTCCGTTCCCTGTTTCCAATGGAAAAATTATAACGCAGCCTTCAGGTTACAGAACGGCAACGGCTTCTGCCCAAGTGAATATATTTGACGAAGTCGAAAATCAAGGACATATGAAAGAACCGCCAAATGAATTACAATAAAAGTTCAACACCCGTCTGATGGATATGTGAACGGGTGTTGAACTTATTGTTTACATAATATTTTTATGATCTACAATATTCGTATTCTGATTTCAATATGGAAAAAACAACAGTATCATGATATTTTTCTCCATCAAAGTCTGTTTGTCTCAATACTCCTTCTTCCTTGAACCCATTTGCAAGCAGCAATTTTCTTGAGCCTGTATTATCTGCAAAGATGTCGCCTACAACACGGTTCAATTCCAATTCATTGAAACAGAACGATAACACTTCAGGCAGTATCTCGCTCATGACCCCTTTTCTTTGAAATGTATTTGAAAGCACGACTCCCATTTCAGTCTTTTTATGCCAGAGATTGAGCTTATGTAAACGGAATAAACCAATGACCTCATTAGTCTTCTTTTCTATGATCACCCATGGAATTTCCTTTTGACTGTGAAATTGCTCCAAGGACTTATGGATTGTTTCTGTAACTTCATCCACCGATTGCGGAGGATGCGGGGTTAGAAACTTCATCGTTTTTCCGTCGCCCAAAAATGTAAATAGCTTAGCAGCATGTGTTTCATTTATTCCGGTTAAATAATAATGCTTCAATTCAATATCAGGTATCTTTTCCAGCAAATTGGTTTTCATTGTCCTCTCCTTACTTCTTTCCAAGCTTGACAAGCTTTTGATTTTTATACGTTATGACCACCTTATCTCCAACCTTGAAATCAAGGTACTTATCACAGTCAACCTCAAATCGTTTTTTATTACTGAATTCCATCACACAGCTTTTGCCTTCTCGTTCCGCCACTTCGATTTCTTTCTTTGATTTAACTCCCACTGCTACAGCTGACTGACTTGGGGCAAAATATTTTTCATGCAGGGTGACTTTGTCTTTTTCCAGCATTTCCCCGTCTTTCAGTGTGTGCGTAAGTAAAATTATCAGAATCCCCAACAGTATGACTATAATACAAATTTTGATGATGACCTTGTTCATATATGTTCTCCCCGTTAAGAAATATTCAACATCCTATGGATATTTCCTTAACAGGAGAATTATGACCGGAAGATTCGGAAGCCTTAAGTAATTGTTCGATATTTGCACTGTTTTCCCTTCTTTTTTGATCAATCCCGGTATGATTTAACAAACATTTATTTTTTCATTATGCTCCATACTAATAGAGAAAATCTCCTGGAAGGAATGATGAAATGACACTGACAAAACAACAACTGTCTGCCTTCCGGTCAACACTTGTAGAACTGGAAAAAACCATAAATCAAAGACAGGAAGACAACGACAATTTTGATTTAAATCAAGGACACCCCCATGAAACGACAGGAGAACTGTCCAGCTACGATAATCATCCAGGGGATGAAGGTACCGCCTTGTATGAACGAGAGAAGGATATTGCCCTGCATCAACATCTGGATTATGAGCTGCAAACTATTCAAAAGGCATTGACTGCGATGGATAAAGGCAGCTATGGAAAATGCATGGTCTGCGGAAAAGATATACCTATAGAAAGACTGGAATCTATTCCTGCCACCTTGTATTGCAAAGAGCACAGCCCCGACCAGACAGTATCTCATAACCGCCCTATTGAAGAAGGAGTCCTCCTTCCGCCTTTCGGAAAATTTTTCAAAGATCAACAGGACGAGGACGCGGCCTTCGACGCAGAAGATTCATGGCAGGCTGTTGCAGAATGGGGAACATCAGAATCACCTTCTGCCCTGATGAATCCTCCTGATGACTATAACGATGTTTATATTGATTATGAAGAAAATGTCGGGTACACAGAGGATTTCGAGAACTTTGCCGGCACCGATATAGAGGGCAGGAACGTAACCATTTATCCAAACAAACAGCATGAACAATATGAAGAGCTTTTGGATCAAGAAGGCACGATGACCATATTTGGCGATTTGCCGGCATTTGAAAAGGAACCTTATGTCAAAGACTGAAATGGAGGTAATTTGATGGCAAAAAGACGTCAAGGACAAACAACGAAGCTTGCAGGCAGAACTTACGAACCCGCTGATTATGGCAAAAAGGATGAGCTGTCTCAAGGTTTGGCAATGACTCATGAACAGGCAACCGACAGCCTTACTGAAGGTACAATTGATGGAAAAATTGATGATGCTGCAGGACAAGACATCGACTTGAATCGCTGAGTCGGACTAAATTTCTTCATTAGAGGAGGATGTACATGGTCAATACTGATGCTGAAAAAGTGGCGAAATTATCCAATGAACATAAATCAGCCTATCCTGGCAATAAACACATTAAACAGAACAAGGGATCTGAATACGGCCCTCAACGTACCGAAAACACTCTTCCAATCGTACTGGAAGAAGAATGAATAATGAATAATGCGGCGGGGATATCCTCATCGCATTATTTGTTTAGTCTTTTTTCCTGGCGGGTAATTAATTTATATGAACACATTAATTACTTTGAAAGGAGAATCAACATGGCTAACCGAAATGCTAAAAACCTTCCATACAAAGGAATTAATACTGAAAAGAATAATGGTCTTTCAAGTTCACAGGAAGTAAATTACGCCAAGGAATTCAAAGCGGCAACCAAAGCTGGTTATCCTGATGAGGTAAAACAAGATAATCGCGAAAATCAATGAAGGCCATGATAAAAACCTTCTGCTTCACCCTTTATCAGGGAAGGCAGAAGGTTTTTTTTATCTTGATAGAAGGCTCTCCCACCTAACTTCCCTTAGGGAGAGCAGCCCTTTTTTTGACCGGGATCAAGTTTTCTAATAGTAGTGATATCCCCGTTTTGGACCATTGTCTATAAGTTCCGCACCCAGAAAGCCTGCCCCCAGTCCCAGCAAACCGGCACCTAATGGTGATAAACCTCCGCCCGGCCCGAAGCCTGGAGCTCCATAAGGAGGTGTCCCGTAACCAGCGTAACCCCCAAATCCTGGTCCGCCATACCCGGGGTATCCGGGATTTTGCCATTGGCTGTAACCTCCACCGAATCCAGGGTATCCATATCCTTGCCCATATCCGCCTTGAAATCCTGGATTCCCGTACGGGCCCTGGCCATAAAAATTCTGTCTATGTGGATATTGCATCAATGCATACACTCCTTCAGAATTAATTTCCTGTTACTGTGTATGTATATGCTTTGTCAGAGTTTTTCGGAATGAACCAAGCATTCATTTATCGGAGGCTTCATTGGCCTGGCCGTTCTCCGTCATACTCTTCTTTACTTTTTCCTCTCCATAAAATTCAACATTTACACTTACACAGAAAAAATATCCTATCAGTGAAAGCTTCCAGGTATACACGATTTTGCGGTCCGCTAACAAGAGCATAACGTGATAAAAAAACCGAAAAAAAAATCATTAAAACCTCTTCCTTTTCTGCCATTATCAATGGTATATTTGGAAAGTATTTTTTGAACAATTATATTAAAAAGGGGCCTTTTTTCATGATAGATATATTGCTTATTTTTGCTCTTCAGTTGGTCTATGTTCCTATCCTAACACTACGGACGATTTTTCTTGTGAAAAACATGAGTGTGGCTGCTTCTTCCTTCGGCTTTTTGGAAGCTTTGATTTATGTTTTTGGACTGGCGTTGGTGTTTTCCGGGGACCAGAGCCTGGCAAGTATGCTGGTATATGCACTTGGTTTTGGTGTCGGGCTGTATATCGGAAGCAAGGTTGAAAACAAACTCGCCATAGGATACACCAGCATTGTCGTAAATCTCATGGAAATCAATGAAAGGTTAATAGAAATTTTAAGAAATGAAGGGTTTGGCGTAACCGTATTCGAAGGTATGGGCAGAGACAGCAAAAGGTACCAGCTGGAAATCCTGACAAAACGAAATCGTGAGGATGAACTTTTGCAAATCGTCGAGGAGCTTGAACCCAGGGCCTTCATCATCTCTTATGAACCCCGCCGATTCAAGGGCGGCTTCCTGGTTAAGGCCATGAAGAAACGAATGAAGAAGAAACAGCGTGAAGCATCTGCGGAAACACTGCAATCGAATAACTGAAATACAGACTCTCTTGATGAAGGAGAGTCTTTTTGGTTTATCTCCATTATCTTGAGGAAAAACAATGGACATAGAGACAGAAAGGAGATTGCAGTATGTTTTTTTCTAATTTCAGCACCATTGAAAGGACCATCATCATTGGTTTGTGTGCTTATATCGCGTTAATCATCATTCTTAGAATATCTGGAAAAAGGACTCTTTCCAAACTGAATGCATTTGATATGGTGGTCACAATCGCAATGGGATCTACGTTATCGTCCATCCTCATCAATAAAAAAGTTACACTGGCTCAAGGGACAACCGCCTTCATTATGCTGATTGGGCTTCAATATATAATCGCCAAGCTGGCGGTCCATATTCCCCTCATCAATAAATTGATTAAATCAGAACCGCAAATCATTTATCTCGATGGCGAGTATCATACTGAGGCCATGAAAAAAGAACGCGTCATGAAAAAAGAGATCCTGCAAGCAGCCAGGTCCCAGGGAATCAGTTCGATGGAAGAGGTAGATGCAGTAGTACTTGAAACAGACGGGTCCATCTCCGTCCTTAAGAAATCGGACCAGAAAACAAAAGAAACACTGAACGATGTTAAGGGATTTAACAAGTAATGGATGGGTGCCGCCGGGAAGTAGGGCGGCCATTCCATTCGATCGCGCTTTATCGCATCACCGCAAGTGGGGACTGTCCCCACTTGCGGTGATGCATTAAAGCATTCATTTGATTCCCCTCTTGTTCAAATAACTTTGAAGATTGATTCCGCCCAAATGGGATGTACGGGGGCAGCTTAGATTGTGGTCCATGACCTTCTTATTTATCAGATCAATCGTCTTCTTGATATTCGCTTCATCATTAAAGATCTCCAGGTCCTTCCTCAAACTTTCTATTTCCTTTTTAAGCTCCATCCATCGGGGCAGAACACCATTATCCTTGAGGACTTTGTTAAGTGCCTTTTCAGGGTTATATGCCATGTCACTATCAAACTGAATCGTCTTACCCTTAACACCTTCAAATTGACCCTCTTTCTCTGCTCTCCTGACTATGGATGTAATATGATCTTCATAATACTGATCGAACCTGCTGGTTGACTGGTCGCCCATCATGATGTTCTCAGCCTTATTGCGTTTTTCAAATTGCTCATTCTTCATTTATCACACACCCCTTTGATTAATAATCTTTAGTAAATTACCGCGTTAATCCATCGAGGGACTGTCCCCACATGCTTTAAAGCGGTAAAGCCTTATAGTTTACCTGTATATTTCAGTTGTTCGGGAGTCAGGCTGTCTGTACCTCCATCGATGATTTTCTGGACCCCGGACAATGTCATTTCTGCTGTGACATATTCCCCCTGCAATCCTGTGAAAGCTTCTGCCACATAGAAGGGTTGTGTCAGGAAGGCTTCCAGCATTTGCCCCCTTTTATACAGTACAATCTCAGTCTCAGGGATTTTGTCCTGCCCAATGTTATTGACCAACACACGGATTTCACGGTATCTTCTCAGGAGTTTCCTTGCACGGCGCTGAATAGACAGATGATTGTTATCAAGTAAGGCATCTTCAAGCAGAGTGGACACTGCTTTGACAGGCTGAACAGCTGGATATAATTGCCTTGTAGCGAGATCCAGGTCGAACGGAATCAGGGTATCGAGCGGCCCATAAGGATCTTCTGCATCGACAGCTTCTCCGCTGGGATCATATAAAAATGTCGTGATCTCAGGAAATCCTGCCTGCCCGAACTGCTCATTCATCTTGAATAACTCCCCGGATGTCACAATGGCACGGTCCGCAATAATGATTGCTTCTTCTTTCTTTTTTATACCATTCAGTAATTCAAAAACTTCTCCTGCATTGCCGCAGACATAATCACTCGCTGATCTCGCTTCGGCTGCATCCGGCTCATCGTCAGCCCCATCTACAAAGATCATTTTAAATCCCTTCTTCTGAAGCCTCAGCATCAGCTCATTCAACAACACAAGCTGGCCCATTTGTGACCTGGCAACAAAACCGACAGTGCCTCCTTTAACGAGTGGACAGAACAAATCTACAACTTTTATCCCAGTTTCAATCATCTCGAGACGGTTTCCACGAATCAGCAATTCATCAAGTGTACAATTCGCCAATGATGCCAATGCCACCACCGTCTTGACTTCTGCCCTTCCAACAGGGATTTTTCCGGTGCAAAGATTTGAAACGGTAGCCGGCCTTAAACCGACGGCTTTGGCTGCTGAAGTGAGATTAGGAACCCTTCTGCGTAAAAGAGCAACATTCAACTTTAATTGGTTATCCATGCTTAACCCCTCCTATTTACTTTATATAGTAATTTATTTTACCTTATTTAACAAGTGTTCATTGGCTCTTTTTGATCAAGAACTTTCTATTTGCGAATTTCTTCCATATGTGGATAATAAAGATGGAATATTTACTTTAGCCTCTTTTCGTAAACTTTGTTGCTATTCAATATAAATTTCAACTAATATCCTGGTATATCGTCGTAAAAACCCCCGTGAGAAGGAAAGAAAAGAGCTGCTCTTTCTTTTTCGGGAGTAAAACCTTTGTATACAGGGGAAAAATCCGGCACCTGGGATTTTTCCATAAGTAACAATATTTGCGGAAACAGCTTTTATTTTTAATCAGAAAGGATGACATGCATGGCTTGGTTGTATCTCATCATCGGTGGAATATTGGAAATCGGCTGGGCCATCGGGTTATCTTTTTCAAATGGATTCACAAGTATTGCCCCCAGTATCGTGACAATACTCCTTTTGACGATCAGCTTTTACTTCTTTGCAAAATCAATGAAGTTAATACCAATAGGAACTGCTTATGCAGCCTTTACAGGGATAGGTGCAGGAGGAACTTCCATTGCAGGGATGCTTTTTTTAGGTGAAGAAGTCAGCGTTCCGAAGATATTATTTATTTGCTTATTGATCTTTGGTGTCATCGGACTTAAATTCAGTTCAAAGGAAGAAGAAGCAAACAATGCAATGGAGGGGAAATGATGGCTTGGTTATATTTAATCACTGCTGGTTTATTTGAAGTGCTGCTTGTTACCTTTATGAAGCTTTCGGATGGATATAAAAAAATCCTTCCCACCATCCTGGCCTTTGTTTCCGGGGGGATCAGTTTTTACCTTCTATCACTTGCACTCATTTCCATACCGATCAGCACCGGTTATTCAGTATGGACTGGAATCGGTTCAGCAGGAGCGGTAATTGCCGGTATGCTCTTTTTCAATGAGACAAAGGATTTGAAAAGGATTTTCTTCATCGGGTGTATCATTGTCAGCGTTATCGGGCTTAAAGCATTTTCCTGAACAAAGGGGTTCATGACCCTTTGTTTTTTTGCCTGCAAACATGCTATCAGCCGGCAGCAAACTGCTAGCAGTCTGTTAGACCCCGGATACAGTACAGCCTCGTGCGAATTACTCACTTTCTGAATATGGAGCTTTTTTGGGGAGATATTAATAATGTGAATTAGTAATCAGGAGGCTCTAAATGGGCATCTTAAGCGGAAATCCAAAAGATGAACAAATGCATAATGGTGAAGTATTCGGAGCGTGATCATTTCTCATGGCAGCCAAGGGAATGGTTCCTGGATATCAGACACTGAGGAACCATGCCGGTGACGAAGATTTATATTAAATGATTAATGAAATGATCCAGAATGGCTTCATGAAATCAAACAAGTGGAAGAACTGCTGAAACGATGGTATCGGCCGGCCGCCAACTTCACCAGAACGCCCCAGTGCCTGCATTGATGATATTTCTTTCAGAGCAGGGTTTCTGGACCCTGAAATTGCAGCCATCTTGTCCAGGGATGCTGCCATGGGATTGGTTGCATGCAGTCAGGCTATTGCTCAGTGCCTCAGAGAAGATATAGCCACGATGTTTGGCCAATTTCACACACAAAAAGCTGCACTTGGCGGTAAACTGCTACAAAAGGCTGGTTGATCCCGCCTCCTCTGCATCAACACAAACATGAAAATTGTTAAACAGCTATTACAGGAGTACTTAGTTAGTAGGTGCTCCCGATTCCACCATCGATCAGGGGTGAAAATATTATGGACTCACTTAAAGAAGCTCTTCAGCAAGTCGAAATAGCTGAACGAAATCTATTGGACGCTCAGGGAAATACTGACCCTCAGCATTTCCAGCGGGCAACCCAGGATGTCCACTACGCACAAACACTGTTGAACAGTATCCATGACACCATGCTAAAGGCAAACCAGGAAGACCAAAAAGAATACCATCGTGCCCAAGAAAGAATGAGGCTGCTGGAAGAGGCCCTTGCCTCCCTTTAAAATTATTTCATTAAGGTCCTCTTCTTGGGGAAATCCGTATAGACAGACTTTCCCCTCTTCTATTATTGAATCTCCTTATTTACTTTATCTCTTTTCGTGGATAACTTTTGTTTTCATACTTTCATATTTACGGGACTGACAGCTAATTTAAGCATTTCCTATTCAGTTATGCTGATGTTTCATTATTTTTCTACCTCTATCCTTCCAGATAAATTTCCTGAAACGCTTAGAGTTCATTATTGAAAATTCCCCAAAGACCCACTCTCCCTTTTTGGTTTTTTCCTCCTCTGAACCGGTTGTTATAAACGGGACAACTACCGAATAAGATGTACAAGTTATCTTATTTAGGGGGAAACTCATGGCTGTCTTCTTAAGTTATATCTTTCTTGGTTTATCACTTGCTGCTCCAATCGGCCCAATCAATGCCGCACAGCTGGATAGAGGCATCAAAAATGGCTTTTGGCATGCTTGGCTGATAGGGATTGGATCAGTGGCTGCCGATTTCCTTTATATGCTTGTTGTTTATTTTGGTGTAGTGAATTTCTTACATACACCGTTTGTAAAAGCATTCCTTTGGTCATTTGGATTTTTTGTCCTGCTGTACACTGGCATTGAAAGCCTTTTGGGTGCAGGGAAAATTAGTTCATCCTCCAGGAAAACAGACGACTCTTATTTGAAAACATTTTTTACTGGTTTTTTCATGGCTCTTTCAAATCCATTGACCATTCTTTTCTGGCTCGGAATCTATGGATCGGTCCTCGCCAAAACAGCCCAGACTGTAGATCACGCACATTTGGTCCTTTACAGTATTGCCATATTCATTGGACTGACACTTTGGGATGTCAGCATGGCTGCTCTTGCTAGTTCATTCAGAAGATACCTTACGGACAAATTGCTGATTGGCATTTCCTGTTTATCAGGTTTATCTTTAATTGGTTTTGGTCTTTATTTCGGATGGGAGGCAATCAAGATCCTTTTGCTCTGAATAACGTTTAAATCCTCACTTCCCGCTTTGTACTATTTTTCCCTTTATTGTTGTTTAATTCTGCCTAATATAAGGTAAACAATAAATAGAACAGCTGCAAATACATTTGAAGGAGCGTGCTACCAATGAACAAAAAGAATTTATTTCTTACCGTTCCCCTGGCTGCAGGTATCATCATGACAGGCTGCAGCTCTGAAGAGGGACAAGAAGATGAGGATATGATTCAGGAAGAAGAAAATATGGATGAAACAGAAACTCCAGAAAGTACCGATCCTGCTGATGGTACTGACATGGAAGAAGACACGGATGATACTATGAATGAAGATGCTGAAGGAACGGATGAAGGAGACCCTGCCTCTGAAGAAGACAATGAAGGCATGTTAAATGAAGATCCGGAAAACAGTGACAATGGTACCGATAGTGCTGACACAGAAGAAGATGCTTCCCAGGAGGAAGAATAATAGTAACGAACCAAACTGTCCATGTAAAATGGGCAGTTTTTTTATATTGGATTCTCAAAAAAATTCTGGAATAAATAAAGCCCGGCAGGAACGCCGGGCTTTCAACTTAAACTTTAATATTATTTATTGATTCACACTATCCTTCAATGCTTTACCTGGCTTAAATGCCGGCTGCTTGCTCGCCGGTATTTCCATTTCTTTTCCTGTCTGCGGGTTGCGGCCTTTCCTTGCTGAACGTTCTCTGACTTCAAAGTTGCCAAATCCGATTAATTGAACTTTATCGCCTTTAGCCAGAGTGTCCTCAATGTTTTGCAATACGGCTTTCACCGCATTCTCCGCATCCTTTTTGCTCAATTCCGCTGACTCTGCCACTGCATTGATTAAATCTGTTTTGTTCATATGTAGAACCTCCTAAAAAAATTATCATGCTACAATTGATTCTTACCACTGCCTTCCAGGTGTTAAACCTTTTCAGCTGCAACAATCATGCCTTTGTGAAGATATGCCTTGCATTCATTTGCATCTTCTTTAGAAAAACCTTCTTGCAGGAGTTCCTTTTCGAGCTTAATTAATTCAACTGAGCCGTCATCCTCGTCAAATGCCGTTGCAAGGCTGTGGATCCCCCCATCTTCATTATTTTCTGAGGTATCCATTAAGGTGCCTGTAAGGGAACTGTTCTGCCTCAGTTCTTGATATTGTCTGGAATCGACAGTAAAGTACTTAACAGCGCCTTGATTATTTACAAACCTCTCATTTATATCTTCAAGCAATTGATTGACAGAGCTGTATACTCCGACTATTTCAATCACGGGACCTCACCCTCCTTCTTCCGTTTCTTTCCCTCCTTAATTTTATATGAAACAAAAAAACAAGCGGAAATCCGCCTGCTCCTTAATAAATCTGCCTGCCCTGCTGACCGATGGCATAGTAGATCCCATGTTTTAATGTAGAAAAACAACTGAATCTCGATAATTTCAAATCACTTCCGGTTATTTCCTGAGCAAGATCTGGTGAAATTCCCACGAGGATGGTTTCCGTTCCGATCAATGAAGCTGCAGAAGCCAGATTGCCGAGAAACTCCACTGTAAACCGGCTGATATATTGGTGCAAACCGGTTAAATCGATTACAAGATAATCTGCTTTATATTTTGGAAGGTTATGCAACGTTTTTGTTAACAAGTCTTCAGACCGGTTTTCGTCATACTTACCGAGCAATGGTACAACGACGATACCTTCCAGCACCGGGATGATTGGTGAAGAAATTTCCTTGACCAGGTCCGTAAGCTCCTGGGTACGTTCCTTAACCATGGCCTCCAGTTTTAAAATCCGTTCAGATTCCGACCTCCTGGCCAAATCATGAATATTTTCTTCTATTGTTATATCGGAAGGGCCATAGCGGAATTCCCCATAATCACCATCCGAAATCTGATCCCTTTCTTCTGTGAACCAAACGTTCGAACCGAACAAACCTGAGAAAATCCCTGAGAAATGACCTGCCAGAAAGGTGGTCGTATGTGACTTTCCTTGGGCAACATTAATTTTGTATTCCCAGCTGTCTTTTAACCTTACAATCCCTGTCTTCTTCTGTTCATCCAATTCACTGATTTCTATACTGCCCCATCCCGCTGAAGCATAAGTAGCCGGGATGGCTGCAGCCACTTCTTTTAAAGGGATACCCAAAGATTGGAAATAACGACCGACTACAAGTCCCTGTCTATAACCAGTTGTTTCAAGGACAACCTTCGCCGCTTCCTTGCCGGATACCTCCTCCAATGTATCGAAAAAGGATTTCATGGCAGATGTTATCCAAAAAAGAACCGCATCTTCCCCTTCAAACTCAAACTGGCCGTTTTCAAGATTCCAGGAAAAATCCAGTCCTCCCACGTTGATTTGATCCTTATGTACAGTATCATATCTTTTCATTTTTGACTGATCCCCCACTACTAAGATATTACTAATTTAACTTAAGTTACTTAATCAGTAAAGCAGCAAGGCCTAAGTCCCACCTCAATCCGCCATTCTATTCTTAAATACCATTCTTTACCTGAAACTGGAGTTACTAATCTACAAGGGGTATTTGGACAAATCAGGGAAAGATCACTTGAAATCTATATGAAAGAGTAAAAAAGCTACTAAAAAGCTGAAAAAAAAGAAGTTCTGCTTGGTGTGCAGAACTTCAGGCCCCTATGAACAGAAGAATCATCATGATAATGGAAGGTATACCGTAGTAGAAGAGATTCCGATTTATTACGGTTCTGTCCTGCCTTCCTTTCCACGTTTCATATTTATGGTTTTTTGAAGTATACCAGCTGCCTTGATTGCTCATAATCAATAACTCCTTCCTTAAGGTTTGCTTTCTATTTACCCTATTTCTTCGGCTTGCAAAATAGAAAATTCAGGAAGAGATGAATTATTGTTTGACCTCTCACAAATTAGGGAATTTTCAAGTAAGCTCATATCCAGAAGGAGGGTATCAATATGGAAAAGAAAGATAAGAAAGATAACAAAAATAATAAGGGCAGTGGTTTCGATGTTTTCGATAACCCTGAACAATATGACAGTGACAAAGAAAGCATGCTAGATAAATTCGAAAGTGAACAGAATGTAGATCCCCTGCCACTTGAAGACATCCGGGAAGAAAAAATAGAAGAAAGAAAAAAATCAAACACAAAAGACCAATCCTCAAGCGAAAAAAAATATAACCAGGACTATAACTAAAGTGCAGATGCCTTCTTCAGAGGCATATGGATTTGTCATCTGATGATTAAGGAATAAAAACCGCATCGGTGATAGTCATTCGATGAACCCAAGAGTGAAAAGCCAGAGATATTTCTGCTAGCCGCCTGGGCACTCAAACTGTATGCCACTAAGGCAAATGCAGCCTTCCAGCGCTTATAATAGGAATTAAAAGCACCAAATAGAAAAAGCAGTTCCCCCCTCGGGAACTGCTTTCAGACCGTAGACAAACCCCACTCCAACATTTGGTTGGAGTGGGGTTTGTTATTTTTTTAGTGAAAACCATTGAATATCAGGCTGGACATGGCCTTCGCCATGTCCAGTTTGCCAATTTCTTAAGATTCATGGCAGCAAACGTAAGCATCGCCTGTATTGAGACTTTTTTCAGACCTCTTAGGGTCGTCCAACGCATGCCATGCTTCTCTTTCGCTCAGCAAAAACTTTTTCGATCGTTTCTTTCCGCTGAGCGTAAAGCGTTTTATTTATATCAGTGTGTCTGAGATGGTCAACCGCCTCTATGTAATCTTGCCAAAGGTGTCTATGAATCATTTTTGTATGATTCTGGCTTTGTGTACATTTCTGTAATAATGGGCAGTCCAAACGTTTTAGAGGATCAGAAACGTACTGCTTGTATCCATCTCTTGTGGTCTTGTGGGACTAGCTGGTCCAGTGCAATCATCTCAATTTGATTTCTCCCATCTTCTCCATGTTTGGATAGCATATTGAATCCCCCACAGTTTTTTCAAAGGTTTTGGTGTCAAAACTAGTTTTAGTTTACAAAGGGTTGATTGGAGCGAAAGGCGTACGACCTCCTGCGGGATTAGCGGGACAGGTGAGACCCCGCAAGCGCAGCGAGGAGGCTCACCGCCCGCCCCGCGGAGTCGTGCGCCTGTAGCGGAAATCAACCATCTATTCCAACCGCCTAAACTTATGCAAAAAGTATTCACAACCTAATTATACAAAAAAAGCTTGTAGACGTGGTCCATATCTTGGACTTTGTCTACAAGCTGAAAGCAGTTCCCCCTCGGGAACTGCTTTTTCTATTAGATTAGCTTCCTGCATTCTTCTGCACACTTGAAACACGCTTCCGCACATTTTTGGCAGTGGTCATGATCATGCTTCTTGCATTCATTTCCGCAGGACTCGCAGACTTCTGCCATAAGCCTTATTATTCCTTTCACATTCGGACTATCGTATTGCAGAGCGCCGATGGCGAGAGAACATACTTCCGCACATTCCCTATCAAGCCTGATACACTCTGCCATCATTTTTACATCTTCCTCTTTCAAACAACTGTCAAAGCAGACGTTACATGCTTCTAAACACTCCTGACAAGCCTTTAAACAATCCTCATACGTCTGATTCAAATTTAACACTCCCCTTATAGTGATATTCAGAAAACTATTACCCTGTCTATTGCCTTTAAAAACTACTTGTGCATTACAAGCACAATGAGGTGTAATGGAAATACTCATCTCACTTAAGTTTTGCCTGTGAGAAACAAGGGAATAATCCTTCAAAAGATTCTTGTTAAGGATGTTTGAAAGGTGTGACTTCGATGTCAGATAATGAACGCGGTTGGAAATGGACCCGTGTTGATTCCGCAGATGACCAGGAATTTCAGGTTAATTTGTCAGATAAATTGAAACAACACGACTGGTTTGCGAACTACGGAGCACAAAGCGATCATTTCACGCTTTCGGATGAGGACAAAAATGGAAATTTAACATTAATAGGATCCTTGCCTTTATCAATCAACTACGAACTTCAAACTAATGATGTACATTTCATCATAAGGAAGGAGAAACTGTTGACAGCCGGTTTGACCCCTTCTTTATTTAATTGGTTTCATTTTGAAGAATTTGAAAACAGGATGCTGCAGCTTAAGTCGCCAATTGAAGGATTCTTGTTCCTCCTTAATGAAGTCCTTGACAGGTACACAATCGACTTATATCCAAGCTTTAAGCATATTAAGATGATTCACCAAAAAATTGAGCAGGATAAAACCTCTGAACACTTATCTCAATTAATTGATTTTAGACATAAATTAATACGCTGGGAAAATATTTTGATGCCCTATGAAGAATTCCTTCTGACTTTAAAGGCGGCCATGGGAGAAAACGCAGCAAAATTATTAGAGTATGAGAAAGTGCATGCCAGAATACAAAAAATATTCAAACTGATCCAGCACTATAACGGAACAATCAATAAACTCATGAATTTGGATGATACATTGGTTGAGTACCGGGGAAATGAAATAATGAAAACGCTGACTGTTTTCACAGTATTAACCACTCCCATCACTGCCCTCGGTGCGCTTTGGGGAATGAACTTCAAATATATGCCCGAATTGAATGAGCATTACGGCTATCCCCTTGCCTTGTCATTGATCTTCATTTCATCTGCTGCCATATTTTTCTGGCTCAACAAAAAAGGCTGGACAAGGAATATTTTAAAAGGAAAAAAGGGAAGGGACAGGAAGAACTAAACCAATAAAAACGGCAGGCTGCATTTAGCAGACTGCCGCTATTTTTGGTTTACCATTTGTTCCGTTACTCCCTTGTGAATCCTCTTTATACTGCCGATAAAGTTCAATGCCTCATCTTGTATGATGATTCCGCTCCCATCATCAGCTGCATAGACAAGGGCATCAGTTTTTTCTGTGTATTCTTCAACTGATTTTCTAAATGAGCCTGACCAGCGATTATAGTGAGGGAGAAATTCGAAAGGAACCAGGTTCAATGTCCCAAGCTCGTTCCAGTTTTGTGATGCAGAGGAAAGCCCCTGCTGAAAGATATCAAACAAAGCCGTGCTTCTTCCAAGTTGAACGGCTCCCCCGCTGACACCTATTAAAGTGCCGCCCCTGCGGTAATATTCAACAAGTAAAGAGTCGGTCCCTGTTCTCCTTAAGTTATCACGAAAAGTAATGGGGTTCCCGCCTGATAAGTGGATAGCATCACATTGCATAGCCCTTCCCATTATCTCTTCATCTAAGTCCTCTGTTATATCCAGCAACAACAGATCTCCCACACCAAGCTGTTTATAGTAGTTTAATTGGTTATGGTAATATTCACGTCCAGGGTCTCCACTGCTTGGGATATAAGCAATTTGTGGATGATCGGATTTGAAGGATGCGTGTAGCTTTTGATTCATATACCCGTTTTCCGCTGTCTCTTGATTACTCTAAAAGAATAATTTTCCCATTTACTACACCTCCAAATCACACTGCCCGGCACCGAAGTACCGGGCAGTAAACTATCTTAGAATAAATTAAAGATATACGGACCAACCGAGAAAATATAGAACAGCATATAGACAAGCATGTAATAGAATACACCCGCGAAAGTACCCCAGTCAGGATGCCTGCCGATCTTCCAGATGACGGCTGAAAGAATACTGATGATGATCAAAAGTACCGTTCCACTATACTTAAAGGTATAGTAAAAAGGCGCCATTTCATAGAAATAGGGATTCATAGCCTGATTCATGTAGGTGAATGGCATAAGGATGAAAATCAGTATGGAAGCATATTCAACCCAGTTGATATCATCTTTTTCAAAGATATTCGGTTTCAAGATATAAAGCAGTATTAACAGAGTCAATGATGGCAAATACCAGTAAAATGACGTCAGGAGGGTTACCATACTGCTGAAAAGCATCAAGAAAGAATTATAGGCACTGACCTTCCAATCCTCTGCAGAAAGTTTAACACTCTCAGCTTTTACCTGATCATCTTGTGAAGCCCCGTACAGCTTGTAGTAATCTCCATCAAAGGAAATCCATAACAATGATCCCTCATTGATTTTCATCGGATTCTGGGCGACATCATTATTTGTGTTTACAGGCCTTGCTGCAACCTGGTCACCTGTATCCAAAACACCTGTATACAACCTCATATCACTGTTATCCCCGATCCGCTGGCCCTCTGCAGTGAATACAAGCTGTAGTTTTCCATCCATTGAGAAAAGTGAAGCATAATCCGGTGATTCAAGCCTGCTGTTGTTCTCTTCATTGATAAATTCCAATTTTTTGACTTCTAAAGGCTTGGATCCCAATTCATTGACGGTCCCTGCCGCTCTGAACATACTAAAAGAAAGGGAGCCACCTGTCCTCATTTGTCTTCCGTAAACGACAGTCAACTCATCATCCTTCAATTCAAATACTAAACTGCCAAGCTGGTCATAACGTGAATTTTTAACAGTCAATACCGGCTTGGCCATTAATGTATCATCCGCTTCTGCCAGGTAAACTTCAGCATTGGCATCGTCTTTTTGATGAACAATCATATAACTGCCGCCGCTCCCAAATACAATATCGACAATCTCATTGGTGAATGTATGTATTTCTTGTGTTTCCTTGCTGTTCAAATCATATGTATATACTGTTCCATCCTTCCAATACACAACTCTATCTTCTTCTGTTGCAATTCCTGTGACTTCATCATCGATGACTTCTGATTCCCCATCGCGTGTTAATGTTAGATTCCCTTTTGATAAGGTAACGAAATTTTCTCCATCCGTCCAAAAAGAATAACCTCGTGGAATATCCATATTGATTTCATCTGAATCTTCCACGGTAAGGTCTTCCCCGAAGACAACCTTTCTTACTTTATCAACATTGGTAAGATAGAGTTCATTTTCCCGCTGAAAGGTAATCGGCATTTCTTTGCCTTCATAATCAAAGGCAATCGATCTGCTCCAATCTTCATTCGGTAGTTTAGTCATGGTGGATAGCTGCTGAAAATACAAGGCAGCAAATAGGGCAAGAATGACCAGCAGCAGCGGTCCAAAGGCTTTTAATTTTTCTTTCATCGAAACATCCTTTATGTTTTATTTTCTTTCATAAATCTTCAAGTCTGTCATTATACTTTATTACAAATATGTAACAAATTTTTTCACACATAAAATATTATGGCGAATTTTGGGAAAAGTCAATACTTTCTTGAAAATTGCCCGAGCATTGTATAATAAAAAGGAGTTTTCTCAGCAGAAAACTCCTTCTCATTATGCGCTGTATTTTAGACTATATAGGTTTTTCAATTTTTTCCTGGCTCTGAAAAATCTGGTTTTCACAGTACTTCTTTTCAAATCAAGTTTTTCAGCTATTTCCTCTTCATTCATACCGTGCTGCACACGGAGAAGGAAGACTTCCTGCTGTGCCAATGGCAATTGCCTGATTTCAGTTGCCAGCTCTTCTTTAAGCAGGTTAACGTTCACTGCTTGCTCGACTTCTTCCCGTGTGGAGGACAAAAACGAATCTACTTCAACGCTGAAAGGATCAACCAAGACTTCCCTTGCCCTGATTTCCTTCCGGATGAAATCAATGCTTGTCCTGGCTGCTATGGATGACAGCCACCCGCCTGCTTTCTCTTCATCAATCAATGTGTCGATTTTCTTATATGCCTTGATGAATGTCTCCTGCACTATATCTTCTGATAAGTTGCTGTCCTTTGTAATACGTAAAGCTATGTGGTAAACCATTTTATAGTAATTGACATATAGAATTTCAAAATTGACTGCCAAGAAAACTCCCCCTTTTCCCCTGCTATTGTTCAAAGTGGTCCATAATACTTTCAGGGACCTCTTCTGCGGTAAAGTACTTTAAATCAGGATAATCCTGTCCTGTAAAATAGAAGGCAGCCATATATTCACTATCCATTGTCCATGATGTGACATCCAGAAGATCACCAATCTGCTGATCGGATGTAATCGTCATGGTTTTTCCTTCTCTTTCAAGTTTCTTGATTATTTCTTGTGAATCCCATTCCATTCCCGTGGAAGAATGGTAATCATCCCGCTCAAAGACAACGACCTTGGAAACATCGGCAGCAGTTACTTCTACTCTGTTAAATAAATCTTTATCAATTAACCAATCTTGAAAACTTCCATATGAAGGTTTCCATTCAACATACACTCTCTTGTCGTTGGATAACAGAAGTTCAATATCATAAAGTGTTTCTGAAGGATCTGTCATGCTTTCATAAGATTCTTCAAGTATTTCATCTTTCAGCACGTCAATCCCCTCGGCAAGCAGAGTCCGATCAGTGATGGTTACTTGCTTATCCAGCGGACCTCTTGCTGTTATAGTCAACTTGTCAGCACTATCGGCATCGATGGAAAGGATCTGATGCTTCGATTGCTTATATTCAACAGATTCATAAATCGGCTCATATAACGAATCGAAATGGTCTCGATTGATTTCATAACTTCTGACGGCTTTTTTACCGTTCTTTAATTCGTAAACTAAATATAATGTATCTGCCCCTGTGCTCTCCCTGTTTGAAATGACAGTTTCATGGAGATCAGTTACCTTTTTGATATTTTCTTCCTTCGTAAGGTAGCGAACAGGTTCCTCTTCGTACTCCTCCAGGTAAGAATATATATGATCATTCATGTAGACCCTGTCAATCTCCCTCACGTCGGGTATATCCGTTTCATAGTTTCTGAACCCCAGGTGAAAGAATACAGCGATAACTACCAGGAAGAGAGCAAAACCTGCAATCTCTTTTCCCCTCAAAGCAATTCGCCAGGTCTTTTGCAATACCATCTCAGAAAGGGAGAAGCCGATGACAAATCCCAGGACATAGCCAAAAATTGTCCACGCCAACGAATTTTGCATCTCACTGAAATACCCGCCGGCAAGCATCATGACACTGGATAACAAACCGAATTTAAAAATCGGCTGCAGTACCGGGAACACCAATGCCTGTGAAACGGATTCTATTCTTCTTAATCTATATAAATAGAGAGCTGTAAGCCACAATCCGATGATCAATACGAGATATATAAGAATTTCAGCAGCCGAAAGCTGGACTTCATTGAACAGCCCGGCCTTTATAACCGGCGAAAACTTTTCGGTCTGTACGGCCATGAAATATTCTTTAGGAAACCCAAATAAGAAATTCTTCAAGTTAATGACAGACAGCACATAGATCCCTGAAGGGAACAAAAGGATGATATAGGTTAATACTGCCTGTATTACTGAGAGTCCAGTCAGCATGGCAACAGTCAAACTTGCAGTATAAAACAAAAGTGTCATCAGTGTTGTCAACATGGCCCACCTGAGTATATCCTGGACTTGGAAATTCGGCCCCAAATCACTCGTAAGAGTGAATATCAGCATTATTATAGCCACTATCAAAATCGGCATAAGCAGCATGGCCAATCCTGCAGCGGAAAATTGAATGAAAAGCTTTGTCCGCTTGATGGGAAGGCTGTGTATCATGTCTGCCTGCTGCTTGACATGCAGAAAGCGGAATAAAAAGAGCGATAATAATACAGGAATCACCATCATCAAGCCTGCCTGCAGAATAAAATTAACTTGGAACATATGCCCGTAGGTATATATATAGGAAGGTTCTTCACTGGATAACTCCATCCAAATGTTCAATGGCAGCGCGAAAATAAGCCCCAGTAAATATACGATCCCTATCCAACCGGTATTTCTTAGAATGAGAGAAAGAATTTCTTTATTAAACCAAGACGTCCTTGACTGCATAGCCCGCATCCCCCATTTCATGAATGAATATTTCTTCAAGTGTCAATGGAAGAAGATCAAAGATGACAGGCTCATATTCACCGACCGCAGCTTCTATTTCTGCTTGATCACCCTTTACTATGCAAGAGAATACACTGCCTCTCTTGTCCATGTGCAATATATGGATCTTTGCAAACAACTCTTCAGGCGGCGGCTGCCGAAAGGCAATTTGAATTTTATGGAAGTCCGATTTCAATTCATCTAACTCCTTTTCTACCAAAAGCCTTCCATCATGCAATATCCCCACATGATCACAAAGATCCTCTATTTCCGCCAAATTATGTGACGAAATCAATATGGTCATTTCTCTGAAAGCCACTTCTTCCATTAAAATCGATTTAATTTTCTTCCTGACCACCGGGTCCAAACCGTCAACAGGTTCATCCAGGATCAACACTTCTGGCCGGCATGAAAGCGCAAGCAGGAATGCCGCCTGCCGTTGGACCCCTTTTGAAAATTTATGTAATTTAATACCAGGATCGATTCCCAGGATTCCTGTTAATTCGAGAAATCTTTCTTGATCCCAGCTGAAATATATACTGCTGTAAAATAAAGCCATCTGCTTTGTGTTATACTGCGGCAAAAAAGCGGGCAGGTCAGGCAAATAGAACATTTTTTGTTTAACTGCAGGATTTTCATAGACTTTTTGACCATTAACTTTTGCTTCACCAGCATCAGGTTTGTAAATACCGCCAAGCATTTTCAAGAGAGTGGTTTTTCCGGCTCCGTTTGAACCGAGCAGACCGTAAACAGACCCTTTTTTAACCAAGAGGGAGACATTTTGCACTCCTTCTCTCCCTTCAAACTGTTTGGAAACATTATGAAGTTGAATCACCGTGAACTCCCCCTTCAGCATTCTTTTCTATTTTTTGAATGATTGTTATTATTTCTTCTGCTGTGATACCGAGGTACATCCCCTCAGCAATCAGCTTTTCCAGGTCAGACATCACCTTGATTATCTTATCGGTATTCTGGGTATGGGCAGCAGGGCTGACAAAGCTGCCTCTCCCCTTAACAGAATAGATATAGCCTTGGCTCTCTAATTCTCTATAAGCTTTTTGGATAGTATTTGGATTGATCGTCAGTTCCCCCGCGAGCGTTCTGACAGAGGGCAATTGTTCATCTGCCACTAATACTTCATTGATTATCAATTCTTTAAGCTTGTCAACAAGCTGCTCATATATCGGCTTCCGGCTGCGCAAATCTAATTCGAACATTAATACCCTCCAATCTGTACGCAGTGTACTATGTGTATTAATACAGTTGATTATACTTTATCCAATTGTAAAAGAGAAGAAGTTTTTTTAATACAATTGAAATACTCCGCTGCATAGAACATGAACTCAAGGAAACAATAACAAAAAAACTAATAATGATCTGAGGTGTTTTATGTGAAAAAAATAGTGGACCTGCTGGTTTTGGGCTTGATTTCAACTGGAATATTATTGACTGGATGTAATAATGACAATGGCGATGATGGAGGCGGTGATAAATCCCTTGTCATCGGCCTGAATAACTGGGCAGAAAATATCGCTGTATCGAATATGTGGAAAGTGCTGCTCGAGGAAAAGGATTATGAAGTTGAATTGAAATCGATGGAAAAGGCACCTGTCTGGCTGGGGATCACACGTGATGAACTGGATATCGCTCCGGAAGTCTGGCTTCCCAATACAGATAAACCACTGATGGACAAATATGAAGACCAACTCGATATGCAAGAGATATGGTATGAAAATACCGGGCTCGGCCTGGTGGTCCCTGCTTACATGAAGGATATTTCCAGCATTGAAGAACTAAATGCCAGAAAAGATGAATTCGGCGGAAGAATTGTCGGAATCGATCCTGGAGCAAGTTTGACTTCAATGACGCAGAAAGCCATTGAAGAATACGGTCTTGAACTTGATCTTGTGACAAGTTCCGGGCCGGCAATGATGGCCGAATTATCTAAAGCATATAAAGACAAAAAGCCAATCGTGGTAACACTTTGGAATCCGCATTGGGCCTTCTCTGAATACGATTTAAAATATCTTGAAGATCCTAAGAAAGTTTATGGAGAAGCTGATGATATCCGCTATATGACCAGGAATGGATTTGAAGAGGACCACCCTGAAGTCATTAAATGGATGAATAAGTGGAAAATGGATGATGAGTCACTTGGAAGCCTGATGGCTGTCATCAAAGATGCTGGGGATCCAGCTGAAGGAGCGAAAACCTGGATTGAGGATAACCGCGAACAGGTTGACAAGTGGCTTAAGTAAAAAAGGCTGAATTCCTGCTTTGCGTTACCGGGGGCTCACCTGTCCAGCAGGAGACCGCACCCTGAAGCAAAAATCCTTCTACGTAAAAAGGGAGAAGGAAAAAATCATTCAAAGAAAATATTTTTTTATAAATATGGTTTTAACCAAAAAACCCCGAACTTTTTGAACTCTCTATAGAGCCTGCAAAAAGTTCGGTTTTCTTATGTTTAGTACTGGCAGCTTACAATAATACGGTTTTCAGAGAGATTAAATCAATTCTGTCCCTGTATCTTTAATAAAGGCTGTTTTCGCAAATATTGTTGCTTTCGGAAAAACCCTGATGCCGGATTCTTCCCCTGAATTCAATTCTGCTCACCGGGGTTGTATGACGATTTACCAGGATATTATTTGAAATTGATATTGAATAGCAGCAAAGTTTCGAAAACAGCCTTAATAAAAAGTTCTAAAGCTGTTCCATCAACCGATTCAGCAGTTCTTCACCCGGCATTACAGCACTGCCTCCGCCTTGTGCCAATGATGAATTCCCTCCTCCTTTACCATTAGTAATCTCCAAGGCATAGGAAACGAGCTCCTTCATATCATTATGGCAAGAGGGCGCCGCCCCAAACACAAATTGCAGCTTGTCGCCATTTTCACTCACTAACAAGACGACCGCTCCATGCCTTTGCAGAACACTCCTGGCCATCTGCTGCATCTCAGCCATGGACCGGTGTTGAAGAACTTTCTTAACTACTTTTGTTCCATGTATGTCCACGGCAGAATTTCCGAGTGCCTCTGCTTCATACGAAAGGATGGTCTGCCGGGCTTCCTCAAGAAGCTTCTCATTTTTCTTTCCGTTTTCTATAAGAGTCTTTACAGAAGACACCATTTCTGAAGGAGGAGCATTCACGACTCCTGTTAGTTGTTTTAGAATGTGATTTTTCTCATGAAGCTGCTTTGCGACCCTTTGTCCGCATACAAAGCTGACCCGTGTATTCTTTCTCTGTTTTTCCCATCCAAGAATTTTTATCAGTCCAACTTCACCTGTGGAACCGGGATGTGTTCCTCCGCAGCCGTTGTAATCAAATTCCGGGATGATCACCAGCCTAATGTCTTCTTCAACGGCAAGCCTTTTTCTAAGCGGGTATTTCCCGGCCTCATATTTGTTTACCCATTTGGTATGTATAGGCAGATTCTGGAGGATGATTTCATTGGCAAGCGCCTCTGCCTTCAATCTTTCCCCTTCTGTTAAATCAGAAGTATTCAAGTCGATGGTAGAGGTTTCTTTTCCAAGATGGAAGCTGACCGTTTCATAACCAAGACTTTCAACAAATGCGGCAGAAAGGATGTGCTGGCCCGAATGCTGCTGCATATGATCAAATCGTCTGTTCCAATTGATCATTCCTGTTATTGGACCTTCATCAGCAATCGGACCCTCGAGATAATGGCGGATGATCCCATCCATCTCCTCAACTTCTGTGACCTTGACATTATTCAGCATACCAGTATCAGAAGGCTGTCCCCCGCCGGCTGGGTAAAAAGCGGTTTCCTCCAAAACGGCAAACCATCTTCCATCCTCGGATTTCTGTTGTGAAACCAGATTTGATTGAAATTCACGAATATATTGGTCCTGATAATACAATTTTCCCTTCAAATTGTTCACCTTCTCTGTTCAAAATATCCGGATGGGTCAGTAAATATTGAAATGATATCTATGATCCCTACATAAATAAGAAAGATCCCCAGCAGAACAAAACCAATCTTTACAATTTTGTTCTGCACATTTTCAGTATCTTTTCCTTTTAATCCGGCAAATGCAAAGATTAACAGTGCAATACCTGCCAACAATGAAACGATAAACATGCGATTGCCTCCTTAAAGAAGCCTTATGATTTATTGTAAACTTCTTACTACTTGTTTTTCCATTCTGATGATTCACCAAACACAAAGAAAAGGCGCCTCCTCTAAAAAGGAAGCACCTTTCTTCTAGCCGTTTACAATCGTTCCGCCGTTGACGTGGATCATTTGTCCGGTAATATAGGATGCGTCTTCGCTGGCAAGGAATACATAGCTTCCTGCAAGCTCTGCAGGCTGTCCCGGTCTCTTCATCGGTACCGGTACTGAATCTGATCCGAATCCTTCAACAGTTTCTTCAGAGAAGGAAGATGGGATAAGTGGTGTCCAGATTGGACCCGGAGCTACTGCGTTCACCCGGATTTTGCGATCAAGAAGTGACTGCGAGAGTGATCTCGTAAACGTTGTAATCGCACCTTTGGTTGAAGAGTAGTCTATCAGTGACGGCATTCCTTGATAAGCCGTAATGGAAGAGGTATTGATTATGGCGCTTCCCTCTTTCATGTGCTTCAATGCCTCTTTTGTCAAATAGAACATCGAGAAGATATTGGTGCTGAATGTTCTGGTCAACTGTTCCTTGCTGATGTCTTCAATAGAATCCTGAGGATGCTGCTCCCCTGCATTATTGACCAGAATGTCCAGTCTGCCGAATTCATCAACGGTTTTTTGGACAGCCTTCTGACAGAATTCTTCGTCTGCAATATCACCCGGAATGAGAAGGCATTTCCCCCCCGCTTTCTCTACATGCTCTTTTGTTTCTTTGGCATCGCTGTCTTCTTCAAGATAGACGATTGCCACGTCTGCCCCTTCTTTTGCATAAGCAACGGAAACAGCCCTTCCGATACCGCTGTCCCCTCCTGTTATAAGTGCAGCTTTACCATCTAATCTCTTAGCTACTCCTGCAAGGTTGCCTGTGAAATCCGGTCTTGGATCCATATCCGATTCTAACCCGGGCTGGTGGTTTTGTTCCTGTCCCGGTATTGAGTCTGGTCTCTTTTCAGTCATAAGTATAACCCTCCATGTTGTTGAAATATATCTTTTCTCTTCCCTGTGTTTTGGAATTTAAACCTTGTTCCATATCCCCTCCGGATTTACCATGAATGTTATTCCTTTCAGGGGGGAAATTATAATAAAATGCTGAGTTTGCATTTATCGGCCTTTTGTAAAACCTCTAAAACCGGCCCCTTAATTCCAGAAGTTTTATTCTGAATTATGGTAAAGAGATATTTTACAGGTATTTACGTAAAAGCCTATTAAAAGGAGGAATACGATGAGTGATTTTGTTGAAAGTGTCAAACGTTTTTCTAAACATTTGACCAGCGACATCGGTACGATGATCAAAGACCACCAACATAAAAAGATTGAATTCCAGGATTTGGTTTACCTCATCATGAGCCACGAAAAAACAAGGATTTCAAGCAGGCTGCTACTTAAAAATGTCTATACTACATACGTTCTGCATCTCTTTCCCTATTCTCTTCACCTGGAGACCAAGGGAGATAATCATCCGATCATCCTGCAGATGAAGATTTCTTCACAAGAGAAGAAGATATTTGTATGGAATTCGTACAATAACCAGAAGGGCAAAGCCATTTCGGTTCCAAAACCATTAGCGGCAGAATTAATCAGCCTTCAGCAGAGCGAAAATCTCCATTAAAAAAAAGCCTTGTAAGGGCTTTTTTTCTTCTATTACTTTAGTACATTCATCGGCACATCGAAAATCAACCAGAGCGCAATAATGATTGGCACCGAGAGGACCCACGCCATCAATGGTTTTTTATAATGGATAACCAGCATGATGAACATCATGATATTAAAAGCGAGATCCCAGCCAAAGCTCCAGCCCCTGTGATAACTCAGCCCCCCATATTGATGGGTTATGTATTCATTCATTCCGTAAATCCCGGTCCACAATAAAATCCATAACACTTGTTTTACCAATGTGTGCGGAAGCCTTCCTATAAAAATTGCCACCGTCACAGTATATTGAACGGCCATCTTGGCTAGAGCAATAAACGTATGGTTCAGATGGAACAACCGGTCTATTTTATCCATGGGATGAAACAGCCACAGTGAATGATTAAAAAGCAGGAATTGCGATAATAAATCTCCTATCACAAAGTAAAGGACTGTGGAGTAGTATTTATCAAATTTCGACCAGTTTCCAAATTTTATTCCTGCCAGAATGTATAAGACCAAGATAAGAATACTCATTTATAGAACCTTCCAGGAAATATATTTCTCTTATTTTAGAACAAGGTCATTCTTTTTATGTGTGGAATTTGTAGTATTATTTCCATCTGCATTCTTCTTTCAATTCAGAGTTTCCTTATGAAGGCTGATTTTTCGTAAATTACTGTTTGCATAACATGGAACCAGGCTTTAATTAAGAGGCTCTTTTCGTAAACTTTATTGCTATTCAATATAAATTTCAACTAATATCCTGGTAAATCGCCGTAACAACCCCTGTGAGCTGGAAAGAAAAGAGCTGCTCGTTCTTTTTCGAGAGAAAACCTCTGAATACAGGGGAAAAATCCGGCACCTGGGATTTTACCGAAAAGCAACAATATATGCGAAAACAATTTAATTGAATTACCGGACTCTGAATGCCCTCCAGAATCGTTCCTTCAAGACAGGTCCTTGTTCCTATTCATTACAGCTCCTGAAACGGGATAATCATCCAAGTCCAATTCTGTGGGTTTTCCGAGTGCCAGACTTGCCAGCTCGGCTCCAAGGTAAGGCCCGCTGGTCAGGCCGGACGCTCCCAGGCCGTTTGCAAGCAATAGGCCCTCATATCCCGGAAGCCTTCCGATCACGGGCAAAAAACCCGGTGTATATGGCCGGAATCCGACCCTTGTTTCCAAAATAGTACTATTAATAATGCCTGGAGCAATATCGATGGCTTTATCAAGAATCTCATGGAGCCCACCAGCAGTGGGACGAACATCGAAACCTGTATTATCCTCATGGGTGGCACCTGCCACCAGACGCCCTCCCTCGAAGCTCAATAGATACTGATTGGTTGGCGGCATGACAACCGGCCATTGATCAGTATTCATTCCTTCAAGGTGCAGGTGGAGGATCTGAGCCTTTTGGAAAGAAACTTGAAATTCAACCCCCAGTGGATCAATCAGTTCGGCAGCCCATGCTCCTCCAGTTACTACTACTTCATCTGCAAAAAAGTTTTCCCCTTGAATCTCTATGCCGACAACCTTACCACTTTCAGTAAGCAGGGAACCTCCACCTATGATCATCCGCGCGCCATTCTTAATTGCCGCACTTAATAAAGCATCCCTCAGAGCTCTTCCATCCACCCGGGCTCCCCCGCTGATATACACTGAACCATACTCCTTGGATAATATGGGAATAAGTTTGCGGGTCTCCTCGTTGGACAGGATTTTGATATCGCCGATTTCCGGGGCATCTTCCCGCCTCTTTATTGTGCGTTCTTTCATTTTTTTCAGTTTGTCTTCATCGGTATGAAGGCTGAGGGCACCCACTTGCTTATATCCGGTATCTGCCTCACCCTCTTCCTTCAGTCGTTCAATAAGGGAAGGATAATAACGTGCGCCGCCTTTTACTAAACGGTACCATGCTTTATTACGGCGCTGCGAGATCCAGGGACATACAATGCCGGCAGCTGCATCCGTTGCCTGCCCGGGATGGTGCCGATCTGCAATCAATACTTCCACACCTTCTTTTGCCAGGTGATAAGCAGCAGAAGCCCCTAGGACCCCCGCGCCAACTACAATAATTTTCTTCAATTTGAACACCACTCTCCAGAATCTCTATTCGTCGATTGTACTAAACGAGGCGAGTATTCTCAAACCAAAAAAGGGCGGAGATTCATTCAGATTCTTTATAAAAACTGGATAGGAATATAAAACCCAAGAAAAGCAGCATCGGTTCCTGAAGGGAAATGCTGATATGGAAGAAGGAAGGGATTGTAATGGAAGGGGCAATGAAATAGAAAAGTGAATGAAAACCGAGATACCATGCAGGAATACCGGCACCTGCAAATTTTTTATAATCGAACTTCCATTTTCCCGGTTGAGTGTTGAGTTCCATAAAAGAGGGAACAACCAGCAGCATCCCCCCGACTAAAAATTGCACAGTTACAAAGCAGACTGTATAAGGAAATAATTTAAATGTATTCATCCCATACTCCCTCAGCGCATTTCCTAAAGTGCTTGTGCCAATCCAATAGAAGGTATACAGCGCAAAGCAAATAAAGTACTTGGCCATGACTATTTTCACCTCCGTTCTTACTACAATATACGGAAGAAACTGCAGGGAGTCCCGATATTAAAAGATTATTCAAAAAATATCCAATAGAGCTATTTTTCGGTTATTATAAATCATGGAGTCATATAAAAAGTAGGTGAAAAAATTGAATTCGTTCAGACAATTGAAACATATGGATCGAAATGTATGGATCCGTTTTACAGGAGAAGCCATCAACGGCATTGCTTTCATGATGCTCATGCCTTTCTTTGCCCTTTATCTTAAAGACAAGGTGGATTCCCTATGGCTGGTAGGGGTCGTAATGGCAGTAGCACCGATTGCTTCAGTGGTGGGAACGATGCTTGGCGGTAAATTGGCCGATGTATATGGCCGAAAGCCGATCATGGTGATTTCGATGTTCGGGAACAGCATAGTCATGCTTGGGTTTGTATTCTTTGATACCTTTATTGCTTTCATCTTTCTTTCTGCCTTCATGGGGTTCTTCAATTCCCTTTTCCATCCAGCAGCATCGGCCATGGTCGCAGATGTAACAGCACCGGATAAAAGGACAGAAGCATTTGGACTTTTGCGGCTCGGCCATAACGTCGGTGCAGCCGTTGGTCCGTTGATTGGCGCGTCCATCATCGTATTTTCAAAATCGGTGATTTTCCTGATTGCAGCAGGTTCTGTTTTTATTTATTCGCTAATAGTGGCGTTATTTATTTATGAAAGCCTTCCAAAACGGGAACGGAAAGACTCCCTCATTCAGGATGAGCAGGAAAAGGAAAACCTTCCTTCACCGCTGCAGGTTCTGTTCAAGGATAAGCTCCTGCTGGTTTTTGTACTGACAGGAGTGGTGATTTCCATGAGTTTTTCACAAACCGAAGGGATGCTCCCACTTCACTTTGATAATGAATTGAAGCACATTCCTTCTGAGAAAAATCCATTCCCTTTCCTGATGGCTTTCAATGGTTTATTGGTCGTATTATTTCAATTTCCGATTTCAAGCTGGGCAGGCAGAAAGAAAATCGGTTCAGTCATGCTTCTGGGAGCATTTTTGTTTGGACTTGGCCAAATTGCCATTGCATGGTTTCCTTATATGTTCTACACGCAAAAAAGTGAATACTTGACGATGATGATTATCCTTTTGGCAGTATATGGCGTTTATACACTTGGCGAAATGCTGATCAGCCCTGTACAGATGACATTCATATCAAACATTGCACCTGAACATCTGCGCGGTACATATATGGGTGCCTCTGGCCTGCAATGGATTTTGGGCGGCGCCATCGGACCCCTCGTTTCGGGATACCTGCTGGACCGTTCGCTTGGCAATGTAATGTTCACCATGCTGGGAATTGGCTGTATGGCAGCAGGGCTCGTCTATGTCCTCATCGATAAAATGGCATCAAGAACCTCTGCCCCTTCTTCTGTAATCCCCGAGCAGGAAAAAACCTTCTGAGATGAAGTACCAGGCACAGCAGGTAAAAAGAAAATCTTAATCATAGTCTCGATTTCGACGGTAAAGACAAAATGTATGGGGGAAACTGATTTGGGTGGCTCAAAATGCCTCTTAAGACCAAGAATCAAGCGGGAACCTGAAACAGCTAAATTGGCACTTGAATAAAAACAACCCTTGGATCAATTGATATGATTCAAGGGTTGTTTTTTTATTTTTTATTCGATAACGATCCGACACTTTTGGCGATGGAATTCGATAACGTGGATTCAATGGAAATCCTGTCAAGCGGTATGCCAAGCTGAACAGCTGTTACAGCTATTTCAGGACGAATGCCTGAAAGGGTCGCACTTACGCCAATCAGGCTTAATGCGTCGATCAATTGAAAAATCTCATGCGCTACCATTGTATCGATGATGACTACTCCGGATAAATCAATAAACAGGCGGTCCACCCCTTTATCCGTACATTCCTGCAGGGTGTTTTCAAGAATCACTTTAGCCCTTGCCGTATCAATATCTCCCACCAGTGGAAGAAGTGCAGTGTCAGAACTGATGGAAATCACCGGTGAGCTCAGCTCGTTGATCATTTCCTGCTGCGCCTTCAGCTGCTTTAAAGAAGCATTATGTGTACCTTCTACAAACTGAAGGACAACATAATCGATTACATTCTGAATCTGCCCTTTCCAACGGTCGATTCTCTGCTGGTCAACTTCTTCATCTATTTCCCTTGCAAATCGGGTGATATAAGAAAAATACTGATCTCTCACTCTTAAGAATTCACGAATCACATTGTGAATAGGAGTATCGATATGCGCACTATCGTTTGCGATTTTATGTATCCATTTATTGAACTTATCAAAGAAAACATCTTTTTCTTCGACAAAAAGATTGGCCATATGAACATAAAATTCATGATTCTGTTCTCTCAATAGATCGATACTGTCCTGGTCAGTTGTCGTATAGACTCCTGAAGTAATGGTTTTATCGATTGATTGATACCATTCTTCACTCATTTCTCTTGTATTATTAAGGAAAAATTCATGTAATTGCTGATTCAGACGCATATTCTTGCTCCCTCCATAAGGATATACAACATTATAGTACCCTATTGCCCTTGAAAAAGATACAAATAATGCTCTCTGTGACTCCATTTTCAACACACTGGGAGTTGAACAATATTTAGGTTGCGTTTTGGTTTTGGGAAGAGAGATCAAGTTAGTGTCCCCTGGTGAAACCAATTAATTCTCAAGTGCAACAACCTTTGCGAACACAGACTTGTAAAATGATAGAAGCAGTGTGAGCATCGGAAGTATCCACAAGAAAACTGCAAAAGGAAGATAAGAAATGATCGGTACTCCTAATATAGTACTGCACATGATTGCCAGGACACTCCAAGGGATCATCCCTGGAAACAGCATTGTCGAATCACCCATAACCCTTGCAAGCTCCCGCTTTGTATACTTTTCATTCCAATGCTCAATAAAAGAGCGGCCGGTCAGGATGATAGGCAGTGTCTGATTTGCCGATATCAAAGAAATGACCATTGTAGCCAGGATGGTTTTGACAGAATCGATGAAAAGGTTCGTGGAATGGCTCAGCCACCGGTCCAGGAGCGGCTGAATGACTCTGTATCCTTCCAGCACCCCATTGAATGCACCTGCCAATGCTAGAAAAAGCAATAGGAAATACATGTTAGAAAGACCTCCCCCGGCCCCTTCTGCCCCATTCCATAGTGAGCTTATAACCTCCCCGGCTTCTGCTCCAGCCGCTAAGGCAATGATAACTGCTGACAATACACTGCACATGAAAGCATACAAAATTTTGATTCGGAGAGTGACAAAAACAATTAGAATGGCCGGCGGAATGAACCTGATGAATGATATATCTTCCCATTGAAGAGGAGCATTCGAATAGATCGTCATTCCATATTGCTGTTTCATATCCATCAAAATATAAAATACCGTACAGAACACAATTGCAGTGATTGTTGTAGGCAGAAACTTAAGAAATTGCTCCCCTGCGGGAACTTCCACGGTATGTGAAAGAAGCTGATGCGAACTGGAAAAAGGTGACGTCCTATCCCCCACGAATGCACCCGATATCAATGCCCCGGCTGTCATTGAAGCTGGAAGATCCAATGCAAGGGCACTGCTCATTATAGGTATTCCGATCGAGCTTAAAGTTCCCACAGATGTTCCAAGAACCATTGAAAATATAAGAGAAGTAAAAAATGACAAAAGAAAAAAATGCTCTGGAGTGATCAACAGCAAAGAAATAGAGACAAGCTGGTCAATGACTCCGGAAATATACCAGGAAGGAAGAAGAAAGCTTACAAGCAGCAAAATATAAATGACCCCGCTTGTCTTCTTGACGCCCTGCCAGGAAAGACTTAACACATCCGCCCGCTTTCCCCCTTTATTCATTACAGACGTTACCAACACTAAGTATCCCGGCAAAAATCCATAGAATAAAGGGATATCCACCCAAACTGATAGTAAAACCCCTGCCAACGTAACAGCTATTATCCCGAGGACTTGGCGGATTGAAAACTGCCTTTCTCCCAAAAGCTCCATCTCCTTAACAAACTTTTAGACCATTCTACTATATTTTTGCAATTCTTTTTAGAATTTTGGTATATATATTGTTGATTTCTGAAAATTCCAAGTGCCGGATTTTCCCTTTGTATTTCCTGATATAAATCTTAGAAATGGAAGAGCAGCTCTTTTCTTTCCTGTTTACCGGAGTTTTTGTGGGGATTTACCAAGATGATAATTGAATTTTATTTTGAATAGCAGCAAAGTTTACTAAAATAGCCTTAGAAAAAAAAAAAAAAAAACCGCTTAAGTGCAGCGGTTCGGTAATCAATCAAATGAGAATTCACTCAGCTTATCACTATGGCTGGCAATCATGGCAATGATGGTGTTTGCTTCTTCTTTGCTGAATATAAAATGGGACTCATCTTTAATCAATTCCCCGTCCTCTGCCCTGAGTCTGTTCACCCTCCTCAGGACACCATCCCCCGTTTCAGTGATAATGCCAAACTGGTAGGTCACCTCTACCTCATCACCGTGAAGGAATGCCGTGACTTCAGGTGTCTCCCAAGCTACATCGATTTCTTCCAGGATATGATCCTCATCCCCATATTCCTCATAATCATAGTCATCGACGACATAATGAACCGGTCCTTCATCATCTACAATGTAATCGATATGATCGTCATATTCATCTGTATCATCATAAAAATCCACTTCCTCCATATTTAGATAATCATGAAGGCTTTCATGGACGGCATCCACAATATCCTCTATATCCGGAAGTATGATCTTCAGGGATTGGCCATAATCAATGTCATATGATTCCATATAGAATTCCTCGTTATACGGATCAAATAACAGGGTGCAGAAGAAGTCTCTTTCCTGATCTTCCGTTTCCACGTAGAATTCAATTCTTGGGTGTTTAGACCCTCGATCAATATTCATTTGGCCGATTTGATCATATTTCTCACAAATGGATTCCAGGTGGTCCTGCAGTTCTCCGCTTACTCTGTCAAACCATTCTAAATTCATTTATTCCCTTCCTTTCTATCCATCGCTTTATTAGCTCCGTTTAAAGCAATAATGCTTCACAGGTCTTTAAAAAGCGTAATCCCCAGAGTGCTTAACCCGGAAATTATATTCAATTTCCTCCAATAAAAGGTTCCAATTCCATATGGCTGTTTTCACTTGGATTTCTCCTGGCGTTAAAAATTCTTCATTATAACAGGAGAACAGCACTTTTCTTAGATTCAGATGAATCGTTTTTCCTTATTGCGGATTCTCTTTTCTAGTATGATTTAAAATCCAATGGATTAACCATTATGACAAGCAGTTTCTGTTTATGATAAAATTTCCATATGATCAGTTAAGGTGAAGGAGCAGCGTAAATGAAACAATCATTGAATTTTTTATTGGAAATTGATCAGTTAAAGCAAATTTCCAGGAGAACGTATATCTCCGATGGAAGCAGGAATGAAAATACAGCAGAACACTCATGGCATGTGTCCATGATGGCGATGACTTTGTGGGAAACCTATGAGCACAAGGAGAATGTGAACGTACAAAAAAGCGTGAAGATGCTCCTGCTGCATGACATTGTAGAAATAGATGCAGGAGATACATATGCTTTCGATTTGCAAGGCTATCAAGATAAACAGAATAGAGAGCGGAAGGCAGCCGACAGATTATTCGGCATGCTTCCTGCCAGGACTGGCGAGGATTTCCGACAAACTTGGGATGAGTTTGAGGATAGAACCTCCCCCGAAGCGGTATTTGCTCATATAATCGACCACATTCAGCCGTTAATGCTTAATATAGCCACCTCAGGGGTCTCCTGGAAAGAACACGGAATTCACTCACAACAGGTACTCGACCGCAATAGCTGGATAAAAGACATCTCGCCTTCTATTTATGCACAAATTGAAGCTTGGGTAGAAAAAGGGATTGAAATGGGCTGGCTGAAATCACTTTAGCACTTTAAAGCAGCCGGGGACAGTCCCCGGCCGCTTTAAAGCGATAAAGTATTAAAGGGGGTAGAAAAGATGGATAATCGGCAAGTTATAGAAGGTTTAAGAAAATATTGTGAGTTTCTTGAAAATTTACGAACGATTCACTCAGATATCGCTGACAATCCCAGAATGGAAGGAAAATGGTCGATCAAACAGATCATCTGCCATTTGTACAGGTGGGATATCCATCTAACACAAACGATTTTTCCTAAAGGGGTTATAAATGAAGCTGTCACATTTCCCGATCATGATGAGTATAACGCTCAATCAGAAGCCTATGCAGCTACTGTTAATTTCACAGAACTGCTTACCTTGTCCCTAAAGGCAAGAAATCAACTGATAGATGAATTGGCGAGGCATGAAAAGTTTCTCCAACACCCCATCACCGTAAATGGCCTGACTCACTGTCCCAATTCAGGATCTGTTTACACCCTGAACTACCTGATGACTGAATTCATCGATCATGACCAACACCATATGAAACAAATCAAGCAGTACTTGACACTTTCAGAAACAAAATAAAAAACGCCGGACAGGCGTTTTTTATTTTGTTTCATTTTCATTCCCCGTCAAGTTCTTAACCGCATTCGAAGTTGTATCCACGGTTCCCATCGCAATTTTTTCTGTAGCTTCCAATCCTTTATGAGCTGCATGGAAGACCGCACCCGCACCATCTTTGATATTATCCGTGATACTATCTCTTTGTTGTTTGTGATTCGACATATTTTCACCTCCTGCTTAACATAGGATGTGCAATTGTCATGAATCCATTCGAATTCGCTTTTCCGTTCGAGCCGCTTTTGCAGGCGAAAATGTTTTCTGTCTTTGGGAAAGCCCTCGATTGTCCCCAAACCCAGTAACCCTGATTGATAGTAAAATCTGGTGCTTGAATACTAAAAGTGTAAGGGACTATTAAGCGCCACTCCCGTCTCTTTAGCAAGATCCTCCTCAAGAATCTTTTGTGTTTCAGCCATATCTGTTTCTGCATTAAACGACCTGACTCCTCCTTTCGGTTCATTTCACCTTGTTGTGAGCGTTACTTTTCCGTACCACCCGGCATTATGATACCTTTAGGAATGAGAAGAAAAAATAAGGAGGAATTCACATGCCGCCTGAATTACAAAAGCAAATCAAGCTGGCTTCGCGACCACACGGAAAACCTGAAAAGAAAGATTTTCAATATGATGAGATTCCTGTTTCAGAGCCGGAAGATAAACAGGTACTGCTGAAAACCGTTTACTTATCAGTGGACCCTTATATGAGGGGCAGGATGTCAGCCGCCAAATCGTATGTAGAACCGTTCAAAGTCGGGGAACCAATCGAAGGAGGCGTTGTATCTAAAGTCGTGAAATCCAATTCAAGCCTGTTTACAGAGGGTGATTTTGTCATAGGGATGCTTCCGTGGCAGGAGTATTCGATCGTAAATGAAAAAGAAGTGCGCAAGGTCGACCCATCTATTGCCCCGCTGTCATCTTATTTAAGCATCCTGGGAATGACTGGACTGACCGCTTATTTCGGATTGCTGGATATAGGCAAGCCTAAAGAAGGTGAAACGGTTGTGATATCTGGAGCTGCTGGTGCAGTAGGTTCAGCAGCAGGTCAAATAGCGAAAATCAAAGGGGCTTATGTTGTCGGGATTGCCGGTTCCGATGAAAAAGTTGAATACTTGACTGGGAAACTCGGATTTGACAAAGCAATTAATTACAGAAAAAGCGGTAATATCCGGGAAGCGCTAAAAGAGGCATGCCCAAATGGAATTGACATTTACTTTGAAAATGTGGGAGGAGAAATTGGCGATGCCGCCCTCAGCCTTCTTAATAAATTTGCACGTGTCCCTGTATGCGGCGCCATTTCAGCTTACAATAATACTGAAGCGGATATCGGCCACCGTGTCCAAACAAATCTGATTAAATCGAGCGCCCTTATGAAAGGGTATGTTGTCAATGATTATGCAGACCGTTTCAAAGAAGGGGCATCACAGCTGGGTAAATGGGTGTCAGAAGGAAAACTTACTTATGAAGAAACCATTACCGAAGGCTTTGAAAATGTCCCTGATGCTTTCCTTGGATTGTTTGATGGAAGTAATCTCGGAAAGCAACTTGTTAAAGTGAGTGAAGAAGAATAAAAATCTGCGGTACCCAATCTATCATAGAACCAGTATCCCCTTTTCAGCAGGGGTACTGGTCCTTTTTATATGGAATCCCTTTTTGATTTTCTGCTTATACAATTGATTAATGAGGCTTACTTGAGACCCTTTTTGCACCGGTTATTAGTTCAAATGAGCCTTCAGTGGTTATCCCAATCTATTTTTTCACCGCTTCTCTTTCCAAGGAGCCTTCGTGCGGCACCCTATTTAAACTCTCAGGATCCTGCTCCCCTTTTTCTTTTGAAAAGAACCATCCCCCGCCTGCGATCAGAAGCAGTACTGCATAGAAAGTGATCTTCCATTCAGGGGACTTTGCAAAGCTCTCGGACAATACACCAAGCGCAGGGTGCGATAAGGTATATACAGCAAGTTTCACACCAACCCAGCCAACAATCATGAAAGCAGCAATTTCAAGTCCAGGCTTCTTTTGTAACAGCTTTACAAAAAAGCCGGCTGCAAATCTCATAATGATCAATCCAATCAGTCCCCCGGCAAAAATCACAAGGAACTTTCCGCCATCAAGCCCGCCAATCTGTGGAAGTGGTGTGTCCGGCAAAACTACAGCCAGTGCGACGGCTGCCAAAATTGAATCTATGGCAAAGGCGATATCTGCTAACTCAACCTTAAAGACAGTACCCCAAAATCCGGAAGCCTTTTTATCCCCATTTATAGCTGCCTCTCCGCGTCCATATTTTTTTGCAGCAAGCTTCCTGAATATATGATTCACCGCAATAAACAGAAGATAAAGAGCCCCTATCGCCTGCACCTGCCAAACGTCCACTAGGAAACTGATGGCAAACAATGAACCAAAACGGAATACAAATGCCCCTGCCAATCCGTAGAACAATGCCTTCTTTCTTTCCTCCTCAGGAAGATGTTTAACCATTATGGCGAGTACCAAAGCATTATCTGCAGCAAGCAGGCCTTCAATCCCAATCAATAACAGCAGCACCCATAAATATTCCATTATTAACGCCCAATCCATCGTGTAATTCCTCCTTAATCAATTTTGGTGACATTTACAGAACCGTGATGAAATCCTGGTCCCTGCTCTCCACTCCTTCACTGAATGTCAGTCTTGTTTTGAATTGGTACAAAACGGTTTCAGATGAACACTGCAGATCTTCCGGAAGTTGAAAGATGAAATTCCTTAGGGATTGTTCTTCAGCTTCGATGATTGTGGATGTAAGGACAGTTGCTGTACCGATTACCTGCTCTTTTTTCAGAAGTTTATCAATCCTGACCAAATCACAATCTATCCTGTTTAGCTTCTGTTCAATCGTTCCTCCTTTAATATGGAATAACCCTCTGACTGTCTCACCCGCTTGATAACTCTTTTCCGGTAATTGCAAATCTATTTTGGCAGACCCGATGCCGATCATCGACATATATTTTCTTAGGATCAACTCATTGACCTCCACTAATTTATTTTGTTTTTTTCAAATGGTTTTCTTCTATTTTCACTTCAATCTTATTGATGAATTCTTTATCCCTCAACATCTCTTCTTTATTTCTTTTCACTAACTCGTAAATGCTCAATTGACCTCTTTTCACAGGGCTCACTCCTTTCGGAAATCATTTAATCCAGGGCTTTTGCAGACAAAAAAAGCCTTTACCAGCAATGTGGTAAAGGCTTTGAAAACAAAATAAAGACCTGTACCAGCACGGTAAAGGTCTTGCTAACAACGTAGACGCTGCCAACAAAGCCGAGAGTTTTCACTCTGAAATGACGACTTTGCTGTAAAAGCTACTCCCCTTTAAGGAGAAACTATTCAACTGTATAAATTCAGAATATAACATTCCTAAAAGTCTGTCAATTGTTTTGTATAAAAAGGGCTGATAGTAAGCATTCCCTAGTTTATGATATAGCAGTATCAATAAGCTCCCTGCAAGATATTCATGCATAAATTGTCTGGTTGCGTGAGACACTTCTTAAGGAGAAAGAAACAAAAAAAGTTATTTAAATATATCAAAATACGCTGTGTTAATCTTCAAAATATTATATTTATTAACACTTTTAGCAATACTATCACTATTTTGATATAAGTCTTAATTGTTGCAATTGAAAAGATTTATGATTAATATGGAAATTGGTCCCTCGAAAGGGGATACATAAACTCATACAGATAGGTGGTTGCGTTTACATGAAGAAACAATCATTGATATTACTGTCTGTCCTGCTTGTGTTAAGTGCTTTCTTAACTGCATGCGGCGGCGGTAATGACAGCGACAACAATACCGCCGGCACAGATGGCGGCAAAGATGAGCAGGTTTTGAACTTGCTGGAAAGTTCTGAAATCCCTTCATTGGATTCAACACTTGGAACAGACTCTGTTTCATTCAATGTGATGAATAACGTCTTTGAAGGACTCTATCGTTTAGGCGAAGATGATGAGCCGGTTCTAGGTATGGCTGCTGAAGAGCCTGAAGTTTCAGAAGATGGAAAAACATACACATTCAAAATCCGTGATGCAAAATGGTCCAATGGTGACCCTGTAACTGCGCACGATTTTGAGTACGCTTGGAAAAAAGCATTAGATCCTGACAATGCATCTGAGTATGCATATATCATGTTTGATATCAAAAATGCTGAAAAAGTAAATAATGGTGAAGTTCCTGTGGATGAAGCCGGCATCACAGCAATTGATGATAAGACACTTCAAATCGAATTAGAAACGATTGTGCCTTACTTCAAATCCCTGTTGACTTTTGCTACATTCCTTCCTCAAAACCAAGCATTTGTTGAAGAACAAGGCGATCAATATGGCCTTGAAGCAAACACTGCAATTTACAATGGACCTTTCGTGTTATCCGATTGGAAACATGAACAGAGCTTCCAAATGAAAAAGAATAAAGACTATTGGGAATCAGATGTTGTAAAACTTAAAGAAATCAATTTCAACATTGTAAAAGACACGTCAACTCGTGTTAACCTTTATGAAACACAGGAAACAGATGTAGCAGTACTATCTGAGCAGTATGTTGATTCCTACAAGGATGATCCTAACTTCAATACTAGGCTGCGTACTTCAACTTTCTTCCTTCGTTTAAATCAGAAAAACGAAGTTCTTGCTAACAAAAATGCCCGTAAAGCATTTGACATGGCATGGGATAAGGAAGGTCTGGTACAAGTCCTTCTGAATGACGGTTCCATTGCTGCTTACTATCTTGTTCCAGACGATTTCGTAACTGGACCTGATGGCAAAGACTTCCGTGATACAAACGGGCAGCTTGGTGAGTATGCACCTGAAAAAGCAGCTGAGCTTTGGAAAACCGCCAAAGAAGAACTTGGGATTGAAACTGCATCCCTTGAGCTGTTGAACTATGACAGTGAAAATTCCCGTAAAGTCGGTGAATACCTGAAAGAACAGCTTGAAGCGAATCTTGAAGGCCTGAAAATCACGATTTCACAGCAGCCTTTCAAGCAAAAGCTTGAAGTTGAACAGAAGGGTAATTATGACTTCTCTTATGCCGGATGGGGACCTGACTATCCAGATCCGATGACATTCCTTGATATGTTTGTAACAGGAAGCTCATATAACCAGACCGGATTCTCTAATGAAGAATATGACAAGCTAATCCAGGATGCTCAAAGCACATTGCTTGAGGATCCGGAGAAACGCTGGGAAGCTCTTCTGAAAGCTGAACAAATCCTTATGGAGGAACAAGCTATCAGCCCAATGTTCCAGGATGGTTCTGCTTATGTGCAGAGAGAGTATGTTAAAGACCTTTACCGCCATTCATTTGGTGCGGACTACTCTTACAAGTGGACTTACATCGAATAAACAAAAAAGAGACCGGATTCGGTCTCTTTTTTGTTGGCTCTTTTCGTAAACTTTGTTGCTATTCAATATAAATCTCAAATGATATCCTTGTAAATCGACGTAAAAACCCCGGTGAGCAGGAAAGAAAAGAGCTGCTTGTTCTCTTTTGAAAGTAAAACCTTTGAATACAGGAGAAAAACCCGGCACTTGGGATTTTTCCGAAAGCTACTATATATACGAAAACTACTTTTTTGTTTTGTACTCGGAAACAGCTCATCTTCAACTCAATCTCCTAGAAAATTTTTGGTAAATTCCAAAAAATCATTGAGAGGCTTTCCCTTCTTTAGTAACATAGAAAAGGATTAGTTTTCCATTTTAGGAGGAGGGATTGAATGGCAAGGAAATTTATTCATTTCATGGCCAGTTTAGCAGCCTTGACGGCGAGTGTCGTTTCTATATGCCATTTGCCGGCACTTATTTTTAGAGATACACCTGTTCCAGAGGACAAGCCTTTCATGCAAATGGAGAAGGAATTTGGTTTCTTCCCTGCAGAATTCTTTGTGCAAATCAAATCGACTTTGATTAAGCTCCTTCATTGGAATGATATTAGCTATATCGCACAAGGGACAGATGTAAAGCGAAAGATATTCCCCTACATCCTTGAATCATACACCTACTCCTTAACTCTTTTATTTGTTTCCCTTTTGATTTCCCTGTTATTCGCTGTTACCCTTACAATCGTAACCTTATATCTTCCGTCTTTCATACAGAAAGCAATTGGACAAATTTCACTTATATTAGAATCATTGCCAGACGTATTTGTTGTTTTTTCCCTTCAGCTCGGGGCTGTCTGGGTTTTTAAGCATACGGACCTTCTTGTAACAGAACCGTATGCGGTTTCGGGCCAGAAGATTTACTTCCTTCCAATCCTGACACTATCGCTCATACCGATGATTTATTTATACAAAAACACATTGTTTATGTATCAAAATGAATTAGGGAAACCATATGTTGAATTAGGTGCTGCCAAAGGGTTGGGAAAGTTTTATATACTGATTAAACATGTATTTCCAAATGTCCTTTTATCCTTTTTCTATAACTTAAAATTCATGTACCTTTTACTGATTTCCCATATGATCATTCTGGAATATATGTATAACATTTATGGCCTTCTTCAGTTCATCACTAATCATCCCAGCTATGAAATCATTACAGTCGGTGTCATATTATTGACTCTTCCTTTAGCGCTTTTGTTCCTGGTTATCAAATTGCTTCTTCCGAAAGGTGTGACCTATTATGATCAAACTGCTGTTTAAAAATCTCAATTTCTCAACCGGACTTTTCATACTTGTCATGATCCTGTCCATCAGTGTAATCAATACACAGTTTTTCATGGAGGATTCGCAAAACATTACAAAAGAGGAGTATTTTTCAAACAAACCTGAATCCCCCTCATTTGAGCACCCTTTTGGCACATCTAAAGGCGGATTGGATCTTTTTGATAATGTTCTAAGCCAGACTATACCCACTATTAAGCTGGCCCTCTTCATCACTTTCGGAAGAATGCTGATATCTCTGGTTTTTGGTTTTTTATATGGGCTCCAGTACAGATGGCTGAAGTGGATGGACCTTTTTATTGAAGGTTTTCACTTTGTTCCCGCTACTTTGCTTGCCTTTCTATTGCTGTATGGTTTGAACTTTATGAATTTTGATTTCTTCATGGAACATCCCAACTTCAGGTGGAACTTCATTGCCTGGACTCTCATTGCCATTGGGATTCCTTCACTGATGCAATTGATAGGAAAAGAAACTAATCTTGCCCTTCATAATGAATATATCGACAGCGCCAGGGTTTTAGGAGGAAATAAGCGCCATATCCTTCAAAAACATATCTTACCCGCCGTAAGAGGGAAATTCTTATTCATTTTCAGCGGACAAATGATTGCCGTTCTCACCTTGATGATGCATGTCTCGATAATTGGATTTTTCATTCCAGGCTGGACACATTTCATTGGCAGTAATTACTTTGAGTTGATGGTGTCCCCCTGGATCATATTCTTTCCTGTACTGCTGTTTGCTTTGCTTATTATGTCTTTGACATTAATGACAACCGGAATACGTAACATCCTGGAAGGCGATTACCTTAGCAGAAAGGGAAGTATCTTAAGCACTCCTTATCATCCGGTTGCCCACAGAAAAAAGATTAGTTTGTAGAGTCCTTCCTCTCTGTATTCGTCATGAACAGGAAATATTTGATATAGACTTTTCTTTACTTTAATTATATTATGTTAACATCAAACGGTGAAATTCCTCCTAAATGTTTACCAGTTGAATATTAGGTGAATGGTACAATAGATACCTTTTTCCATTCCGATATTTCCGGGATGATTGTATCCGTCCAGACCAACAGCTTTTAACATACTACAGGAGCCTCGGATATTTCACTTAAAAAGGTGTGACTGATTTGCGGGTAGTAAAAGTATATTTTCCTGAAACCAGAGGGGTTTTAAGGATAATGGCAGCTGTTTATTTTCTTCTTTTGGCCGGCGGAAGCATTCTGAGCTATACTCTTGGCGAAACATTGGAGCAGTGGACTGCTTTCTTGTTTCAAAGCCTCCTTTTTATCGTTGTTTGTCTATTGATATATTCAGCCATAAGAAGCCAGCGGATCATCATTACCGAGAAACAATTTATTTTAAAAGTCATCGGAATGACCCGACATAGAATAGATTTCGAATATGTCCATCAAATCAGAAAAGGGAAAATGAGCGGATCTCCTATTATGGAAGTAATCGCCAAAAAAGGACCCTTTTCAAAAGTTTGCCCGGTTCCTTTCCTTCCATTTTCAAAATCCTGGGATGAATTGCTGCTGACTTTCGAGGAAAAATGCGGCAGTGAAGTGATCGGCAATATGGAATTAACAAGGCGGAAAGGCGAACTTAGAACGTGGAGGGAATCTTGATACCCTTCTTGCTTTCATCATTACACATAAGCAAACGGCCAGAGGCAGAACCGCTGGCCGTTTTTTGTGGATTTTCATTTCAATTGTCATCAGCATAAAAAGTATACGCTGTTGTAAGATTGCCCTTAATTCCTTTCGTCCCTTCCCATTTCGAAAATTCTTCGGGTGTTTTGAAGCTTGAAATAAACAAATCCAGCGGCACTTTATTTCTCACTGCTTCCTGAGACCGATCGCTTATCATGGACACGTAATCAGCAAAGGTATGAAGCTTATCTTTCCCTCCTATTTCACCGTGCCCGGGAATCAAAGTATCTATATCCAGTTGTTTCACTTTTTCTAAAATGCTTTTAAAGTCTTCGGGATTATAAAGAGGTAAATGCAGCCCTTCTGCAACTAGATCACTCATAAAGACAATGTTGTCCAAAGGCAAATACATAAATGTGTCGCTCGGTGTATGTCCCCCTCCGTTACAGTGGAGCTCTGCTCTTCTTTTTGTACCTTCCAGAATCAATATGTCTTCAAAATGCACTTCAGGCAGAACAACCTTCAAATGAGGCAAATCTTCAAGTACTTTAGACATCTCATTATACTGATTTTCCAAGCTGGACTTTATTGAACTTTCATCAAGAGTTTGAATTTTAACCTTTAACGCATCTAAATAATCTTCCATTTCTTGTTTTTCTTTTGAGACATCATCTATAATGTTCTTTTTTTGTATTAAATATCTTGTGACTGAAGTAGATATGAGCGTAGAATCATAAAAAGCTTGATTTCCAAAAACATGGTCACCGTGATAATGGCTGTTTACCAGGTACTTTACTTTTTTTCCGGTGATCTTTTCAGCGCATGTCTTTAAATCGCGGCCAGCAGAAGGAGTGCTCATTGAATCGAAGACCACCAATTCTTCCCCGAGGTCTACAATCCCAGCGTTGCTCCAAGCACCTTGACCGGGTTTCGATATTGCAGCGTAAACACCTTCAGCTAAAGAATATAAAATGAAATAGTCGGTTTCCTCTACTAATTTTTGCAAGCTTCAATCCTTTCCTCTCCAAGGCAATTTGATTTCTTTGTTACCTTTCATCTTTGATGATTGGCAGAAGCCTATACGACACTTCGCAAACCAGCCTTGACCAACATGTATAAAAAGTGAATCGCTATCGGCATTACCATAGGCTGCACTTCTTTTGTTGTCAGAAAGAACACTATTTACTCAGCCAGCTTCCGTCAGGGTGCCCAAAAGTGGCCAGCAGTTAATCTCTGTTATCGGGGTATACATTTCACTTCAGCTAATCAATTTTACGATGCCTTCAATGGGTTCCTCCCTTTTTAATATTCGCAAGGGAAAACTCTTTTACCTCCTGGAGCCTACCAATGCACCTGAAGTTTATTGCCGTCCAGATCATAAAAACAGAAATAAGAATGGCCATTATCTTCCTTGACCGCCTCCACTTTTACACCATTATCCACTAAATGCCTGTGAAATGCGGTTAATTCAGGGCTTGTAAAGCCTATGCTGAATGCCGGCTCATTATCGATAGTAAAATGGGCAAAAGTATCATCTGGAGTCGGCACCAAAGCAAGTAAAAATGGCCCTTCGTTTATCTTTAAGATCGCAAAGGGATCTTCTGTGATTGTTAACAGCTGAAGTCCTAAAACATCTCTATACCATTCAGCGGACTGATTTACATCTCTTACCGGAATTCTGATATAGTGTACATTCTCAATGAAAGATTTGGTCATTGTTAAACTCTCCTTTAATGTGAAATTTTTTTGGATTTCCGAATCGATAACCTGCAGCACTTCTCTTACTGGTTTAGTCAGGATATTCATCTTCCTCCACCACACCTGAGCAGGAGTTATGGTAAAGAGAGCTGCCCTGTAAATCATAAAAGCTGAATTTTTCCCTTGTATTCAAAAGTCTTACTCTCGAAAAAGAACGGGCAGCTCTTTTCTTTCCTGCTAACCGGGGTTTACAACGATATACCAGGATATCAAATGAAGCTTACATTAATAGCAGCAAAGGGTACGAAAACTTCTATGATTTTCTTCTCTTTCTATTTTTTGGTATATATATATCATAAACCTTATAACACACAATTGGTCAAGCAGATTTCAGAAATTTTTGTTTCTTTCATCCGCTGTCCTAACTTCTTTTCATCCTCAAGTAAAAAAAAGGAATGCTGAAATCAGTATGATTCGGCACTCCTTAATATAACTTTTTATTTAGTCACCAGATCATTTGGGCCCATTCCGGATGATCGATGAATGGATTGCGGTTTCCTTGATATTTTTCAAATATGATCTCGTTTCTTCTTCTTTCATTCTCATCAACTGGATCCTTCAAATGCCAGTCGATTAGTACCGAACTTTTTCCATGGAGAGGATTTGAACCATTTTCAACCCGGTCATTCAACTCCAAGTCGAGTTCTCCGCTGTCCCCTTCATACCTTACCGCCATATAAAATAACATGCGGGCTACGTCACCTTTGACCTCATCCCTGGGTTCCCATGAATCATTATCATAGAAGTTGCCTTTCGCTTCCTTATGAGGGGAACCTCCATTATCAAAGTCAAGGTTGCTCCTGGAAGAATTCACTGTCGTATCGGTCGGCCGCAAATGATGCAAATCTGTGCCCGCCCCTTTCGATGTCCCAAATCCTCCATGAGACTTCGCCCATACATGTTCGCGGTTCCAATCATCAGCACCGCCTCCGTTAAGGAGCTTTGATTGTGATCTGCCAGTATATAACAAAATGACATTGTCAGGATTATCCGGGTCTTTATCGGTTTCCCTTAATGCAGTCCATACTTCTGCATATGTAAGCATTCTATGGTCATCAATAATTTCATGCAAAGCTTTCTTCAGTTCCACCCCGGTCTTGCCACTAGCTTCCTCATAATAAGGGTCCTTTATCTCAGGAGGAGCTGGAGGATCTTCGACTTCCTCATCCGGTTCCTCTGATTCCTGTATCAACTCTAGGGAATCGACCGATTTTATTCCTGCATGTGCAAAATAGCTTTCCCGTTTTCCGGTTACAATTACTCCCTTTTCCATTAAATCAGGATTGCTCTTAAGCCCGTATTGTTCACGGAATTCTGCAGGTATTTGTATGAAGATCATTTTTTCTTTGTTATTTTCGTCAGCTGAATCTGCAAGTGCCAGGGCATAATCATTTGAAAAATTCCCGATGGCTACGTTACTGGTGGATACAGGCTGCCCGGTCACATACCCTTGGACAACGACTTCTTTTCCCTCATCTTTTGATAAAGCTTCTTCGACTCCTAAAGGTGAACCATTTGTACTTGTGCCGGAAAAATCACTTGATGAGCCGCATCCTGTCAATAACAGCAGCAAAATAATGATGGAATAAGCTGTTTTTTTATAAAAATTCATACCTTTCTTCCTTTCTATGTACTTGCAGTTAGTATATCAAACCCTTTTTTGTAATCGTTAGCCATTTAAGAGAAAAATACTTCAACGAAGGTTTCCTGTTAAGAATAAAAAGTGCTGCTTCTCTCCCAAAAAGATGGTGCCATGGTGTATAAAGGAGTATCCATGCTTTCATAGGAAGACAGATGATGTATTAAGATTAATAATAGCTTACTATAATGGGCATTGAAAAATAATCAGCCAAAACTCCCGGTATTTTTTGTCTACTTGTAGAAGCTCCCTTCTAACTCGTTGCTCTCTAAAGACATTACCCTTCCACAACTCCATGGGATAACTCCTGATTTTTATGTAGGCACATATGCGGAAAAATCCCTTCCATCTCCAGGAACCTTTCAACAACCATCGAGGCTTACAGAAACATAATAAAGAGCAGCCCTTAGAGGAGCTGCTCTTCTTCCATGATTAATGCTTGAGGACTTTAAAAGCTTCTGCAAGTCTCTTGGCAAATGCCTCGGGTTTTTCCACTGTCTGAACATGTAAGTATTTGATTGCGGGTTCTGCAAACAGCCAATGATTATGCAGAGCGGTAATCGGAATATCATTTTTCCCCAAAGCGATCGTAAGGTCTGGAACTTCTTCCGGAAGAAGGACTATTTCCGCATGATTCAAAGCTGTGCCATCCTCTTGAAATCCTTCAAAATGGATTTCCATGGCTGTTTCGCTTTTGAATGGCCTTCCCTGTACCATTACGGCTATATCTCTGGGAATTTCCAAAGCAACCATTTCTTCCTGTGCTTCTCCTTCCGCTCCCAGCAGCTCTTTCAGTTTGTCCGCAACAACCTCTAAATCTTTCACTCTATCCCTCCATTTAATCCTTTTTTTGATATGGCTGTTTTCGCATCTATTGTTGCTTTCGGAAAAATCCAAAGTGCCGGATTTTCCCCCTGTATTCAGAGGTTTTTCTCTCGAAAAAGAACAAACAGCTCTTAATAATATTTGAAATTTATATTGAAAAGCAACAAAGTTTACGAAAAGAGCCTATGATATTGAAGAAAATAGCGGCCTCTTTACCGATAAAGTTAACGCTTCATTGTGAAATCTGCAAATTCAGGGGTGTTTTTATGAGCATAATTCTGTTTGTATTGCTGCAGGGCTTTCGTCAATTCATAGAACCATTCTTTATCTTTTGTTTCCAGGGCAACATCGATTAAGTATTGAATCTGCGGCTCTGTAAGAGTATGACTTGCAGGAACTTTTTCTATCAGACTGTCATCCATATTTAAAGAAAAACCAATTAAGTCTTTATCATCACTATCAACGACCCTTATCTTGAATAAAGGATCAATCGGATCAATATTCTCCATGTATCCTTGAATCAACGCACCATTTTTTGCAAAACCACGTACCCAATCGCCAACACTCACTTTTTCCTGTTTACTATTATTCATTTCGTTACACCGCCTTTTATTTTTGAAAGTGATTCCTCAGTTTATTTATTATCTTAATTGCTAATTATCCTTAAATCTAAGGAATCAAACATATGATTTTAAAAAACACTGTTCAAAAATTGGAGGTACGAAAAAAAACTGATGAACAAAAAGGTTCACTTTATGCATGAAAGTTTCAATAAAGATTGTTAAGTGCTTTATTGAGCATTAAGATGCTCTGACAGGTGATATCAAATGTATGGTGGATTTTTTGTTGTAGGGGAGTATCAGGATCGGTCTCAGGCTGCCCCCGAAACGCAGTGAAACCAATTCGTCTTTCATTGACTTCAGAGCTTCAGCAAAAAACCTTCCGTCGAATGAGATCTGCAGTTGTGTGTCTCCCTTTAATTCCAGCGGAACCAATTTCTCAGTAATTTGTCCAACCTCTGATGTGCTTGAGGACAACTGAATTTTCCCTTCCTCAGTGAAAGAAAACAAAACATTGTTATGTTTCCATTGAGAAGCGAGCAAATTGGCCCTCTCTATCCCCTGCAGAAGTTTACTGCGGTTGACCACTACTTCTGTCACCATTTCTTCAGGTATTATTTTTTCTATATCAGGATAGTTTCCTGATATCAGCTTTGTGAAAAACATCAGGTCCTCCGACTGAAAGACGACAAGATTATCACTTGGATTAATCTGAATGAATTGATGTTTATCAATGACCTGAATCAACTCTGTCATTGCTTTGATTGGAAAAATATATGATCCAGACACAAGAGTTGTCAGTGACGTCTTTCTCATTGCCATCCTCTGGGAGTTTGTTGCCGTCATTGTCAGCTGATTTTCCGAAAACACCCAGTTAAGTCCGGTCAATACTGGACGGGAATCAGATTTCGAGGCTGCAAATTGAGTTTCCTTTATCATATCAATGAGCAGGCTTCCTTTGACCTTCCCTCCACCATTGTCCGGCATTTCAGGAATTGCCGGGTATTCCTCTTGATTCATCCCGCTTAAGGTCATCTCAATTTCCCCATTTATCACCTTTATTTTTTGATTCAGCTTCTTAATAGTGATCATTGTTTTATTTGGCATTTTCTTAATTAGTTCATGGAAATATTTCATTGGGACAACTAATCTTCCTGCCTCTGTAATTTCACCTGACTCCGTGGCATGTAAATCTATCTTTTTCACGATACTGATATTTAAATCGCCGCCTGTCAATATCAAGTGGTTTCTGTCAGCTTCCAGCAGAATCCCCGATAGTATAGGGACCGCCGGATTGCCAGGGATCACCCTGCCCATTATATTCAGTAAATTCTTCAGCATCTCGCTGTCAATTGTAAATTCCATAGCTCTCTCCCTCTGCCCACTGTCTATTGCTTCATTCTAACATACTTAATATTTCGAAATAATAGAAAAATGGCTCAATAATAAATTTCATATCCATCGTAGTCGTCTTTCTGATTTTCTCACTAAAATGCGCACCCCGCTATCAGGGTGCGCTTCTGTTTTGATTATTCTTTTTCTTTCTGCTCTTCACTGGACTGATCGGGCATTTCCCCTATTGGAGCTTCCTGTTCTGCCAGGGCAGTATGGGATTGTCCTGATGGGCTGCCTTCATACGTTCTATTTCCTCTTGAAGCATAGGATTTGAGCAGTTCCCCTACATCTATGCCTGTCATTTCTTTTAAAGGCTCCTGCATGTCGACCATGGTTTTGGTAATGCTCTTACCAAAAGACGGTATGCCGCTTCCATTGCCAGAATCAATGATTTTTACAGACTCGATATTATTCAATGGCTGAGCAATCTTCTCTGCGAATATTGGCAGCATTTCAATTAATTTCTCAGTGATGATGACGTCGCCGTGTTTTTCCATTGCTTCTGCAAGCAGCTTACGAGCTTCAGCTTCCGCCTTACCTCGCTCACGGATGACGTCAGCTTCGGCGGAACCTTCTTCACGGCGGATTTTCGCTTTAGCTTCTCCGTCAATTTCGGAACGGCGCGCCTCAGCTTCCGCTTTCCTCGTTGTTTCATAATATTCAGCGTCTGCCTTTGTCTTACGCACCTTGCTTTCTTCTTCTTCAAGCTTGACCGCTCGTTCACGTTCAAGGAATTTCAGGGTCAATTCTTCTTCTTTAACTTCCTTGGCCAATTTGGCTTTTTCAAGTTCGTACGATTGTTCAGACTTTGCGCGTGCTCTCTCTGTTTCTTCCTTGAAAGCTGCGTCTTTAATGTCTTTTTCTTTCTTGCTTTCCGCTATGGAAATCTGGCGCTTGTATTCTTCTTCTTTTGCCTGCTGATCAGTCTGCGCTCTATGGATTCTCGTTTCACGTTCATTCTCTGCTTCTGCGATTTCAGCAAGTTTCCGGACTTCTGCAATTCGGGGACGCCCCAGGTTTTCTAAGTATCCATTTTCTTCATCTGAATCACGCAGGTCTGTCAATCCCAGTGAAGTGATTTTAAAGCCCATCAAGTCCAGCTGCTTCTGGGCAATCTCAGCCACATCAGCATTGAACTTCTCTCGGTCGCTGTTTATATCTTCGACTGTCATTTTCGACAGGATGGCCCTAAGATTGCTCCCTAATACTTCTATGATTTCTGATTCAATTTCATCTTGGTCCTTGCCAAGAAACTGTTCGGCATAATTGGCAATACCATTGAGGCTGTCTGCAACCTTTACCATCGCCACTGCGTCGGCCACAATCGGCACCCCGCCATTTGTATACACACGAGGTGTGGAAAGCTTCAATTGAAATGACGTCAGATTTACAGGCGTAGACGTTTGGAACCTTCTTAATCTGTACCCCCCGCCTCGGATGATTTTCATGGATCTTCCTTCATCATCAGTAAAGATGTTGGTTTCTTTTTCAGGATCTCCAAGCCTCGGACCGGTTATGATCAAAGCCTGATTAGACTTCGCCGTCCGATAGCGGAATCTGACCCAAAAGAAATAAGCAATCCCTGCTATGGCTGCCACTATCAATACAGGTATCAACACCATAAGTACACCAAATAACTCCATATGTTTTTTCCCCCTCTTGAATTCTTCCCTCTATTTCTAAACTTGTATAATTTAGAGGGTATAGTATGTATACGAGTCAAAAATCCCTAAAGTTTCATATTTTTACAAAATATAAAAATATTCTTCCGGATTCCCCCTTTTAATATGACTGAAGAACCAAAAACTGCATCTCACATAAAAAACGGGATTGGATGCCGGATTAATCAAGGGTATGGAAAGATTGCATTGCTTTCAAATAAATAAATAAAACCCGGCTTAAACCAAATGGTGTAATCCGGGTTTGTCTACAAACTGAATCCACCTTGACAAGGCGGTTCAATTCGTTATTATTCTTTTAATTCATTGTTTTTCCATCGCGGAAGTTTATCATCCTCATCGAACTCGACGATGACATCTGTCACACCATTTTCCCTAAGGATCCTGTCCTCCAGGCGGTCTTTGATATCGTCAGCTTCTGCAACAGTAAGGGCGGGATCTACTTCGACCACCAATTCAACGTGATATTCATCCCCTTCTTTAAGCACAGCGATTTCCTGTACATCTCTGACTCCGGGGTCCTGATACGCAATATCCCCTATAACGCTTCTCATTTCCAGGTCCGCCTCTCCCAGGATTCCTGCTGCATTATCAAGGAAGGTTTTTCCCACGACTATAAACATCAAAATCCCGATAATGATTGAAGCAATCCCTTCTGCTTGATGATATGGGGTATAATGAGAAATCACAATTGCAATAAGAGCCAGCAGACCTCCTGCTGTTGCCACGGTATCTTCCAAAAACACAAGCTTGGTGGCGGCTTTGGCTTTGTTGACATTGGCTACACTTTTCGGGATAATGGCAAACCCTTTTGCTTCAATGCCTACCTCGTGCAGTGTTTCTTTCATTGCCTTGAACAGGACAAAGCCCTCCAGAAGGATGGCCAGCGAAAGCACAGCGACACTTATGATGAAACCTTCCGATTCAGTTGGATGAAATATATGCTGATAGCCCTCTATGATTGTTTCATAAGCCATGATCCCAACGACAAGTACAGCTGCCAGTAACACCAGATTTACCAGTCTGCCAAACCCGTTTGGAAAACGAGGAGTAGGCGACTTCTTACTCAGCGCAGAACCAATATAGACAAAAAGCTGATTAGCCGCATCACCGACACTGTGCAGGGTCTCGGCAAACATGGCAACATTCCCTGTAAAAGTATAGGCAACCCCTTTAACAACCGCAATGACAGCATTAATTACAGCTGCCAGAAGAGCAGACCTGTTCCCCTGCTTCAAAAGCTTCAATAATTCTCCCATATTAACCCTTCCCTTTCCACTGAACATTCATTTATTATGTAGTTTGATAAAAGCTGCTTAAATTTATCAATAAAACTTTTATACCCGATTTGTATTGATTTATTCTGGGGAGAATATAAAAAACCCGGCAGGTAACCCCTGCCGGATTGAAGTGTTATGACTGATGCTTAAGCTTTAACAACGTTTGCAGCTTGAGGTCCGCGTTGGCCTTGCTCGATATCAAACGTTACTGCTTGACCTTCGTCAAGAGATTTGAAGCCTTCACCTTGAATAGCTGAGAAATGAACGAATACATCTTCTCCGCCTTCTACTTCGATGAATCCGAAACCTTTTTCTGCGTTAAACCATTTTACTGTACCTTTTTCCATTTTAATTGCCTCCTAGTGCATATAACACATGTTAATACTATCCTTGCTCTCAGCCTTATTCAGAGTGAATGAATCCATTCCTTCCTTACATGCCGAACAAAAATAATTCTTCTTTATCATAACAGGTTAGCGGAAGATATGAAAGCAAAACAGTGATTCTTCTTAAAAAAATTCCTGAAAAACTATTTTATCAAGGAAATAATCCCTTGGTAAGCAAAATAAGCACCAAAACCAATCAAAGAAATGCCAGATAGCAGCGAGATAATAAAAAGGATATTAGAATGGAAAAACCTTTTCAAGGATGTTGTCAGCAATGCCACAAAAATATCCCACAGTGTCAGGCCAAGGAATATCATGCTGCTGTATATCAAGAGGTCCCCCGTCCCACTTTCAGATGCTGTTTTGGCAAGAATGGATCCATAGATACCAAGCCAGAAGAGAATGGATAGCGGACTTGAAATCGACATTATAAAACCTGTAAAAAAACATTTTACCAAGGAATCTTTTTTTCTAAGGTTATCAAAAGACACTGTTTTGACACTCGTCATACTTTCGATTCCTGAATAAATTAAAATGAATCCCCCAAAAAGCCAAAGAAAAATCTGTACTGCCGGAATATCAAGGAACTGGACCATGCCCACATAAACCAATATCATAAAAATCGCATCTGCCGCCATGGAACCAGCACCTACAATCCAGGCGTGCCAGAAGCCGTTCTTTATTCCCTTATCCAGCCTGGCGGAATTGACAGGTCCGATAGGTGCCGCCAGGGTAAGCCCCAATAAGATATAACTGAAAAGAATGCTGATACTCAAATTATCTCCACCTTTATCAAAACAGCTTGTACATTCTATGTCTTGAAAAGGTTGAATAGAAGATGAATTCTCATTAGCGCATGTTTAACAGCAAAAAAAGACCTTTTGCAATTCAGCAAAAGGTGAAATGGATATGGCGCGGTATTATTCCAAAAATCTTAAGAGGTCACCATAAATAATATCATCTGAAAGCTTCAACTCTTTCCTGGCTGTTTCCTGATAGGTAACACAGCTGGATGTTGAAATTTCTCCAGTCTCCATGCTGTAACAAACCCCATCATTGAATGTGAACTCTTTTGTAACGAAGCTCCCATCCCTGAAAATGACAGGGTGATCTTCATTCCTTGTAAAGAGGTCCCGGCCAAATGATACCTTGTTATCTGTCTGTATGCCCATTAAATGCAGAATGGTTGGACGGATATCGATTTCCCCGCCATTTTTGTTGATTTCTTTCCCTTTAACTCCGGGAATATGAATAATGAGCGGAACCTGCTGCAGGCCAACATGATTTACAGGGGTCGCTTCTTTGCCCGTCAGCTCAAATACTCCCTCTTCAAATTTTTCAGAAATCCCGTAATGGTCTCCGTACAGAACAAATATTGTATTCTCATATAACCCTTTTTCCTTCATGTCATTAAAGAACTGTTTGATCGCTTCATCTTGATAACGGACAGTTGTGACGTAACGATTGACCACATCAATTTTTGTATCAGCTTGCTTAATCAGTTGATCTTCTGACTCGAGCAGGAACGGGAAGTGGTTTGTCAACGTAATGAGCCTTGAAAAGAATGGTTGAGGAAGCTCTTCCATCTTTTCTACCGTTTGTTCAAAGAAATCAACATCCTTGATACCGTAATTCACCGAATTTTCCTCTGTTACTATATAATCCCTTTCTGAAAAAAACTTGTCATAACCCAGCGCATCATACATGTCTTCCCTGTTCCAGAACGTCCTCTCATTTCCATGGAATACGGATGTATAGTAATCCCTCTTTTTTAAAATATTTGGAAGGCTTACATACGTATTATCAGGTTTTTGCACAAATACAGAACCACTGGCTAACGGATACAGCCCTGTATCGATCATAAACTCCGAATCCGAAGTTTTGCCCTGTGCAGTCTGGTCATAAATATTGCTGAAGTAAAAACTATCATCAATCAAATCATTTAAAAAAGGGGTGATTTCCTCATCATCTATCTTCCGGTTAATGACAAAGTCCTGCGTTGATTCCATACTGATCAACACCACATTTCTTCCTTCGGCAACCCCGAATAAGTCTGTCGATTCCGTTTCTTTGTTTTTCAAATACTCTTCGGAGGGCTGAGCGTCTGCCTTTGTTGCCAAGGTACTCCCCAGAGGGGTTACAGCTCCCAGGGCAAAATCATATAAATGATAATTATAGGGGCCAATCGCCTTGACGAGGCCATCCCTATCATAGGAAGCTGAAAATAGGTAAGGGCTGCGGATTAGACCGAATCCAACCGTCACCAAAACCAGAATCAGCCCTGTCGATGCATACCAGACTTTCTGTCTCGATTGAATAACAGCTGCCTTGTCGGTTTTCTTCCTCAAAAGCCAGGGGATGATAAGCAAGTCGATAAAGAGTAATAAATCCCATGGACTCATCAATTCAAGGGTACTCGGGCCAAGTCCGCCTACATTATCAAACTGAAAAAGGATCGGAAGAGTGACGAAATCCGTATAAAAACGGTAATATAATAAGTCACCATAGAGCAAAGCATTCGCCACAATCCATGAAATCCAAAACAGTACCGGTTTAAAGGTTTTTGTAAAGTAAAAACAGAATCCAAACAACAGGATTAAGGATCCTGCGGGGCTGATCAGCATTGCGGGGATATCAACTGCCGATACAATCCTCAAATCGAACCCCAGAAACAAAACAAAAGCCGTTTTTATCCATAAAGCTACAACTGTAATGATGACAATATTAAGTGCGGATAATTTTTGTACATGTTCACTTTGTTTCATCCTCATTGTACTGCTTCTACTTTTACTCGCAGATTCGTGTATTCTTCAATAATCATATCCATCGCCTTCATCACTTCTTTTAACTCGTATTCACCCATCAGCGCCAATTGCACCCAATTTCTTTCCAGCAGATACTTACTCTCATAGCTTATCAGGATTTCCCTTTTCTTAAGATTGTCACCAAGCTCCCTTGATGAAATGTATTCATCGAGAGGTAAAGTAATGATTCCCGATGAATAATCATCATTCCCCAAGAAATCAATTCCTTCCCTTGTAAGGACCTTTTTCACTTCCTTATTCAATGTGATGTTTTTTGTTGGGTCGATCTTCCTTAATGCAGCAAGAAGGGCACTTACAAGATTAGAAGAATGCGTGTAAGGAACACTCTTGCTCTGTTCGTACATGCCAAGGTCTAAATATCTCGGAAGACTCATGTCAGGTTCCACACTTTCACGGTGGAATACTATTGCAAGTCCCGGATAAGAACCAAGTGCTTTTCCACTTACGGTTGTCGCTAAATAAACTTCCTGCAAGTCAAGACTTTCAAGCCCTGCAGAACTGCAAGCATCCACGCATAGATTCACCTTATGTTTCTTACAAACCATACCCAAGCTCTTCAAGTTAAATAAATATCCAGTCGATGTCTCACAATGGACCGTCCATACCCAAGTGATTTCCTCATGAATTGTCAGATATTCATCAACTTCCCGTATGGATATCTCCTTATCCCAGTTTTTTGCTATAACATCAAAAGTGAGACCCATTCTATTGGCATGATCGATTAGCCGGTATCCAAACTCCCCGTTGGCCAGAATCAAACCTTTACCTGCAGCTTTCCTAAGTTGTGCCGCTGTCAGATCGTTTGATAAAGTGCCTGTGCCGACAATTATCTGTACATGCCGGGCTCCAGTCATTTCCAAGAGTCTGCTTTTGACCTCATTGATCTGGTTCAGGAATTCACTAGATCTATGGGAAACAGCACTTTGAGAGAATGCTTCCACCACTGACTTATGGAGCGGGACAGGGCCGGGCAGGAAATTAACCGGTTCCCTTTTACGGGACCGCCCCATCATCAATCTGTTGAAAGCTTTTGAGCTGCTTTCAAAGCGTTTTCGTGTCAAGAACATAGGTTGAAACCTGGCATCACTTTCACCAACCAACGGTCCAAAAGGCTCGAATCCGATTCTCTTATAAAGCTTTAACTGCCGGACTGTTCCTGATATCAGGGCCAGGTTATATCCGTTATCCAGGCAATGGGTAACAGCTTTTTCAACCAATTTAAAAAAAATGATACTGCTGCGGAATTCCTTTTTTACAGATAGCAGGCGTATTTCACAAGGAACGCTCCCTTCCGGTAAAAAGGACTCCACATTATGAAGTTTCTGGTCCAGGGAGAAGGGGCGTTTTCCCCTTACGGCGATCATCCCGACAAGAGTACGCCCTCTCTTAGCTATAATATATGTATTTTCATCATGAAAGCGGTCAATGAGCATTTCCTCTTCATTGGCTCCATGTTGAGGGATTTCATCAACAAATGTTTGATAATTCATTTGATGGATCTGATGGAATTCTTCCTGTGTATCTGCGATCTTGTATAGCAATGAATCATTATTCATTCTCTTACCTCCTATGATGCCTGTGATGGACTTGCCGCGGCGGTGTCTTTTGATGTACCAGCAGGACTATTGCCAGCATTATAAGAAGCACAACCCAATATTCTGCCGGCTGGTCTGATAAATATGCTGACAGCGGGATAGTCAGCATGGAAATGAATCCTGCTTTCTTAAAGTCTTTAAGCAGTAAATACGAAACCCCCATGAGAACTGCAAGCACCAGGATGCTCAAAGGATTTAAAAAGAGTGAAGCTGCCAGGAAGACCACTACGCCTTTCCCCCCCCTGAATCCCAGCTGCACGGGGAACAGATGCCCGATGAGCAGAAAAAAAGAGCTCAACGACATAGCTGCAGGGTCATTCTCGCTCATATAGAAGGTAATGGCCAATGCAGCCATCACCTTGAAAGTATCGATGAGTATCGTTAATATGAACCCCTTTTTCCCAAGGAGCCTCCCGGCATTAGTAGCGCCTGCATTCCCGCTTCCATGCCTGCGAATATCATCTTTTAGATAGATTTCAGTCAAATAGTAAGCTCCGTTAAGCCCTCCAAACCCATAAGAAAGAAGGCACACCGCGATCAACATATATACATTCATTTGGTCCACACTCATTTATCGAATTTTAGCAATCAGCTATTTTATAAAACTACCCTATATTAAATAACGAAACATAGTGATAAAAAGTTTCACTTAATTTTTTCGGGGACTTATCAAAGGGCTGTTTTTGCATTTTTTCCTCCAGCGTAAAAATCCCATGTGCCTAATCGCCCCTCTTCAATACTGGGTATCCCAAGGAAAAGAAAGAGCCGCTCTTTTTTTGCTTACTGTGTTTTTTACAGTTATTAAAAGAACTTATTAAAATAGAAATAACTGCTTTCGTTCAGAAAATATGTATAACGGAAGGAAAAATCCGCTTTGGTTTTGATAGAAGGAATTTCAGTAATCATGGAAAATGCTTTAGGGATTCCGAATAGGGCAATACGTGTAAAAAAACTTAAAGTCGATGAATCAGGCATCTTAAAGTCTCCGGACTTTATCTAATGAAACGGCATTCGGTCCTCATAATAATTCCAGGAGTCATGAATATATTTAATATATCGTATAGAAAAGAGGTGAGGTAATGGACTATAGTGGAAAACATCCCATCCAAGAGCCCTTTTGCGCACAGCCGAATGGCCCCGCTCCATCGTTTTCTGCAGAAGCTTTTTTTAATACAGACAAAAAGATAAAAACGATCTCATTAAATGATTTTCGCGGGAAATGGGTCGTCCTGTTTTTTTATGGCAGTGATTTCACATTTGTGTGACCTACCGAATTAGCAGCGGTCGCTGCTATTTACCCCGTATTTCAATCCTTAAACGCTGAAGTACTGGCAATCAGTACAGACAGCGTATATGCACATAAAGTTTTCACTGAAGTATCACCCATGCTATCGAATGTCATGTATCCTCTTGTCAGTGATCGCAACCATGAAATTTCCAGGAGCTATCGTGTTCTCAACGCGGCCGCCGGGGCTGCCACCAGGGCAACGATCATTATCGACCCAGAAGGATTGATTATTTCCAAAATGGTCTATCCCTCAGAGGTCGGACGAAACATATATGAGATTTTGAGACTTCTTCAAGGAATCCAATACAGCTGTGAAACAGGAAAAGGTGTGCCTGCCAATTGGATGCCGGGCAATCCAGGAATTGCGAAAGGTGCCAATTTAATAGGAAAGATTTAAACCGCCCCGCCGAACAGGTGTCATTATGGTTATTATAGTATACTTTACCATATTTAGGTGCCGACGGTAATGTCAACGTTATTCTGACCCTGGTTTAAGGGTCATCTTACGCAAAAAGAGCAGTCAGCTTTGCAGGCCACTGAGATTTTCCGATTTTTAAACTATAGTTCTGCGTAATTATGAAAAAGCATCGTATATGTTGTCCTTTTTATCCCATTATTTTTAGAATACTTTTAATGTTTACCGTAAATATAGCCATGGAACCTTGTGATTCCATGTCAATTAGACCCGAGTATTCTGCCACATTATACCCATATCAAGACAATAATTATCCTTTAATTCTTCATAATTAAAGGCTGTTTTCGCATATATTGTTGCTTACGGAAAAATCCCAGGAGCCGGATTTTTCCCCTGTATAAAAAGGTTTTAATTTCGAAAAAGAACGAGCAGCTCTTTTCTTTCCTGCTCACATGGGTTTTTCCGACGATATACCAGGATAGTAGTTGAAATTTATAGTGAATAGCAACAAAGTTTACGAAAAGAGCCTAATTAAAAGAAAAGTCGATCAAGTCCTTATTTTACGCAACATATTATCTTGAGGAACGACGATATCATAAAGGTCCGTATACTTGCTGAATATCATTGTTTGTTGTTGTTGAATCATTGGAAACCACCCACTATTATAGATACCTTTTATTATAAAAATAAGGATTTGAAAGTGTATAGTTTCCTTTTATCTGCTCGTTGATTGGAGTGGAGGGTGGGTGACCTCCTGCGGGATTAGCTGGACAGGTGAGACCCCGCAGGCGCAGCCGAGGAGGCTCACCGCCCGCCCCGCGGAGTCACACACCTGGAACGGAAATCAACACTTTTTCATAGAATCTCAAGTGAAAAAGGCAGGATCGCTCAATGAATTGAACGATTCTGCCTTTTAAATTTTTCTTGGACTTTTTCAGTGGCCTCCAGCTTTGACGGCTCTTTTTGTGTTAAATCCAATTCATCATAAAGTCTGTATTACACAAGGAAGGAAAAACCCTGCATGAGGATTCTCTTGAAAGAATCAGGAATGGGATTTTTCTTTATCCTTTTTAATTTGCTTGCTGCGGAGTTGACCGCAGGCAGCATCGATATCAGTTCCATGCTCGGTACGTACACCGCAATTGATTCCTTGATCAAGTAAAGTCCCGTAGAATTCTACAATGGCCTCTTTCGTACTTCGCTGATATTGACCATGTTCATCCACTGGATTGTAAGGGATAAGATTCACATATGACAAATGCTTTTTATTTTTCAGGAGCTTTGCCAGCTGCATTGCTTCTTCTTTATGGTCATTCACATCTTGAAGCAAAATATATTCAAAAGTGATTCTTCGGTTCGTTTTTTCAAGATAGTAATCGATGGCCGGCATCAGCTTTTCAAGCGGATATGCCTTATTGATCTTCATGATTCTGGAACGCAGCTCATTGTTCGGTGCATGAAGTGAGACAGCAAGATTCACTTGGATATTCTCTTCTGCCCAATCATAAATACGATTGGCAAGTCCGCTTGTTGATACCGTAATATGTCTGGCTCCAATTGAAAGACCTTTCTGGTCATTAACAACACGAAGGAAATCCATAAGATTATCATAGTTGTCAAACGGCTCACCAATACCCATTACAACAATATGGCTGACCCTGTCATCATTTCCTTTTGCATCAAGATGGTGCTGGACATTCATGATCTGCTCAACGATTTCACCGCTGGAAAGATCACGATTTTTCCTGAGCAGGCCGCTTGCACAAAAAGAACAGCCGATATTACAGCCGACCTGGGTTGTCACACAAACAGAGTAGCCGTAATTGAATTTCATCAAAACAGTCTCGATGAGGTTTCCATCCTGCAGTTTGAATAGAAATTTGATGGTGCCATCTTTTGATTCCTGTTTGATTTCTTCTTTAAGTGTTCCCATATGAAAATTTTCTTCCAACAGTGCGATACAGTTGGCTCCGATATTTTTCATCTCAAAGAAATTTTTCACACGCTTTTTATATAACCAATCCCAAATCTGTGAGGCACGGAATTTCTTTTCGCCTTTTTCCACAATCCAGGACGTAAGTTGATCTATTGTTAAACCATATATAGAAACTTTTTCCATTATAAAACCTCTTTTCAAATGTCTTGCCTTTTTCTACTTTTTCTATACTACTTAAAGTATGCCAATGTCGCAACCCATTTATAATGAAAAGCACAATAATATTGATTCAGCTTTTAACTGTATGAACATTTCCCACTCAATGACCGCTGTTAATTGATTCACCTTCGCCGTGCAAAACTATTTCTGTGATATACGGAACTTTTTCTCCATACCATTCGTATTCAATATCATAGGATGTATCTTCCTCTAAAACATTCCATAAGGTATTATTCTTTACTTCGACCTTTTTGTCTGATGCATATATAAAATAGCGGCCTTCAAGTTCTTCTTTTCGGTCGATCTTGACTGAATTCATGGAATCCGAGTGAATCAATGTGTAATTACCTATATAAAAAATGATACCTCCCATTACGATCAAGATGATGAGAATACGGCCCATAATTTTCATCATAGATAAATTCCTCCTTTCGGTTAGTGAAGCTCCGTCTTCAGACCGAGAAAATAATCTACCAAATTAGTTAGAATATACTTATAATTAAGATACATCAAACAATTAAGAAGGAGCGGTTATATGTTGATAGCAATTGTTACAGTTGTCATGATTTTCTCTATACCGATTATAGCCATAGTGACAGACCATTTCCAGAAAAGTGCTAAGTACAAGCAGTCCCTTTTGAAAGATGAACTTGAACTTGAAAAACTTAAGCACGAAAACTTTGTCATTGAAACAGAAAAAATGAAACTCGAACTGGAAAAAATGAAATTGGACCGGCCAAAGGATAAGACCGAAATCCTGTAATATTAAGTTCCGAAATGTTCAATTCCCTATTTTTGTTCAGGCCATCAACTGCACAAAGCCGTATACCTTGATTGACTGATAAACTGCCAAATGATTACTATATGTTGTTGTGATTGTTAACAAGCCCAAACAGAATACTTACACAAACTAAACCGGAATCTGCCAGTGTCGGGACCTTCGAAGAAACTCCTGCTAAAGAACAGGGGTTCCGCTGGCAGCATTGCATTTTACCCCTGCTCAGTTTTACTTTACTGCCATGCTAATTGAAAGGGCCGTCCCTCTTCAAAGTAAACTATTTCCCCTTTAGCCAGTTTTCCAGAGTGGTAAATATCTTAGATAAGGAATTTCCTTCCAGAGGTGAATCCAAGCCAGCTGTATCGATATGTCCTTTCAGAGACCGGCTTCCTCCCGCCTTACACATCTCCAAATAGGATTTTCATGCAGATTGAAAATCCTGCTGTGACCTTTGCCATAATTGAATGATTCGCCAAAATAAAAAGGTTTTTCCCCTTTACCAAGATAGGTTGCGTACCCTTTTCCTCTGGAGCAGATCATGGCACTCTCCCTGTTTTAAAAACTTCAGCAGGATGTTTAGTCTTTACTTATTGGTAGAAATCCAAAAAAAGGACATCGATTCCTATGCGAATCGATGTCCTTTTTTGGTTCCAATTTATACCTTATGTAAATGCAGCGTCTGGATGGAGCCTTCCCCCGCTTTCCTGTAAATACCTGAGAAGATCCCTGCTGTTCAAAGGTTTGCTGTAATGATACCCTTGGGCATAATGACACTGCTGACTAAGCAGAAAACTCTCCTGCTGAGGCAGTTCAACCCCTTCAGCAACCACTTCAAGTCCAAGATTTCCTGCAATGGAGAAGATTGCCTTTACAATCGCATCATCTTTTCCGCTGCCATTCACACTACTTATAAAAGAACGATCAATTTTTATACTCTGTATCGAAAAGTCTTTCAAGTAACTGAGTGAACTATAACCTGTTCCAAAATCATCAATCGATATCCCGATTCCATCCTCCCGGAATTTTTTCAACAGCGAAAGGGTATGTTCAGTATTCGCCATTGCCATGGACTCTGTGATTTCAATTGTTACGAGGGATGGGGGAATACCGGTTTCCTTTATGATTTCTGTCATCACCCCATATATATCGCCTGTCGAAAATTGCTTTAACGAAAGATTGATAGAAACCACGAATTCTCGATTCATCAGGAGATTCCATTCATGAATCTGCCTGCAGGCTTCCTTGGCGACCCATTCCCCGATCGGAACAATCAAGCCGGTATCTTCAGCAATGGGGATAAACTCTGCCGGGCTGATCAAGCCGCGGACGGGGTGATTCCACCTTAACAAGGCTTCGAAACCGGCCACTTTCTGGTCTTTCAAATTGACCATTGGCTGATAATATACTTCCAGTTCACTGTTAAGCAGCGCTTTGCTCAAATCGGATTGAAGTGTGATTTCACCATTATACTGCTTTTCAATCTCTTCATTAAAGATCGTAAATGAATTTCTGCCATTCCCTTTGGTTTTGTACATGCTGATATCTGCTTTGACCAACAGCTCGGCTGGTGTTTTACCGTTTGCAGGAAAAGCACAGGCACCAATCGATGCAGTGACTGTCACTTGGCGGCCGTCAATGGTGAGCGGCTGTGAGAAATATTCAAGGATGGCGGCACAAAACTCTTGTATGGAATAAGCTCCCCCTTTTTCCTGAAAGAGAATTATGAACTCATCTCCGCCAAGCCTGCCGGCTGCATCATTTGAACCAAGCATGGATTTCAGGAATTCAGCAACCTCCTTCAGGATTTCGTCGCCAAAAAAATGGCCGTGCGTATCGTTGATATGCTTAAAATAATCCAGGTCCAAAAGCAGGAGATGGAAAGGTGCGCCGCAAACAGTCTTTTCCTTCAGTAAGTCCTGTAAATAGGTGCGATTATACAAACCTGTAAGAGAGTCATGGTAGGCCAGGTAATTAAGCTTTGCTCTCTCATTCAGGTACTGCCTTTCCCCTGTTGCAACAGTAATGACAAGCAGAAGGGTAATCATCAAATAATCCAGATTGAAAAGCCCCTTATAATCGGATATGCTGAAGGCATCAGTAACAGTAAGCATAGATCCGAAAAGCGAGCATCCGCAAATGAGCGAAATCACAACAAGAGAACTATTTCGAATTTTCTCAAATGCATGAAGCTGATCAAACCTTACCTGCTGAAGGATCCTGGACATTAAAAACAGGGTAATGATTGTATGCAGCACAGCGAACAGCAGTTTATCCTTCAGTATGTATGTATTGAAACCTGTCATTTCCAGATAAAAATTACATTGAATCGTGGTGAGAAACAGGCCCGAAATGATACTGCTGAGAAAGTATCCTGTTGAATTCTTTTCCAGCTGGATGTTCTTCAAGTCATAAAATACCAGTGCGAATGCCAGGTTTGTAAATAGAAAAAGACTTATTATTATGTACCAGCTGTCATGCAGCTGGATGTTTTCATATGAGCCATGTTTGATCACCAGAAGCACAATGGCCACCCATACAACCGCCGAGGCAGCTGCTGAGTTGGCGGCAACTGCCTTTATATCCCGAAAAAGGATGCTGTATTTTAGTAACGCAAAAACTGAAGTACTGAACATCAGTATGCAAATTGATATAAATAAAATCTCGGTGCTCACTCATTCGTCCCCTTGCTTTCTATTCAAAGTGGTTAAATATTCCTACTAATTATATAATTTATCTTCATATTTTGATATAGAAAAATCCTCGACTTGCCATGGGATTGCTGACAAATAGTATTTTGCAGTTTCCAATAATCTGTTGAATTCGATCTCGCTTCTCACGGTTCCACTCCAATTCATCGTTTTCCAATAGTTCAGAATTCATTTATAGTTTACCATAATTTTCTTTTGAACTGAGGTTTTTTCAAGTGCATCGAGAGCCATATAACCCTCTACTAAAAAAGAAGCCCTGAAGGCTTCATTTTAAATGACTTTTTTCAATTTCCATATGAATATCGGAGTGCCCTCTTTCGAAGAGGAATAGCAGTTCCTTTCTATTTTGTTAACCATGATTATTAAATTCATTATTAATTTTAGCAGCAAATTATAAAAAAGAGCTTTTGCAAAGTTAGTAAACTGGTTTAGAAATTCCTGCAATTTCTTTTATTAACGAAAGATCTTCAGGATACATCTGCTTAAAATGTTCGTATTCTTCTACCTTCTTCCAGCAGGCTTCCGCAATATTGAAGTCTGGGTCATTGACTTCCAACCTGCCGCCTGTCTTCTTTACTTGGAAATAGTGTGTGGTGACCTCAATACCTTGAATGACCGTTTGCTTGACCTGAAGTTTTTTGACAATCTTCACCTGGCAGCCGGTCTCTTCTGCCACTTCACGGATACAGCACTCTTCAGGCGCCTCCCCCTCTTCCATGCCACCTGAAGGCACACTCCAGATTTCAGTATCGGCACTTCTGACAACAAGGACCTCCCGTTTTTCATTTACACAGATTGCTGCAGCGCCCTGCCAACTTTTCATATCTAATCCCCCTTTATCCTGTCTCTGCATCCATTATACAAATTTTCACTGATTTTGATGTAAACCGGTGTTTGATGTGCTCTTCTTCTTTGAAAAGTAAAATGGAAGATATAAAAGCGAAAATAAAAGGAATGCTACTGCTTCCAAAGAGAAAATATACCAGGGATAGGGACCCAGAAAATCAATCGGGCTTGCATTCACAGGTTTGTGAAGCAGAAACATATAATTTGCACCTATGGCGATGTTCACTAAAAAAACGAAAAAAGCAATGATATTCAGGGCGGCCAAAGACTTAAAGACCGACGTGAAGTGCGGTTTGTATCCTTCGATCCACACCATATACAAGCATGACAGAACGATTGCTATATGAGCGATAAAGAATTGAAAGAATCGAAAATGGGGATATCCGAAAAATAATTCAGGTGTTAGGATTGCCACAAACGCTCCGGTCATGCTGACAAAAAAAGTCACTTCAAATATCCGGTAATTTCTTGTCAGGAGCATTATTGTACAGAGATAAAGAGAGAGCGAACAAAGCTGGAATGGCAGGTTGATACTGAGGTCCCAGCGGCCGTTGATATAATACCAGTATTGAAATGAAACCTCACTCATAATGAGCAGCCCCGTCAATATGATCCGCAGCGGAGTTCCTGCTTCATTTTTCAGCCTGTTCCTTACTATGTAGAATAGTACAATTAGCAGTACTGATGTCACTATAGCCAATAGATGTGAACCTGAAAACATTTCAAATGGATACCTTTGCTGATCAAAATTAAGAAGCTGTCCCATTGTTTTCCCCTTTCAAACTTTAACGCTTTAACGGATGAAGAGGGACTGACCCTTTTATCACATTAAAGATTGGATTTCTTTTGAATAGTATACCGTATTCTATTCTTTCCGCGGCTCTTCTTACACTTTGCTTCAGCTTTATTTGATATTCTGAAGAAATGCAGTATCACCGGGAATATCAGGATATCACATAGAAGAAAATGTCTGGCTTCCCGTTTAGAGAAAACAGCTGGTGATACGGGAAGAAGCGGGGTTATGCCTGGTGAAAAGGGCTATTTAATACACGCAAGTAAAGAGCTTTCCCATTATGTTGGTCCAGCTTTTCCCTGAATACCAATCTAGTGCTAGTCTATTATTGGCAGCTGAATAATATGCATTAGGCCTCTCCTGATTAAAATCCGTTTTGCATTTTCAAATGCACTTATCTACTTTCCCTGATCCCTATTACCTAAAACCCTGCATACTTGCCTGAAAATCGGCTCTTTCATTCATTTCGCGGTCAAAGGCGTGGGTCCCAATCGAATACGAGGGCAGTTAAAACAGGAGCCGGAATTATGTAAATTGCATGACTATTCACTTCTCTATTGACGCCTTGATTCTGTGCTGTTAAGATTTTCACTATTATATTTGAATAATAAAACCTTGTATAAGTTCAGGAATACGGCTTGAACGTTTCTACCAGCTACCATAAATAGCTTGTCTACAAGGATAGTGAAAATATTTCTATGTTTCCTATTCTTTTAGATATTGCTCTGGCGGCTGGTGGCTGCGGGAGCTTTTTTTGTTGCTTGAGCTGGACAACAGGAGGGCAATCAACATGAAGAAGTTTTTTCAATTTAATGAGCGACAGACATCCTTTAGGCAAGAAACACTTGCTGGTGTTACCACATTTTTGTCTATGGCCTATATTTTGGTCGTGAACCCTATCATCCTCAGTCAATCAGGGATGGATAAAGGTGCGCTTTTTACAGCCACTGCCTTATCCGCAATCGTTGGCACCCTGCTGATTGGGCTTCTTGCAAATTACCCTATCGGAATTGCACCGAGCATGGGGTTAAACTCTTTCTTTACGTTTTCAGTCTGTATCGGAATGGGGATAGACTGGGAAGTTGCCCTTACAGGGGTGTTTGTTGCGGGAGTAATCTTTATGGTTTTAAGCCTTTTAAAGATCCGCGAAAAAATCATTAATGTGATCCCACAGGATTTAAAACATGCGATTGCTGCAGGAATTGGGTTTTTTATTGCATTCATCGGTTTGCAGAACTCCGGGATCATTGTTTCCAACCCTGATACATTTGTATCGATCGGAGAGCTTGCCTCTCCAATGACCGGACTGGCGGTTGCCGGTTTTGTCATTACCGTATTGATGCTGGTCCGGGGAATACATGGGGCGATTTTCATCGGGATGGTCATCACCACTATTATTGGCATGGCCGGCGGCTTAATCAGCCTTCCAAAATCGATTGTGGGTCAGGTGCCAAGCCTTGAGCCGACATTCGGGGTTGTATTTAACCATTTAGGGGATATTTTCACTCCTCAAGTTCTCACTGTCATTTTCACTTTCCTGTTCGTTGCATTCTTTGATACTGCGGGCGCCTTGATTGCTGTAGCAAGCCAGGCTGGGCTGATGAAGGATAACAAGATTCCGAACGCAGGACGGGCACTGCTAGCAGATTCCACATCCGGTGTAGTCGGCGCTGTTCTGGGTACGTCCACCACTGCATCGTTCGTTGAATCTTCAGCAGGCATAGCTGTCGGCGGAAGAACAGGGTTTACATCAGTCGTGATTTCAGTTTGTTTCTTCATAGCCTTGTTTTTCTCACCTATTCTGGGAGTCATCACCCCTGAAGTAACCGCACCGGCATTGATCATCGTCGGGGCACTGATGGCGACGGAAATGAGCAAAATCAATTGGACTAGAATGGAGATTGTGATTCCATCCTTCATCACTATACTGATGATGCCTTTAACCTTCAGTATTGCTACAGGAATTGCGCTTGGATTTATCCTTTATCCATTGGCGCTGATTTCCCAGAAGCGCTTTAAAGAAGTGCATCCCATCATGTATGTCCTTTGTATTCTGTTCATATGTTATTTTTTGTTTGTGTAGACGACGCTTTAATGCTTCACCGCACCCGGGGACAGTCCCCTGTTACTTTAAAGTAACAGGGGACTGTCCCCGGGTTTGTTAACGCGTTAACGCATTAAAAAGAGAAGCCGGATAATCCAGCTTCTCTTTTCTAAACTACTTATAATCTTTTGGTTTAATTTCTTCGCCGTTTTTCCCAGTGTAACGCAAACCCCAGCCTGTCAGTGCTGCAATGAGCATGACAATCAGAAGGCCCCACCCCTGGAATACAAAAGGGAAAACCTCTGTCGGGCTGACAATCGGCAGGAAATCATACTCATCAGCAGCGCCCTTGATGGTAGCCCATGCAAGAAGCACACCGCCGCTCCATGGAAATATATAGCCTAGTGAAGAGGAAACGGTATCAAGGAAGTTCGCCCTTCTATATGGATGGATATTCATTTCTTTTCCGATTTTTCGTACGAACGGTGCAGCCGCAATTTCCGCTGCTGTATTGATCGTGATGAAAATATTAAGAAATGCCACAATCCCAAAGATGGATAGTTCTGCTCTGCGGACTACGTTGTTGATCATCTTCAAGAAGAAGTTCTTGATGACTTCCATCGTTCCGGCCACTTCCATCAAATGAGCCGCCGCCAGAATGAATAATATTAAAATAGCCATATTGAAATAGCCGCCGATTCCGCTCATCAATGCACCTTCCACCACTGCCGTTCCCGTATCATCCTTATAAATATGGATGACCTCTGTAAAAGGTGTACCGGAAATGAAGATGAACGCAATGGATGCAACAATCCCCCATGTTAGGGAAGTCAGCAAATGATGGCCGGACAGTGCCAGATACAAAACCAGCGCGAACGGAATCAATAAAAGAAGACCATTGGGCGAAACCTGTTCCTGGAGCTGGGTCATGGCTGCTGTACTGCCCGTTTCGCCGCCTCCGCCTAAAACGACAAATAGAATCAATGCAGGTATGGCGGCAGCAATCGAATACTTGAACCTTGAACGTACGACTCCCGGTACATCAGCATCCTGTGTTGTAGCAGACACAATCGTCGTATCTGAAACTGGTGCAAGATTGTCCCCGAATACAGCTCCGCTCAAAACCGCTGCCAGTAAAACCACCGGGTCTGCGCCCAGAATGATTCCAGCAGGATACATCAGAATACCAAAAGTCGCTACGGTCCCATATCCGGTACCGACAGCAGTTGAAAACAATGCCGCCAGCAGGAAGGTCAAGCCTACAAAAAGTCCGCCTTCCAAATTCGTCTGGAACCCGAACCATATCAAGCCGTCTACAAGTCCTCCGGCAGAAAGCAATTTAGCGAACATTCCAGCCCAAAACCAGGCAATCACAGCTATAACCCCTATTGGCTGTGCCATCCCGGAAAACAAGCTTTGAGCATAATCCGACCATTTCGATTTACAAAAAAATAATCCAATCGCAATCCCGATGACCATTCCGAGCACAAGTGCTTCCTCTGTAACAAGTTCTGCAACACTTAATGAAATTGCCCAAATGATGAAGAATACTAGCGGAATGGTAGCCGCAAAGACACCGCCCCTGAACTCCAGCCTCTCGATCGACTTTTCACCAATTGCTTCATCGATCACATCTTCTCTCTGTTTTTTATCCATGACGTCCCCCCTAAGTTGTTGTCCATATCAGTCTACCATTTCCCGAAATATTTTGAAAACATTTTCAAGAATAGAATAACAATTTAGTACTTTAGCAACTAATAAAATCAGTATTTCCCGGTTCTAAAAACAATATTTGAATAATAAATTATTTCTTTTGACATATTCTTTGCCACTCTTTCCCATATGTTTTCATATAATAAAACGGGTGTTTTCGCATATATTGTTGCTTCCGGAAATATCCCAAGTGCCGGATTTTTCTATTGTATTCAAAGGTTTTACTCTTGAAAAGAACGAGCAGCTCTTTTCTATCTTGCTCACCAGGGTTTTTGAAACGATTTATCAAGATATTATTTGAAATTTATATTGAATAGCAACAAAGTTTACGAAAAGAATCAATAAAATAAACGAAGCATGGAGGCGTGCCATGTACCAGCATATTGTTAAGGCGGGGGAAACCTTGTGGGCGATTTCAGAGGATTATCGGGTGCCATTTTCTGACTTGGTAAGAATCAACAACATATCCAATCCAAATTACCTCTTTATTGGCCAGAAAATCACAATTCCCGGTCTGCCAGACCCCAATCAAATTCCTTACTCCATTTTTGTATCAACAGGTCAGAGGAAGTTGACCCTCAGAAGAAATGGAACGGTTGTCAAAACATATCCCATCGCGGTTGGTAAAATGCTTACCACTACCCCCGTCGGAGAGTTTGTTATCATTAATAAGGCTCCCAATCCGGGTGGACCCTTCGGAACTATGTGGATGTCACTGTCGAAAAAATCCTATGGAATCCACGGCACCAATAATCCTTCGTCAATCGGAAAAGCTGTTTCAAAAGGATGCATCAGGATGTACAACAAGGACGTTGAAGAACTTGCCAAGACCATCCCTGTCGGAACAAGAGTAATGATTTCCCCATAGAAACAGAAAGAGAACCCGCAATGGGTTCTCCCTTTTCATTATTTTACTTCAGAACATCCTGATAACCCTCATTATTCTCAAGCACTTCTTTTGCATATGGGCATTCCGAGTCAACCTTCAAACCTTTTTCCCTTGCAAATTGGACAGCCTTATCAACCAGCTGGCCGCCGACACCCTGTCCTCTTAAATTTTCAGAAACAACGGTGTGCTCGATGACCATTTCACCATTATTTTCTTTATAAACCAGTTCTGCTTCAGGTTCCATTTCAGTTTTCCCCAAATAAAATTTATTAGAGCCTTGTTGAACTTCACTCATTACATTGCTCCTCTCTATTTCTTTTGGTATATATATTCCCTTAATGGAAACTCATTAAAACATACTAATGCTTTTGAGCAGCCAGGATTGAATCACTCCTGGGAGGTATATACGTCTGTATGCCAAGTATTCACCATAGAATGCACCTCGTACCGTACACCCTCATACCCTTCCAGCTGGCCTATACGAAAATACAAAGACTTCATAAAATCAAGCAGATTCTTCTTCTTTCTGAAAAAAGGAACGGTGAAGCCTGTTGAATGATAATACGATTTCAGCTCAAGATTTAATTCTCCAAGCCACAGAAGCATCTCCTGTTTTGTCAGTCCCTTTTTCAGAAGTGCCTCGATAGCAAAAATCAATCTTTCATCTTCATCATCCATGTAGACAGCTTCTTTTCCATAACAATTTCTTATGCTTCCGAGGCAGGCAGGGATCAGATCCTTATTAAAATAAGGATGATTAATGGCTGCTGCCAACAGGTCCGCTCCATGTGCAATACTGTGAGCCCAGCCTTTTGATTGTACATAACCACGGGTGTCCCTTTCTTCATTGAGATAGAATATAGATTTCCGTATTCCTTCCATAATCAATTCCTTTGGTACTGCAAGTATTTCAGCGTCTTTTTCAATCACCAGTGCAGCAGCCAGGGAGGAAAAGCTTCTGGTGAAAACAGAATCAGTACCCCTTTCACCGATTTTATAAAATAAATGTTCATCATTGATGGACGTTTGCAGCAATCGTATTAATTGAGCTGGCGAAAGAATATCTTTCGTAACCCAATTATAAAAGGTGGTGTAAATGACACGGTCTCTTAATTCGGGATCCGGATGCCCTATATTTTCGATCATCTCTGTTAAGATCGAATCCAAATCCATATCCGGGTTGTCAGCATTTGAAGCTGTGAATTCGTTCAGTTTCTCTGTTAAATTCATGACGATTCCTCAATTCCACTATTATTCCACTCGTCAGCCAGCATCCCATAGACCTGATGATCTACAAATTGGCCATACAACTTTTCCGCCTGCCTGATCTTGCCCTCATTGGTAAAGTTCAATCGTTCAGGAATGCTTCTGCTTTTTTTATTTTGTACAGCTGCCCTGACTTCCACTTTGTTCAATTGAAGATCGTGAAATGCATAATCAGTCAGAGCACTGACGGCCCTTGTCATTATTCCATTGCCTTGAAATTCACTTCCAAGCCAATATCCCACATAAGCGATACTGCTGGACCAGTCTATTGAATTAAAGCCTGCGGTTCCAGCAACCTTCCCTTTGAAAAGTATCAAGGTGGTCATACTTTTTTGTGCTGCATAGTTAGCCAAGGCTGTTGACAGGAATTCCTTGGTGTCCTCTGGTGTTCTGGTTCCGTCAAGCCACGGCAGCCATTCCCGGAGATATTCCCGGGAGGAATCGGTCAACTTGAAAAACTCTTCTGCATCACGCGGGTCCGGCAGTTTCAAAGACAAATCTTCGTCGATTTTATGTATAAACATAGAGCTCATCTCCTTGAATAGCTAAAAACTGGAAAATATTAATATCGGATATTAAAGAAGCCCACTGAGTGTGAGCTTCGAGTTCCCCATTCCCGCCCTCGCCTTTCATATCCGATGCGTGGTCATAAATGTAATATAAACAAGGTAATCAGTCTTTTATACTGAGAGGAAATTGTACTATCGGACTTGAACCGATGGGCACTCTCCCAGCCCGACCAAAGATTTTCTTTTTGCATCCGCTATATGATTAAGGCTACACCTGGCCCTTATTATCAAGTCATTGGATTAATCCAGTTCAGTCAGCCAGTTTGCCTGCTGGATCATTGTATCCAATATACGGTACTCTTTTGACAAATCATCAATTTCTTTCTGTAACTTTCGGACACTGACAGTCGGCACCCTGCGGATTTCAGACATGCTGTATCTGCCTTCGACCAATGATGCCTGGTCAGCCAGCGCCTGGAGCATCTGTCTCTTCTGCATGAGCATATCCCTCTTCACAAGTGCATCTGAAAGCATTCCGTAAGGCTGCAGTTCAGTTAATGCATTGGCCTTTTGTATCCTGCCAACCAATTCTTCCAATTTCTTGAATGACCTCTTCATTTCTTTTAATAAGCTCTGCGGATCCTCCGGGGGCTCTTCCCCTTCCTGGATGACAGCAGACCTTTCAAGTCTTCCTGACATTTGTGCAAGCCTTTTTTGCAAATCTGCTCTTTCAAGCAATGCTTCTGCCAATTTCACCAATACCACCCCCAGCTTAATTTCCTCGATTTACCAACTTCATTGATAATACCACACATTACTGAATTCTGAAAAGACAGATTTTATGATTGCCAAAGCTTATTACAGGATTAAAATCCCCTTCTTACTTCAGCACTTGCCTCTTCCTTTTCAATCCCACGTCCACATTGGTCAGAATGATCGCACCAAGAATCAAGAAAATTCCTGTCCACTGGATCCATGTGACATATTCATGGAGAAACAGCATGGATAAAATGATGGTGACAGGCAACTCTGCAGATCCCAGAATACTTCCGATACTTGATCCGATATGCGGCATTCCGTAAGCGAATAGAAAAGGAGGGATGAAGACACCAAAGAAGCCAAGGACTGTTCCATAAACACCTATATTTCCCGCACTCCCCATTCCTTCCTTAAGCAGAGCTGGCAAAAAATAGAGGGAAACAAACAGAAAACTTCCTGTTACCATATAGAAGCTCCTTTGCACTGCGGAAATATCCGGTGCTATTCTTGCATTCGCAAAAATGAAAAGGGCGAAGGCACCCGCCGCGGCCAGCCCTGCCAGGATGCCATTTACATCAAGCGAGGAAGAAGTTCCATCCAGAGATATCCTGCTGCTGAGGACCGTTCCAGCAAGAAGAATGAGAATGGCAGCCAATGTTTTCCTGTCTGGCGAGCGGTTTTCCACCGCACAATCAAGCAAGATTCCAATCCACACAAATTGAAACAATAAGATGATTGCAAAAGATGCTTCAACCGTTTGCAGAGAAGTATAATAAAAGACTCCCACCAACCCAGAGGGGATTCCGCCTGCAATTAAAAAAAGCTTCACTTTCGTTGAAAGAGTTTGTTTTACAGTGGTGAAAGAGTAAACCAGTGCTAATATGGACCATCCTATAAAAAATTGTGCAAAGGTCACTTCTGCGATTTTCATTCCATTTTGGTATGCCAGTTTTACAACTGTGGAAAGCACTCCGTACGAGCAGGCACCTATAAAAACCGCGAAAAGGTATTTCCATTTCATTAATTCCACCTCTTCTGATAAGAAAGATGACGTTTCAGGCTTTTCCGTAGTCTATTGCGTACATATTCACAGGCTCTATCCAATACCCTTTCAAATAGTAGAGGGACTTGCGCTCTTCTCTCTCTAAGAAGCAACCTCTTGTTTCCCGGAGGAAAATTCCGGTCATTAAAATTCTACGGATTCCTTTTTTATTCATCTGCTGGATTAATAATTGCCAGCACCTGATGATCCTCCCATTTTCCGTTGATCCTTACATTTTTCCTTGCTATGCCTTCTTTTTGAAATCCCGACTTTTCCAATACCCTGATCGATCCCACATTGTGGGGCATCACCCCTGCCTCGATCCTATGAAGCCTGAGCTCTGCAAATCCGAACTGGACAATAAGCTTTGCTGCTTCCGTAGCATAGCCCCTCCCATTATGGCCGTGATCCAGGAAGTACCCTATGAAAGCGCTTTGTAAGGAGCCACGCAAGACCTGGAATAGATTGATCGTCCCTATCAATCTATCTTCCCGGCTCAAGTAAATTCCAAAATGATACGCATGGTCATTTTCCTTGTCCCTGGCAAACTGCCTTATACGCTCCTTCTGTCCTTCCACAGTATAAAATCCTGCCGCCCTGTCCATGGAAAATGCCTCAAAAAACTCTTTATTGTCCTTTTGCAATCGAAGAAGCTCCATCACTTCCTGTCCGCTAAGCTCTTTTAGATAAATATCCTTGCCCATCAAGATATCGGTTTCGGTTACAGAATCATTTATACTTTCAATAGAATCTTTGAGATGCTCATCAATTTGTTTTTTGTGTCTTTCATCATGCTCAATCAAACCTTGAAAGTAACCATTCCAGGTTATCGATTTTCCTGGTACCTTTTGTGCGAAAGCTTCTTCAGGCATTTCCTGAAGATAACCTGTCAGCTCTTTTCTTATATTGACGAATAAATCGATAAGGTCTTCCTTGTTCATACTTCGTGCTAATACAGCAGCAGTCTCATTCAACCTATCAACGGTCACATCAGCTTGCGGCGGCTGTTCGTTTCTTAGAAAAGGTATTAACCGATTGTCTATGACAAACTGGTCCCAATGCAGGAAATGGGAAATCACTTCGGCAGTCCCCCATGAGCCCTCTTTAAATGGCTTAAACCAAAGATTATCGGGCAGCTGCTTAAATATCAATACCCATTCTGCCAGTTCCCGCTTCTGATTGATGATTTTTTCTTTTCTCATAGAACCTCCCCCAACCCAAAAAGTTTAATGAATGATAGCGAATTTTTCAAAATTTTTGTGTCAGCATGAATATACCATATTTTTCATAAACTGAATGTATCATTTTTGCAATTTTCTTCAAATGAACAAAAGGAGTCCTTGAGGAACTCCCTTTGCTGCACCTTCCCTAATTAGAATTGGCTGTTCTCAATACAATTCCAAGATCCGGATTTTCCCCCTTTATTACTCCCGAAAAAGAAGAGCATCTCTTTTCCCTCCTGCCTGCCAGGATTTCAAGAGACATTTATATTCAATGGAAGCAAAGTTTACGAATAGAGCCTTTAACATAGAAGCATTACACAATTTTATCAATAATCCCATATTCAAGCGCCTCGCGGGCAGACATGAAATAATCTCTGTCTGTATCCACTGCCACTCTCTGGATATCCTGCCCGGTCCTCTCAGCAATGATTGAATTGAGGCGCTCCTTTAATTTTAGAATCCGCTTTGCAGAAATCTCAATATCTGTTGCCTGCCCCCTTGCACCGCCGAGAGGCTGATGTATCATTATTTCACTATTGGGAAGGGAAAAGCGCTTCCCTTTCGTCCCTGCAAGAAGGAGCATAGCCCCAAATGATGCAGCCATCCCAGTGCAGATCGTACAAATATCCGGTTTGATATATTGCATCGTGTCGAATATAGCAAAGCCTGCTGAGGTTGAACCTCCCGGACTATTGATGTACAGGGAAATATCCTTCTCGCTATCCTCGGCAGCCAGAAATAAAAGCTGAGCAACGACATTGTTTGCCACATGATCATTTATTTCTTCCCCAATCATGACAATCCTGTCTTTCAATAGCCTTGAGAAAATATCATACGACCGTTCTCCGCCTTTTGTCTGTTCGATTACATAGGGAACTGCTCCCATAATTCACCCTCCGTTTATGCAGCAAGGACAGGATTCTGCAGTGAAGAGCGACCTTCGCGAGGAAAGAGTTCAGATGCATATGAAGAGTTGACAGATACAGGCCATGCATTGCTGGAAGCGGTTAGGATTTCAATCACTTCTTTTGCTTCCTCCTTAATGATTCCGCTGGCTATCCCATCAATCCATCCAGTAGCAATCTCTGCATTACCATCCAGGCGGCCGGTTTTCAATCGGGTCCTCATCCTGAATAAAGATGCCTTCACTGCACCTTCAGATAATGATAATTCCTCAGATATCTCTTTATAATTGTAATGGAACACATCCTTCAACAGAAAGATCACTGTCTGCTGCAATGTAAAATTCTTCAATATATTTTCAATTAAATAAGAAATGTCACTCGAAGAAGACATCTCACGGCTTTCTTCTTTCTGTACCTTGTCAGATAGAGATTCCCTGGCCCTCTTCCGTACAGTATCAATCCAATTATTTCTCGCAATGGTGTACAGTAATGCACTGTTCAGTTTTTGGTTTGTTTCTTTATAAGAATTGAGCACTTTGTAAATCGTTTCTTGAGCAAGATCTTCCCCATCCCATTTATCACCTGTCAGATTCCAGCAATAGGACCTTAATTGAGGATAGACCTTCATGATTTGATCCGCGGCATCATGGGTCTTGCCAAGCTTAGCATTCAATTTCTTTCACTCCTTTGGGTACCTCTATATTAGAAACGGATGAATCACATGAAAAGTTACGGGCCGAAGGAACTTTAGCAAAAATTGGGGCACTTTCCCCAAAAAGCCTGCCCCCTCAGATACTTTAAAAGATGGTGCAGTTTTTTCCGTCTTGTTACTATGAAATTCTTATCACTGGCAGCAAAGTCCGTTTCAAACGTTTCTACAAAAATAAGTCATTTTTACAAACAATTCCATATTCCAAGTGCATTTTCAATAACATCAGCGCTTCTCCCCAACCTGAAGCACAATTTACCAATGCGGCCTGGTCAGCTGGAGATGAACTGTAACCTTCTTCTTCTATATGAACTATCGTCCCATCCTTATATGGTTCCAATGAAAGGTTCACTGTTGTAGTGGAATCCCCCGGTTTCCAATAAAAGCTGAAAAAGCTGGGTGAATCCGCTTTGATTATTCTCCCTACGTCTTCAATCATATTCCCGTCAGGCTGTTCCCACCTTAATGTTATTGCACCTGTTCCCTGGTGCCCGAATTCCAAAGAAGCCCCGGTTGTAAACCAGGCATCCCATCCTTTGGCAGTGGTGAGTGTTTCATAAACTTTTCTTTGTTCTGCCTTAATAAATACTCTATGAGATATGCGATCCATTTACTCCGGTCCTCTCTAATAAAAGAATTTTCAGATAAATTATACCAATTGCACTATTGAAAGTGAATATTAAAAAGGACACCTTTAACTGGTGTCCTTAAATCTGTTAGTATTTTTGTTTAAACCAATACGCTGCCTCGTCAACTTCATCTTTTGTCAGCTGATGCCCGCCTTTTGTCCAAAATTCTTGTACATCCGCATTGGAATTCCTGAGTGCATCTGCAAGTTCCTTTGTTTCCTGTGCCGGGATCAAAGGATCGTTTTCGCCTGCCCCGATAAATACCGGTGTACCGGTTAAATCCGGCATTTTCATTCCGCGCAGAGGAACCATGGCATGGAACAGGATGGCACCATTAAGTGCATCGCTATAGTGATACATCAGGCTGGCCGCTATATTGGCACCATTGGAATACCCTATTGCCAATACATTATTGCGGTCAAATCCGTACTGAACCGCACAATCATCGATAAACTCCTTCAATTCCCTTGTTCTGAGTATAAGATCTTTTTCATCAAATACACCTTCAGCGAGTCTGCGGAAGAACCGGGGCATCCCATTTTCCGAAACATTCCCTCTCACCCCGAGGACCGAGTGACCCGGTGCAATCATCTCAGCCAGCGGCAATAGATCGCGCTCATTTCCGCCTGTACCATGTAAAAGGAGCAGGGTTGGTCCCGCTGTCGTACCTTGTTTATAAATGTGTTCCATACGTGACTGTTCCCTCCTATTCTTTTGTCTCCAGGGGTTTCAAGCGTGCTTCTATCTGATCACGCTGATTTTCAAAGTAAGGCGGCAGAGCCAATTTCTCACCGAGGTGATCGAAATCTTCGTCCCCTTCAAACCCAGGTCCATCAGTGGCAAGCTCAAACAGAATGCCGTTTGCCTCACGGAAATATAAGGAACGGAAATAGTATCTTTCCACAAATCCAGAGCTTGGGATCCGGAGTTCATTCAACAATTCCACCCATTTCTTCAGCTCTTCTTCGCTTTCAACTCTGTAAGCTACATGGTGGACACTTCCACGTCCCGGCCTTTCAATCGGAAGGTCGGGGCGTTCAATGATATGGACCTCTGCTCCGGTTCCTCCTTCGCCCGTCTCCAGGATATTCACGTCAAATTGTTTTTCGCCGATCTTGGTTGAATAGCTGCCCTTCCTTCGGTAACCCATGAGATCAGTCAGGATCTTTTCTGTATTTTCCCTCTTGGCCACTGTTAAATGAACAGGTCCCAATCCCCGGATCGCATACTCTTCAGGTACCGGGCTTTTTTCCCAAGGCTTACCGCCTTCCACACCCTTGTTGAGTTCATCGGAAACCAGCATAAGGCGCTGTCCCTCAAAATCCCTAAAAGCGAGAGACCCTCTTCCGCTTTCAGTAGAAACTCCGTCATGTTCCACTCCTTCCGCTTCCAATCTCTTCACCCAATAATTCAGGGCTTCATCGGATGGAACACGCAAAGATGTTGTTGAAATACTGTTGGTCCCTTTGTGAGTACGTCCCGCATTTGGAATTTCGAAAAATGTCAGGTCGGTTCCCGGATTTCCTCTTTCATCAGCGTAAAATAAATGGTAAACGGACGTATCATCCTGATTTACTGTTTTCTTAACCAGCCTCATGCCCAGTACTTTCGTGTAAAATCTATAATTTTCTTTTGCGTTTGCTGTAATCGCAGATACATGGTGCTGCCCCTTCAGTGGTTTAAGTTCCAAGAAAAACCCCTCCTCTTTAATTCATCATAAATAGTATGGCTTATAAACAATCATAACGTGAATTATCTCAAATTCAAAGTAATTTATCTTGATTTCCTTTAGCGCTTTAAAGCAGCCGGGGACTGTCCCCGGCTGCTTTAAAGCGCTAAAGCCGCCAGTTCTATTCCATATATTTGAAGTTATTCTCCGAAATGTTTATGCACAATATAAGTTTAAATTAAAAGATTATACGGAGTGGTCTTCATATGAAAAAATTTGCTCTCATCCTTCTTATATTGTTTCTCCTTTCAGAGCTGCACATTGACAATGCTTTCGGGAAAACTGCACCGGTGATTGATTACCGGATCGATACGATTCCCTGGGAAGAAGTCGATGAACTTCTCCCGCGCAACTCGCTGTTTACTGTCATTGACGTGGAATCCGGGAAAAGTTTTCGGGTTCAGAGAAGAGCAGGAAGCAGCCATGCCGACGTACAGCCGTTAACTCATAGAGACACCAAGATCATGAAAGAAATTTACAGCGGCAGCTGGAGCTGGAAACGGAGAGCCATTTTGGTCCATTCGGAGAACCATCTCATTGCTGGCTCTATGCATGGAATGCCTCATGGTGCGGGAGCTTTGCAAAACGGATTCCCGGGCCATTTCTGCATCCACTTCAAGGGCAGCACCACCCATAAGACGCATTCACCTGACTTTTCTCACCAATTAATGATACTGAAAGCCGGCGGTAAATTGGATACATTTCTATCCGGTCTCCAGCCACAGACATTAGTGGAAGCATTCCTGGCAGGAGTGAAAAATGGTGATTTGGATCTGGTTAGAAAAACACTTACAGTTCACCAGACAGACTTGAAGGTTTTCGAAGAGATAGAGACCATTAAATGGCGGATAAGCTCAGACAAAAGCACTGAGGCTTCTTCTCTTGTCCGGGAAGTCAGGACAGACCTTCAAGTGTTCTTGAAAGAAAGGGGGCCATTGAGTGCCAAAGTTACCTTTACAGTCGCTAAAGCCTCTCCTTCATCACCATGGAAAGTTGATGGCACTCCCCTTTTAACAATTTTAAATCAAAACTAACGAGGTGAAATTTTTGAAGCTACTTCTGTCATTCTTAATCGCAGCCCAAATCCATACTGCCCCCATAAAGTTGAAGATAGAAAATGAAGATGAGACAATCACAGATGTGAACCGGTCAGATTATGAGATGAATCCATATCCCGATTATATAATCAACGAACAAAAGCTGAATGATCTAATCTCTAATGTAAATCAGCAAGTATCCAGGGAACCTGTCGATGCAGCGCTTAATAATTATGGTGCTATTATCAGTGAAAAAACAGGGAAGACTGTTGATGAGATAAAGTTCAAAAAAGCATTTTATAAAGCTTTTTACAAAAACAGGGATACCTCGTTCAAGATTCCATTCAAACCAGTGTATCCTAAAGTTGATAGTGAATTGCTTGAAAGAATTAAGCGAAAAAGAATAAGCCATTATGTCACATATTTTAACAGCAGAAATAAAGAGAGGGTCCATAATATCAAACTTGCTTCCGAAGCAATCAACAACCAAGTCGTTTTTCCAGGAGAGACCTTCTCCTTTAACAAAGTAGTAGGAAAACGGACTGCTTCAAAAGGCTATCTCCCAGCCCCTGTAATTGTAAGAGGTGAATTGACGGAAGGGGTGGGAGGAGGGATCTGCCAGGTCTCATCCACTCTGTTCAATGCGGTTGACCGGGCGGGAGTGAAAATTATCGAAAGATATTCCCACAGCAGGCGGGTACCTTATGTTCCTCCGAAAAGAGATGCTACCGTAAGCTGGTATGGTCCGGACTTCACCTTTCAAAACCAGCATAACCAGCCGCTTTTGATCAGGTCAATTGTGACCGGGGGCCAGATGATCATCATGATATTCTCCTCTGAAGATTTGGACTACAAGCGTAAAGAAATACAAAGGGCACCTATAAATAATTAATAAAAGCTGTAATCTGTAATTGTAAATTCCGCTCTAAGTAAAGGTTTTTGCGGATAAGTTGTTCCAATTTAATAAGAATTCCATCTAATATCCTGGTAATCCACCGGAAAAGGCCCCGGTTAGAAGGAAAGAAAAGAACTGTCCGTTCTCTTTCGGGAGTAAACGTTGTAATACCGGAAAAGCCGCTTCCTGGATTTTTCGAAAGCATGGAAGATACCTCCTGCTAAGAATGCAGCATCCATCTCCCACAAACTGCTTTTGGCATATACTGTTAATAATGTATGCTATAATGAATATATTCTGAATATAGTCAATAAACAGTTTGTAAGGAGGAAGAATGTATCTATATCTTGGATTTGCTGTACTGTTACTAAATCTTGTCTTTCTGCTCGCAAAGTGGCTCACTCCTGAATCTGAGCTATTGAATAGTTTTAAAAAGACCTCCCATTTTTGGTGGACCCAGGTTGCTTTGTTTCTGGTTTCCATCGTTATTATCAGTGCCCATTACTACGGACTTTCAAAGGCCGAGTGGTATACCAGCCCCATGTTCGAAATGGATTCGATGCTTTACACCGGTGAAAAGAATGGACCCGCAATCCAGCATGAAGAGTTTCCTTACACAAATAGTCCATTTGAAACGGAAGTTTTCATCCCTGGCAGCAGTGATGGAGAGGCAGCAGTATTAAACCTCACTTCTAAAAAAGGGAAATCACTTAAACCGATAACAGTCAGGTTGAATAACCAAAGAGCGCCTCTCCTCCTAAAATTCCCTGAGAATGGACTATGGAAAATCACTATTAATTACGACAAAAATGACACGGGCCCGATTGTGGTAGAAGTAAAATAAGAAGGCAGCGTAATGCAGCCTTCTTAAAATTTTCACTACTTAAAAATTGTATTTTTCCAGTGGAGAAATGTCTCCTGCTTCCCCGTAGGTCAGTATTCTTAGAAATTCTCCCCATACCCTTTTCCGGCCCAGATCGGACAAGCTCCAGGTCTCCCTGTTCACCTTGATACCATTATACTCTGCATCAAAAGAAAAGGGGATATACTCAATCCCTTCACCCAAATGCTTTCTCAGCGTTCTTTCCTGCCTTCCTGCTGCATGGCTTTTACATATGTAAAGCAACTGTTCCGTTACTGTGAAATCATACACCTCTTTGGCATACAGTACATTTTCCAATGAATTCGTGGACCTGTCTTCATAAACAATCCGTTCCCTGGGAATCCCTGCATTAAGAAGATGGGAAATAATCACGTGGGCCTCTTTACGAGAACCATCAATCCACTCAGGATGCGGGACGGCAGTCGGACTCTTCCCTCCGGTAACGATGATATTCCTGCACAATCCCATTTCGAATGCTTCAATCGCCTTTGTCCAGTGTCCTGGATGGGTCCCGCTGAATATAAACATCGCATTGCTTCTCTTTACTTCTTTTCTTTTGCCAAATACAATTTCAGTCAAATCGCTGATCTTCCGTTCATTTAATTTTGGAACTGCAGCTTCTTTCGATATAATCGGTTTCATATTCTTTTCTCCTCCTCTATTTTTCAATTTTATCCTGTTTTATTCATGTTTACAATATTTTTTCATTAAAATAAAGAACAAACATGAATAAAAAAGCTCAATCTATAAAAAAAACAAAAAAGCGAGTCCAAGGACTCGCTTATAGTAACTGCATATTATTTATCTAATGCCTGCCCTACATCTTCAATAAGATCTTCAACATCTTCCAACCCTATGGAAACGCGCACCAGGCCATCAGTGATTCCCAGTTCCGCTCTTCTCTCTGCTGGAATGGAAGCATGCGTCATCTTGGCAGGAACGGAAATCAGGCTCTCAACCGCACCGAGACTTTCTGCTAATGTAAAATAGCGTACATTTGTTAAAAGCTTATCGGCGTTTTTCTCACTGCCGACATCGAAGGATATCATACCGCCAGCTCCCCGGGCCTGTTTGCTGTGCACCTCACTGCCTTTATGAGAATCAAGGCCGGGATAATAAATAGTGCTGACCTTAGGATGGTTCTGCAGGAACTCAATGAACCTTTTTGTGTTGGCTTCGATTTCTTCCATTCGGATTCCGAGTGTCTTGATTCCTCTCATCAACAGCCATGAATCCTGCGGTCCAAGAATTGCACCTGCAGAATTCTGAACAAAGTGAAGGTCTTCCGCAAGCTGAGCGGAATCGACAACAACCAAACCGGCTACAACATCACTGTGGCCGCCAAGATACTTGGTGGCACTGTGCAGCACAATGTTTGCTCCCTGATCGATAGGATTCTGCCAATACGGGGTGCTGAAAGTGTTATCCACAATAAATAATAAATCATTTTCTTTCGCAATACCCGATACAGCCTGCAGGTCAGTGATTTTCAAAAGAGGATTAGTCGGTGTTTCAATATAAATCGCCTTAGTGTTTGACTGTATTGCTTCTTTAATCTTATCAGTATCGGACGTATCGACAAATGAAACAGAAAGGTCAAAACGGTTCATCACTTTTGAAATCAGACGATATGTACCACCATACACATCATCTGTGAAAATAATATGGTCACCTGCTTTGAACAGCATCAACAAGGAGGTGATCGCACCCATTCCCGATCCGAAAGCAAACCCTGAATGCCCTCCTTCAATATCTGCAATCAATGTTTCAAGCGCATGTCGCGTCGGATTGCCAGTACGTGAATATTCAAACCCTCGATGCTTCCCTACACCATCTTGCTTATATGTGCTAACCTGATAAATCGGGACTGAAACAGCACCAGTTTGTTCGTCTCCCGTTATCCCGCCGTGTATTAATTTTGTTTTTCTTCTCATGATCTCACTCCTCATAAATTCCTTGACTTAAATACCGTTCACTGCTGTCAGGGAAGATGGTAACAATATTCGTTCCCTTTTCCGCTTTTTTCGCTTCCTCCAAAGCAGCTGCAAATGCTGCACCGGAGGAACTGGCTACAAGAAGCCCTTCTTTAAGTGCCAGTTCCCTTAGCGCCGCAAAAGCAGTGCCATCACTGATTGTATAGATGCCGTCAAAATAACTTGTATCCATGTAAGATGGCAAAAATTCCATACCGATTCCTTCAGTCTTGTGCGGACCTGGGGCACCGCCATTGAGAATCGAACCCTCGGGTTCAACAATAACGGCCTTCACCCCGGGAATTTTCTCCTTTAAATATCTTGCGGTCCCCATAAAGGTGCCGCCAGTTCCTCCCCCTGCCACAAAAATATCCACTTTTCCTTCTAAAGCTTCATGGATTTCAGGGCCAAGGGTTTCATAGTAGGTTTCAGGATTAGAAGGGTTTCCGAATTGCTGAGGACAGTAAGAGCCTTCAATTTCACGATTGAGTTCCTTCGCCTTTTGAATGGCACCTTTCATCCCGGATTCTGTGGCGGTATTAACCACCTCTGCCCCCAATGCACGCATGAGCGTTTGTTTTTCCACACTGAATTTTTCAGGGACCACGAAGATGACCTTATAACCCTTCCCGACGGCCGCAAGGGCGACCCCTATACCAGTATTTCCTGCTGTAGGTTCTATTATCGTTCCTCCAGGCTTTAAAGCACCCTTTTTTTCAGCACTTTCAATCAGCTTCTTGCCCAGACGGTCCTTGATGCTTCCTCCCGGGTTGAAGTATTCCAGTTTAGCAAATATCCGCACACCATCAGGGAGCCCCATCCTTGTTAGTTCTACCAATGGGGTGCGCCCTATCAGCTCTTGTACACTTTTAACATAATTCAAGGCAAGCTCCCCTTATCAAGCGAATACTTCAGTCCATTCATCCCTTTTTTCAAGCATGTCATTAGCGAGCTCTTTTGCGCCTTCAAGGCTGTGACTCGCTGCGAATCCGCACTGGACTTCATTGCATGCAGGAACTTCCGTGGCTTCAAGGACATCCTTCAATGTATTCTCAATGACATCCAGGACAGTATCATAACTGTCATCGTTCAAGATAGTGATATAGAATCCTGTTTGGCATCCCATGGGTCCTATATCGACAATTCTGTCATGATGATTCCTGCTGAACTCTGCCATCATATGCTCAAGGGAATGCAAGGCAGGCATCTTCATATATTCTTTGTTAGGCTGCTTTATCCGGAAATCATATTTATAAATCTTATCTCCGCTTTGTCCTTCCGTGATTCCAACAAGTCTTACATATGGTGCTTTTACTTTTGTATGATCCAGGTTGAAACTTTCTACATTCATTTTAGGCATAACCATCTCTCACTTTCCTTTTATTTTTGGAGAAGGGCAGAAACTTTCATCAGGTGAATCCCCAAAGAGTTCTGCCCTATACTTTCTGTCATTGTTTCGTTGCTGTCATAATCCAAACATACTTATTTTTCTGAATAAATTCAACTGAAAACCCATGCCTCTCACACATTGCCCTCAACGTTTCCAAATAGGTGTAATGCTCACTGTTCAAGTCATCCACCAGGTTGTTAAAGTAAGATGCAATCGCATGTTCCATGATTCCTCTTTTTGCCGCTTCATCTTTAAAGACTGTATCCGCAAATACAATGACCCCATCTGCAGGCAGGATCCTGCTGTACTTTCCAATTGCTTTTTCCTTTTCAGGGTCAGTCAGGTGATGAAAGGCATAAGAGCTGACAATGGAAGTGATCTGCAAATCAGGCACCGGGAAATCGAGAAAATCTCCGTCCTTGATTTTCGCCTCAGGTACTTTGAGTTGACCGATTTTCAACATCTCCTCTGAAGGCTCGATCCCAAATACATTATATCCCCTGTTCACCAGTTTTCTTGTGAGGTTGCCGGTCCCCACACCAAATTCCAACACATTTGGACCTTTGGTATTCCTAACGACCGACTGAAGAATATCCTCATAATTCTCAAATACTTCTCTATATTCAATATCTCCATCTTCAGAAACCGTCTGATCATAAGTTTGGGCCCAGTTATTGAATAAATCAACGAATTCTCGACTCATTAGTTATCACCCTTGTCTTTTCTAATAAACCCGATAAGAATACTCAGATTTACTGCTGAAACTAATGATACCATAAGAATTTCAAAAAATAAATCAGCAAATACCCATTATTAATAAAAATAATAAGGAAAAAGTGAATAACCGGACGTGATACTTCAAAGGATAGATAGGAAATACACCTGCAGGCTTAGCGGTTTCATTCGTGTAAGGAGGTAACCAAGAGTCGTGAAACGAATCAATAAAAATTCCAAGCCCTTTATTTTGTTATCCATCATTCATCTCTTACTGCTGCTTTTGACCTTAATAAAAAAACGCGAACGGCGTACGCTCATTCTTTTGCTATCCAATATCAGCTTTGCCTATATATTTGAATATTTCGTGTTCAACGTTTTCGAATCGTATCGATATAACCCGAAAATCCTTAAGAAGAGGCAGCTTGATAATGCTTTGGGTGCCCTCCTTTCACAGGCCATTTATGTACCAATATCAGCAACATTTCTTACTGCCTTCGGGCTTGGATGGATTTGGAAGGTCATCTTTACGGCTTATTTTCACGTTATCGAAATTCATTTCCTAAATCTGAATAATTACAAACTTCATTGGTGGAAACCTATTTATACCACTTTGCTGCTCCCTGTCTATTTCAATATCAGCGATTTCTGGGATAAGAACCTTGCACTGAAGAAGAAAAGCTTCTACTGGCTCTCGACTTATTTATCTTCCGGTGTTGTGGCAAAAACACTATTTTTCACTATTGATGTGTATAAAAAACAAAAAATCGGTTTAGGAAGATTCCATACCTGGAAGGAACATTTCTTGATTTCCCCTTTATACATGTTCATTTTTTCTGCGATTGCTATTCTGCCGGCCATCAAAAATAAACTAAGCGTGAAGGCCTTGACGTTTTTATTAATGATGCTTATGAATTATCTCCTGGCCTGTTTAAAAATCATAAATAAGAGTAGCACATTCGTTCAAGTAACTCTTCAGAACATCTTTATGATTTATCTGACTCCTCTTATAAAATCCTATATCTTCGAAAAAAAGAAGACTGAAACAACTTGAACAGTTGCATCAGTCTTCTTTTCGTTTTGCTCTTTTCGCAAAATTTGCTGCTTTTTCAAACAAATTTCAAATACTCAGCCGGAAATTCACCTAAATGGCTCTGTAAGCAGGAAAAAAGGAGTAAGAGGAAAATCCATCCATTGGGATTCCCCCTCAAGCAGCTATATTTGCGAAGAGAGCCTTTCATTTAACATTCAATCGGCATATCCCAGTTTTTTATCCAGCCCCTGGCCTTCATCGCTTCTGCCAAGCGTCCTACTCCTACAAGATAAGCTGATTCCCGCATGGATGCATTTTTCTCCATCTTCATTCGGTAAACGCTGTCAAAAGCATTTTCCATTTTTTCCTTCAATTTTTCATTGACTTCGTCTTCTTTCCAGAAATAATGCATGGCATTTTGCACCCATTCAAAGTAAGAAACAGTCACTCCTCCTGAATTACACAGGATGTCAGGGATGACAAAAATGTCTTTTTGCTCCATGATTTTGTTTCCTTGCGGCGTAGTCGGGCCATTGGCCGCCTCCGCAACAATTTTGGCTTTGATCGTAGGAGCGGTGTCTTCTGTTATTTGATTTTCCAAGGCAGCAGGAACAAGGATATCACAATCTGCAGCAAACAATTGTTCATTCGAGATATGTTCGCTTCCTTCAAAGCCATTAACCGTTCCATGTGCGTTCACATAGTCGATCAGGCTTACAATGTCAAGGCCGTTGGATTGGTAGGCACCGCCTCCTGCATCCGTCACGGCAATTACCTTCACCCCTTGTTCATGAAGGAGCTTGGCTGTAATGGATCCGACATTCCCAAAACCTTGAACTACAGCCGAAAGCTTGTCCAATTCAAGATTCAAACGTTTCGCGGCCTCCATTATATTGATGACGACCCCTCTTCCTGTAGCCTCGATGCGCCCTTCAGAGCCTCCGATGATGACGGGCTTACCAGTAATGAAGCCTGATACATCCTTTCCTCTGAGCCGGTCAAACTCATCCAGCATCCAGCCCATGATTTGTCCGTTTGTATTCACGTCGGGAGCAGGGACGTCTTTATCAGGTCCAATGATTGGTTCAAGTTCTCTTATATACCCTCTGCTCAACTCTTCAAGTTCCCTTTCCGACAATTCTTCCGGATTCACGATGACTCCGCCTTTTCCTCCACCGAACGGAAGTCCCACCAAAGCAGACTTCAAGGACATCCACATCGACAGCGCAACCACTTCATCTTCATTGACGCCGGGATGAAAGCGAATCCCGCCCTTAGTAGGCCCCAGGATATCAATATGCTGTGAGCGCATTCCTGTAAAGTTGGCATATTCCCCATTATCACGCCTGACTGGTATCGATACCTTCATCACCCTTTTTGGTTTCTTCAAAATATTATATACACCTTCAGGAAGGTCGAGTGACTCTGCTGCCCTTCTTATCAACTGCTGAGCTATTTGGTAGGGGTTTGTTATTTCCTCTCCATTCTTCTCTTCTTTGACCGGCATTTCATTCTTTACTTCTGCAGCCGGTTCGTCTTTTACATTGTTTTGCGGCTCTTTGTTTGTTACTTTTGGTTTCTCATCCATATTAATATCTTTAGCTGGATCCGGTTTTCGCATCTTGTACCCTCCCATTTGAATAATAGATTCTTTTCCTGTCATTTTTCAAATACCCCTTGGATTTCTGTGTAAACGTTTCACGTGACCAAGAGATAATGAATTAGGCCATGCACGGTTGATCCCGAGAATAAAAAGAGGCAGGTAATAAACCTTAATAAAAGGCTCTTTTCGTAAACTTTGTTGCTATAAAAAACCCCGGTGAGAAGGAAAGAAAAGAGCTGCTCGTTCTTTTTCGAGAGTAAAACCTTTGTATACAGGGGAAAAATCCGGCACCTGGGATTCTTCCCAAAGCAACAATATATGCGGAAACAGCCTAATAAAAAGCTCTCTTCGCAAAAATTGAGGCTGAGTACAAAAACGGCTTTCCGCTCCGATCCGTCAGCGTTCAAGAAAAAGCGTTGAATATTCTTAAAGCAATATCTTTTAAATAGCGCCTGATAACCTAAATGAACCGCACGAAGTCAAGTATATAACCTTGACCTCATACGGTTCTATTTTCGTCTGCATCTACTTAAATCATTTTGTTTTCAACTTATGGCCAATCCTCTTTCTACACCAATTTATCTGCTTCGTCTTTCCACACAGCAGTTGCTTTCCCCGGCCGGGTGGAATCGGCAGCTCCATAAAATCTGTTGTTTTCCTTATCGATCAAAATGGCCTGGACATTGCCTATAGGCATTGAATCGTCCAGAATCTCTATTCCTAAAGTCTTTAATTTCTCTTTAACCCCTTCATCAAAATCGTCCTCCACCCATACTTCTGGTGCCGTGCTATTATATATCCGAGGGTGTTCGATCGCTTCTTTCAGATCCAGGTGAAAATCAATGACGTTGAGGATGACATGCGCCACAGACGAAACAATCGTTGGTCCCCCCGGTGAACCTAGGGTCATAAAAGGCTCGCCATCTTTCAAGATGATAGTCGGACATTTGGCACTGACAGGATACTTTCCGCCGCGCATTTCATTTATATGGTTTTTCTCCACCTTGAAGTCTGTCAGGTCATTGTTTAATAGGAATCCGTATTCTTCTATCATTATCCCCGCACCAAAATAATGCTCCAAAGAAGAAGTGCATGCGGCAACATTTCCCCATCTGTCCACTGCTGTGAAATGAGTCGTTTCTTTGCCTTCTGTTCTCTTTTGGGAAACAGCCCCCGGTTTCATTTCGCTCTTGTCATATTCCCATGGGTTACCAAAATCAATGTCTGGATTCCTTCCGCCTAAATCGATCATATCTGCTCTTTCCGCGATATAATCAGGATCAAGTAAGCCGTTTACCGGCACATTGTGAAAATTCGGATCACTCATGTATGCCAGCTTATCAGAGAAAACAAGTCTCATTGCTTCCGAAAGAATGAAGTACTTTTCCCATGAAGATGCAGTATAGTTGCTAAGGTCAAACTTCTCAATGATCTTTAGGATTTGGAGGACATTTGTCCCGCCTCCATTTGGAGGTGCAGGAACTGCCACGTCAAATCCACGGTAATTCCTTATTACAGGTTCCTGTATTTCACATTCATAATTCTCAAGGTCGCTCTTTTCCATATGGCCATTATGTGATTGAAGCCTGTCAATGACAGCTTGTCCGATTCTTCCTTTATAAAGTGCATCTATTCCTTCTTCTTTAAAGATGCGGAAGGTTTTGGCCAATGCCTTATTCCTCACAATGTCTCCCTCTACAAGGGGCACGCCATTTGGGAAAAATAAATCCTTCGCTGTATCACCAACCCGGTCGCCATACAACTTGAGGGCAGTATCCCATAGTGAATTCACACGGATTCCATTCTCAGCCAGATCGATTGACGGTTCTATCAACTCACCCAATTCTTTGGTTCCATACATTTTATTTATTGTATCCAACGCCTTCATGATACCAGGGATTCCAACAAAGCTTTCATTCATGGTCCTTTCCACAAATGGAATCAGTTTTCCATTCTTATCCTTACACATCTCCGGGTGTGCACTTTCAGGCGCCTTTGAGTGGCCATTGAAAACCTTCGTTTCTCCCGAATCTTTGTGGTGATAGATAATGAATCCGCTCGCTCCCACCCCGGTATTGAATGGTTCCGATACCGCCAGCGCGAATTGCATTGCCACAATGGCATCTGCAGCTGTTCCGCCTTTTCTCAGCACTTCCGCACCTATGTCACTGGCTTCCCTCGTAGCACTGGCAGCCATTCCATAATCACCCACTGCTTTATATTGGTCCTCATCACGTTCAAATTTTTGGTTGTTCAAAATATCTCTTGTCTTCAAGCTTATCCCTCCTGCATAACCCAGCTGATGCTTTAGTTATTGTAATTTGATTCCATATACTGTTACCCATTTTCCAAAATAGTTTAAACTAGTCCAGAAGAAACAAGGGAGCTTGCACCAGTACGGTGCAAGCTCCCTTTTACTTCGTTAGATGGAGTGGATATGCGGATATTAGTTATTATTATTGTTGTTGTTCTGACTGCTGCGGGATTCTCCGCCTTTTTCTCCGATTTCCTGATAGAATTCTTTATCATGATTGTTGGACGTCGCTTCTCCGCCTTTTTCGCCGATCTCCTGATAGAATTCTTTATCGTGGCTGTCGGATGTGGATTCTCCGCCTTTTTTACCAATTTCCTGATAAAAGTCTTTGTCATGGCTTTCAGACGTGGCTTCTCCGCCCTTTTCTCCGATTTCCTGGTAGAATTCTTTGTCATGGTTGTCAGACGTCGCTTCCCCGCCTTTTTGGCCAATCTCCTGATAGAATTCTTTGTCATGATTTTGCGCTGTGGTTTTCCCGCCTTTGCGTCCTGCTTCTTCCAAACTCATTTTTCCGTTGTTGTTTTGATTGTTGTTCTTAGCCATAATAAATTCCTCCTTAAATAATGAATGATTTTCTAGATTTAAGTCGAATTTCTCTAGCTGTTTTCTGTGGTGTTTCATTTCTTTGTCTTTGGCTTTTTATCTTAACCTTTGTTCTTATTCTTCCACCTTCTCAATCTATTAAACAGCAAAATTACCTTTTAATATTTTTGTAACATCCCTGTAATTCTATTTACACTCATTTTGTGGTATGGAACCTCTTCCTTCTAGTGCTTCTCTTTTTCTCTGCTTATATCGAATAATGAATTTGTAATATTTTACATTACAATGATCAGTTGAGAAAACCTTGATTCTTAACAATGAAAAATCAAGCAGTCTCCTTCCAAAAGAAATTACACCCTATTAATGGGTGCTTTTCTAAAGTTCGTGTAAATTGATTGCTTGATTTTCATGCACAATAATATCCTTATTCTAACGGTGAATTCGCAATAAATAAGTGATCGGTAATATCCCCTGGATTGACTTCCCCTTGTATTCCAGCGTTTTGTACTCGATAATGAAAGAGTATCTTTTTCTCTTTTAGGCTTACCTCGGGTACTTACGGTAAATACCTGGATATCTTATGAGATTAACAAATTTCACTAAAAGAACTGCTCTGTAAGTGAGAAAACGTGCCTATTAAGTGAAAATAATCGTTTTCGATTTTTCGAGCGAATAAATTTTCATAAGAATTGCCTTTATCTACGTTTTTTCAATTAGATCTTCAATTGCCTCTTGAGATCGTTCTTCAAGCGACCCTCTTAGATGAACTTCAGCCAGATTATCTCCTTCAAGCAGCCCATCGATCCAAACAGACACTCCCTGATATGTAACATCGATATCTGCTGAAGAAGCTAAAATTTGCTTTACCCTTTTCACGTCCATATGCCTGCCCCCATTTTTTAGGATGGGAATAGTTTCCCTGAAATAGGATTAATTATTCGTTAGTCCTTCCCACTCCGATTTGATCATAGAAAAAATATATGTATCATTTGAAATTCCATTTTGATAAATATACCCTCTCAATACTCCTTCTTTAATGAAACCGATTTTTTCTAGAAGACCTATGGATGCTTTATTTTCCAGGAAGGTTATGGCCCCCACTCTATAAAGATTCAATTCTGCAAAGGCGTATTGGATGACTGCTCTTGCAGCTTCAGAGGTAAATCCGCGGCTCCAGTAGTCAGGATGTATTTCAAATCCAATTTCTGCTCTTTTTTGGCCTATCCGAAGATTGTTTAGGCCGGCTGTGCCTACTAAGGTCCCTGTTTCTTTTAATACGATTCCCCATCTCATGGATTTCTTGCTTTCAAATCCTGTCTTGAATGACTTCACAATATCTGCAGCTTGTTCCTTCTGTTGCAGACTTTCCATACCATAGTATTTTGTTACAGCATCAAGTGACATAATTTCAAAATAACGTTCGGTATGCTCTTCAGTAATTTGGACTAATTTCAACCGCGCAGTTTCTAATTCTGGAAATGACAAGTGGAATCCTCTCCTTAAACAGTATAAGTTCTATCATATTAAATTATAGGCATCCCGGGTGTAGAAATATGTCGAACGGGTAAAATTACCCATAAA
>NZ_QXIR01000020.1 GCF_003581585.1 Bacillus salacetis
TCTTTATTAATAGCTATTTTCGTATTTATTGTGGTTTTTGGAAAATCCTAAGTGCCGGACTTTTCCTTCTCTGTATTCCAAGGATTTACTCTTGAAAAAGAATGAGCAGCTCTATTCTTTCCTGCTTACCTGGATTTTTTCGGCGAATTACTAGGATATTATCTGGAGTTTAAATTGAATAGCAACAAAGTTTACGAAAAGAGCCTTATTAATAGAATCTTTTGAATCCATCAAAGTGGGATTTCCAATAAGAATTATTAAGGCTTGAAATAGTTACGCCATCATCACCTGCATGGATGAATTGATTCCCGCCAAGGTAGATTCCAAGATGGGAGATTCCCTTTTTATATGTATTTTCAAAGAAGACCAGATCACCGACCTCTGGCTGGTTCACATAATAAGAGCGGTTATAGTATCCTCCGCTCGACAGTCTGCCCATTTTCAATCCGGCTTGGTTATAGACATAATGGATAAAACCGCTGCAGTCAAAACCTCCATCGGAAGCGCCTCCCCAGACATATGGCGTGCCCATATGGGATCTTGCTTCATTGATAAGTTTTGCAGCATCAAATGCCTTACCGGTGGCGGGCGGTGCAGGAGTACTTCCTGCTTTCACTTTCAGTTTCTGTCCGGCAAAAATCAAATCATTCTTTAAACCGTTCCAGTCTTTCAGCTGTGCTACAGTCACTCCATATGACCGACCAATGGCAGAAAGAGAGTCACCTGGTTGAATCGTATAGGTCTTGGCAGTTCCGCTCTCTTTAGGAGGTGGAGGGCTGCTTGGTGCAGGTGGAGCAGGTTTCGATGGAGCAACAGGTGCAGGGGTTTGTATTTGTCCCTTTCCGACTACAAGTTTCTGCCCTGGATAAATTAAATGCCCATTCAGATTATTCAGCATCCTTAATTCTGCCAGAGTAATAGAATGCTTGTTGGCAATTCCAATCAGTGTATCACCGGAGACAACTGTGTATTTTTTATCAATTACCGGAAGCGGAATGACTTCCTGCGCTGGTGGAGGAGCACCATTCACCTGAGAAGAAACCTTTATCACCTGTTTAGGATAGATGACATCGGTCTTTAAACTGTTCAACTCTTTGAGCTTATTGACTGATGTACCGTATTTGTTGGCAATGGACCAGAGTGAATCTCCACTTGCAACTGTATGGGAACTTGCCTCTGCAGCAACACCATACGCAGTGGAAATAACAGCAGTCGTGGCGACAGTAAACAACACTTTTTTCACGTGATTTCCCCTTTTGTCATAATATAGTGATTTTATAAGTATTTTATCACGTTTCTTGTTGGAAAAGGTAGTATGTATTGTAATATTCTACTATTTTCTCAGAAATAAAGTAATGGAGAGGGAGGAAGAAGCAAGTTTTTGTTTCCCGAATCATAAAGATCGGGAAGGGACTATTCCTTTTAGACAAATATCCCCTTCAGTCAGAAAGGGCAGTGGGATTCTGCGAGCAGTGAAATATTATCGAGGCAGTGATTTGGTATTGAAGGAGGGAAGAGCAATGGACAGTAAAACGGTCTCTCATCCCTTTATAGTATTATCAATAGAGTCAGCAAATTCAAAAGGATAAGAGACACGATGATGGTTATAAGTTGAAGAGTTTTTTTCTTTGCAAGTGTATAAGGAGAGGAATTATCATGTTCTATCAATATCTTCAATGATCTGCACGCTGACTTTGCCTGATAATAGTGAGGGGAGTCTGGATGACAGGCTTTTTGATAATGTAGATAGGCTTTCATTAGTACTCCTTCTTCTTCCCATTTTTTTGCAAGGTAATAGTGAGCTTCGGGGGAATGGGGGTCTTTATACAGGAGGTACTTCTCAAAAAACTCAGGATCGCTTTTTGCCAGATATAAATTCCTTTTCAGCTTGATTAAATTCTTCTGTAAGGGGCTTTTGAAGAGGCTCATGATTCCAACCGCCTTTCCGCCTTTAAAGGTAAGCAGTGATGTGTTCTCTAACTCTTTCCCTTTTGAAATAAAATGCAAACTATAATTAATGAAATATAGAGAGAGGGTGTGCTTGGAGTTTCACTGCTGAGGGAAAGTGGAGTGCACCGAGTTTCAACTTTGAATACCTAAAAAAAGCATCTGACTGAGCGGCAGATGCTTTTAAGTGGAACTACTTCTCTCACTATACTCCTATAAAACCTTCCCAAGAAACGCCTTGGTCCGTTCGTTTTTAGGATTACCGAAAATCTCGCTGGGTACATCTTCTTCCACGATATATCCGCCGTCCATGAAGATGACACGGTCCCCGACTTCACGGGCAAAGCCCATTTCGTGAGTGACGACGACCATTGTCATTCCTTCGCGGGCAAGGTCTTTCATGACTTCCAGGACTTCCCCGATCATCTCGGGGTCCAACGCAGAAGTCGGTTCGTCAAACAGCATGACTTTCGGTTCCATGGCGAGCGCCCTGGCAATGGCGACACGCTGTTTCTGACCGCCCGAAAGTTCACCTGGATAGCTTTCTGCTTTTTCTTCAAGGCCGACTTTTCGCAGGAGCTCCAAAGCTTTTTGTTTGGCCGCTTCTTTATCGACCCCCTTTGTTTTCATTGGTGCCAAGGTGATATTTTGAAGGACCGATTTATGAGGGAAGAGGTTGAAGTGCTGGAACACCATACCCGTTTCCTGACGGATTTTGTTGATATTGATCTTAGGGTCTGTGATATCATTCCCGTTCACAATCACATGTCCCGCCGTTATATCTTCGAGTCTATTCAGACACCGAAGGAATGTACTTTTACCAGAACCAGACGGCCCGACGACGCAGACCACTTCTTGTTCTTTTACTTCAGTGCTGATATCTTTAAGGACTTCCAGGTCCCCGAATGACTTTTTTAAATTGTTCACTTGTATGACACTCATCGCAATTCATATCTCCTTTCTATGTAGTCGCCAAGCTTGGTTAGAAGATAGATGAGGATAAAGTACATGATTGCCACGACTCCCCAGATTTTAAAGGCTTCAAAGGTAGCCGATACGGCAGTCTGCCCTCTTTGTGTCAGCTCTGCAACACTGATGACGGAAAGAAGTGAAGTATCTTTAAGGCTGATGATTGCCTGGTTTACAAAGGCGGGCATCATTCTTCTTAAAGCCTGGGGCAATACGACATAGCGCATGGTCTGGCCGCTGGAAAGCCCCAAAGTACGGGCTGCTTCTGTCTGCCCTTTGTCGATGGATTGGATCCCTGCACGGATAATTTCGGCAATATAAGCACCTGCATTGATGGTGATCCCGATGATACCGGCTGGAATTGGATCCAAGGAAATAAAGTCCAAAGAGTTCAAACCAAAGTAAATGAAGAATAATTGAACCAGGAATGGTGTTCCCCGGACAAAGTTAATGAACCAGATGGCGATCCACTTTAACGGTGCAATCGGTGACAAGCGGGAAAGAGCGATAATCAATCCAAGGATGAATCCCAGCAACAGACCTATGGCTGTTATATAAGCTGTTACCTGTAATCCATCCCATAACATTGGCAGTATTTCGATTATGACATCCACGGGCTTTCTCCTTTCATGCTGTGAAATTTAAAAGGCTGTTTTCGCCTATAGTGTTGCTTTCGGAAAATCCCAGATGCCGGATTTTTTCCTTATATTCAAGGGTTTACTTTCAAAAAAAGAACGGGCAGCTCTTTATTTCCTGCTCACCGGGGTATTTTCGATGATTTACCAGTTCGTTATTTGAAAATTTATATTGAATAGCAACAATGTTTACGAAAAGCGCCATTTAAAAAGACAGCGCGCAACAGGGGCGCGCTGGTTGATCTTACTCTTCCAGGTATTTGTTCAGGATTTCATCATATTCGCCGCTGTCCCTGAGTTTCTGAAGGCCGCTGTTGATTTTATCCAGAAGCTCCTGGTTTTCGCCTTTCAGTACAGCAATTCCATATTGGTCACCATTCAGGCGTTCTCCGACTGTTTTTAACCCGAGGTCCTTTGTTTTGATTGCATAGGCAATGACAGGATAGTCTTCAATCAGAACGTCCGCGTTTCCATTCGCAACTTCCTGGAACATGGCGGGACTGTCATTGAACTGGCGGATTTCAGCTATGCCGATTTCATCTTTCAGCTCTTCCGCTTTATCAGCGCCTGTTGTACCATTTTTAACGGCGACGGTCTTACCTTCTAAGTCTTCAACCTTGGTAATGTCGTTGTTATCTTCTGAAACAACAAGTGTCAACCCGGCATCGAAATAGGGATCGGAAAAATCCACTTTCTCTTTCCGTTCATCGGTGATACTCATGCCGGCAATCGCAACATCAAGCTGATTGGCCTGAAGTGCAGGGATGATACCGCCAAAATCCATTGGCTTCAGCTCGATTTCAAATCCTTCTTCTTCTGCAATCGCGTTGATCAGGTCGATGTCAATCCCTTTATACTCTCCGCCTTCTTCAAATTCGAACGGAGGATAGGTAGTGTCGGTTCCAACAGTGTATGTAGTTCCGCCGCTGTCTCCTGCATCTCCATCATCACCGCTGCTGTTGTTTGCGGAGTTGTTCGTTCCGCATGCAGCCAGAATCAGCATCATTGCCATTAGAAAACTCGTTATCTTCAATTTCTTCATCTAATCCCTCCAGAGTAGTTTGATTTAATTGATAATTCAGTACTATTACAATGGTAACAAAAGTATGGGATGGAATTCAAAGGAAACGATTTGCTTTAGCACATTAACGCAGCGGGGGACTGTCCCCCGGTACGTTAATGCGCTAAAGCGAGCTTAAGATAAAAAAGAAGCATCAGCCTATTCCGCTGATGCTTCTCCAGGGGGACTATACTTATGTGCTGTCCCATTAATCTGGTTTTGTTTCCACTAAGGTGGCAGTCAATATAAATCGTTGAGGAGCGGGACCGATGTACCGGAAAGGGTAACAGGTGCTGACGGTCAAGGTTGCTCTGGGCTTTGGAACGATGATGGTTCTGTCATCTTTCTCTACAATCCTGATTTTACCTACCTTATAAGTGAACTCTCCGGCAGATGTTGTCACAATCAGTTCATCACCGATTTCTACTTCACCCAGCTCGCGGAATACCGAGTCCCGGTGGCCTGAAAGAACGCTGTTATCCTTTTCACCAGGGAGGACACTTCCTTGATAGTGGCCGACCCCTTTTTCCAATTCATCCTCATTAGCTCCATGAAAAATGGCTAGAGACTGTTCCAGCTTGGGAATTTCCATGACACCGATTTGTTCTCCGATTTTTGGTTTCTCACTGTAAAGTGGTTGAGTCTCTTCCTCTTCAGGAACAGGAATATTTTCTTCTGCCTTGAATTCCTGTACGCTTTTGACAGTTTGTTTCTTGCCAAAAAGGGCTGAAGCATTATCAAAAACCAAGAAGCCGCCAGCTGTAAAGAATATGCAAGCCGAAAGGATGATTAAGACCTTTCTCATTTACTGCTGATTATGCTCCGTCTTCTGAAGATCACGAAACCAACAATTATCAGACCCAATCCCAGGAACATTTTTTCAGTATAAAACCCTGCTGTTTTCGGAAGTTTTGCTCCTTTAACAGTAGTCTTTAATGGAACAGTTGCCTTTTTTACTGTTTCAGGTGAAGCGATTGTCTTGGTTTGTTCCTGAATCCAATCTGAGCCAAACATATCAGCTGTGAAGATCAGATCTGCCAGGTAATTACCTTCTAAATCGTAAATTTCAATTAGCAGGTCCTTACCATTGGTGGATGTCATGGAAATCATTTCTTCTTTTGATAAAGGGCCGGTTGTGGTGCCGTTCTCATCTATTAAGTAATAATCTGCTTGCAAATGGAACAATGATAACATTTCTTCCATGATAGCGTAGAGTTCTTCCAACTGAGCCTGAGTCAATTCTTCAGCCGATTCAAATTCACCCAGAGCATTCAGGCGTGATTCAAACCCTAGTAGTTTCGATTCAAATTCAGCGCTGTCTATATCAAGGGACATTAAGTGTTCAAATACAGCCAGTACTTCATCGCTGGTCAGTCCCAATTCTTCCAAACCAAAATCTTCAACATCCATTTCCACTTCATCATAAAAAGCTAAAGTATCTTCCAGAGCGTTCGTAAATAGGAAAGTAGTGAAAACATCATCTTCTTCAGATATTTCACCGTACTCTGTTAAAAAGGCTTCTGCATCTTCAATAGTTTCAAACCCATAACTGTCCAGGATGGGCAGTATAGTCGTTTCATTCAATCTTGTGCCGACAGTTTCATTCAGTTCATCAATTGAATTAAACGTCTGAAGTTCTTCGTCGAAATAGTATAAAAGATAATCATTGAACTCCTCTTTAGTCAAACCCAGTTCCAATAAGAGTGAATCCAGGTCTCCAGGGGGTATTGCAGCATAACTGATAAATGGGGTAACCGTGAATAATACCAGTGCTAGAAATATTACTGCTGCGATCTTTTTCATTTAACTTTTTGTCCCTCTTTCTCCAAGTTTATTTACCTACAATAATAATATAATAGAGAAAAAATTTTTTGGACAGAATTGATTTTACAAATTTTTTCAATTATACTATTAGTTTTTTCTGGAGTTCAATTAGAGTTAGGTGCAACCTTTTTATAAAAAGTAAAATTTCATTCATGCCAAAGTCCTATCTTTCCAAAACTTATTGATTAATCAAAAAAATCATAGTACCTTTATATGTAAGTAAATGACAGCGTTTGCATAAGGGAAATCCACGTGTAGTTGAATGGAAGGTAACGGTTTGTGCGATTTTGTGCAAACGATTTCACAACTGCGCTTATTTTTATGGAAATTGTGCAATCGGTTTCATTCCAACATATTCAGATCAAAGGGAGGAAAATGGAATGCATGGGAGAAAGTATCAAAGGGTCACGGCCGTAATTTTATCTCTTATTCTAGTCATCTCCATGTTTGCGGGGTACATACCAGCAGCTGAAGCGCAGACTGGGGATCGAGCTGTCAGCCTTTCATATGAGCGGGCAGATGGCGACTATGAAGGCTGGAATCTGTGGGTTTGGGGAACAGGGGTCCAGGATGACCAGATTGATTATACAGAGGTAAAAGACGGCAAGGCGATTTTCAATATCGAGGTTAGTCCCGATGTGGACCAAATTGGTTTCGTCCTTAGAAAAGGGTCGGATTGGTCACAGAAGGATGTCGATGCCGATCGATTTATCACTTTGAATCAAAATGATTCTATCACAAAGGTACATGTGAAAAGCGGGGAAATGGAGTTCCATACTGTCCCTGACGGTTCCGGTCCTGCAGTAGAAAATGGAAATGCGACATTCTATTTCCGGGACAAGGATTTGTATGCTCAAGACGCCATGGATACAGTGGAAAAAGTGGAGCTTGAAATATTGGGACAGCGTTATGAGATGGAGGCTGACCCTGATAACGAGCGATTCAGCTACACGCTGAACGACCTTCCGCAAGGGGAACATCCATATACGTATTTTGTCACAGTCGACGGAACGACGACCGAAGTAACGGATCCCTACAATACAGTTGACGGGCAGTCCACGGTCACCTATCAAGTGGCAGATTTCAATGTTTCCGGTACAGTTCAGCCTGCAGCGGTCAGCTACAATGAAAATGCTGTAGTAACTGTGGACCTTGGAACTGAAAATGAAGCCGCAGCACGTGAAATGTTTATCGATTTAACGGCAATTGGCGGAGAAGAAAAGGTCACAGTGGATCCTGCACTGAATGAATTGACTGTAGCAGTAGATCAAAAGGTGACAGCCGGGGTGAAAACACTTCCGATTACAGTGGTCGATGAATATGGAAACAGTCATCATGGAGAAGCGTCTCTCGAAGTAAAGGCCCGTACTTTTACAGGGGAGGAAGCGGACTTTGACTGGGATGAGTCTGTAATCTACTTTATGCTGACTGACCGTTTCTTTGACGGCGACAGCTCTAACAACGATCCATATGGAATCGGCTACGATACTTCCAAAATGGGAACCTATCAAGGCGGAGATTTTAAAGGAATCACGCAAAAGCTGGACTATCTTGATGAACTCGGGATCAACACGATTTGGGTGAGCCCGATTGTTGATAACATCAATTATGATGTCAGATATAACGAGGATCCTGGTACTCCTTATTATGCTTACCATGGATATTGGGCGGACAACTTCGGCCAATTGAATCCTCACTTTGGTTCTATGGAAGATTTCCATCAACTGATTGATGAAGCTCATAACCGCGGCATCAAAATCTTGGTTGATGTGGTATTGAACCATTCAGGTTATGGGTTAAAAGAAAGCGATGCGGGAACAACGGGTGTACCTAACTTCCCGAAAGATGAAGACCGCGCCCGTTTTGAAGGGATGCTTCGTGACGGAGGAAGCGATACGGTCCGCGGGGAATTATCCGGTCTGCCGGATTTCCTGACAGAGGATTCCGCTGTTCGGGATCAAATCGTTCAATGGCAGACAGACTGGATTAAAAAGTCCAAAACCCCGAATGGCAATACAATCGATTACTTCCGTGTCGATACGGTGAAACATGTTGAAGATACGACATGGATGAAATTCAAGAATGAATTAACAAAAGTAAAGCCTGATCACAAGATGATTGGGGAAGTTTGGGGAGCAAATGTAGAAAACGACGGCGGCTACCTGAACTCAGGCATGATGGATTCACTGCTCGATTTTGATTTTAAGAATCTTGCCCGTGATTTCGCTAATGGCAGCCTGGCTGCAGTCGAGTCAGAATTAGAAAGCCGGAACAAGGAGCTTTCAAATGATGCGACCCTGGGGCAGTTCCTGGGCAGCCATGATGAAGACCGCTTCCTGGAAGCAGTCGAAGGGGACCTTGGCAAATACCAGGTAGCAGCTACACTTCAGATGACGGCTAAGGGACAGCCTGTCATTTATTATGGAGAAGAGCTCGGCCTTCCGGGTGAAAACAATTATCCGGTTTATGACAACCGTCCGAACATGCCATGGGATGAAGTGGAAGGAAACAAAATTCTATCGCATTACCAAAAGGTGCTTAACTTCAGGAATGCCAACACAGATATCTTTGCCAAAGGAGAACGCAGCAAAATCGCCGGTTCTGATAGCGAGCAGTATCTGGTTTTCAAACGAAGCTATCAAGAAGAAAATGCTTACGTCGCCATGAATACCGCCACTTCTGTAAAAGAAGCAGCTATGGACTTCGGCCTGGCTGAGGCAGTCGTGACAGATCATTATTCCGGTAAAACCTACACTACCTCTTCCGACGGGAAAGCTTCCATTTCCATTCCTTCCATGGAAGACGGCGGAACAGCTCTATTAACGGTTGAAGGCGGAGTGACTGTTGAAGAACCTGGTGGTGCAGGTGAAATAGCGGAAGATACATTGCGCATCCATTACCAACGAACAGACAACAGCTATGAAAACCTGGGTGTATGGCTGTGGGGAGATGCTGCTTCACCATCTGAAAACTGGCCTTCAGGCGGTACGCCATTTGACGGGGTAACCGAATTTGGGGCATATGTGGATGTCAAAATCAATCCCGATTCAAAAAATATTGGCTTCCTTGTTTTAAATAGGACAAATGGTGAGAAGGACGGCGGGGATAAAACGATTGAACTGTCTTCACCAAAGATGAATGAAATCTGGATCAAACAGGGATCTGACGAGGTATTTTTATATGAACCAGCCGAGCTCCCGGAAGACACCATTCGTATTTACTACGAGCGTGAAAACGGAGACTACGACGGCTGGGGGCTTTGGAACTGGGATGATGTTGCGGCACCATCTGAAGGATGGCCGAACGGTGCAGCAGACAAAGCGGGAGTTGGAAAGTTCGGAGCGTATTACGACATCAAATTAAAAAAGAATGCCTCGAAAATCAGCTTTTTATTTGTTAATAAAGAGACCGGCGCCCAAACCGGAGACATGTCATTTGAAATGCTTGACCAATATCACACTATTTTCGTAAAAGAAGGCGAGGATAAAGTGTATACAAATCCTTATGGTACTGTGAAGCCTGCGCTTTTATCAGGCGAAGCCCTTTCCGACAAGCTGATCAGTCTTACGTTTGCCAAAACAGAAGGATTGACCGTTGAGGAGTTGAAAGAAAAGATCACAGTGAAAGACAAAGACGGCAATGCTGTGGCCGTGTCAGATATCACGATGGAAGGTCCTGAAAAGATACATCTTCACGGCAAATTTGATATCGAAAATCTTCCATATAAAGTTACGTATGGCGAGCGCACCGTGACAGTCAAATCAGGCTGGAAACTGATTGATGAAATGTATGGGTACGACGGAAAACTGGGAGCTGAGCTTCATAAAAACGGCGCTGCAACATTAAGGGTTTGGTCTCCTAAGGCGGATGACGTTTCCGTTGTCCTCTATGATAAAAAAAATCAGGACAAAGTCGTCAAAACGGTCAAAATGGAAAAGGGGGACCGTGGTGTCTGGTCCGTGACGCTTTCCAAGAAAAACACAGGTGTCCAGAATCATAGAGGATACTACTATCATTACAAAGTGACCCATGGAGAGGATACGAAACTGGCACTCGATCCTTATACGCAATCCATGGCAGCGTGGAGCAGTGAATCAGGTGATCCTGTCGGCAAAGCGGCCATCGTTGATGTTTCAAGGGTGGCGCCAAAACTTGATTTTGCTGATATTCCAGGCTATGAGAAACGTGAGGATACCATTATTTATGAAGCCCATGTTCGTGATTTCACCTCCGACCCGAACATTGAAGATGAGCTGAAGCACGAATTCGGTACATTTGCCGCATTCGTTGAAAAACTGGATTACATCAAAGAGCTTGGTGTCACACACATTCAGCTGCTGCCGGTAATGAGCTACTACTTCACCAATGAGTTCGAAAAAGATGAAAGAATGCTGGAATACCAATCAACAGATACGAACTATAACTGGGGCTACGACCCGCAAAGCTATTTTTCTTTGACGGGCATGTATTCCGAGAAACCGGGGGATCCGGAAAAGAGAATCAAAGAGTTCAAGAAACTGATTAAAGAGATTCATAAACGCGATATGGGAGTAGTCCTTGATGTGGTCTACAACCATACAGCACAGGTCTCGATTTTCGAAGACCTTGTACCGAACTATTATCACTTCATGGATGCAGATGGTACACCAAGGTCAAGCTTCGGCGGCGGGCGCCTGGGGACGACGCATAAAATGTCCCGAAGAATCCTGGAAGATTCGATTATGCATTGGGTTAACGAATATAAAGTTGATGGTTTCCGCTTTGATATGATGGGAGACCATGATGCGGAAAGTATCCAAAGGGCATTTGATAAAGCGAAAAAGGTCAATCCGAATCTTGTGATGATCGGTGAAGGCTGGAGAACGTATACAGGAGATGAAGGCGAACCGGTCCAAGCCGCTGACCAGGATTGGATGCAGCATACAGAAGCGGTCGGAAGCTTCTCTGATGAGTTCCGGAATGAATTGAAATCCGGTTTCGGAAGCGAAGGACAGCCAAGGTTTTTGACAGGCGGGGCGAGGAATATCGCGCAAATCTTTGACAATATCAAGGCCCAGCCGCATAACTTTACAGCCGATCAGCCGGGCGATGTCGTACAATACATCGCGGCTCACGATAACCTGACTTTGTATGACGTCATTGCCCAATCAATAAAAAAAGATCCGGATATTCCGGAAAACAACATGGGAATCCATAAGCGGATCCGAATCGGAAACGCCATGGTGTTGACATCCCAAGGCACGGCGTTCATCCATTCAGGACAGGAATACGGGCGTACAAAGCAGTGGAGAGAGGAAGCGGAAACGGCTCCATACAAGTCTACCTATATGACAGATGAAAATGGAAATCCATTCAACTATCCGTACTTCATTCACGATTCCTACGATTCGTCTGATATCATCAACCGATTCGATTGGGAAAAAGCGACAAATGAAGAGCTGTATCCGGTTAACAATGAAACAAGAGAGTACACATCCGGATTAATCAAGCTGAGACGATCGACAGACGCCTTCCGATTGGGCTCAAAAGAGTTGGTCGATGCAAACGTTACATTGCTTGATGCACCTGAAATCAAAGACCAGGATCTGCTGATTGCCTATCAGGCGAAAGCGACCAATGGTGATGTTTATCAAGTGTTCATTAATGCTGATTCTAAGGCAAGGACTTTGACGCTGAACGAAAATCTGACTGGTGCTGAAGTGCTTGTGGATCAGGATGAAGCAGGAATGAGGGAAGTTTCCAAGAGAACTGGATTCAGCCTGACTGCCGGCAGTATTTCCATTGAGCCTTTAACTACTGTTGTAGTGAAGGTTGGAGAGAATGACAAGAAGAAGCGTCCTGGTAAAGGAAAAGGGAAAAACAAATAAATAGAGAAAAAGCAAAAAGGCCGTCTCTATAGGAGGCGGCTTTTTTAGTGAGAGGGGGAGGCATGTTTAATAATAATAAAGAAAACCTCCGGCACTAAAGTGCAGAGGTTTTCTTGCTAACAAATTCATTCTTATTTCATGATTGTAATGGATCCAACGGATTTATCCTTAGCCTGGTCATTAACAAGAACTTTCAATCCATAGTTCTCAATGTTACGGCCGGCATCCGGCATGAAGATATTATTGAAATCCTTGTTGTCATTAAACAAAGGTATACCACGCTGAGGGCTTAAGAACAGGCTTTGAACCCCAGGATAATCCAGGTTCAATCCTGATGTCGGCATGAAGTTGAATGCGGCATCAGCTATGTGGTAGCGGGTGCTTGCCTGGCCGCCTGTGCTCCAAACAAGGTTTGTGTCATCATGGGCATCCACTACTCCAAGGAATCCGTCACCCGGGTGGATACCAGTCCAGTTGTCTGTATAAGTATCATCTACATACCATACGACCAAACCGCCATCATAACTCATCAAAGAGTTTCCACGTGCGATGTGAGCAAGCCCTTCGTCCACACCTTCATGATTCCGCCATTCTAATAAATAGTAGTGGTCGACATATTTATTACCGTCAGACTTAGTGAAGCCATTCAATGTAAATGGAGATTCAGAGCTCTCTCCTCCATCTTCAACTATCGTTGCTCCGTCTGCGACAACTTTGATATTGTCAGCGAAGAAGCCAGTGAAAGAACTGCCCCAGTCGGTGGCATAGCGTAAACGCAATTTGATTTCTTGTCCAGCATAGGTCGAAAGGTCAAAAGTTTGTGCTTCCCATCCATTTGAATTGCCAGTGAAACCAGGCATTGAATTCAGAATGGTTGGATATCCTTCTGGCACAACATCACTGCGCGTATTTTCATTTCCTAAAGAGGTCCATGTGGAGCCCCCATCAGTCGACACCTGGACAAATCCGAAATCCCATTGCTCTTCAATGTCATACCATGCATCAAAGGTCAATGTTGCAGAAGACTTTCCAGTTAAATCAACGTCAGTGACCATGTTAGTATCCATTTCATCTTGTTGGCCGCCCCAATACTCATAGGTGCCCGATTTAGGGTTATTTATAAGTGTTTTCTTTTGCGGCAGGTTCACTTGGATTGCCTGATCGTTTTTTCCGTTTGTAGAATTGGCTTGATCCAGTAAGAAAGATGCCCCTTTTTTGTTAAGATCCTCAAAGTCTACAACTGTTGGAACCGTCCAATTGCCGCCAAGTGTTGACTGTAAGTATGCCTTCGCCCAAGGCGAGAATCCAGTCGGCTCTGTTCCTGGAATTTTACCTGCCCAAGATCCCGACGCCATAATGGACCAATATCCAACCGCTTCTCCAGTTCCAGTGTATTGTGTATCGTACTCATCTGGAAGTCCAAGGTCATGTCCGTATTCATGGGCAAATACACCGGTTGCCCCATCTTCCGGCATCATAGTATAGTCGTAAAAACCTACCGTGCCATCACCTAAAGCATCCATATCCACATAAGAAGCTGATCGGTGTGACCAGATGGCATCATCCATAAGCGAGCCGCCGCCTGCTTCCTGCCCCATACCGGAATGGATGATTTGCAGGTGATCTACCAGGCCATCCGGCTCCCAGTAGTTTCCGTCTCCATCAAGATCATGTGGATCTTCTAAATCATAGTCCTCCAGTGGAATACCAGCCTCTATTGCAGCTAAGTAAGTATCTCTAACTAATGCTTTTGAACCGCCGGGAGTCACATTGTCGTGTCCTCCGGAAGCTCTATCAGCTCCGTAAAACTTTGCAGTTCCAGGAACCTTCAACCAGCCGTATGCTTGTCCCTCGATTGTATAAGTACCACCGGATTGTTCTTCATAAAACTGTTTCTGGGAAACAAAATTTTCTCCATTTGGTCCTGTTACCCCATCATCACCAAAAATCATCTCTTCAAAGTGTTCTGTGTTGTAATCCTCATAATAGTTATCGGTTTCATGAGGCTGGATGCTGTTATGTTCGAAGTCGGAGTACTCTACCATTATCGTAAGTAGTTTTCCTTTTTTGTTAATACCAGGTGATGGAGATTCTTCTACAGGTTTAGGATGTTGTGTACGCCCTTGCAACTTTCCTTTCTTTCCATTTTGAGTGAGCTCTTTGAAGTTTTCATGTTTTGCAGATTCCGCAGCTTTAGCGGCTGGGGCGATTGGATCATTCCCGAGTGCATCACTTTCTGTCTTTTTGCCCTTTAATTCAATATAATCTTGGAGCGCTTGCTGTTTCTTCGCTTGTGAAGCTTTTGCGGATACTTTTCCTTGTTTGATTAAGGATGCTATTAAACGCTCATCATTAATCAAAGCTAAGTCTAAGTCTCCATAAAAGTGAGAAGAATGAGAGACTTTGGATTTTTGTGTTACTTCTGTTAGTTCCTTTGCTCCTACAGATGAGATCCCGGGTATGCCTGAAAAGAGCGTACCTGCTACTACTACTGTAGTTAGACCGGTTTTGAATAGCTTGTTCATAAATAACCCCCTACAAAAGTATTTTGTTACACCTTACATACTATTCCAAAAAATCAGTCAATGGTAGGGTATCTTTTCATCAATTAACGACACAATATTTAGAGATCCAGTTTGGCAGAACCTTTCCTAAATGAAGACGAAATTAGTATATTACCTTGGTATGGCTAAGTTTATATCTGGTGAATCTTCTAAACAGCCTAAGGGTAAAATGAGAGAATTATAGGTAATTTTGTCGTATTATAAAGAACTATTTTGTTCGTTATATCGTTGACACTAGAAAAGAAGTCTAGTAGATTTGTGAATACAGGCAATTACTATTAAATTTCAAAAGGATGTGAGTCATTGAAAAAAAGAGCTATGAAAATTATTTCAACTCTTTTCGTCACATTGATAATTGGCAGTATCGCATTTCTATTATTTGTTACATATCAATCTCATAAGAATCCGAGTGAGATTCCTTCATTCTTTGGTTATAAGCCCCTGACAGTATTGACAAACAGCATGGTTCCAAAGATTAGTGCAGGTGATATGATCCTGGTGAAAGAGACTGAATCCTCATCATTGACTGAGGGTGATGTCATAACATTTCAATTGTCTGATAAAACGCTGATTACCCATCGAATCGTAAAAGTGAATGATGGCTCGTTCACGACAAAGGGTGACAATAACAATGTGGCAGATGAATGGGAAGTAAAGCCGCAAGACATCCTCGGACAAGTTGAATACACCATCCCGAATGCAGGTTATGCTGCCAAGTTTGTTACCAGCAAACTAGGGTTTTCGTTATTCGTCCTGTTTCCGCTGCTATTGTTTGTTCTTATTGAGGTCTACCAGAGGGTTTTCCGCTATTTGGACAAACGAGATGACACAGCAGCAAATGACCTATAGGTATTTATAGTTATATAAATATAAATCAATTATTTTTGGGAGGAATTTTAAATGAATAAAGTTAAAAAGGCATTACTGGCAACGTCAATGGCAGGGGCTCTAGTGGTAAGCGCAGGATATGGTACATATTCTTGGTTCACATCCAGTACAAGTGCGGTTGGAGACATCGACAATGGAACATTGTCTGTAAATAATGGAGAAGCCATTTCCACTAAGCTGTTCAGTGCTGCTAAGTTTGCGCCATCTCAGGTAGTAACCGGAGAATTCATCACCCTTGATAATACTGGGAATTTAGAACAAAACTTGAAGCTGACATATGAGGCTTCAGTTGATAAAGCATCTGCTGATCCTTACAAAATTTATTATATGGCATTTAAATACACAGCCAAGCCGGACATGGATGAATTAAATGATTGGAGAATGGCCTGGGAGAAAGGGTTCTTCAATGGCAACCACAATCCGAGATCGATGGGTATAGCCGCTGCCTCAAAGTCGGATATGCCTCAACTTCCTAAAGGAGTGGAAGTGGTTACTGGTGAAGTAGCTGTGGAAGAAGCATCATCTATAGCGTCCTTTAGTAAATCGACAGCTTCTGCGGCAGAAGGAAGTAAAACTTTCAAAATTGGAAATGATGAATTCTTTACCTTAAATGAAGATGAGTATATCACCATGGCTTTTGATGTAAAACTTGATGATGGTGCAGGCAATGAATATCAAGGTGCGCAGTATGATGCGAATCTGATGGTTGAAGCCAAACAAACAGACATGGGAGCAAAATATAAAAATAAATAAGTGATAAATCCTTATAGTGGGAGGCAGTCGGTTTCCGGCTGCCTTACTCTTTGGAGAGGAGCCCGTGACTTTGAAGAATCGTAAGTTGAAGAAGTTGTCCAGTCACTTTTTCCTGAAATATATTAAGATAACAGCTTTGTGCATCTCGGCAACCATGCTGTCGTTGTACCTTTTTGCTGAAACGTTGTCTTCCATGCCGGGGACGTTTGCCTGGTTTACTTCCCAAACCCAGGCTTCCGGCAGTATTCAAAACGCAACGACTTCTGATCTTTTGAAAATACATACTTCTGAAATTAATTATGGAAAGAATTGTTCAGTTCGTAATAGCATATCAATCAAAAATATTTCTAATATGGATACTGTAGTAAAGATTGCTCTAATAGGTCAAGGCGGAGAGAAATTGCTGGTGGAAAAAAATCTGAAGCCTAAGGAGACCGTGAAAAGTGATCCTGAAATGGCAGCTGATCATTCCCCAGGCTGTGAAACAGAAAAAATCGAGTATCGGGTGCAAGCCTTTAAGAACTTTGTCAATGAAACATACAAACTGAAAGTCGATAGTGAAAAGTTAAAGGAAACAATACAAGTTACTGAAGAAGATGTACCAGAGAAGGAACAGAAGGAAGAAGCAGAGACAGATCAGACTGGGGAGAAGGAAACAATAACGGATGAAGCCCCTCAAGAAGATCCAGCCACAAAGGATGCAGAGTTGGATTCCAAAATAGAAGATAAAGATCAAGAAGAAAGTCAAGATGGAGATCAGAAATCCTCTGAAGAAAAGCCAGGGGAGGAAGAAGATAAGAGCACTGAAAAAGACGAACAAGAAGTAACAAAGGAAGAAGGAGGGGAGACGGAAGCAGATATTGACTCTTATTCAGATTCCGATTCCAATGAAGTTAACGCCACGACCCTCGATCTCTCCACAGGAACTGAACAATAACCCATAGGATAGTGACGGCCTCCAAGCTTTATGTTGGAGGTCTTTTTTCAGGATTTCACCGGGAACTTAAAACCTGCTCCTTCCAGGTTTCTTTCTTCCAGTAGACTGAGTTAGAATAATAGTTAAGATTCCAAATATTGAAAGTATGAGGATGGTTCAGACTCTATGAAATTAGTAAAGATACTTATCATCATTATTGCCGGGCTCATCATCGGGTACGGCTCGTACAGAGTCAGCAAGGACATTGTGGAATGTAGGGAATCCGCTTATGAGCCTGTCTACCCTCCACAGAATAATGGGGATGATATGGGAGGGGAAAAGACAGATCTACCACCTGCAATGGAACCCCCGCAAGATATAGACAGGCTCATCTCTCATTCTGTCGATGGTACTGGCACCACCGATATCCCTGTTGACACGGAGGAACTGTTCGTCGTTCATGAAGGCGCACTGTATGTCAGGACGGAAAAAGAAGCGGCATGGATGAAGGTGCCTGATGACGAGATGACAGGATATGCACGGATCAGTGACTATCTTGACACAATCTCCCAAGACAATATTTATGTTTCCGAAGAGTTCGCTGCGGTGGTATATGGCGGCAGGGGATCGGAGAATATCAGTATCATCAGGTCATATGATGAAGGTGTCGCCTGGTCAGTAGGCAGCATCTCCAAAACAGCGACGCATGATTTGAAAAAGGGATATGACCAATTATATATCGGCTTTTCAAATGATACGGGAACAGGTTACCTCGCTGCGTTTCGTAATACTGGATCGAGCGGTGAAATTCACGCATATCGAAGTGTCAACAATGGAGTTACATGGGATCCAGTGACAGAAAATGATCAGCTCTACCCGGAAGTTCTCTCACAGTTCGGGTTAAAGGCGGTGGAGTAATGAAGGAAATGCCCAAAATGAAAATGATTGCATCAGCTGTCTTTGTCCTGCTTTTGATGTTTCAATCAGCTGTATTGGCTGCCCGCTCTTACGATGTTTATTTAGTGTATGGATGGATTTTTTTCATCAATAATTATTTACTGATTTTCCTGCTTTTGTTTTTACTCCCCTGGAATAATGTTTATGTCAAATGGGGTGTGCGAGGGTGTGCGTTAGCCTTGATTGTGGCCAATACCACATTCTTCTATTATTTTGGGAACACGAACGTATTGGTTTCGAAGCCGGCAAGCGGAGAGCATGCTTTGATTTTAAAAGAATATAAGAATCTCAGGTATGAAACAATCAGTTTGAAGCCTTTTATACCGTTATTCGGAAGAGCGACGGATGTTTTAGAAGGCAGTGCAGATTTTAAAGCGATTGAAAACAGCCAGTACAAAGTGGAATGGGTAAGCGGGGACACGGCGGTTCTTTCCTATAGACCTGACAAAGGCACTTCACTTGCACAAACCATCTTTAACTTCAGAGGCTCTGACTATGTACGTTATCAGTATGTCCTTGTGTCATTGACCGGCAAATGGAAGGAAGAGGATAATCCGGAAAACTATTTCATCTATGACCAAGGGGAAATCGTCTATGCAAATAATGGAGAGCTTTATTATTACGGTGAAGAGGAAACTGAACAGCAGGGAATCTTTTCTCTGATTGTGAATGGGAATGAATCTAAACCATCCTTTACAATAGTATTGAATGACGATGCCGAGTATGAAGAGAGCGGTCTCCTCGAGGAAGGAAGTACGATCACCATTTCCCCGGTATCCCTGGATGAAGAAGAAGGAAAGGTTTATCATAAGAACTAGTTATCTATGAAATGATTGAAGTTTATATAAAGATCAATTAATACAATCACTTGTTTGATTCATAATAGGGGGAATTCAAATGAAGATACTTAAAGGGATTTTGATATTGGCAATAGTCCTTGGTATCGGCGGGTATGCACTCTATCATTTCGGTACCGGCTTTGCTTCGGATAAAATCGTTGATTATGTCAACGATGAAATGGAAAACGCAGGTCAAGTGGAAGAGGCAAAGCGGCAGATTGCAGCCAATCCTGAGCTGAAAAAGTTTTTGGAGGAAGGGTTGGAGAATGTCGATGAAAGCAACTTGGTTTATAAGACAAAAGAAGAAGCGGTTCAAGGTGTCATCAAGAAGGTAGGCATCAGCAAACTGATGGAGCTGCAATCAGAGGTATCAGATGGAGTGACAGCTGAGGAACAAACAGAGATATTGGCCATGCTTCAGGAGAATTTGAATGAGGATGAAATACTTGCCCTTAAATACTTGGCTAATCAGGAATTGAACAGGTAATGAGGGAGTGCAGCCAGGATAGTTCTTCTATTAAATACAACTCTTTTTCACTTTACTGGCTGTTTCGCCTTGAATATTATTCTTTGAAGATTCTCTAGAACAGGATTTTATTCTTGATCAGGTGCAGGTATTATGTAGATTTTCAATAATATGATATACCTGCAAAATTACCTGTCAAGAGCTTTATGGTTTTTATCACTGTTCGGAGACCACCCCTGATACTCATGGGGAAAATCAGGATTTTAGTTTTTTGGTATGCAGCAATCCCTATGCTGAATACCTGTAAGGAAAAACCTCTATCCAATATGGACAGAGGTTTTTTATCAGTTATTATTCAGTAATCCCGACAGAATCAAAACCGCCGGCAGCTGCTAACGCTTCAGGGCTGCCTTCTCCATATAGGTCGACAGCTGATTGAATGATGGATTCACGGGCATGGCTGAAGTCAGAGTCCGGTGTCAGATAAACGGTCAGGGCACGGTAGTAGATTTTCCCGAGCTTATCGCGTCCGATGTCCTGAGCCGTCAGGTAGGCTGCATGGTTGATGATGGATGAGTTGATATGGACCCCGCCGTTATCAAGGTTAGAAGGGAGGTCATAGTATTCATCCATGTGGGAAGGGTACATGCCATCGCCATTTCCATATGGTACATAGTCGGCACCAACAGGGAATCTGCTCGGATCGCTCAAGCTTCTAAGGGCATCCCTGCCACTTTCTTTCGCTGCTGGTGCCATAATGTCTTCTCCCATTTCCCAATCAGAGTCATCTATCAGAGCTCCGAAGATATCAGAGAATGCTTCATTCAGTGCACCGGATTGGAAGCGGTAGACCAAGCCGGCGGAGTTGGAAGTTACGCCATGAGCCATTTCATGAGCGGCAACATCCAGCCCGGCGGATAGAGGTACCATGAATTCTCCATCTCCGTCCCCATATACCATATACGTTCCATTCCAGAAGGCATTGTTATAGTCTTCCCCATAATGGACGACTGACTGGATTGGCATTCCTTCCCCATCCAGTGAGTTCCGGCCATGTTCATTTAAGTAATAGTTATATACTGTTTCTGAATTGAACTGGGCATCTACGGCAGGGCGGTCATGGTCAGACATGAATGCAGCCCCTCTGCCTTCAAATACTTCAAGTCTATTATTTGAATAATCATAGGTAATGATACCTTCCAGCCCTTTATGACTGAAATCAGCCATCTGGAACAAAGTACCTTGACGGGGCTTTTGGTCGGTGGAAATATGTATCCTTCGTAAATCCCCTAGAACTCCAAGTCCTACTCCGCTTATTGTCTTGATTTTATCTGCATGCATGATGGCATTGTATTTATCAATCACATTACCAGTCTTGGCATCGATGAAAATAAACCAGTTGCCGGGTTCTTCACCAAGGAAGCTGATATTAACTTTATGTGCCAGGTAGTTTTCTCCTTCAAAAGGGTAGATGACAAGTTCGGCAGTCGGACGCTGGTCCAGAATGGCAGGAGCTTTGACAGAAGATTTAGCTGTATTGAGAGCTTCTGAAAGTGATACGACAGGGGTGGTGTCAAGATTGCTTTTTTCTACTTGCTTGTTGTGGGAACCATTGATAGAAGTAATTTCATTTTCGGCGTTGTAGTGGACAATGACTTCGGCACCTTCTACAGGAACCCCGTTCTTTGTTTGATTGAAGCGCACGTGGGTCATACCGAGCTCATCTTTTTCAGCCTTTTTGGCCTTCAGTTCAGCTTTAGGGTTTTTGAGGTTTAGTTTCGTTTTATTTTCCTGGAGATAATTAAGGGCATCACTTGATGTAGCGGCAGGACGTTTTGCAGTATGCGTTTCTTTTACAAAGAGAGGCACATTCGCTTTGTCATTCCACTGTTTTTGGGCAGCCTGTTCCAATTTCGATCCGGGTTGAACCGCCAGGACGTTGCTGTATGGAAGGGAAGCAGAAATCAGTCCTGCAGATAAAACGAGTGGTGCAATCATTTTCTTATTCAAACAAATTCCTCCTTTATTTAGGTTAGTACAAGTATAAAAGGAAGGAGGTCTAATTGCATGATTAGTTTGAATTATCTTACAAATATAGGTAATAGTTACAATTACATGGCTTTCGAGTTATTTCGACTTACGAAATAGTCTTAAAGTCCTTTACCGCATTAACGCAAGTGGGGACTGTCCCCACTTGCGTTAATGCGGTAAAGTATATGGCTGCTCACTGATCAACATACCCCTTAAACTCTTCAAATGACAGGGACTGGCTGATTGGGTACCTTGGAACCTCGTATATGTGATCGACCGGGCTGGCGTTCCGTTCCTCAAGGGCAAAAGCCATTTTTGCTCCTAATGAGTCTACTATCTTTATCGTTTCGGGCGTATATTCTCCGTAGGGATAAGCAATGAAGTCATTGTCGTTGAGCTGATAGAAGCTTGTTTCGATATCCTTCCTCACTTCTTGTTCAGACTTTGCTGCCAGGAAAGGAATATCCTTTCCGTCTGTTGTTTCTTTCTTATGAAATGTATAGGTGTGGCTTCCGTATTCAAAAACATCGCATGAGCCTTTCAGTTCTTCCTGGCTGAGATATTGTACTTTGTCCGGCAGGAAAGGCTGGGTTTTCTTTTTCACTGATCCTGTCACAAGGAAAGAGGCAGCGTGGAAGCCATATTCTTTCAATATGGGATAGGCTTCAATGTAATTGTCCTTATATCCATCATCAAAGGTGATGACCACACTATTTTCGGGTATCGCTTTTCCTTCCGTTAAAAAGGCATACAGTTCATCAAGCGTCAGGGTGACAAATTTTTTCTCTTTGAGGTATGACATCTGTTCCCTGAAAGTCTCAGCAGTGACAAGGTTCGGATTGATTTGCCCATCAAGGTAATGAGTCTCTGAAATATCCTTTTCCTTGATTACACGATGATACAGCAGGACCGGAATGTTTGCGGCTTCATTATTACTAGTTTCAAAGTTTCTCATGCGAGTGGTTTGTTCGCAGACATCAAGTCGCTTATCTGCAGGAAAAGGACCTTGATGTTCAACAGCCAGAATGTCGTATTTACTGATGACCATGCCGAAACTGACAAACAGTAAGCCAAGGAGCGAGACGAATCCAAATGCGAACATGACTTTAACATACATATGTTTCAAGCACGTTTCACTCCTTTCACCGCAAATGCACCGGTCCGTTCAAACTTGTTCCAGGAATGGGGCTTGTATACATAAGTTACCGTGCCGTAGAGGACAAAGATCAGGTTCAATAATCTAAAAACGAAGATTTCAGCAGGCAGGAATAATATGATCTGGACAATATCTAATTTTGAGAACTTAATATCATGAAGATGGCTGATGTAGAGAGTCGTAATCCTTTGATAGGTAAAAAGGAAGAATGCAATAGCAAGGAGCATCAACATGAATAAATAGTTATCATGATTAATTAATAGAAGAAATGGCGCTGCCACAACCGGGAAGCCATTAAGGGTGCCGATCAGGAATTGGTCCACAAGAAAGAAGATGGAGAACCTCTTTGAAAATTTATTGAAATAACAACGGCGGTAATGAACTAAACAATCGATAAAAGCCTTTTGCCATCTGACTCTTTGCTTGAATAAGTCTTTTATGGAACTTGGAGCTTCCGTGAAGCAGACGGCAGAGGGGACAAAAGTGATTTTATCTTCGTTACCATTTTCCTTAATGAACTTGTGCACCTTGAGTGTAATGTCCATATCCTCCCCGACCGTGCTCCGGAACCCATTGATCTTCAGGAGCATCTCTTTCTTAAAGGCACCGAAGGCCCCTGAGATAACCGACATGGTCCCCAGGGTAGCTTGCGCCCGCTTGTATAGAAAAAAGTCTGTCAGGTATTGTAAATACTGATACCTTAAAATGCCCTTCATTTTAAAATGTGGTTTAAAATGGCCGAATTCACCTTTAAATGCCTGGGCAATCATCACATTTCCCCCGCAGGCGACAACATTTTTCTCCTTAAAGGCGTCATTCATTTCACTCAAGGAGTTTGGATCCAAGATACTGTCAGCATCCAGTGTCACCACAATTTCCTTATTTGCAAAATTAATGCCGGCATTGAGAGCATCTGCTTTCCCGCCATTGAATTTGTCGATCACAAAGATGTTTTTTGCTGTTTCCGAACGGTAGACATTCAGGATTTCCTTATGAGGAAGGGTCCGATCAAAGGGCTTTACATAAGGCCGTAATTTCAACTGTGTTTTCAAGACTTCCAGGGTATTGTCGCTGGAACCATCATTAACAATGACCATCTCAGCATTCTGGTGCTTAGTCTGTAAAAATCCGAGGATGCAGTTTTCAATGACAATCGCTTCATTATAGGCTGGGACAATGACGGAAAAGCTGTGCTCATGCAGGTTCAGCACTTTTCTCCTTCGTTCATCTTTAAAGATAGGTATAAGGATATACAGGGTCTGAAAAGCTACAAACGTCAAAAAAATCGCTAATGCCAAGTAAAGATAAGCCATTTCCCTCAATCACTCCTCGTTGGATTGTTGATAGATCCTTACATAATCTATAAGTGTTTCTTTCGGATAAGAATCATCCGGATCCGGATAGCCGGGCCAATTGCCTCCGACAGCTGTATTCAAATAAAGATAAAGGGGAGAGTCCGGTGAAAATCTTTCAGTTTCAAAAACCTTGATGCCATCCAGCGTCCATGTAATCCTGTCCTCATCCCATATCAATCCATAATTATGGTAATCTGCCGAAAAATCGATACCATCGCTGACGTAAGTGGTGAAATCCCTTTTTTTGCCGCCTTCTTCAGTTTCCCAATGCACTACATAGTGCAGCTCGTTAGGCTTTTGCCCGATATTTTCCATGATGTCAATCTCAGGGAGCCATGTCCCCCCATTTGAGTTCACAAGCCAGAAGGCTGGAAACATCCCCTGCCCTTTAGGGATCTTCGCCCTGATATCAATTTTTCCATACGTGAATTCAAATATATTCTCAGTGGTTACGGCCCCTGAGGTATAATGCCGCCCTTTGAATCTTTCTCTTTTAGTCGTGATAACCATCTTCCCATCCCGGACTTCAACGTTATTCGGAGAGTAATACTGAAGCTCATTATTTTTGTAAGAAGGCCAGTCTTGCAGCATCCACAAGCTCTCAAGCTTTTCAGTATTCTCAAACTCGTCATTCCATACAAGAGACCAGCCTTCTTCCGGCCTTATTTCCGCACTGGCAGAGTCCTTTGTTTTCTCCTTTGAAGCAGACTTAACATCAGCTTGCGGGACGATTTCAGGGGTGTTCTTTATAAAGACCTCATCATCCGGACCATTCTGAGCGCTGCAGCCTGAAATAAAAATCATTAAAATAAAAATTCCGACAAAAACACGCATTAAAGTTGACCTCCTATTACAAAATTCATTTTAAAGCAATGATATTTCTTTATTAAGAACATTAAACGTAAAAAAATAATTTATGTTCATTATAAAGAACGAAATAATTTTATCAAGTGATATGCATTGAATGATTGTGATTTCCTTTTTACTGGAAAGATATATGTGGAAGTTCCTTTTATCAGACCAAGATAATTGCTACTAAGGGAGATGGGAAATACAAAAAAACAGCCTGGAAAGCATCCAGGCTGTTTCGTTCATTCACCAAAGTACATCTGTATATTCATTGTTAAATAGATTTGTGTCGATATTGCAGGCTTGCGCATCGAGTCCGTACTGCCAGCCGATCACCTTGGAGCCTTCCGGTGCCTGTGGTCTATACTCCGGGGCGTCCTCCTCGGTGGTAATGCCGACATTCGGTGCTGCTGTCCAGAGGTAGGTATCATCCTGTATAGAAGCATCCTGGTTGACCGCTTCTGTAAAAGCAGCTGTCAACGCTTCATCCCCTGCAAAAATTCCGTATATTCCTGGTGCATATGAAGAAGAAGAGACCGTTTCATACCAGCCTATGATAAATTCAGCATCCACCGGGTAATTAGGTTCGATGTCAGCAAACAGGGCCGTTCCTTGAGGTGCTCCGATCTCCTGGGCCAGCCCAATGGCTTCTTCAGCTTCTTCAACCCCTTTATCAAAGCCGGCTGCATCATCAAACCGGTTATGAATAAGGAGAATCTCATCATTATTTGATTTGATCAGGTCGACTTCCTCTTTGGTCAAACCTGATGATACACCTTCTTTCTCACCAAGATATCTGCCGACCACTTTAGGATCGCCGAAATTATCCCGCACACACACACTCAACTCTTCAGTCAGCGGGCTGGCTGTGTCAATGCCCCAGGACTGCCCGGAACCGGAGTTGTTTCCGTCATCATCCCCGTTTCCTCCGCTGCCATTGCCGCCGTCTCCATTTCCATTTCCGCTGCCGCCCGTATTTTGATTCGTTACACTGTTGCTGATATTGTTGCTGATTGTATTCACTACATCACCGTCGCCCTGTACGTTTACTTCCACATTATTCGTAATATTGTTGGTGATGTTGTTTTTCACATCCTTGCCCGCTTCATTCTCTATTTGATTTTCAACCGTATTCTCGGCTGACTTGCTGCCGTTGTTTTCAATTTGGTTATTGATGTTGTTCGTCCCGTCCATTGGCTGTGCTGAAGATGAAATTTCTTTTCCTTCTTTGAGCCCGGCCTTATAAATATAAAGTCCGGAAAAAAGTGAAAGCAGTAAAAGAACCGCTGCCAAAAAGACACCAACATATTTATTTTGCCACACTCTACGTTCACACCTTTCGTCATTCTCCTATCAGCATATGTAAGGGAGGGAGGTGGACGTGCGGGCGCATGCCCAGTGGCACTGCATTGCCACATCGAGAGCGAATAAAAACCCGGAAAGACATTAATATACAGTAGTCTGTTTCCAGTGGGGTGATTGTTATTTTCATAAAACATATTGCATATTTATACTAATGTGTTAAAATACATTTTATTGAATAAATATTAATTAGAAGATTAGGGGGATCAGTAATATGAAGAAGCTTTTTGCGGGATTGATTGCAGTTATGGCCGCAGGTTCATTAGCGGCATGCGGTACTTCGGAGGAAACGAGCGGGGAAGGAAAGGAAAAGATCGTGATGGGAACATCAGCAGACTTTCCGCCATTTGAAACACATGATAACAGCGGGGAAATTGTCGGGTTTGATATTGACCTTGCCAAGTACATAACAAAGGAGCTGGGGTACGAGCTGGAGATCAAGGATATGAACTTTGATGGATTGATCGGGGCTTTACAGGCTGACACCGTTGACTTTGTGGCATCGGGCATGTCCGCCACAGACGAACGGAAGGAAAATGTGGATTTCTCAGTCGAATATCACCGTTCCGGAGAGATGTTCATCACTTTGCCGGAATCAGAGATTGAGAGTATGGATGACCTGAATGGGGCAAAGGTTGGCGTACAGCTTGGAACCATCCAGGACACGGCTGCCAAAAAGCTGGCCGAAACCATTGATATAGAGGTGAAAGCGCTGGATAAGCTTCCTGCGTTGATCCAGGAATTGAAAGCAAAGCGTATCGATGTGATTTACCTTGATAAGACCGTCGCTGAAGGCTATATCAAGGAGGTCGGTTTAAAGGGATTTGACGATGAGAGCTCAATATCACCGGGCATGGCCATTGCTTTCCCGAAGGATAGCGACAAGGTTGAAGAGTTCAGTGAAATAATCGAGAAAATGAAAGAGAACGGCGAGTTGGAAAAATTGGAAGAAAAGTGGCTGAAGGAAGAATAAACTTTTAAGAAATGAGGTGCAAAGGGCATGGATTTGGATTTTCTCCAGATCGTGCCTTCTATTCCTTTTATACTGAACGGCGTCTGGGTGACGTTGCTTTTCGTTTTGGTGTCAGGAATCGTAGGCTTTATCATCGGAACAATTTTATCATTATTCAAGATTGGCAGAGTCAAAGTTTTGAAGTGGGTCGCCGATGCATATACATCCATTTTCAGGGGCACTCCGCTGATCTTACAGCTGATGTTGATTTATTTTGCAACGCCACAGCTGACAGGCTATGATATTCCGCCATTTTTGGCCGGGATGCTGGCTTTCGGCCTGAATTCAGGGGCATACATATCAGAAATCATCCGCGCGGGGATCCAGGCTGTGGACAAAGGGCAGAAGGAAGCTGCCGAGGCACTGGCAATCCCATACCGCCCGATGATGAAGGATATCATTCTGCCGCAGGCGCTGAAAAACATTCTTCCTGCATTGATGAATGAATATATTACATTGACAAAAGAATCCGCGATTGTATCGACCATCGGATTTTTAGATATCATGAGAAGGTCGCAAATTGTCAGTGCTAATACGTATACAGCATTCGAGCCGCTGATTTTCGCTGGTGTCATCTATTATGTACTTGTGATGTGCTTGACGCTGCTCGGGAAAAAACTTGAGAGGAGGCTGCGCCGGAGTGAGTAAGGATTATATAAAAATAAAGGACCTTCACAAGTCGTACGGGAAGCTGGAGGTATTAAAAGGGGTTTCGGCGAAGATTAATAAAGGGGAAGTGGTGGCAGTCATCGGCCCTTCAGGTTCAGGAAAATCCACGCTGCTGAGATGCTTGAACCTGCTGGAAACCCCGACGAGCGGGGAGGTTTGGATCGGAACGGATGAAATCACGAATCCTCAGACAGATATTTTGAAGGTTCGGCAGAATGTAGGCATGGTGTTTCAGCACTTCAATCTATTCCCGCACAAAACCGTACTGGAGAATGTTATGTATGCACCTATAGTGGTAAAAGGGGAATCAGATGCTGCTGCCGAAGAAAATGCGTTGAAGCTCCTGGCATCCGTTGGCTTGTCAGAGAAAGCGGATGACTATCCGAACAGATTGTCAGGCGGGCAGAAGCAGCGTGTGGCCATAGCGCGTGCGCTGGCGATGTCGCCGGGTGTCATGCTGTTCGACGAGCCGACATCCGCACTGGATCCGGAGATGATCAAAGAAGTGCTGGATGTCGTAAAGTCCCTTGCCCACACAGGGATGACGATGGCAATTGTCACACACGAAATGGGTTTCGCCAAAGAAGTCGCAGACAGGATTCTCTTCCTCGACGGAGGCATCCTGATGGAAGACGTCCACCCCGACGAATTCTTCCATAACCCAAAAAGCGAGCGGGCCAAAGAGTTCCTGGAGAAAGTCCTTTAGTGCTTTAAAGCAACCGGGGACAGTCCCCGGCTGCTTTAAAGCGGTAAAGCGTGAAACACCCGAATACTTAGCAAAAGAGGTTGATTCTAATATGGATGTATTGAAGCAGCGAATTGTGGATGAAATCGATCAGTTAAAGACAGTTTTTGAAGAAATCAGCATTTATATTGGTGAAAATCCGGAGCTTGGCCATGAGGAGTTCAAGGCAAGCAAGATCCTTTCTGAAACACTTGAGGACTTTGGGTTCGATGTAGAGATGGAGACCTGTGATCTGCCGACTGCCTTCAGGGCAGTATTCGACAGCGGGAAGGCAGGACCGGTCATCGGCTTCATGGCTGAATATGATGCCCTGCCGGAAGTCGGGCACGCCTGCGGCCATAATCTGATCGGCACCATGGGAATCGCCGCCGGCATCGGCTTGAGCAAAATAATTTCCGAAACAGGCGGAAAGGTCGTTGTCTATGGGACCCCTGCAGAAGAAACACGGGGCGGAAAAGTCACGATGGCAGAAGCTGGCCTATTTAACGAATTGGATGCGGCGTTAATGGTCCACCCTTTAAACAGCTATGTGAAAAGCGGATCGTCTCTCGCAATGGACGCGATTCAATTCGAGTTTTTCGGAAAATCCACTCATGCCGCAGCAAGTCCTCAAGACGGAATCAATGCGCTTGATGCGGTGATTCAAACCTTCAACAGCATCAACGCCATGCGCCAGCATATCCTGCCGACTGCCCGCATACACGGAATCATCACTGAAGGAGGGAAGGCTGCGAATGTCACGCCAGACTATGCGGCTGCCCAGTTTTATGTACGCGGTACTTCACGTGAATATGTGAATGAACTGACGGAGAAAGTGAAGAAGTGCGCAGAAGGAGCCGCCCTGCAGACAGGAGCCTCCATGAAACACTCTTTCTATGAATTTTCATACGACGACATGATCACCAACATGGAATTATCAGAAGCCTTCACGAATGAACTGGTTTCCCTTGGGGTGGACAGGGGTGAAATCCAGGAACAGCGTGACGGCAGCGGCTCGCTCGATATGGGAAATGTCAGCCAGTTCGTACCGGCCATCCATCCATATATCAAAATCACGGAAGGAGCCTATGCCTGCCACACCCACGAGTTCCGTGAGGCGGCCATGACAGATCAGGCAAGGGAAGCGATGATCATTGGCGCAAAGGCCATGGCTCTGACAGGGTGCGAAGTCCTGACGAATCGTGAGCTCCTGAATGAAATTAAGAAAGAGTTTGCTTTGAATCGTGACAGTCACGCCCCGGAATATGTCGAATAATCTCCAGCAAAAAACCTTTTAACAAGCTGACTCTCAGCTTTGTTAAAAGGTTTTTTGTTGGAATTTCTCCCTTAACCGGGAATAATCATTTCTCTGGTGGAAACTCTAAACTCATACTCATTACCAGGGAGGGATCCAGGATGGAAAATAAGAACCCGGAAAGAAAATCAGAACAGGATCAGCAGGCAGTTGTGAAAGCCCAGAATGAATCCAATCAATTTAATGGTGCAGACACCGAGTTCTCACTTGATGAGGATGTCCAAAAGGCAGCAGCGAAAAGCCAGCAGTACCAGGCACAGCATCAGCAGCCGATGTATGAGCCGAATAAACCGTTATAACAAGTAAAAACCGGTACAAGAAAAGTACCGGTTTTTCTCTGTAAACCCTAGGCCCAGTTAATGATAATTGTGTTTCCTTCCTTAAAAATGTAGTAACCGGCACCATCGTTGAAATTCACATCCACTTTTGCCCCGCTTTCTGCCGCCACATCAATATTGCCGGCAATTCCGGTTTCCTCAGAGTATCCGTGGAATGCCATGTAATCCTTTAGGACAGCGATATCTTCAACCCCGGCACTGACAGTCCCTACAGAGAAGAACAATAAAGGCTCTTCCCCCTTGATAACTGCAAAACAGTCGGAGTTCTCAATAGCATACAAACGTGCACCGTGCTTTTGAGCAAATTCAGCCAAATCTTTGAACTTTTTCATATCTGTTATATCTACATATTCTTCATTGCCAACCATAACCGTTTCTCTTTCAGAGGAACTTTGCTCCGCTTCCGATGGCTTTTCTTCAACAGAATCGTTTTCCTCGACGGCAGATGAAGAGTCAGGGGTAACATCTGTGGTTTCATCAGGAGTATTATTCTTCTCGGCAGCTTGCTTTTCAACCATATCTCCATCAGCTTCGCCTGAAACCGTGCTTTCACTTTCCTTCTGCTGCTCCACAGAACCACCACTAACCCCGTTCGTTGCTGATACCGTACTCTTCGTTCCTTGATAATGAAAGGCACCGACTGCTAAAAACAAAACCGTGAAAAAAACGACAAATGAAAGCTTCTTCTTCATTCTGATCCTCTCCGTTCCTTTAAAAGATTCTTACTTATTAGACGAATTGAAATGAAGAAATGTTTCAGTTTTATTACAAAAGTTACAAATGGTTAAAAATACCTAATTTTTACCTGCCAAACCCTAGCCACCTTCACTAAGAGAGGCACTTCTTAAACAAACAAACTCTGTGTCACTCTTCACAAACCAAAGATCATTAGTATAATAGGGATATGATTAAATCGGAAATGTGGTGCATGAGATCATGAAGATAGATGATGTTGATCGTAAGATTCTGCAAATCCTGACCGAGAACGGCAGGACTTCCTATGTGGATATCGGGAAAGAGCTTGGATTGTCACGTGTGTCTGTCCGGGAGCGGGTGAACCAGTTGATAGATGGCGGCGTGATTGAACGGTTCAGTGTCGTTATCAACTCCGAAAAGGTCGGGAAATCAGTGTCCGCTTTCTTTGAAGTGGACTGCGAACCTGCATACCTTGTGGAGGTGGCTGAAAAATTAGTAGAGCTGCCGACTGTAGCCAGCTGCTATCAGATGACAGGGCCGAGCACCCTCCACATGCACGTGCTGGTCGACGACTTCTCCGCATTGGAGAATTTCGTTAATAATGAATTATATGCACTTGAAGGCATCACTAGAGTAGAAAGCCACATCTTGCTTCGCCGATTCAAGAGCCGGAATGGATTGAAATTATAGGTTTTGCTTCCGAAACGGAAGGTTATTGCCCAAAGACTTAGACAGGTTGTCTTCACAGCCAGTCTGAGTCTTTTTTAGTTTCTTTGCATGAGGGATAAGGAAGAATGAGCATTTCCCCCAATGTAGAGTCCGCTCAATGAAGCTGCCCTTGGATCCCCCGCTTATTTTAACAGCAGAGGAAAGATTCAGCTGTCACGACCTCACACACCCCGCACACCCTCAACTTTTATAGAATGTACAGGCTCAGACATTTTTCCAAGATAGAGAAAATGGCCCCCCGAAACTGGTTAGATATGCCCATAAATATCCAGACAAACTAGTCCTTTATAAATAAAATAAACTTTTTTGTAAAAACACTAGAAATATTCTGAATTATCATTTATAATCGTCCCTAACATCAAAAAACTTCCGTTTGTAAACTAAAAACTTAAATTAAATTAACAAACGGAAGGTAACGCAGGGAAGTGGCTTCTAAAATTATGAAGCGCTTACATATCAAAAAGGGAGGGTGAACCGATGATAGCACTTATTTCACGCAGATTTATTCAATTGGTCTTATTATTATTCGGAATCTCGTTTCTGGTATTCGGCAGCATGCATCTGGCACCAGGGGATCCAGCCACCATCATTGGCGGGCCGACGGCAAGTGACTCCGACATAGCAGCCATCCGGGACAGCCTTGGTTTGAATGATCCATTCCTGGTTCAGTACTGGGATTACTTAAAGAACATCTTTCAAGGGGATTTTGGTTATTCCTATCAAACGAAACAGTCGGTGGCTGAAGCCATTGCCATCCGCTTTCCGAATACACTTAATCTGGCGATCGCCAGCATGATTGTCGCCGTGGTCATCGGTGTCATAGCCGGGATCATTTCAGCACTGAAGCAGAACTCCTGGCTGGATGTTACCAGCACCGTGTTCGCACTCGGCGGGATATCGATTCCGAATTTCTGGCTTGGAACCATCCTGATTCTTGTTTTTGCAGTCAACCTTCAGATTTTACCCGTCGGTGGCTTGAGTGCTCCGTTCTGGACGGTGGAAGGGATGAAGCAGCTTATCCTGCCGGCCATCACATTGGGAACCGGTTCGGCAGCAATGATTGCAAGGATGAGCCGGTCGTCCATGCTTGAGGTCATCAAGGCAGACTACATACGGACAGCGAGATCCAAAGGAGTGAAAGAGAAAACAGTCATTTGGATACATGCTTTGAAAAATTCAATGATCCCGGTCATCACCGTCATCGGCCTCAACTTCGGATTCCTTCTGGGAGGAACCATCATTACGGAGCAGGTTTTCGCGATTAATGGAGTCGGCAGGCTGATGATCGATGCCATCGCAGCAAGAGATTTTCCGATGGTGCAGGGCTCGGTGCTCCTGGTTGCCACACTATTCGTTCTGGTCAACCTGATTGTCGATATCGTTTACGTCTTCATTGACCCAAGAATCAGCTACGATTAAGCCGTTTTAGGAGAGGAGGAACTTACCTTGTCAGCAGAAGCAGTACTTAATGAAGAAATCCAGCCGGAAACGAAGTCCAAGAAGGAAAAGTTTCTGGTCACTACCTTTAAGCGATTGATAAAAAATAAGCTGGCTGTCATCGGACTGGTCATCATTGCTTTGCAGCTGATCCTTGCCATCGCCGCACCTGTAATTGCCACACATGATCCATTGAAACAAGCATTGGCAGATTCCGAACTGCCTGCTTTCTCAGAGGGACATTGGCTTGGAACCGATAACTATGGAAGAGATATATGGAGCCGTATCGTATACGGTGCAAGGATTTCCTTGTCAGTCGGCCTTCTCGCAGTCACTCTGGGACTGCTCGGAGGAGTCACCCTCGGGTTGATTTCGGGTTACTACCGCCGGCTCGACGGAATCATCATGAGACTGGTGGATTTACTGTTCGCATTTCCAGGCATTTTGCTTGCGATGCTGATCATTGCCATTCTTGGAACAAGCCTGGTCAATGTAGCAATAGCCATCAGTATCTGGTCGATTCCATCCTGTGCGAGGATTGTCCGCGGCTCGGTCCTGACCGTCAAGAAACAAGAGTACATCCAGGCGATGCGCTCACTCGGTGCAAGTGATTTCAGGATCCACGTGAAGCACATCCTGCCGAACTGCATGGCGCCGATCATTGTTTTTGCGACAATGAGGATGGCCACCGCAATCCTTTCAACTTCAGCGTTAAGTTTCCTCGGTTTGGGGGCACAGCCGCCGACACCGGAATGGGGAGCGATGATTGCCCAGGGGCAGAACTTCATGTGGACATCACCGCACATGACGATCGTTCCGGGGATCGCCATCATGCTGATCGTATTTGCTTTCAATGTAGTAGGAGACGGACTAAGGGATGCGCTCGATCCAAACATGGATCTGAATCAATAATACTTTTATTAAAAAATAGGGGGAAAGCTCAATGAAAAAGTGGTTGGCAGTATTACTAACGGCAATGCTTGCTTTTACGGCAGGCTGTTCAAGCAGCTCAGGCGGTTCAGATGGAGGAAATGCCAGTACAGATGTACCTCAGGAATTAACCTATGCATCGACTTCAGATGCTGTAGGGCTATCACCCATCATGACAAATGATTCTGTTTCATCCCGAATCATCGAGCAAGTCTATGAAACACTTTTCACTAGAAACCCTGAAACAATGGAAGTCGAGCCGAAATTGGCAGAATCCTATGAAACACCCGATGAAAACACATGGGTGATCAAATTGAAAGAAGATATCCAATTCACGGATGGAACACCTTTCAATGCCGAGGCGGTCAAATATACATTTGATAAGTTCCGCGATCCTAAAACGGCTGCACCCCGCGCTTCACTTTTAGAACCTATTTCTGAAGTGAATGTTGTTGATGAATACACAGTCGAGATCAAGACGGAAAAGCCATACGGAGCCATGCTTGCGGCGCTGTCCCATACAAATGCTTCAATCGTCAGCCCTGAAGCAGATAAAGCGCAGGACTTAATGAAGGAACCGGTCGGTACAGGCCCATTCAAGTTCGTCAGCTGGACACAGGGTGATCAAGTGGTTCTGGAAAAGAATGCCGACTACTGGCAGGGCGAACCAAAGCTTGAAAAAGTGACCTTCAAAGTAGTGCCGGAAGTCAACACAGCAATCTCCATGCTGCAGACAGGCGATGTACAATTCATCGATGCTATCCCATCCGAACAGTTGAAGCGCGTTGAATCTCTGAAAAATGTTGAAATCACTAAAAATGAAGGAACGCCAATGTATTACATGGGCTTCAATATGAACAGGGAGCCAATGAAGGACCTTGAATTCCGCCAGGCAGCAGCCTATGCGCTTGACCGTGAGGCGTATGTCAAAAAGCTGAACGGACTCGGTGTCCAAGGAAACAGCATCATCGGCCCTAAAGTATTCGGTTTTGATGAGTCTGCAAACGAAGAAGGCTACAGCCACGATGCTGAAAAAGCAAAAGAAATGGTCGAGAAGAACGGATACGGCGATCAAAAGCTTACCATCCTTACTGCGAATACTGAAGCATACATGATGATGGCGGAAATCGCCCAATCTCAATTAACACAAGCAGGATTCAACGTCGAAATCGAATCCATGGAATGGGGCACTTTCCTCGATACAACGAAAGAAGGGAACTTTGATATCACCTTCATGGGCTGGTCCAACTCGACAGCTGATGGAAGCGAACTATTGTATCCAAACTTCCACAGCGACAACATCGGATCTTCAAACCGTATGGCGTATTCGAATCCTGAATTCGACAAGCTTGTCGAGGAGTCACGCTCCAATGTCGACCAGGAAGTGCGCCAGCAGAAACTTGATGAAGCAAACAAACTGCTTGTTGAAGATGCCCCCGCAGTCATCATGCACCATGGTGTTGTAACGGCAGCTTATGATAAATCGGTAAAAGGACTCCAAGTAGACCCGACAGGACAATGGTCACTATACAACGTTTCAAGAGAGTAGGGATACAATGTCTAACGAATTATTATATGTAACGAATTTAAACACTGCTTTCCGTACGGCTGATGGGGAACTGTCGGCTGTACGGGGAATCTCTTTTTCAGTGGATAAAGGCGAAACCCTCTGTATCGTCGGTGAATCGGGCTGCGGAAAGAGTATTACATCCCTGTCGTTGATGGGACTGCTCCCGAGCAATGGCTATATCAAAGAAGGATCCATTGATTTCGCCGGGCGGAATCTGACAACCCTGTCAAAGGAAGAATTGAGAAAGGTCAGGGGAAAAGACATCTCGATGATCTTCCAGGAGCCGATGACTGCCCTGAACCCCGTACTGACAATCGGCTATCAGCTACGCGAACCATTGATGCTTCATAAGAAAATATCGAAAAGGGAAGCGAACAAACAAGGAATCGATCTGTTGAAGCAGGTCGGCATTCCTTATCCGGAAAAACGGATGAACCAATACTCACATGAACTCAGCGGCGGGATGAGACAGCGTGTCATGATTGCCATTGCGCTGGCTTGCCGCCCGCAATTATTGATTGCAGACGAACCGACGACTGCTTTGGATGTAACGATCCAGGCACAGATCCTTGACTTGATACAGGATCTTAAGGATGACCTGAACATGGGTGTCATCATGGTCACTCATGATATGGGAGTCGTCGCCGAGGTGGCTGACAAAGTGATGGTCATGTATGCAGGGGAGAAAGTAGAGGAAGGGGACGTCGAGAGCATCTTTAACAGCCCTCAGCATCCATACACACAAGGGCTTCTCCGCTCCGTACCTGATGTCGATGATCCTTCTTTTGAGTTAGAAGCGATTCCGGGATCTCTTCCCAATTTGAACGAAAATATAACAGGATGCCGTTTTCATCCTCGCTGCCCTTTCGCAATGGACTGCTGCAAAACGGAATCACCGAAGGAATATGATGTCAATGGAACACACCGCGTAAAATGCTGGCTTCAGGAGGTGCGAGAGGATGGAAGTGCTCGAGAAAAAGTCGCTACTTAAACTGGATGGCGTACAGAAATATTTCCCGATTAAAGGAGGATTTCTGAAGCGTGTCCAGGGACATGTCAAAGCTGTCGAGGATGTGAGTCTGGACGTTTATGAAGGAGAAAGCATCGGGATTGTCGGTGAATCCGGCTGTGGAAAGTCAACGCTTGGCCGCACCATTCTCGGCCTCGAAGATATCACCAACGGAAAAGTCCTGTATAAAGACAGTGAAATTCAATCGTTAAGCGGCAGCAAGTGGAAAGAACTTACAAAAGAAATGCAGATGATTTTCCAGGATCCCTATGCCAGCTTGAACCCGAGGCAGCGGATCGGAAATGCGCTTGAAGAAGTGTTTGTCATGCACACCAATCTATCAAGCAGCGAGCGCCGGCAGAAAGTATATGACCTTTTAAAAGAAGTCGGGCTCAAGGAAGAGCATTACGACCGCTATCCGCATGAGTTCAGCGGCGGGCAGCGCCAGCGGATCGGGATTGCACGCGCGATTGCCTTGAATCCTTCTGTTATCATATGTGATGAGGCCGTTTCGGCTTTGGATGTATCGGTACAGGCGCAGGTGCTGAAGCTTTTGAAAAACCTTCAGGAAAAATACGGTTTGACCTATTTGTTCATCTCGCATGATCTTGGGGTGGTCCGCTACTTCTGTGACCGCGTCGTGGTGATGTATTTGGGGAACACGGTTGAACTCGCATCATCCAGAGATCTCTATTCAAACCCGCTTCACCCTTATACAAGGGCACTGCTTTCTTCGATTCCGCGTCCCAAAGTGGGTGCAAGAAAAGACCGCATCCGTCTGACTGGGGAAATCCCCAACCCGGCAAACCCTCCGTCAGGCTGTCCATTCCATACACGCTGTCCGCTTGCGACAGACATTTGCAAACAGGCAAAACCGGAATGGAGGGAAATCGAGAAAGATCACTTTGTAGCTTGTCATCATGTTGAACAGGAGGTTGTGAATTAATGGAGAACATGGATTTTTTATACCACCCGTATTCCTCGCAGCGAAATACGGTCTTTTCAAAAAAAGGGATGGTCGCGACATCCCAGCCACTTGCTGCCCAGGCAGGACTTGAAATTCTGCAGAAAGGCGGCAATGCCATTGATGCCGCCATCGCCACCGCGGCAGCTTTGACAGTTGTCGAGCCCACTTCGAACGGAATCGGCGGCGATGCCTTTGCCCTTGTATGGGTGAAGGATAAGCTGCACGGCCTGAATGCCAGCGGCCCATCGCCAAAATCGATTTCCATTGAAAAAGTGAAAGAACTCGGTCATGACAAAATGCCGGTCCATGGCGTCATACCGGTGACAGTACCTGGAGTTCCAGCGGCATGGGCGGAGCTGTCCGGTAAATTTGGAAAGCTTTCCTTGAAAGAAACACTGGCACCGGCCATCCGCCTGGCGGAAGAAGGCTATCCGCTCACACCTATTCTCGGTAAGTATTGGTCACTTGCTTATAAAAAATTCAAAGAAATTTTAACCGGAGATGAGTTCAAAGCGTGGTTCGAAACGTTTGCTCCGGACGGAAGGCCGCCGAAAATCGGAGAGGTATGGTCATCACCAGGGCATGCATCCACATTGAAAACAATTGCCGAAACAAACGGCGAAAGTTTTTACAGAGGAGAAATTGCTGATAAAATCAGTTCCTTCATGGAAGAACATGGCGGTTTTCTATCACGGGACGATTTAAAGGAATACCAGGCCCAATGGGTTGACCCGATCAAAACGGATTACCGGGGATACGACGTGTGGGAAATTCCGCCGAATGGCCAGGGATTGGTCGCATTAATGGCGCTGAATATTGCAAAAGGCTTTGAATTCCAGGAAAAAGACGCAGTCGATACATACCACAAGCATATCGAATCAATGAAACTGGCCTTCACGGACGGAAAAGCGTACATTACACAGCAGGAACACATGCCGCTTCCCGTAGACGAACTCCTTTCTGACCGTTATGCAGAAGCACGCCGTAAATTGATTGGCGACGAAGCCATCACACCGGAAGCGTACGATATCCCCAAAGGGGGTACTGTATATCTGGCGGCAGCTGACGAGGAAGGCAATATGATCTCATACATTCAAAGTAATTATATGGGCTTCGGCTCCGGCGTGGTCATCCCTGGCACAGGCATTGGCCTGCAGAACCGCGGTCACGACTTTTCTTTGGATCCGGAACACCCGAATGCCTTGAAACCTGGCAAAAAAACATACCATACCATCATCCCTGGCTTCCTGACGAAGGATGGCAGAGCAGTGGGCCCATTTGGAGTCATGGGCGGCTACATGCAGCCGCAGGGCCACTTCCAGGTGATCAGCAATACAATTGATTTTCATTTAAACCCGCAGTCAGCTCTTGATGCGCCAAGATGGCAGTGGATCGAAGGGAAAAAGGTTCTGGTGGAGCCGAACTTCCCGACACATATCGCGCAGGCATTAGCAAGAAAAGGACATGAAATCCAGACCGCAACAGACGAGGGAATGTTTGGCAGAGGCCAGATCATTTGGAGAGATGAGGATACAGGCGTACTCATGGGAGGAACAGAGTCGAGAACAGATGGAGCCATTGCGGCTTGGTAAGAATCATGTCCGGACATCAGGCAGGGGAAAGCGGGGCATACTAAACCTGCCTTCTTCTATGCTTGATGTCATGCTCTTTCATTAGGTTGTTTGGATTGACTTATATAGTGCATATTCAAAAACTGCCAGGTGAAAAGAGCATATCCAACAACAAGAGGGTGATGAAACCTTGAAGCAGCTTCAACTATTTTTAGCTTTTTTCCGAGTGGGAATTCTGGGGTACGGCGGCGGGCCGTCATCGATTCCCCTCGTGCATAATGAAGTCGTGGAGAAATACAAATGGATGGACGATGATGATTTTTCAGATGTTCTCGCACTGGGAAATGCCATGCCGGGACCGATTGCCACAAAGATGGCCGGATATATCGGCTGGAGGGTCGGCGGCTTTGTGGGAATGGCTAACGCGGTACTTGCCACCATCATTCCGACAATCATTCTGATGATCCTGCTCCTGAATGTGCTGAATGCCTATAAGGACAAGGCTTGGGTGCAGGGAATGGCCAACGCAGTCGTGCCGGTGGTCGGCGTCATGCTCGGGGTGCTGACATGGGATTTTGTCGTGAAGTCCAAAGGCGCCTTGGGATGGACCGTCACCATCGCCATCCTGATTGGAAGCTTGATTACAATTGAACTGCTGGGCATCCACCCGGCAATTGTAATCGGCGGCCTCCTGGTATATGCCTTGGTCGGTAAAAAGAAAAAGGCAAGTGAGAGAGAGGTGAAAGCCTCATGATTTATTGGGAAATCTTTTTGGCTTTCTTCATTCCCGGTATCCTGGGATATGGAGGCGGCCCCGCTTCGATTCCACTGGTGGAGCATGAAGTGGTCGACCGATATGGCTGGATGAATGTCAATGAGTTCAGTGAAATGATTGCGTTGGCGAACGGGCTTCCGGGTCCGATTGCTACAAAGATGGCCGGATACATCGGTTATGAGCAGGGAGGAATCCTCGGAAGCATTGTCGGTGTTTTTGCGACAGTTGCACCTTCCTTGATCCTGATGATCGTACTATTGAGCCTGCTCATGAAATACAAAAGCTCACCGAGAGTCAAGAAAATGACCAGCCTTGTCAAGCCAACCATCGCCGTCCTGCTGGGCGTAATGACCTGGGGATTCATCTCCAATTCCTATGAAGGCATCGGCTGGCTGCAAACAATCATCTTGGCTGGTGCAGCCTTTCTCCTGCTGGAAAAGCTGAAGATCCATCCCGTATATGTCATTGGCGGGGCTTTGGTTTATGGAGCGGTGTTCTTGGCTTAGCGCTCTTAGTGACAGGCACGACCCAAAATTTGTCGACGGAAAAAACAAAAATCCAAGCCGTTTTTGGCTTGGATTTTTTTTATATGTATATCCGAAGTTAAAAACACCTGGCGGTCAGGTGCCAAGTTTAGATTCATGGTATTTGTTTTTTCTTATAGGCAGCACTTTTTATATTTCTTGCCGCTGCCGCATGGGCAAGGGTCATTACGGCCGACCTTGTTCTCATTTTCGGCCGGGGGAAAAGTCTGTCGGAATTGATCTTCCTTTTCAATCAGACTCATTTTTATGTGATGCAGTCCAGGGTGATCGATTTTGTTGAGTACAAGGCTGGCATAAAAGGACATTTCCAAATCGGCCATGATCATGTCATAGCCTTCTTCCAGCTGGTGCTCCACAAGAGGAATCGCCTCTACAGACAGATGCTGGCAAAGGGCGTCAGCAATCGTGGTTTGGATGCTGATATCATCGGTCTTCTGCCAAAGCCTCATCAATGCTTGTTCAGCTTCCTTGGATTTGATTTTAGCCAGTATATCAATGCTGTAGATGAAAATGTTCTCATCAATAGCGATTTTTTCTACTTCACGGACCACTTCATCAGTGCCGATTTTTATAAGCGCAGAAGAGATTTCCTCCAGAGCTTCGTCACTATCATCCCTGACAAGCAGCTTTATGAGGTCGGGGACTGTGGATTCTGTCCGGAGTTCACCTGCCATATAAATTTGGAACAAGCCGATCGATGGCATGAAAGAATACGAGAGCAGCTCACCCATCGCATTCTCTGGTTCCCAATCTTCAATGATGCCTCTGCCGATCAACTCATTTGCGACGCGTTTTCCCATTTGTATGGCCGTTGGGTCATAGGTGTTGTCCAAGTTGTTGGCAATGCCGGCAAGCTTTAAAAAGAGGCCTTCTTCATCCATCTCTGAAAAAGAATTCAGTTCTTTATAAAACTTTCTGCCCAAATAGGGAGCTAAATCACTCTCGTATTGCAGAAGCACTGAAGTATCCGCATTATCCAGGAGATTAACAAACCATTCCTTATTTTCATTATCCGTTTTCAAGCGTGAAATAAGCTCCTGCACGCCTTCCTCATCCACCGGAAGAAATCCGATGTGCGGCAGGATCAATTCCGGGAATATGGTGGGGAGTTTCCGGTCATAGGCTTCCAAAGCCTTAAATAATGTTTTCGGCGTTGCAAGATGGCTGTCCTGCAGAATGGAAACGGCAAAATGCTGAACAAATGGATCATCGCTCACTAATGCGGGTTCGATTCTATTTAAGAATGTCATGTGCAGACTTCCTTCCTTGTCGGTTAGTTTCTATTGTAAGGGTTCTTAGATAGAAAATAAACGAGGTTGTCGAATTTTCGATAAGAGGTTTTCCTTTTAGCAATTGGAAGCTAAAGATTATAATAGAGGGTAAAGGAGGTGTGCCCCATGAATCCCCATTATAGTTAACCCCGCTTGAATCCTTGTCCAGATGGCCGGTCCAAACCCATTATAGAAAGGAAGAATGAAATTTGCCAAAAGCCTACCTCGTCAACACAAACAAATCCCAAAACCCCCTAAATGAAGCAGAAATGCTGGAAGAACAGAAAGTCGCTGCTTATTACTCCCCTTGGAAGTACCTCATCAACCACATTGAAGCCAATGACATGGTATTCCTGTACAGCAATGGAAACGGCATTATTGCCCGCGGAATCGGTTCCGGGATTATTGAAAAAGCGGGTGAAGAGGATCTAGAACATTTTATGCCGCTGCTTCAGTTTGAAAAATTGGAAGAGCCCCTGCCTCCGTCCGGCATCGTTCAGCTCGCACAGGGTGTCACAGACGAAAACTATAAGATTAAGTGGAATCAGACATTGATTCACCTTCAGGGATTTATTGGAGAGGAAATCTGGCGTTACATTACCAAAAATAATCTTTGATAGCACAGCAAGTTTGCTTTTTGCCCTCAGCTGTCCGAAAATGTAGGGAGAATGCAAAAGGAGGTCATGTCCATTGAAACTGAAAGATAAGAAGGTTCTTCAGCTTGTCAGTGATGACTTTGAAGATCTTGAGCTGTGGTACCCGGTTTTGCGCTTGAGAGAAGAAGGCGCTGCCGTCCATCTTGCTGGAGAAAAGAAAGATCATGAATATACCGGAAAGTACGGAGTGCCTGCTGTTTCGGATGTATCCTTCAAAGAGGTGGATCCGAATGACTACGATGCTCTGCTTGTGCCCGGAGGATGGTCCCCGGATAAATTAAGAAGGTATGAAGAAGTGCTGTCGATCGTTAAAAAAATGAATGAGGACAACAAGCCGATAGGACAGATCTGCCATGCAGGATGGGTCTTGATATCAGCTAAAATCCTTGAAGGCAAAAAAGTGACAAGCACTCCGGGAATCAAGGATGATATGGAGAATGCCGGTGCCGCGTGGGTGGACCAGCCTTCCATCATTGACGGAAATATTATATCCAGCAGAAGGCCGCCCGATTTGCCGGATTATTTAAGAGATTTCATCAGCGTGATGGAAAAATAAACAGAGAAGACGAGTCCTGAATGTCTGCGGGACTCGTCTTCTTCTTATTTCCTTGATAACTTTTGAATATCTGTTTCAGCTTGGAACAGTCTTTTATTCAGCGCCTCGGAATTGGAGTCTATCTTGGTATGGAATGTTTTTAACAAGGCAATGACATCTTCATTCTGGTTGGTTTCTATGCGTTTAACGATATTTTTTATTTCGTTTTGGCCGGTTTCAAGGCTTGAAAGCCGCCTGTCGATTCTGTCAAACCTGCTCTCCTGTTTGGTGAAAGCTAGGTCATGACTATCCAGGCGGGCATTGAATTTTTTATCTTGTTCGTCGAATCGGGCGTTGAACTTTTTGTCTTGTTCATCAAAGCGGGCGTTGAACTTTTTATCTTGTTCGTCGAAGCGGGCGTTGAACTTTTTGTCTTGTTCGTCGAAGCGGGCGTTAAACTTTTTGTCTTGTTCATCAAAGCGGGCATTGACCTTTTTATCTTGTTCATCAAAGCGAATGTTCATATTTTTGGCTTGCTCGATGAAGCGCGAGTTCATTTTCTTCTCTTGTTCATCGAATTTTTCATCCACTCGATCAAATTTTGCATCGATTTGATTGAACCGTCCGTCAACCTTCTCGAGTCTCTCATCAATGGTATTCAGTTTAGAGAGGATTTCCTTTAGGATTTTTTCCATCTGTCTCACCTCTTTTACATTGTGTAGCCCTTTCCGGCTTCAACACCGAATTCGAAAACCTTATAAGCGGTAAGGGTAAAACATTCGACAGCATCCTCTTCGAATCTTATTGAGGCGTCTGCTGTCATGGTATCCAGCCTCTTCTTGACTTCCGAGGATATATCTTCTTTAAGAAACTCATTCAGCATATTGGCTTTGGAATAAAGGGAGAAAATGAACCCGTCTATAAAAAGATTGAGCCCATAGTTTTCAATGAATCGGTAATGAAATGGAGATTCAAATAAAGGCTCGAGAACTGTGATCTTTTTTTCAAAATGCGCTATTGTAAACAGTGCTTCCAGTATATCCGGGATTTGCTCACTATAAAAGAAGAGGATATCTTCTTTTATCTTTTCCCTGTCTTTGGAAAAATCATCATGGATAGATGTGTAATTTTTAATAGAAGAATTCAATGGGGGACCTCCAAATCATTTGTTTTTCTCTGTAGAAGAGTGCGTGGTCATATTAGTGGGTTTAAATTTCCAAATTTCACCTCCTTTTTCCTATTTTAGCACTATTTTTTATAAAAAAGAGGAAAGTTTTCGGAAAAATCTTTTTATTTTTTGGTATGATTAGAAGAAAGAAGACGATTCATGAGGGTGGGGCTGAATGACAACAACTTCCGAAAGGCTGGCGTTTTTTCTAGAGGATAATTTCCAGGAATTTTTGCAAACATGGAGGTCGCAGGTAGTGATTTCTGAAGGAGATAAATATAAGGAAGAAGTAATGAATAACGGGATCAGGATGTACGGACTTGTCAAAAGGGCAATCAATGGCGGGCTTAGCGAAGAAGATATCAAGATGCTCGCTAAGAAGGTGGCCCTCGAACGAGTCGAAGCCGATGTGAATATCAGTGAGTTCGTCTACAATGTCAATATGGGCAGAAGTGAAATCATCAAATGGGTTGGCACATCAGGCATCGGGATGGAAGAAATGCATACCCATCTGGAAGAAATCAACCGTGTTTTTGACCGTTTTTCCTATTATGCTGTCAAATTTTATTCCGAGAAGAAAGACCAGCAATTGAAGGAAAAGGAAGTATATATCGACCATACTCATAAAGAGCGGCTGACGATCCTAGGCCAGATGAGTTCCAGCTTTGTTCATGAATTCAGGAATCCACTGACTTCCATTATAGGGTTCACGAAGCTGTTAAAAGGTGATTATCCCGAACTGCCGTACCTGGATGTCATGAGCCATGAATTGGATCAACTGAATTACCGGATTTCGCAATTCCTGCATGTTTCAAGAAAGGAAATCATTGAAAGCAAAAAAGAGAAATTCCTGGTGTTTTCGCTGCTGAGTGAATTGATAGAGTTTGTATATCCAAGTTTGGTAGACGGTGATGTCCAAGTGAAATCGCACCTGGACTCACAGGTTTATATCAAAGGGAATAAAGAGGAGCTCAGGCAGGTATTCCTGAATCTGATTATGAATTCCATTGATGCGCTTCAGCAGGTCAAGTCTGACAGGAAAATAACGATCACTTGTACCTTTGAAAATGAGGAGATTCATGTGAAAGTGGCAAACAACGGGCCGGAAATCAGTGAGGAAACGATGGAGGCCATTTTCGAGCCGTTCTATACCACCAAAGAGCTGGGGACCGGAATCGGACTGTACATCTGCCGAAAGCTGGTGGAAAAGCATGAAGGCAGCATCCTATGCACCTCAAGTCCCGAGGAAACAGCGTTCACCATAACGATACCGGCTGCAGAGGAAGAACCTGTCCAAGGAATGCTCCTTTAGTCCTTTAAAGCAGTGGGGGACAGTCCCCTGTTACGTTAAAGCGGTGAAGTGTTAAATAATAGAATAAAACTATCAATAACCGGCAAGGATGATGGACAGTTGGGAGGGAGTCATCTTTGCGGTTATTGGTAGTTTTTTTGTACATAGGGTTCCTGTTCATCATGACGTGTACAGCCAGCTTTACAGATTTGATAGAGCATCAGCAGATCCGGTTTTTAGTCACAGACCAACCAGATTTTTGGAGTTTTTTCGAATACCGCTCCTTTCCGTACAGTGATCCCGGGTATATCAGCCAAAAGGCAGGCCATGCCTTGTGCTTCTTTATGCTGGCGGTTCTTTTGAAGACATTGTTTCACAGCTTTAAGGCGGTCATCACTGTTTCATGGGTATTCGCTTTAATCACTGAAATCGCGCAGATGTACTTTTCAAGGACAGGATGCCTGGTTGATGTGATGTATGATTCAGGCGGGATAATGCTTTTTTTAATGGTCCATTATTTAAGCAGGGCAGCAGCGCGTTCGACTGATATATTCGATACGTGAAACACATAAGCATATTGTAAAGACCGAAAGTGCCCTTGTCAGTATAAGGGCACTTTTGGTTTCTGTTATTAAGACGTGCTTTACCGCTTTAAAGCACTCGGGGACAGTCCCCACATGCTTTAAAGCGGTAAAGCGCAAATGGATTCCCCTTTAGGAGAAGATCTTCCCTGGGTTCAACCGGTTCTCCGGGTCAAGCAGCTGCTTGATCGACTTCATGACAGACAAGGCCGCTCCGTGCTCTAGTTCCTGGTACTTCATTTTTCCGAGGCCGACGCCGTGTTCTCCTGAGCAGGTGCCTCCGACTTCGATTGCTTTCCGTGCCACAAGGTCATTGATCCGGGCTGAAGCGGAAGCCTGCTTTGACTCACCAGGGTCATAGACTACGAGAGTATGGAAGTTCCCGTCGCCGACATGGCCGAATACTCCACCGAGCAGGCCGCTCTCATCTATCAGCTTGCGGGCATATACAACCATATCTGCCAGCTGTGAAATAGGCACGCAGACATCTCCTCCTGAATTGGCCATTCCTTTTATATGCCTGAAAGAGTAGGCCAGTTCATGGCGTGCGCGCCACAACTCGTTGCTTTCAGCAGCACTGTCAGCCCTCTCCCAATTTTCTCCGCCGTGCTCCAGCACCAACTCTTTTGTCAGATTCGCATCTTCTTCTGCAGATGCCACAGTCCCCGAGAACTCCAAGAACAACGAGTGAGCCTCCGGAAAAGAATGTTCGCCGGTTAAATTGACCTGTCTGATGCTGTCAGCGTCCACGAGCTCCATGCGCAGCACTTGTATTCCGCTCATTAAAATGGATTGGGCGGCCTCCGCACATGCTTTAGGTGTTTTGAATGTGCAGCGGGCCGTGACGGTATGTTCAGGTATACCGTGCAGCTTCAAGGTAATGGCGGTCATGATTCCAAGAGTCCCTTCAGACCCCACGAACAACCCATTCAAGTTATAGCCGCTTGAGGACTTCTTTGCCCTGCTTCCGGTGTTGATGACAGAACCGTCTGCTAAAATGACTTCCAGGTTCAGAACCTGGTCCCGCATGGACCCGTAGCGAACGGCAGTCGTACCGCTCGCATTTGTGGCTGTCATACCGCCGATACTGGCATCAGCGCCAGGGTCAACAGGGAACTGTAGGCCGTGCCGGTTGATGGATTTGTTCAATTGTTTCCTCGTGATGCCGGGCTGTACTGTAACCGTCAAATCCTCGGGGTTAAAAGAAAGAATCTTGTTCATCCTTTCAAAATTAATCGAGATTCCTTTGTTGATGGGAATAGCATGGCCATCCAGCCCTGATCCCGCTCCAAAGGGAGTGACAGGAAGATCATTCTCCCGGGCGATGCGCAGGATTTCGATGATCTCTTCCTTGCTTTCAGGGTAGACAACGACGTCCGGCTCAACTGGAGGATGGGAGGATTCATCCCGGCTGTGCCGGTACAGATCCCCTTCACTTATGCTCACTTTATCTGTGCCCACTGACTCAGTTAACTGGTTGATTAACGATGTATTCATCTTTCCACCTCTAAAGTTTGTAATATTCCAACTACTATACTTGTAAAATATCATAGCACAGACTTGGGGCTGGAGAGGAGGTGTTCGGTTTAACTCATTAACGCGTTAACAGGTTGGGGGACAGTCCCCTGGTAGAGCACCGCGGTAACGCGTCAGCGTAACAGGGGACTGTCCCCCAGTGCTTTAAAGGGGTGAAGCACACAGAAATACAAATTTATTACAAATTGGTCGGTTTTATCCAATAAAGATGATAAAATAGTCTTTATATTGAGTATTTTTGCATTTTACTTTTGGGAGGATTACAGAATGAATTCAGAGCTTAATAGGCCAAAAGGATTTGGCGAGATTTTGGATCAGACCTTTCGTCTGAGCAAGAACCGGTTTTTAGATTTTTTCTTGATTTTTCTTATATTGCTCGGGCCGATTTATCTGCTTCAGGCATTATTTGAATTGATGGCAGGAACGAGCTTTTTCAGAGTGGCCGGAACCGGGAACAATTGGTTTGAACAGTTCTTGAGCAGCATAGAAGGGGGAACGATGGAAGCGGAACCTGTAACAGGTGCAGGCATATTTGCAGGATTGGCCTCCGGGCTCCTTGGCATCATCAGCTCCATATTCGGTGTCATTGCGAGTGCTGCCGTCATCATCGGGGTCAACCATGTCAGGAAAAATGAAGAGTTCACGGCAGGAAGCGCAATCAAGCAGGCATTCAAAAGATTCTGGGCTTTGCTTGGGAGCTCTATCCTATACTTCCTGATCATTTTCGGAATGATCTTTGTGCCGATCATGATTATTGGAATCGGAGGCATTTTCGCTTTCGGCTTTGGAGAAGCCTTTTCCGTCGACTCGTTCGCAGGCTCATTGGTGACAATCCTATTCATCTTCGTCCTTCTATTAGCTGCGGCAGTGGGTATCGGGTATTTGGTCACACGCTGGAGCTTCTATATCGGAGTCGTCACGATAGATAAAATAGCACCTGGCATCGGAACAAGCTGGAACCTTTCCAAGGGGCGCGGCTGGCTAGCATTCGGCGTTTTCCTGGTGCTGATGCTGATCACAGGGGTCGTCACGGCCGCCCTTGAATTCACATTCGGTCTGGCGCTCGGCAATAGTGTCCTGTACTCCATCATCCTCAATTTTGTGACGATGATTACATCCCTCATCACCTCGGTCGGCTTGGCTGTCATGTTCTTTGACTTGAAGAGCAGAAATCAAGCGGAAGATCTGCAGGAAATGATTGAGGATTACAAACAAGAGTAGTATGTGCGGTGCCTGGTACAAAACAGCTGATTTGTGCCGGGCTCCAATACCAATGCTGCTAATGAAAGTCAGGTGAGTCAGTTTGCTTAACGAAAATAATGCCAGGGATGAGCTGCAGGATATCCTGAATGATAGGGAATACACTGTGTACCAATCGGAAAATCAAGGGTTCTTTCAAAGCCTCTGGGAAAAAATCAGGGACACCGTCATAGACTGGCTCAACAATTTATTTCCGGAATATCAAGTATCCCAGGGCAGCGGCACGATGATTACGCTGGTCCTGGTCATTCTGGGGCTCGCTGTGCTTTTCCTCGTCCTGTTTTTTGTATCCAGAAAGATGATCAACAAGCGGAAAATGGCGAAACAAAAGCCGCTGCAGCACCTTGCGGAAAAGGATTGGTCTTATCAAGATCATCTGGGTGAATCGCTAAGGCAGGAAGAGGCGGGGAATTACTCTCTTGCGGTCCGCCATCTGTTCCTTGCACTGCTTCTGAATTTCCATGCAAGAGATTGGCTGCAGGCCAGGAAATGGAAGACGAACTGGGAGTATTACGAAGAGCTTCAAAAAGTGAACAAGGAATGGGCAGAGCAATTTTTTTCCCTCGCCTTGAAGTTTGACGAGGCAGCCTATGGCGAACGTGAAATTCAGCAGGAGGAATTCATTCCATATAAAGAAACGGCCATGAAGTGGCTGAACGAAAACCAGCAGGAAATGGAAGCGTAGGGAGGGGAAGGAATGGCAAAAAACAGATCGAAACTCATTATCTTCACCGTCATCCTGCTCGCCTTCGCGGTGCTGAGCTATATCATCGGATCACGCGCACCTAAGGAATATCCGGACTTCCTCTCCAATTCGCCTGCCCCGATGGGAACCAAAGCCATTTTTACATATTTGGAAGACGAACTCGGAAGTGTTGACCGCTGGGATCACTCCCCGGATTTATTGGATAAGTCAGATGAAAGCAAGCTGCTGGTGATGGTCGAGCCGTATTTTATCCCCGAGAGTGAAGAGACCACGGGGTATCGGGAGTTCATGGAGGCAGGAAATACGATTCTCCTTTTTAAAACCGTCCCCGGCGGTATGTTTGATATAAAAATTTCAGGGTCTGAGCCAGCTGGCGCTGACGAAAATACCGTGACGCTAAGGGATCCTCAAGGCGAAGAAAGAAATGCCTATTTACCGGCTCCCGTCCGGATCGAACCGGCAGACAAAGACGAGGTCCTGATTTCGGATGAAGCAGGTCCGGTCGCAATCCAGCGTCCTGTAGGAGACGGCAGTCTGATCGTTGCCACTGCACCGGATTGGATGACGAACAGAGCCATTTTGGAAGAGGATCACCTGCCACTTATTTTGACTCTCATCAACACCGTCAATCCAGACACCATCCTGTTTGATGAATACATACATGGCGGCGGAAATGCTTCAACCTTTGCCACGCTCTATCCGCAATGGTTCCTGATTTTCATCGTCCAGGGAGCAATCCTTCTCATCCTATGGCTCTGGCATCAAGGAAAGCGGTTTGGACCGATTGAAACGGCACGTGAAGAGTACGTGAGGTTCAGTGATGAGCGGATTCGTGCGCTGGCAGCCTGGTATAGAAGAGGAAAGAGGTATTCAGATTCATTAAACATCCAGGCGGATTACGTCAAACTGCTCATGCAGGAAAAATGGGGCATTGCCTACTCAAGGGAATGGACGGAAAGCACCGAGGGTCTGGCAAGGAAATGGACATCTGTTTCGGAAAAAGAAATCACGAACTTCGTTAAGGGATTAACCGATATTTTACAAAGAGACAAAATGAGCAAGCAGGAATACTTATCATGGTCGAAAAAAATTGACCGACTGAGGAAAGAGGTGGAGGAGAATGAAGCCAGAACTAACATCCTTACTAGAAAAATATGAAAGCCGTATCCTGGGGCAGCGGACAAACCTGAGACTGCTCCTTTCAGCCGTATTGGCAGGGGGACACGTCCTCATCGAAGGGGTTCCGGGCACGGGAAAAACACAGATGGTCCGTACGCTGGCAGAGCTGCTGGCCGGGGATTTCAGCCGCATCCAGTTCACGCCGGATCTCCTGCCGAGTGATATTACAGGAAGCACAATCTACAATATGAAAGACAGTTCCTTTCAGACACTGAAGGGGCCGATTTTCACCAATATCCTTCTTGCGGATGAGATAAACCGGACACCTGCCAAGACACAGGCAGCCCTGTTGGAGGCCATGGAAGAAAAGCAGGTGACCATCCAAGGTGAAACATATCCGTTACCGGACGTCTTCTTTGTTGTGGCGACACAGAATCCGATTGAGTTCGAAGGAACCTATCCGCTTCCGGAAGCCCAGCAGGACCGTTTTCTGTTTAAACTGAACATCGATTTCCCTGAGCTGGAAGAGGAAAAAAGAGTGCTGAAATCAGTCATCGAAGGAATCTTCAGCCAGGGAGCTGTGGAACCGGCGCTGACCATGGAGGCTTTTTCAAGCATCCGCAAAGAAGTGGCGGCTGTCACAATCTCAGACAGTGTCCTCGACTACATCATGAAAATCGTCCGCAAAACAAGGGACACTGACAGCATCCGTTTCGGTGCCAGCACAAGGGCGGCGATCTCCATCGGCAAAGCCTCACAAGCGTGGGCTTATATGGCCGGCCGCGATTATGTCACACCAGATGATATTAAAATGACGGCACGCCCTGCTTTACGGCACAGAATCCAAATCTCGCCGCACATGGAATTGGAGGGAGCGACGGTTGATACGATCATTGAAGAACTTGTGGGGGCGGTTCCTGTTCCGCGATAAAGGAATCCTGCCGACGGGACGGCTGATGATGTCAATCGCCGTTCTGTCTTTATTGCTGTTCCTTGGCGGGTTCTTCGGGATTTCCTGGACCCTGGTCATCACCGCTGATTTAGCTTTTCTTTTGCTGAGCCTGCTTGATTTGATTCTGTCTCCCCGTAAAAAGGAGATTTCGGTCCGCAGGGAAATGCCGGATGAAATGGAACGTGCCTTGGAATATGATGTCCAAGTAAAGGTTTCGAGCGAATCGAAACATGCCTTTTCCTATAAAATTGTTGATGGAATCCCGCAATCCTTCGAACGGCCGTTTCCTCTGCAAGGCTCCGCCGGGGAAGGGACGTCTACATTATTATATAAAACAGCTGCTCCGGTACGCGGGCAGTATGCCATTGAAAAACTTTTTCTGCGCTATCGAAGCAAGCTTGGTTTATGGGAAAAGCAAAAGACTTTTACAATAGAGGAAAGCGTCAAGGTGATCCCTGACCTGACGGATACAAAGCGGTTCCTTGAGGATGCCCAGCAGTTCCTGATTTATGAAGGAATGAAAATCCGCAGAATGAAGAGCGGCGCCGGGGAGTTTTCGAAAATAAGGAATTACGCTGTCGGGGATGATCCAAGAATGATCAACTGGCGGCAGACGGCCAAGCTGCGTGAAGTCATGACGAATGAATATGAGCCTGAACATGGTAAGTATATTACGGTTCTGATCGACTGCGGCCGGATGATGGGAGCCGAGCTGACGAAAGGCAACCGTTTGGAAAGAGCATTGGAAGCCGCGATGACGGTAAGTGCGGCTGCGCTGCAAAAAGGAGACTATGTGTCGGTGCTGGCTTTCTCGAAAGACGTCAAGGTCTTTGTACCGCCTGCTAAAGGAATGGCGCACCTGCAGACAATCCTGCAGAGCATTTATAATCTGGAAGTGGATTCAGCAGAATCTAACTATGCAGCAGTACTCAGCTACCTTCAGAATGTGCAGAAGAAACGAAGCCTGCTTTTATTATTCAGTGATGTCGGTTCCTTCCTGCATGAAGGTGGAGCATTGACGTACCTCCACCGTTTGCGCCAGCGCCATTTATTCTTGATGCTCGGGATAGAAGACAGGACAGTGCTGAACCGGGCAGGGGAAGAACCAGAGTCGATCAGGAATACCATGATCAAGAGCATGGCGCAGAAGCAACTGCTGATCAAGAAACGGGAAAAAGTGAAGTGGGAAAAAAGAGGCCTCCAAATGGCGGAGGCCCGGGAAGAGAAGCTGGCCGCAGCCGCCGTCTCTCACTATATCGACATTATGAACCGGGGGCTGCTGTAGGCTGAAAAGCGGAAGCGATCCCGTTCAGCTGCGTGCGCTCTGGGCTGGCTCCAGTAGGAGATAAGGAAATTCGGCAAGCGAAGCAAGCCGATGTTGACTTCTTTCAAAGGAGAGAGACGGAAATCTGCCGGTACTGGCCGCTTTGTAGGCGAGGAGGCATTGTCCATCGTTGCGCCGGCCGTTGTGGCATTGAAGCAAAGCGGAAGCTGCCGCTCAGAGTCGAAGCCCGCGCTCGCCCGCTGACCCTGAATGTGGCCGCCTGCCTTCCGCTTCAATCAGCACCGGGAAATTCTTTTACCAGCAAGAGCAGTTCGGTTATACGAACTTAACTTGATTTTTCTTCATCAGCATACTTCCAATCAGGACATAAACAATCAAACCGATCACCGTCAATCCGGCGATCACGTATTTGACTTCCAGTGAAAGAGTGGAAGGTGTGATGAAGCCTTCGATGATACCGGCAATCACGAATAAAGGAATCGTACCGAGAAGCAGCAGGACAGAACGTTTTGCCTGCTGCTTTAATTGATAACCGCGCGAATAGCGGCCTGGTGCAAAAAGATTGTAGCCCATAAGCAGGCCGGCACCTCCGGCGATGAAAATCGCGGTGAGTTCGATCATCCCGTGCGGTACGATATAAGCCCAGAACTCATAGCTTTTACCATAATGCCAGAATAGAGCGGCGATCGCCCCGACGATGATGCCGTTATAAATCAGCAAGTACACCGTCAGAAGGCCGAATGTGATCCCGCCTGCGAAAGCCAGCAGTGCGACCTGGATGTTGTTGGTCATGATGGTGGCGGACATCATCGGCGCATCGACACTTCCTTCATTTTCACCGAGCCTTTCAGGGTCGAATCCCTGGGCCATATTTTCAGGCAGCACTGAATAAATGTGAAGCGGATCGTCGGCAACCGAGAAAAAGCTTCCCACTGCACCAATGATGAAAAGAAGCATGGCGAAGAGGATCATTTTCCACTGCTGCAGGAACAAACCGATAAAGGTGACACTGAAAAAGTGGCGGATCTGCTTCCAGCTGGAAACCTGGTCGCGGTATAAGAGATTATGAGACTTAGAGACAAGATCATTCAAGTAGGCTGTCACGTCTTCTTGAGGATAGTAGGTCTGGCTGTAGGAGAGATTTTGGGCAGCTTTTTGATAAAGCCGGCTGAAGCGGTCAATATTCTCTCCTTTGATCTTGCTTTTTCGTCTTGGCATGCTTGCAATCAGTTCCTCCAGCTCTTTCCAATCATTTCGATGCTGCTGGATGAATTGTTTTGAATTCATGAAAACACCTGCTTTTAATAGGGTTGTATTTCCGGCAAAATTCGGGTGGTGACTGTCACTTGTCGGAAAATATGTAATTATTGGATGGTTCCGTCATCTTTATTATAGTACAAAAATCAGGAAATGAGGAATCGGATATGCGCGAGGAACAAATAGATATCAAAACACCCGAGTATGTGTCGCTCCAGTTTCGGACGGCGGGGCTTGGAAGCAGGGCTGCTGCGTTCTTGATCGACCAGATCCTGCTCACTATCATCAATATCCTGGTGATTGTAGTGCTGGCGTGGGTGTTGAATATATCTTCCCAAAATCCATACATGGAAGCCCAGAGAATCTATTCAGGGACAATTGCCATCGTTGTCGTTGGAATGTTTGTTCTAAACTGGGGCTATTTTTTAGTATATGAATTTTTTTCCGGCGGAAGGACGCTGGGGAAGAAATTGATCGGCATCAGGGTCATCCAGGAGAACGGGCAGAGCATCACGCTTCTCTCAAGTTTTATAAGGAACATCATGAGGATCGTCGATATGCTCCCGGTTTATTATTTTGTGGGAATGCTGATGGTGTTCTTCCATGGAAAGCACAAGCGTCTTGGCGATATTACAGCTGGAACCATTGTCGTCCATGAAAGAAGGAAGAAGAAAGCGAATAAGAAAAGTGCAATCGAGAAAGAAGTCGCATCCAGAGGGTACGACAAGGACAGCCTGGATATCGAGGAAAGCACACTCAGGGCATTGGGCGCGAAAGAGTGGAAGCTCCTAAGGACCTACAGCCAGCGGTTCACCCACGTGGAACAGAATCAAAGGCTTGTATTGACCAGGCAGGTTGCCGAGATCATCCTCCCAAAAATCGGGATGGAAGTAGAAAGACAAACCGAGCAGGAACTTGAAAATACCTTGCTCGTACTTTATCTCAAACTCAAGGATGAATGGGAATTCGAGCTTTGATGCTTTACCACTTTAAAGCACTCGGGGACAGTCCCCTGTTACGTTAACGTATCAGGGGACTGTCCCCGACTCTATTAACGCATTAACGCGATGAGGGACAGTCCCTCATCGCGTTAATGCGTTAAATTAAAAAGTGTCTGGAAAGCACCAGAAACGGGCTTTTAAGACATTTTCTCTGCTTTTTCAAGGACTTCATGTACTTTAGACGGATTCTCAAGACATTTTCTCTGCTTTTTCAAGGACTTCATGTACTTTAGACGGATTCTCAAGACATTTTCTCTGCTTTTTCAAGGACTTCATGTACTTGCACCGGTCTCTCAAGACATTTTCTCTGCATTTTGAAGGACTTCATGTACTTGAACCGGTCTCTCAAGACACTTTTTCTACTTTTTTAAGGCCTTCGTGTACTTCAACCGGGCTCTCAAGACATTTTTTCTGCTTTTTCAAGGACTTCATGTACTTGAACCGGTCTCTCAAGACACTTTTTCTACTTTTTGAAGGCCTCCATGTACTTGAAACGAACTCTCAAGACACTTTTTCTACTTTTTCCAGAACATCGTGTACTTGAACCGGTCTCTCAAGACACTTTTTCTACTTTTTGAAGGTCTCCATGTACTTGAACGGGTCTCTCAAGACACATTCTCTACTTTTTCCAGGCCTTCATGTACTTGAACTAACCTCTCAAGACATTTTCTCTACTTTTTCAAGACTTTCATATACTTGAAATCAACAAAAAGCGTGAGGATCGGGGTCCTCACGCTTTCATCTAGAATTATATTTACGCTTTCACGCCATCTTCTTCTTCAATTCTGCGAAGTCTTTCTGCCACTTCTTCTTCAGAAAGGTTGTGCTCCATCACGTAGCGGTTTTCTTCATGAGTACGGCATTCGTGAGAGCAGCTTCTCATATATTTATGCTCATTTTCTTCAGAGCAAAGGATTTTCTTGTTACATGGAGGGTAAGCACAGTTCACGTAGCGCTCACAAGGCTCGCCGCTGTAGTAGTCTTTCCCGACAACGACATGCTCTTTGCGGTTTACAGGAACAGCGATCCTTTCATCAAATACATAAAGCTGTCCATCCCACAGATCGCCTTGCACTTCAGGATCATAACCGTATGTCACGATACCGCCGTGCAGCTGGGCTACATCCTCAAAGCCTTCACGCTTCAGCCAGCCTGAGAATTTTTCGCAGCGGATTCCGCCTGTGCAGTAAGTGATGACTTTTTTGCCTTCCAGCATTTCTTTATTTTCACGGACCCAGTCAGGAAGATCACGGAAGTTTTCGATATCCGGTCTGATCGCTCCTCTGAAGTGTCCTAAATCATACTCATAGTCATTTCGAGCATCAAGCAAGACAACATCATCGCGTTGAATCTGCTCATAAAAATCTTTCGGGTTCAGGTATTCACCAGTGATTTCGTGAGGATTGATATCATCTTCAAGACGAAGAGTCACCAATTCCGAACGATGTTTTACCTTAAGCTTCTTGAAAGCATGCTCATCCGCTTCATCAATTTTAAAAACTGTATCATGGAAGCGGTGATCGTTTTTCATCATGTCCATATATTGTTCTGTCGCTTCGAACGTACCGGAAACCGTTCCGTTGATTCCTTCCTTAGCGATCAGAATGCGTCCTTTAAGGCCCATTTCCTCACAACGCTTCTTGTGGTACTTTGTGTACGCCTCAGGATCCTCGATTGTTACATAATTGTAGTACAGAAGGACTCTGTATGGTTTTGTCTCGCTCATATTCATTTCCACCTATCAATTTATATTTGCAAGATATAAATGCCAGATGCCATTTCTCTTACGATTTACTATTATAGCAAAAAAACAATAAAAATATTAGTGGGAATTTTTATTACAGATTAACGTATTGATAACCTCTTTTAGAAGTAATCCTTTAACGCATTAAAGCAGCCGGGGACTGTCCCCCGCTGCTTTAATGCGCTAAAGTGCACATCTCCTTCTTGATTTCCGGATTACGGGAGTGTAAGATATAGGTTATAAGTACTATTTATATGGAAAATAAGGGCAAATCAGTCGAAAGGCTGGGGCGCAAAACTACAGGGGCTACCATCCGGGACGGATATGCCAGCCAGTTGCACACTACGTATGGCGCCCTCTTTGAGTGCGTTTTTTTTCTTGCTTCATATTAGTAGTGTAGGGAGAGAGTCACCATGACAAATATTATGCCAATGTCAATCCAAAAACTAAAGTATAGATTCTATGCTGTTTTACTGCCTGTCTTTCTTTTCGTCGCATGCTTAGGGTGGTATGAAGAAGTAAATGCAGAGTCACCCGATGACCTTAATTTGATATTACTGCCGATTCTGGTCATCTTATTCTTCATATCAACCTTGATCGTCTTTTTTAAGAAAAGCTGGATTGAAACATCGGAAAAGATCATGGTCATAGCAATCTGCATAGTAAGTGCCATCAGGTTCACCCATGCAGTCAGCTTTGAACTGGAACGCACGATGACACTCGGGCCGTTCACTTATTGGATGCCGATGTTTTACATGTTTTTATTTTTCCTCCTGAACACCAAGTGGGCTCTTCTTACGACCATTTCCACTTACGTATGGTTTCTTGGGGTAGCCCTATATAAACTGCCTGTATTAATCGGAACGCCGGCAATGTATGTACTCGTCCACTACTTCTTTGCGAACCTTGTCTTCATAGTGACCCTCTTTTTCCTTCAGACCGTCAAGCAAAATTACATCAAAGCAGAAGTTCTGGAGGAGATGGCCAACACGGATTACCTGACGGGGCTGCCAAACCGCAGGAAAATCGACCAGGAACTGATTCTCGCACTGGACAAGCAGCAGAAGCTGGCCATTATATACCTGGATATTGATTACTTTAAGCAAATCAACGATACCTACGGCCATACAGCAGGTGATCGATTACTGAAGGAATTCACAGTGAAAACGCTGGAAGTGATAGGGGAGAAAGACTTTCTCGGACGCTGGGGCGGCGAAGAATTCATGCTGATACTGAACGACCGGGACCTCGAGCATGCCTATCTCCTGGCGGAAAAAATCAGGAAGGAAATCTCAGAAAATCAATTTGAACATCTTGATACACTGACAGCCAGCTTCGGTGTAACGGAACGGCTGGCAGGCGATACCCTGGATACCCTTTTAAACAGGGCTGACAAAGCTTTATACGAAGCAAAGAACAGGGGAAGGAACCGAGTGGTTTCCATTAATAAATGAGAAAAGCAGTCCGGAAGCCATTTCCAGACTGCTTTTTCTTATTCCTGTGCCTCTGTAACCGTCACATGCGTAACTTTTCCTAACTGAATTCTGTAAAGCACATTGTTCTCCTTGAAAACAAAGTGATCCGAATCATTTCCGAAGATCTTATGAAGTACGGTTGCTTCTGTACGTTCATCTTCTATAAAAAAAGAAACGGGCTTGTCATGATCAAAATGGAATTCTACACGAAAGTTTTTCACTGGATTGTCTCCTTTCAAATATCATCTCAACTATTACTTTCCCGATGTTCCCCTGGGTAAACGTGAACGAAATACTATTTGTTTCTGAAAAAATATGGTAAAGTAATGAAAAATTCAGAAAAAAAGGATGGTTGCTATGCAAAAAGTCACAAAGGATCATTATTTTTATGCATTCAGCAAAGAAAATCAGGCTTCTGTCAAAGTGGAATCTGGAAGCAGCCTCACGATTGAAACCTATGACTGCTTTAAGAACCAGATTACTTCAGAAGATACTGTACTCGAGGCAATGGATTGGGATCAAATCAACCCGGCCACTGGTGCGGTCTATGTAAAAGGTGCACAGCCTGGAGATATTTTAAAAGTGAAAATTGAAAAAATCGAAATGGGAGACAGGGGAGTGATGATGGTAGAACCAGGTCTGGGTGTGGTGGGACACCGGATTAAGGAATCAGAAATAAAAATTATCCCGATCCACAACGATAAGGCGGTATTCAATGAAGATATCAGTCTTCCGCTGAATCCCATGATCGGTGTCATAGGGGTAGCGCCGGATGATGGTGCCATTTCCAATGGAACTCCCGGACCCCATGGCGGGAATATGGACACGAAGCTGATTACAGAGGGAAGTACTTTGTATCTGCCTGTTTTCCATGAAGGGGCTCTGTTCGGGCTTGGAGACCTCCACGCCGCGATGGGGGACGGTGAAATAAGTGTAAGCGGAATCGAGATTCCCGGTAAAGTAACAGTGACACTTGAGGTGTTGATAGGCTCCTCGATTCCTTATCCATTTGTGGAGACCGACGAGGGTCTTGCTGTCATCGTCTCTAAGGAAACAGTGGACGAGGCAGCTAAAAGTGCAGTCGAAATCATGGTGGATACATTCCTTCCGCAGACAAACCTGACTCTGAACGAACTTACAATGCTGTTCAGTGCTGCAGGCCAATCGCAAATTTCCCAGATAGTGGACCCGCTCATGACAGCGAGATTTTTTGTGCCGCGCTATATAGTAGACAAAGTAGGGAAACCAGGGTTTTTAAGTAGTGGAGACGAAGAAGTCAGAGGGTGAACATAAATAACTAGGCCGGCCATTGACTAGTGTAATCCAGCAAAATTCCTTTAGGCACTTTGCTTCAGTTGGGACCGTTGGCTGATTGCTTTCAGAATGAAAAGTTTATCCTGCGGGGTAAGCATTCTCCAGCTTTTCACTTTAATCTTCATAAGAATCGCTCTCCTTTGAATTTGTAATGGATGTGAATTTCTCGATGAAGAACCGCCTTGCTTTTGGCCTAGTTTTTATATATAAACTTAATACCCGTGCTTAAACACAATATAAACAACAAAAATTCTTACAATTTCCGGGGAAATATGTCGAAAGGGGAGCAGGTCCATCCTTTAACGCTTTAAAGCAACCGGGGACTGTCCCCGACTGCTTTAAAGCACTAAAGAGGCGGTTCCCTCTTCACATAAGAGAAAACCGCCTTCTACAACCTATTCTAAATCCTCGCCAATGATCCGCACTTCACGTTCAAGTTCCACATCGAACTTTTCCTTCACCGTCTTCTGGACATGCTCGATCAACGAGATATAATCTTTTGCCGTCGCGTTATCTTTGTTCACGATGAACCCTGCATGCTTGGTGGAAACCTCGGCACCGCCGATATTCGTTCCTTGCAGCTGGCTGTCCTGGATCAGCTTCCCGGCGAAATAGCCTGGGGGCCGCTTGAAGACTGAGCCGCAAGAAGGATATTCCAGCGGCTGTTTCGACTCGCGCTTGTACGTCAAGTCGTCCATGACAGCTTTGATATCCGCATAGTTACCAGGCTTCAATTTAAACGTCGCTTCCAGCACGATATCCCCATTCTCCGGAATATTGCTCGTCCGGTAATCCAAATCGAGCTCGGATGCCAGCCTCTTCACCAGGTTTCCTTCCTTATCAACCACATACGCGTAATCGAGGACATCCTTGATTTCACCGCCGTACGCACCTGCATTCATGTAAAGGGCACCGCCTACCGTCCCGGGGATCCCGCAGGCAAACTCAAGCCCTGATAGACTTTCAGCCAAGGCGCGGCGGGAGGCATCAATGATCCGCGCACCGCTCTGGGCGACAAGGGTCGCTCCTTCAGATGAAATGGAGATATCATCAAGATGCTTTAAATTGATGACGATTCCGCGGATGCCCCCATCCTTGATAATCAGGTTCGACCCGTTCCCTAACAATGTAAATGGAATGTTCTCCTCATTGGAAAGCTTCACGACGTTCTGTATCTCTTGGTACGTTGTCGGTGTAATGAAGAAATCAGCTTTCCCGCCAAGTTTCGTATAAAGATGGTCCCTGAGCATTTCATCTACTTTAATATTTTCAGTCTTAACCACTTCAAGCAATTTATCATGAATTTTCTTATTTTCGATCATTGACATCATTCCCATTTCAAGTTTTATTTCCCCTGTAGGCAAATGCCTTGCTTCTATAAGTATATGCCTAACCACGCCCAAAGGTAAACGTTGGACAGAGAAATAATTTTACACAACTTACATCTTAATACAATCTGTAAAAAATTCAAATGAAGATTATACTCGAATAAAATATGTATAGGATCAACTCCGGCTAACCAGGAAGTTGACCGCCGTAAATTTAATCTTCCACCATTCTCAAACGGTGGTATTCAATCTTGCTTTTGATCTTGGTTTTCAGGGTTTGATCCAGACAGCCTTCCAAAACACTGTTGTGATAGCCAAGCATGAATTGATGCCAGAAATGACGAACCTTGCTCAAGGGTTTCAATGGAATGGCCTCCTCGTGTTGTTTTTTCTATTATATAAACATTTTCCATGACATTTAAACGGTTTAGTGAAAAAGTGGCCTTTCGACATATGGATAGGAAACAGTTGGCACAGGCTTATGGATATTTCAAATCATAGACTGCTAGAACTTGTCATACGATTAAACCAAGGCACTCTTTGAAGGAGATTACCATGCGGAGAAGAAAATCGCCACTTCCTTTATTGGCGTTCGGTTTAGTCCTTATTTTTATCGTGTTCCTCGTTCTGAAATCCTGCGCGGGAGGCAGTTCACCACCGGACTCCCCGGAGACCGTGATTGAAAAATTCTATGAATATGAGCAAGACGGCGACTTCGGAAATTCATGGGAACTGTTTCATTCTGAAATGAAGAAGCGCTTCAAGAAATCTTCCTATATCCAAACAAAAAACCATGTCTTCCTGGGGCATATGGGCGTCGAAACGTTTGATATTGAAGTCGGGAAAATGAAGAAGCTTGAAGAGTGGAAAATGACTTCAGACGGCCTTGTCTTCAAGGATGTGACAGAGGCGGAAGTGACCATGAAATACGACAGCCAATTCGGCATCATGGAGATCAGCCAGACCTGTTATGCTGTCCTGGAAAAAGGCGAGTGGAAGGTTCTCTGGGATTATAATTTTTAACATTAGGCTGCTTTCAGGAAAGCCATAACTGTATGCCAGTTAGAGCAGCAAATTTCAAGAGTATTAATCAAACATTTGATTAATAAAAAAATTTCTAAAAACAGGTTTTACCATCCAAAATCCGGGTATCTAGAAACTAACATTTTCAAAGGAGGGTGAGAAACTGTGACAATGCTGTTTATGAAAGCGCGCGAAATGTTTGAAAACGACGCCAAACGAGTTGAGAAGAGCGGAGAAGATTTATCCGCAAATCGTGTGTACCGCAGTAAACCTTCACCCATGGGCTTAAAAAAGAAATAACTTCAACCACTTGAACAAAACCAGCCCATAAATGGACTGGTTCTTTTTTATTGTATGGTTCTTTTCGTAAACTTTGTTGCTATTCATTATAAATTTCAACTAATATCCTAATATATCGTCGGAAAATCCCTCGGTGAGAAGGAAAGAAAAGAGCTGCTCGTTCTTTTTAGGGAGTAAGACCTTTGTATACAGGGAAAAATCCGGCACCTGGGATATTTTGAAAGCAACAATATATGCGAAAACAGCCTATTGTACAGGTATTCATTCTTCACCCTTATGCCTCCCGAAGAGACCCTTCAATCTGTACGGCTGTATCATCTAGAGCGGCCTTTCCTCCGGATCGTCTAATGCCTGCCGGTCTGCTCAATGCGCTCCCGCATAAGAAATGAAAAAATTGTCATATATTTAACTTTTTTGAAAATTCATGTTTTACATAATTAGGAGAGGGGTAATGAAGTAATTACAGACCGGCAATGCATAGGTAAAGCCTGCAATTTTTACATAAGAAAATGAAAGTGGATAAACTTGTCGGCATATAAAAGAAAGGGGGGAACACTACATAACCTGTCGACTGAATGCTCAGTCATTCTTTCACCTCATGACTCAACTTCCCGGAATCTTTACTACAGCAAACTATTAACACCAATACAGTACCCAGATAGAAAACTTATAAACAAAGGGGATCTTTATATGAAAAGGAAGCTATCATTATTGCTCATGTTCGTTCTTATGGTTTCAAGTTTCCTGGCAGGATGTTCTTCTTCAGAGAGCAGTTCTGGCGACGGAGAGACGGAATTAAGCTTTATCCACTGGCGCGGGGAGGACTCCGATGCATTCAAGGAATTGATCAGTCGATTTGAAGAGGAAAACCCGGATATCAAAGTCGAAATGACGGTCTATCCTTCTGAAAAATATCAGTCGACCGCACAGACACTGCTCCGCGACGGTTCCACAGGCGATGTTTTCACTGCCTTCCCGGGATCACAATTCGAAGTCATCAAGAAAGCCGGTCTGTTTGAAGACTTGACAGGCGAGGACCTTGTCGGAAACTTCAATGAGAACCTGCTTGAAGCCGGACAGGATGGGGATAAACAGCTGGCGCTCCCGCTGCAGCTTGTCTACAACCAGCCGGTCTATAACAAAACCGTGTTCGATGAACTGGGCCTTGAGCCAGCGGACGATTGGGAAGGATTCCTGGAGCTATGCGAGACACTCAAGGAAAATGGATACACCCCGATCGCATTCCCAGGGGCTGACATCGGTCCAGGACAGATGATGAACCCGATGATGATGAACAACGCCCCTGAAGGTGTATTCGGGGAGTTGATGGACGGAGAAACAGAACTAACAGATGAGTGGTGGGTCAAGACACTGGCTCAATTCCAGGAGCTTATGGACAAAGGCTATATTGGCGAGGATGCCCTTGGTATGAAGCACGAGGGGGCCATTGCCCAGGTGGCCCAGGAAGAAGCCGCGATGCTGGCATCCGGTTCATATGCAATGGCCAACATCAAGGAATTGAATCCTGACCTTGAGCTCGGCCTGCTTGCACCGATTACAGTGCCGGCCGACGAGGCACAGTTTGAAGGGATCCATACAACGACCTTCATGCTTGCCGTCAACAGCAAGTCCCAGCACAAAGAAGAAGCCAAGAAATTCATCGACTTCCTGTCACAGCCGGAAAATGCGGAGTACTATGCCAATGAAACCGGCCAGTTCCTGACGATCCCGGATATCAACTATGAATCCGAATCATTGAAGGCTGCCGCGGACTGGATGGACAAAAACACCCGATTCCAGCCTCGTTACCTGATTCCTGATGCTGACGTGGAAAAAGCGGTCATCGCTTCAATCCAGGATGTCCTTGGCGGGGAGAGTCCGGAAACAGCCGCAAAGAATGCCCAGGAAATCGTTAACCAAAAGACAAAGTAACGTTTTGATAGGGAGGGAGGCTGACTCTTTCCCTATTAAAATATGTTTCGGAGTTTAGGAGGAGGGGGTTCCATGGATCTCAAGAAAAATAAAGTCCTGTATTTGTTTGTCCTGCCGGGCCTGATACTATATTCGATCTTTTTTATCTATCCGACGTTAAGCGCCCTGTTCTATTCATTCACGGATTGGGACGGTTTGACGCCGCAGTATAATTTTGTCGGAGTGGATAACTACATAAACATTTTTACCAATGATTCAATCTTTATAAAAGCATTCGGGAATAACTTGAAGTTCATGCTGTTCGTCGTTATCTTCCAAACGGCATTCTCGCTTCTTTTTGCCCTTTACCTTGTCAAAAACACCAAGACCAACATCTTACTAAGAGCTCTTTACTTCTTCCCGACCATCCTGTCATCCGTTTCGGTGGCATTCATCTGGTCCTTTGTCTATGACCCGAGCCTCGGGATATTGAATACGCTGCTTGAAAAAGCAAATCTCGAATTCCTGACATACAACTGGCTTGGGGATCAGGATATCGCCATCTTCTCGATCGCCGTTGTCCAAGTATGGATGCATACCGGACAGATGCTGATCATCTTCGTCGCCGGGCTGCAGAACATACCGAACGATTTATACGAAGTAGCCAAAATCGAGGGAGCTTCCAAATGGCAGCGATTCCGCTTCGTAACCTGGCCGCTTGTCGCCCCGGCAGCTACCATTGTTGTCGCCTATACGACCATCCAGTCATTCAAGGCCTTTGACCTGATTTTTGCCATGACGCGCGGAGGCCCGAACTACGCAACCGAAATTCTGGCTACACTGATTTATTCAACGGCATTCCAAAGCTTTAAATTCGGATATGCTTCAGCGGAATCCGTCATATTCATGATCGTCATCGCCATCATAACGATCCTTCAATTCAAAGTGCTGCGGTCCGACAGAGCAGCGGGCTGATTTTTCTATAGAGATAAATAAGGAGGGGGAAGCTCTTGAAGCTGACGAAAGGCGTTCTAAGCGCCATTTATGCCTTGCTGATCATCATTCCCGTTATAGTGATTTTCTTTGCCACATTCAAATCAACTTCCGAAATGTACAAAGATGTACTGGGACTGCCGGCAAGCTTTGGTTTTGATAATTACCTGACAATGTTCACGGAGGAGTCCATGAGCACCTACTTCTGGAACAGCGTCATCGTGACACTGATTTCCGTAGGGATGACCTTGTTCTTCTCAAGTTTGATCGCATTTGCCATCACGCGCATGTCCGGCTGGCCGGGGAGGATCCTGTTCGGCTTGTTCACGCTTGGGATGATGGTCCCGGCTCAGGTAAACATGATTCCGCTGTACCAGCTCGTGTTTGACCTTGGGTTGACCAACAGTTTGACAGGACTGATCTTAGTCAATATATCCGTCACTCTGCCTGTTGCGGTCTTCATTTTAACCGGGTTCATGAAATCACTGCCGAGCACACTGTTTGAAGCGAGCCGGATCGACGGCGCCTCAAACTGGCAGATGTACCGGAAAATCGCGGTTCCATTGTCACTGCCATCCATTTCGGCTACAGCCATCTTCCTGTTCGTCATGAACTGGAACGACCTGCTGTACCCATTGCAGTTCATCACCGACAGCGACTACAAAACCCTGCCGCTCGCCCTGCTTGAATTCCAAGGCGAGTACATGACCAACTACCCGATGCTGTTCACAGGCGTCATCATTGCATCAGCTCCAATGGTCATCGCCTACATCTTCCTGCAGCGCTATTTCGTTGCCGGCATGATGGCTGGGTCATTGAAGGGGTAAATAGAGGAGCCCGGACTTTGGTCCGGGCTTTTTTTGCTGCTTGCGTATCGTGAAAAAAGCAGTCGTTGATAGAAGGTGCAAAGTCGTTGTTAGGAGTGCGAAACTCGTCGATAGAACCCGCAAAGTCGTTGATAGGAGAGGGGAAGTGGTTGATAGAACGAGAAAGTCGTTGATAGGAGAGAGGAACTCGATGATAGAACCCGCAAACTCGATGATAGAAGCACCACCCCTTATCACAATGCATCCGAATACTCACCCGCGGGAAAAACAAAAAAACGACCGCTTCAACAGCAGTCATGTACTCATATCTTGGTTTTTCTAACAGAATCAATCACAATACCCGCGCCGATTAATCCAAACAGAATCGCGAGTGCTATCGGCAGGGTGCCAATTTCTCTTAGGGCCGTGCCGTAAACTCCATACTCTGTGCTCCAGCCCTCACCGCCATCCCTTGTCAACACCAGGGAATATACGGAGGCTGCGATCAGTGCCGCACTATACATGATTGCACTTGATAATAGCAATACCAATCCAATGGTGATATGCTTCATATGCATCTCTCCTTTAAGACAATCCGGCGTCCAATTCCCCTCTGCGCTTCTGCCAAAAATAATAAGTGATGGAAAATGTACTGACAGCCAGGGTTAAAAATGCAATCCCAACGATTAAAGGAATGTAGGTCCAAGCACGTGTCAGTTCTTCCGAAACCATCCAAACCTCTTCACTGCCCTGCCTGGAAAGAGAAGAGGCGATCCGCCCGCCAAAACCGGACAGAATGACAAACAAGAAACCAATCAAGAAACTCCAACTTGGAACGCCAAAAGTCTTAAAGATAAGGTTTTTCAAAGTGATATCTCCCTTTATTCAGATGAGATAATTATAGCGTGGAGCGGAGAGAAAAGATATAAAAATTTTGAAAATTGTAATTTTTTTGAAAGGGGAGTAACCAATGCCTGTCATCCACCATCAACAATTCATAAAAGCCCCAATCAACCTGTGCTTCGACCTTGCCCGGAGTATCGACGTCCACACCCAAACTACATCGAAGACGAAGGAAAAAGCAGTGGGCGGGGTGACGGAAGGATTGCTGGAAGAGGGGGACATTGTTACCTGGGAAGCCGTACACTTAGGAATAAAACAAAGGCTCACCGCCAAAGTGACCTCCATGGAAAAACCAACAGAGTTCGTCGATATCATGGTCAAGGGTGCGTTTCATTCCTTTGAACATACACATCAGTTTATTGAAAAGGCTGTTTTCGCATATATTGTTGCTTTCGGAAAAATCCCAGGTGCCGGATTTTTCCCCTGTATACAAAGGTTTTACTCCCAAAAAAGAACGAGCAGCTCTTTTCTTTCCTGCTCACCGGGGTTTTTACGGCGATTAACAGGATATTATTTGAAATTCATATTGAATAGCAACAAAGTTTACGAAAAGAGCCATTGAAAAAGAAGGCGGAACCCTTATGATTGACAGGTTTCAGTATAAATCCCCTCTGGGTCCGCTCGGCAGCCTCGCAGACAAACTCTTCTTGGAAAAATATATGAGGAACTTCATTGCTGGCCGGGCAGTTGAGTTGAAAAAGATTGCAGAAGAAGGGACAGCGGATTGATAGAAATGCCCCGGCTTGTCGATAGAATGGCCAAAGTCGATGATAGAAGTACAGAACTCGTTGATACTGAAAAGTCGTCGATAGGACCCCCTGCCCAGACTGCGAGCTGGGTTTTTTTGAGTGAGTTTCATTAAGTTGCTGAAAGGGAGGACTTTTTCGCTGAAAGTATCCACGAAATCGCCGTAAGTAAGGACTGTTTCGCCGAAAGCACACCCGAAACCGCCGTAAGGGAGGCCGGTTTCGCCGAAAGTTCTCACAACCCCGCCGAAAGCAACCCCGTGCAGGCGCCAGACCCCATCAATGCACTTCCCCCACAAAAAAACCAGCCCAACTCGGACTGGTTTTCCTTCTATCAACGAAAAGCCCTCTGCACAACAGGCTTCCTTTCGTATTTAACAAACATGATTCCGCCGATCACCACTGCTGGAATCGCCACTATTCCCATACCGAGGAAGGCATATCCTGATGCATACTCGTATAGGAATCCGCTGACAAACGTCAAGACAGCAGTGCTTAAGCCGGAGCCAAGTGCTGTGTAGACACCTTGGGCGGCAGGCAGGTCCTTGCTTTCCAGTTCCTCATAGACCAGCCTCATGAACGCATAATGAGTGAGTCCGAAGGTGAATGCGTGAAGCAGCTGCGTTGCAACGAACATCGCGACACTCGGGAACATGAACAGCATTGTCCATCTCAGGATGGCGGCTGAACTGGCGGTCATGAACATGACCGAAATCGATTTTCTTTTTAAAAATTTGTCAGAAAGAGCAAAGAACAGGATCTCTGCAATGACAGCTACATTCAGCAGGACGCCGATATACATGTTGCTGACATGAAGCTCTTTCAAATACAATACGCCATAGTTATAGTAAGCTGCGTGGGTTCCCATCGTAAAAATCACGATACCCATGGCCAGCATGAATTTTTTTGACTTCAACAAACTGCGGTAAGACATTCTTTCTTGACCGCGGGGCTCGCTCATGGATTCAGGAAGCTTCATCAATGAAGACAGCAGGATCGTGATGATCCCGGCAAACATTATGTAGATGATGGCTCCTTCACTGTAAACCGACGTGATCACACCGGCTAAAAGCAGGGCGGAAGTATATCCGATTGATCCCCAGGATCTGCTTTTTCCATAATCAATGCTGTCTTTTTTCATCATGACGGCGGCCATGCTTTCAACAAGCGGCATCAGCATAGGATAGACCAGGCTGAAAAGGACCATGCATGCCATCATTCCGAAAAAGGAACTGAGCGGGAAGAACAGCAGCAGCAAAACGCCGGATGCAGCCACCAGAATTCTTGCGAGCTTTCCAAGTGGAAACCGCTGGCTGAGTGTCGGGAATAAATAAAAACTTGAGAACGAACGGGCAATCATGCCGGCAGCGACAAGGGAAGAAGCAGTTGCGATTGAAAATCCTTTACTTTCCACGAGCCATGCTGTCCAGTATGGAATGAAAATACCCCATGTAAACATGATGACAAAGAACTGAACGGACAGCCAAGATTGTTTCTTCTTCATATAATGAAGAAATCCCCCTTATGTATGTAGATTCATGATTAATAATTACTGTTTATTATATCCAAGAAGTCATTATACGCCTGGCCAAAAATGGATACAAGGGGAGTTTTGGCAGGATTAGTATATGGTTGCGCTTACATGCCCATTCCATCAATCATAAAAATAATTAATGGAAAAGGGATGTGTATCCATGAGTTTTCCATTTGTCGCATGTATCGGAAATTGTTTTAAGGTATCCTTTAAAATGAAAGGCAGCCAATTCACAAATGAATTGGCTGCCTTTCATTTTATATTAAGAATTAACAATTTTGGAAACATGGTCAATCAAAAATGGAGGGTAATGAGTAGCTACTTCAGCATGTTTTGAATAGTCACCTAAGTCCAGGTTATAATCTATTCCCTTTTTATCTAGCCATTGAATCAATGGAACTACATGTTTAGAGTAATGCTCTTCTCCTTTGCCTAAGTGGATATTAATGTTCGGTTGATAAGGAGTATTCTGAATAACATTAAATAACAGACTGTTTAAATATTGTTTATCCTGATTAGTTGCTCCACCTGATATATCAGTTGCAACATTTGCACAATCGACTTCCTCTAGAAGATAGTTCCCGATTTGACTTTGTGGAGAACCTGCAATGCAATGACCATAACCATATTTGAAAGCGAAATAAATTGATGCATATCCACCTTTGCTGGATCCTGCAGTAATAACATTTTCAGAACTGATCTGATTTTTCTCGCAAATGTCATCAATTAACATCTTTACAGAAATATCTATACTTTGATCTCTATTTAGTCCCATATAATAAACGCCTCGTTCACCATAGCTATCGAGAATAAAAAGCTTATTACAATCGATGTCATCTAATGTACGCATATAATTGTATCTAGCAGGAACGCCGGGTTTTGAAAACCCTGAGAATACTACAACTAAATGATTGCTTGTCTCTGATTTATTAAAGATATATTTGAGGATCTTTTCCCCTTTGAAAGTTTTTTGTCCTAACAAAGCTGCCACCCCTTTGGTTGTTTAGGTACCTAGAGTATAAGGGACCTAAACAACTGTGTCAATTAATAGAAAATCCCTTTGGCCAAATTTAAGGCGAAAGGGGATTTGACGCGAATACATATTAAATTCCTGTTTCCTCTTCTAAAACAGGCATTAAATATTCTCTTAATATTGGTGCTAAGGTTTGGGAGTAGGTTGCTGTAATATGGTTTTTGTCCTGATAAACCAGTACATTTCCAACTATAGGCTTACAATATTCCTCTTCACAGAAATAATCGCTTAAATCAGCATAATGTACATTGTTGGGAGGAGTCTTTAATTTACTCCAAGCGCTTTCTTTAGGTACAGCTTTCCCTCGGTCTATTAGACATTTTTTGGAGTTTTCCCCATACTCATCTATACAGGAAGGAACATCAAATTTTGGCCATGGGTTGTCTCTTACAGCGAAAACCGGAATATTTGCCTCATCCAACTCTTCCCACTTCTTAATATAACCTTTAGGCACTTCCTCATTTGGGTTTGCTCCCACATCAGCAGGTAAGAATACCAGGTCAGGTTTTTTTGAACGAAGAATTTCCATTAACTCGCCATTCCAGTCGGCACAGTCATCAACAACATCACCATCTGAGAAGCGGCAACCACTTTTAGTATAGTTTAATATCATAATATTTTCTTTGGCGGCGACTCCTTCAAGAGCAGGAAGCCAATGTGCAGAATGAGACCCCCCCACTAATGCTATGGTGTATTTAGGATTATCTGTAGATCCATACTTACATTCTAGAACCTCTGGGTCACCTGGTTTTTGGTGACAACCGTCTTTGTAGCCTCTGGGAACATCATCTCTGGCTTGAATTGCTCTTGGTATAAATCCCTTTCCTTCCTCAACCGATTGATTAAAATCATCCTTTAAAGAAACTGCTCCTGGATATTCTTCAGAAATTTCAGTAAGAGGAATTGCTGAAGTTTGTTCAACGGATTGCATCTGCTTTATTGTGAAATACCATCCACCAGCAAGAAAGACTACAGGCAAAAGGAAGGATAAAGAAACCTTTGCAGTCTTTAGTTTTGTATCCAACTTAGCACTATTTCTAATTGGCTTTTCTATGAAAGTAGTTGTTAAATATGAAAGTAATATAGCTGATAGGATGATAATGATACCATCTAATAAATTTGCTTTCTCGTTACCGGTAACAGCAAAATAGAAGATTAGTAGAGGCCAATGCCACAAATAAAAGCCATATGATAATCCGCCGAATGTCACCATGGATTTATGACTTAAAAACGAATAGACACCATATTTTCCTCCTTGGTTTCCTGCCAAAAGAATAAATACAGCACTTAAAGTTGGCCATAATGCAACAAAACCAGGAAACACAGATGAAACCGGCAATAGAAGGCCGCAGCTTACTAAACCGATCAACCCCATCCATCCTAAAACAGCGCTGACTGACTTTTTTAGAGAAATATTGGCAATAATAAGAGCTAATATTCCGCCCATGCTAAATTCCCATACTCTTGTAAACGTATCGAAATATGCCCATGGCTGGTTAACACTTGTAAGATAAATTGAATAACTCAATGAAAGCACCAATACTACAGATAAAACAATTAAAAACGAAAAACGAACTGATTTTTTAAAAATGTATTTTGCCAGCAATACTGAAATAAGCAATAGCAGCGGCCAAATGATATAGAATTGACCTTGTATGGACATCGCCCAAAAATGTTGGAAAGGACTTGCCTCACTATTTTGAGCAAGATAGTCGACAGATGTTTGAGCCAGCATCCAGTTCTGAAAATATAATGCAGATGCGAGGGCTTCTTTAACCGTCTGGCTCCATCTGAGTTCAGGTAAAAAGAAAATACAGGCGATAACAACTGTAAAAAGAACGGTAAATGCAGCAGGAAACAGTCTTTTAGATAGACGGATTAAAAATCCCGGTAAATCTATTTTCCCTGTTTTCTCAAATTGAGATAAAAGCGAGGTAGTAATCAGGAAACCTGAGACAACAAAAAATACATCAACTCCTCCGGACACTTTTCCTAGCCAGATGTGATAAACAGCAACGAGAAGAGCAGCTACTGCGCGCAGACCTTCGATTTCCAATCTTATTTTTCTATTAGACTTTTTATATAAATCCACTTATTTACACCCTTTCACTTGGAGTAAAATAATTTAGTTTAGTATAGTTAAAATAGATATTTTTGTAAACCTAAGGAATCAAGGACTAGCGTGATTTATAGAGGTTTTTGTTGCATTACATTCAATACTAAGGTAGCCCTTAATCTTATCCTTATTCAAATATTACAAAAATTTTAAATTTAGTTATCCCTATAATATCCTTTAAACATCCACTTATAAGATTTCACTGGGTTTTTTGGGTATATATACTATTTTTGTACGGTTGTTCTATTAATATTATGTAATGATTGTGGTAATCTTAACAGAAATTAAATCTGGAACTTTTCCTTTTATACAAAAGGGGCTAGATTATTATTTATCAGAACTAGTTTCTTATTCAGGAATTATGGTAGTTGTTAAATAGATAGGTAATAATTACCGTTATAAACATCTTGTTTTTTTTACAGGTTAGTAAAAGATATTACAAGCGGAAAAAAATTTATCGGGTATATTATGAGTAAGTTTTATGATTGTATAAATGAATTCATTATGATAATCTAGTCATGTTATTCACTTACTTTAATTGCCTTTTTAGGAGGATAAAAATGAAAATTTGTACAATTGGTTTAGGTTATATCGGGCTCCCAACATCTATAATGTTTGCTAAGCATGGTGTTGAAGTGGTTGGTATCGATGTAAAACCAGAAGTAATTCAATCTTTAAATAATGGTCAAATCCATATAGAAGAGCCAGGCTTACAAGAAGCGCTGGAGGAAGTGGTTGCGAATAATAAATTTAGAGCTTCGCTCGAAGTTGAAAATGCTGATGTTTATATTGTGGCGGTACCAACTCCAAATAATAATGATGAGTATAAATCATGTGATTTAACCTATGTATTAGATGCAGTTAAGAAAATTATTCCTACATTAAGTAAAGGGAATGTCTTGATCGTTGAATCGACAATTGCTCCTCGTACGATGGATGACCATGTTAAGCCTTTAATTGAAGCGGCAGGGTTCATTATTGGTGAAGATATCTTCCTTGTCCATTGTCCGGAAAGGGTACTCCCAGGGCAAATTATGCATGAAATGGTATTTAATAACAGAATTGTCGGTGGTATTACACCCGCCTGTTCAGATGCAGGGGCAAGAGTATACGAAACGTTTGTTAAAGGTGAAATACTTAAGACTAATGCAAAAGCAGCCGAAATGTCCAAACTAATGGAAAATACATTCCGAGATGTAAATATCGCTCTTGCAAACGAACTAACACGTGTCTGCCATGAATTAGAAGTTGATGTACTTGAAGTGATCGAAATGGCTAATAAACATCCTCGTGTTAACCTGCATACTCCTGGACCAGGGGTTGGCGGCCACTGCCTTGCGGTAGACCCATATTTCATTGTAGCAAAAGCTCCTGAAACTGCTAATCTAATCAACCTTGCTAGAGGAATTAATGTTTCAATGCCTTATTATGTGGTTGATCAAATTAATGACTTGATGCATAAGACAGCAGGTAAAGTAGTCACAATTTTTGGTTTAACATATAAAGGAAATGTCGATGATATTCGAGAAAGTCCAGCGATGGAGATCAAAGATATTCTTACAGAGCAACAAAAATTTGAAATTCGTTCTTTTGATCCTCATGTAAAAAAGGACTTCGTTGAAGAAGACTTGGAAACAGCGGTTGCTGATTCAGATTTGATTGTTATTTTATCCGATCATAATGAATTTAAAGACATGGAATGGGATAAATTAAGTGGGATGAAAAATAAAATTATTTTTGATACGAAGAACATTGTGAAGAATGCTCCAGAAGAATTCACATACATTAACTTTGGTAACTACCCTTCTAATTCAAAAAAACTAGTGAGTATGAAATAAAATAAGGTATAAACTTCCACATTATAGACACGTTGAGTCATAAGACTCAACGTGTCTTATTTACTTAGGTTGCAATTGTTACAATTGAGTACATAACTTATCATGAAATTCAAAGTGTGATAAAATAGCAAAAGTGCTGAGAAACTATATTAAGGAGCCGGAGTAAATGACGGTTAGAATTTTAATTATCACCCAAAATTTTTATCCTGTGATCGGAAGTGCCGGAAATAGGATGAAAAATATATATACCCTGCTAGCAGAGGAAGGATATGAAGTAGAGGTGCTAACAACAGAACCTTCCTATCCTAATAAAAACCTTTACAAGTCTGCTGAGTTTTGGGACCATGAACCGTTAAACAACAATTCATTGATCTATCGTGTTGGAGTTAGTGATAAGAAGAATAAATTAGGAACGAATATGATAAAGAGATTATATTATTACCTTGAAATAACTGTGAAAATGCTTTTGTTTATATTTAAGTATAGGAAGAAAGCTGATATTATCCTTGTATCATCTCCACCTATTTTTATGGGGGTCGTGGGTTTACTTGCTAAGCGTATCTTAAAAGCAAAAATGTACCTAGAGGTAAGGGATTTATGGCCGGACTCGTTAAAAGGGGTAGGCAAGTTCAACCATCAGGGAATAATTAGGCTTCTCACAATGTTTGAAAAATTTCTTTATAATGCTGCCGATAAGATTATTGTTAATAGTAGAGGCTTTGTTAATCATATAACAGAATTAAGTCGTAAGACCAAAGAGGATATAATTTTCATCCCAAATGGAGCAACAAAAGAAGAATTAGAAATTGCCAAAAAATCCACTAAAGAATTCTCAGTAATATATGCGGGTAATCTCGGCCTTGCTCAGGATATTGAGATAATTAAGCAATTGGCAACTAAACTTTTCAAAGAAGGTATCACGTTTACTGTCATCGGATATGGATATAAAACGAAAGATTTTACTACTTTTGTTGAAAATGAAAAGTTAACAAACGTCAATATCATTAATCCTACTACAAGAAGAAATTGTATTGAAATCATTTCAGAACATAAGGTTGGAATAGTGACACTCACGGATAAAGAAGTGTTTGAAACTGTATTGCCTGGAAAACTAATTGATTATATGACGTGTGAGGTACCCGTGGTGGGTATTGTTTCAGGGACCTCTGAAAAGTTAATCACCGACAATCAAATTGGACTGGTAAGCAAAAGTAGAACGGCTGAAGATGTATTTTCTAAAATTCTATATTTAAGAGAAAATAAAGCTGAAATAGGGAAGATGAAAGAAAACTGTAGAAAAGTGGTTCAGAATAATTATTTGTGGGAAGATAATATTAAAAAACTTATAAAAATCGTAGAGAAACAAGGTGGAAATAAAGTTGAATACTAATCCCAAAAAAAATGTATGTATGTTTGTCTGGAACCATTTTACTAATGATGCCAGGGTATTGAGAGAATGTACAGCACTTTCAAATGATAATTTTCATGTCGATTTAGTTTGTATCCATGACCCAAGTGACCCCGACCTACCTATGTTTGAAGAATATAATGAAAATTTCAATGTTATTAGGGTCCAGCGATATCCTTCCTTTCTTAAGGGTTTACAAAATTTAAAGTCTAAACTTGTGAATAATAAGCTGTTACTTTTATTCCCTTTATTTATAGGGGCAGCTTTACTTTATTTTCTTCCGATATTAACGCTTATCTTTGGGGCGGTAGGTCTTGCGGTACTTTCTTCAAAGGGACGAGTAATTCTAATAAGATTATCGATAATCCTGAGAATGATCAAAGCAGGAAGAAGCAAGAAATACGATATTTATCATGCTAATGATTTAAATACCCTGCCTCAAGCTTATATAAGTGCTAAGCTGAGAAGCAAGAAGAAAAAGCTCGTCTATGATTCACATGAAGTTCAGACAAGCAGAACTGGTTACAACAGCCCAATCTATGGGATGATGGAAAAATTCTTTATTAAACGTATTGATACCATGATTGTAGAAAACGATACTAGAGCCAAATTTAATGAAGAGTTATATGGCTTCTATCCAAACGTTGTTCATAATTATCCTTTCAGGAGAGAAAATTTGACAGCGAACAAAATTGATATGCACCGCCTGCTTGGGTTGAAGGAGGATGAAAAGATACTTCTTTATCAAGGGGGAGTCCAGACTGGAAGAGGACTTGAAAATCTTATTGAAGCTTTTCCTGAATTTAAGGAAGGTACTTTGGTTTTTATCGGTGATGGAAAAATAAAGCAAAAATTACAAGAGATGGTGAGTAGGCGAGGGCTTGAAGATAAAATAAAGTTCATTCCAAAGGTGCCTCTGGATGAACTTCATAGATATACTCCCAATGCGTATCTAGGCTTCCAAGTGTTAAATAATGTATGTTTCAACCATTACTCAGCTTCCTCAAACAAGTTATTTGAATATATGATGAGCGGGGTTCCTTCAGTTGCGTGCAGCTTTCCGGAAATACGAAAAGTTATTGAAGAAGAAAAAGTTGGTGTTTGTGTAGATTCCCATGATCCAGAAGATATTGCCAGAGGGGTTAATTATCTTTTAGATAACCCTGATGTCAGGGAAGAAATGAGTAAACATAGCATTGAAGCCAAGGATAAGTATAACTGGGAAGAGGAGAAAGAAATCTTCCTTAATATCTATAAGAAAATTAGCTGATTGAAGTATTAAGTAAAGGATGCCAATTTTATGAACTCTATGAAGACTGTTTTACTTGAACAAGTATATTATATTAACTTGATATTCAGGCTTGCCGTTTACGAGATAAAAGGAATGTACCAAATCCATTATCTTGGAGTCTTATGGCAGATATTGAATCCAACAATCCAAGTAACTATTTATTGGTTTGTTTTTGGGCTTGGAATCAGGGGCGGTCAGCCTGTAGGAGAGATCCCGTTTTTTATTTGGCTGTTGGTCGGATTGATTCCATGGTTTTTCATTAGTCCCTCTATAATCCAGGGATCTAACAGTATTTACTCTAAAGTCAGTTTAGTTTCTAAAATGAAATTCCCGATCAGTGTACTGCCTACTATCCGGATTTTCAGCAATAGTTTTCAATTTGTATTTATGCTGTTGTTTCTGATGATTATCCTTATGGTCTACGGGGTAAACCCAGGCTGGTACATTATCCAACTGCCTTACTATTTGGTGTGTTTATATATTTTTCTTTTTTGTTTTACACTTTTGAGCTCTACCATTGCGACTTTAATTAGAGACTATCAGATGCTGCTTCAATCTTTGATGAGGATGCTTTTATATTTAACCCCGATTTTATGGGATACAAGCAGGCTTCCTCAGGTCTTCGAAAATATTTTGAAACTAAACCCTTTCTTTTATATTATTGAAGGATTTAGGAATACTATCTTTGCAAAAGAGTGGTTTTTTCAGGATCCGGTATACGCAATATATTTCTGGCTCCTTACTTTTGTTATACTCTATTTCGGTTCCAGAGTGCATTTGAAATTCAGGGATAGTTTTGTAGACTATTTATAGGAGAATGGAGTCATACTTATGTTAGAGAAAGTAATATTCGAAAATGTTTCAAAAAAATTCAATATGTATTCAAAGCAGTCTGATAAGCTATTGGATCTCGTCTTTGCAAAAAAGAGACAGACTAAAAAACAGTTTTGTGCTGTAAAGGATGTTTCCTTCAAAGTTTATCAAGGAGAGACCATCGGAATCATTGGTCTTAATGGATCGGGAAAATCGACCCTATCGAACATTTTATCCCAAGTAATTCCACAAAGTGAAGGCAGGATTGAGATATATGGGGAAACTTCATTGATTGCAATCTCTGCAGGACTGAATGCCAGTTTATCAGGAATTGAAAATATTGAATTAAAATGTTTAATGCACGGGTTAAATAAACAGGAAATAGAAAAGTTGAAACCTGCTATCATGGATTTTGCGGATATTGGCGATTTCATCTATCAACCGGTGAAAAATTATTCCAGTGGTATGAAATCAAGGTTAGGTTTTGCTATTTCAGTCCACACAAATCCCGATGTATTAGTTATTGATGAAGCGCTATCTGTTGGGGACTCCACTTTCTATGAAAAATGCATGGCTAAAATGCGGGAGTTTAAAGCTGAGGGTAAGACTATTTTCTTCATCAGCCACTCAGCTTCACAAGTAAAGAATTTCTGTGAGCGGGTAATTTGGATGCATTATGGTCATATGAAAAGAATGGGAGATGTTAACGAGGTTATTAAAGAATACCTTGCTTTTATCTCATGGTTTAATGACCTGAATGCTAAAGAAAAAAAAGAGTATAAACAGGAAATGCTTAATCGGCAGGTTGAATATACCAAAATAAGCAATAAACCGAAGAGGGGAAATGGCCTTCTGTTAAGAAATATTGTTAAACCAGCGGGGATGCTTTTTGTCCTGCTAGCTTCAGCAGTAATGTTGATATTAAGCTAAAGAGATCGGAGAGGTGAATATGTTCTCATTCAATGAACAGGAGTATAAATCAACTCTGCCAGTAAACTATGTATTAGAAGAGGGCGAATCTCAAAAGGATTTCCTAGTAATCGTCTTTTCAGGATTTAATGAGAAAGGCGAAAAAAAATATAATTATATGAAGACACTAAGGAACATGGATTGTCATAAGTTATTTATACTGGACTCTTATGGACCTAGAGGGTGTTATTATATTGGAGAAAACATGTCTTTTGAGGTTGAAACTTCAGTAACTTCGTTAATATTTTATACAATCAGAAAGCTTGGAGTAAAACCTGAAAACGTCATATGTGCTGGATCTTCAAAGGGAGGCAGTGCTGCCCTGTATTTCAGCTTGAAATATAACTTGGGTTATTCAGTTGCAGGAGCCCCTCAAATCCATATTGGCAATTATATTACGAAAGCTTCTTTAGAAACCGCAGATTATTTATTGGGTATAGATGAGAGTAGGGGGGATAACTTAAAGAAGTTAAATCAGCTAATACTTGAACAGATTAATGATGTTCAATATACTGATATATTTTGTTTAACCTCTGAAAATGATCCGCAATACAACATGCACATGGTTCCTTTTTTGGAGAGGACTAATGAGCATGAATGGAAAGTTGAAACTAAAATAGATAATCAAATTAAATCACACGGTGAAATTGCACAGGCTTTCCCTGACTATTTGGTGAAAAAGCTTCTTTATATTATGTACAAGATCAATCTAGAGGAGATCTCTATAGAAGAAATAGAAGAACATCACTGGAGGTTCACATTGAAATTAACGGAAAGACCTCCTGGTGTAAAGACCAGTATAGTCTTTAAATCTGCTGCTAATAAAGATGTGAGAAAACATTTTGACAAAGAATATGAGTTAGATTTAAATGAATTAGCTAAGAAAAAGCCGGAAATTTATAATGTTTACCTTGTGTTAAGTTATGAGCACAGGGAATTATTGAGTTATCCTATTAAGGAAGTCTTAATAGGAAAGGGATTAGTATTTGACGGATCTACTGTAGGTTTTGAAAACGGGGAAATTAATTTTAAGGTTAAAGTTAGTGACCCGAGTAATTTGGAGTTTGCTTTCTATATAAAGCGCGATAACAAGGTGATAGAAAAGCTGCCATATGGGAAAGACAACACATTGACATACAAAGTTCCTACAAAGGGAACGTATCAGATCTCCTATTTTATAAAAACAGCAAGTGGTGAAAGGCTGGCAGAGAAGTCAGATCTTATCACAGTTGATAACCTTTAAGGGATAATTGGAGGCTTTTATGAAAAAACCAATTGATAGAATTTATGAGGCATACTTTAATGAATTAGGGAAAGAGTTTGGAGAGAAAGTCAGAGTAAGAATACATTGGCTGTTAGAAAATGCCAAAGGAGAAGAGATTTTAGATATAGGTTGTTCACAAGGGCTCCTTCCAATTCTCTTAGGTCGAGAAGGAAAAAATGTTTTGGGATTGGACTTAATGGAAGAGGCAATAAGTTATGCAAAAGATGCCTTGGAAAAAGAATCGCCTGATACTAAAAAGCATGTTATTTTTGAAACATCCAATTTTATGGACTATGATTTCGAGGGTAAGACATATGACAGTGTAGTTATGGGGGAAATATTGGAACATATAGCAGACCCTATGAGATTCATAAATAAGGCCAGCGAATTATTGAATGATACCGGTCAATTGATTGTAACTGTTCCCTTTGGCGTAAATGATTACTTTGATCATAAAAAGACCTATTATTTAAAGGATCTGCTGGATTTTTCTGGGGACAACATGAAAATCACCGATATAAAATTTTTTGGTAAATGGGTAGGAGTTGTTTATAAAAAAGAGGGACAGTCCAATAATGAAAGTTTTATTAAATTGGACAGTGAGCTATTATTACAATTCGAATCTACACTTGCGAGTAATGAACGTACTTATATTAAGCAGATTATTGATTTGAAAAAGAAAACTGCTGAACTAAATAAGACAATTGAAGAGATTCAGCTGGAAGAAAAAACAGAGGATAGAGTTAATTCTAATGTGGATGTTCAATACAAAGAAGAAGTTGAAAAGTTAAAAGCCGAGATCGAACATGAAAAGAAAGAAAAAGTCATAATGAAGAGAAAATTAGTGGAAGCATACCAAAAAGAAGAAGAACTCTTGAAAGAGTATAAGGTTAGTCTTAAAAGGTATAATTCACTTAAAAATTCTAAATTAGGTAAGATTACATCTAAGTACTGGAAGTTAAGAAAAAGTCTCTCTAGGGGGAACTGAATTGAATAACAAATCAATAAATAAAAGGTTGCAGGACCTTGAACGTTTAAAAAAGCAATTAATGGATGAGATTTTAATGGAAAAAAATATAGTAAAGTCTCTTTCCAAGGAAGACTCAACCTGGAGGGGATTTCTCAATCCTGCGAGAATTAGTACAAGTAGATTCAGCACAAAGGATAACCTATTTTTGCAACAATACTTGAAGGAAAGAGAAAAACTTGCTAATGAAAGTTTCTTTGAAGAGGTTAAACCTATTTTAGATGCTATCCCTAAAAGCAACGGCAGTCGCTTTTTTGGAAAGCTTAATATTAATATAGGAATTATTGCTGATGAATTTTTATTTAATTCATTTGATGGAACAGCAAACTTATTTTACCTTACAAGGGAAAATTATAAACAATATAAGGGGAAGCTTGACTTTCTTATTGTAGCAACTACCTGGAGAGGATTGGATAATGAATGGAGGGGACTAGGAAACCCTAAATCTCCTGTTAGAAGAGAATTATTTACCTTACTTGAATATTTTAAAGAAGATGTAAAGGTAGCTTTTTACTCAAAAGAAGACCCTGTAAGTTATGAGCGGTTTTTGGGAATTGCACAAAGATGTGACGTGGTCTTTACAACAGCATCTGAAAAAGTTAAGGAGTATGAGAAAGATTGTAAAGACACCAAGGCTTATTTGCTTCCCTTTGGAGTTAACCCACATTATCATAACCCTATAGGTATAAGGAACGATTATAAAAAGGAAGAAGTCTTGTTTGCAGGTTCTTGGTATAACAAGTACCCGCATCGCCAGAAAGATACCAGGATGATTTTTGAAGGTGTATTGGAATCAGGCAAGGGCCTTCAGATTTTAGATAGAAACTACTATTTAAATAATATTGATTATTTTTTCCCGGAAGAATATCTAGAATATATATCACCCGCTATATCCCATGCTTATGTACAAAAGGTGCATAAATTATACAATTGGGCAATTAATCTTAACTCTGTTACAACTAGTGAAACAATGTTTGCCAATAGGGTATATGAGTTGCAAGCATTAGGAAATATTATTATTTCTAATTATAGCATGGCTATTAATAACAAATTCCCGAATGTATTTCTTACGCATTCAAAAGAGGAAGTTCCATACATCATAAACTCGTTTGATGATGTGGGAATTTATAAACATCAGGTCATGGGTATTAGGAATGTTTTTACCTCAGAAACTACCTACCACAGGCTTAACTACATACTTAATTGTTTAGGGATAAACTCTAAAGAGGATAAGAGAAGCATATTGGTGGTCGTAAAAAAAATCACTGCAGAGATTCAAGAAATGTTTGACATCCAATCCTACCCTAATAAGAAATTAATTGAAGAAAGCGAGCTGAACGATGGCTTGAAGTCATCCTATAGCATGGTATCCTTCTTTGATGATAAGTATTTTTACGAGGAATATTATCTTCAAGACTTGGTGAACGGATTTAAGTATACGGATTCCGATTATATTTCTAAGGACTCTTATTTTGAGCATGGAAAGATGGTAGAAGGAATCGAGTATGATTATATATCTCTTTTGAAGGATAAAGGCAGAAGTGCTTTTTGGTTTGAAAGTTTCACTTCTGGAACCTTACTTGAATTAGAGGAAAATGAACGTTTACCAAACGGATTCGCAATTGATTCGTTTGAGGTTTCAATACCAGCACAAGAGTCAACAACGAAAGTAATTCAGAGGAAAGATTTTAAACTTTCTCTAATCATTCCAGTATACAACAATGGTAAATACTTGGAAAATAAATGTTTTAAGAGTTTGCAGAGAAGCAGTATTTTTTCTGAGATGGAAATTATCATTGTTGATGACGGGTCAACATGCGACCATACTATTAGAGTGGTAAACAGGATAGAGAGAGACTTTTCAAATGTTAAAGTATATAAATTCGAAGACGGAGGCAGCGGAAGCGCCTCACGTCCACGAAATAAAGGTGTAGAGCTCGCTTCTGCAGAGTACATTACCTATCTCGATCCTGATAACGAAGCAGTAAATGATGGATATGCATACTTATTAAGGGAAACAACAATTGACCCTGAACTTGATATGGTGGTAGGAAATATATTAAGGTTAAATGACCAATCAATGAGATTAAATTACTATTCACCAGTAATAAGGGTAAATGGAACTGAGGAAATAAAAGATACGAGGAAAGTACTGATTGATACTGAACTTAAGGCGCAAAGTATACAAGCGTTAATTGTACGAAAATCGGTGGTGCGCTCCAATAATCTGAAAATGGTTGAAGAAGCTGCTGGCCAGGATACTCTTTTCTTTCAGGAGCTTTTACTTTATTCAAATAAAGTAAAGGTTATAAATCTAGATATTCACCTTTATTATGCTGCAGTAATGAATTCAGTAACAAATACTGTTACAAAGAAATTCTTCGATAAGTACTTTAATTTAGAAGTAGAGAGGATAAGATTTTTAGAAGCCCAAGACTTACTTAGTCATTATATGGAAAATAGGTTCAATTATTACTTTGTGAATTGGTACTTAAAAAGAGTTCCTAACCTCCTTGAAGAAGATTTAGAACCTGGATTAGAAAGGCTGTATGAGATTTTGGAGATCTATACACCTTATATAGTGAAAAAGGATCAGGATATTGAGACATTCAGAAAACTGGTTGAAAGAAAAAGGTATAAAGATCTTCAAAGCTTGATGAAGAAAAAATTCCCACCTAAAAAATAATGTTTAGAAGTCATTGAAAC